>DBQF01000005.1 GCA_002305115.1 candidate division WWE3 bacterium UBA1401
CCTGCTGAAAGCGGTTTACGACCCGAAGGCCTTCATCCCGCACGCTGCGTCGCTGCGTCAGGCTTTCGCCCATTGCGCAAGATTCCCAATTGCTGCCTCCCGTAGGAGTGAGGCCCGTGTCTCAGTGCCCCTCTGCCCGTACATCCTCTCAGACCGGGTATCCGTCATTGCCTTGGTGGGCCATTACCCCACCAACTAGCTGATAGACCATAGGCTCATCCCTAACCAGAAACCCCGCTAAGCGGGGAGACCTTTAGAGTTGCCTCACCATTGGGTATTATCAAGGGTTTCCCCAAGTTATCCCCAAGTTAGGGGTAGATTCCTATGTATTACTCAGCCGTTCGCCACCCGCCAAAGGCGGGTTCGACTTGCATACTTTAGGCACGCCGCTAGCATTCATCCTGAACCAGGATCAAATTCTCATAATTATGAAAACTAATATCCCAACTGCACAGTGCTATAAAGCACGGCATAACTGGTTCAATTGAACCAGCCTGCCTGCGCAGGCAGGGATCAAATTCTCATAAAAAACATTCTTTTCACTTCCAGTTTGTCAAAGTGCAGAGCTTTGCATCGGTTAATTTAACAATAATACTTCCAGAAGTCAACCTATTCTACGCTTACAGTTTCAATGCTATCCGTCTTTAGTAACTTCCCTAATGTTTTTGGCATTAACGTCTTATTCTGTATGGGAAGACAGGTGACAAGCACAATATGTAAAGCATTATATTCCGGCCAAGTGTGTACTGTAAGGTTAGATTGGGATAAAACGTAGGTTAGAGTAAGCCCCTTACCCTTAAATTTCGTTATCTTTGTGTCCACAACCGAAAGCTTGTGCAGCTTACAAAAATCTCCAAAAACTTTAGTCAGCATTTTTTTAGACTCTACAACTCTTGAAGGAACATTTCTGACTTTGAACACATAGTGATCAACATAAGGGAATGTGTCTTCCACATCTTTCTCGTATGTGTAAATAGTAGTACTAACAGGCTTTTCAGGAATGTAAGTCTGTGGAGTTACTTTTAATATATATAAAGAACTCGCACTGCCAATAGATTCTGCTCCAAAGTATCTATTAAACTTATCAATTCTGTCTTCTACCAGAAAATTATAATCATTGATTACTTCTTGAATTTTTAAAGTCTTTTCCGGAGATTTAAAGCTATTACCAAAGCATAAAAATAAGTATTTGTTATAACCCTCCCCCAAAAGCTCCAAACTTCTGCGTACAAAGAGATCAATACCAGATCTAGTATAAGGCGGATCAGTCATTACTACATCAAACCTGGCAGTATAGTTTTCGGAAATATTTTCTCTGGCATCGTACTTAACAGTTTGAACATTCTTAATACCCAAATCAGAGCATATCTTTGTTACGGAGCTTAAGATGTCATCATCTATGTCAAAGACTGTTATGGAACCAAACTTGTCTGTCATTAACGCGAGAGTAATTGAAACTAAATCATCATCTCCGATAAGAGCAATAGCCTTGTCTTCCACCATACCCTTGTCCATTAAAACTTTAGCTTTAGACACAGAAGTTTTAATTGTAGCAAAAAACTGGTCATACTCTCTCTTTGGTTCTAATTTATACTTCTTCCGAATGGTGCTAAGCTTTTGTTCTAAATCAAAATCCTGATATTCTAATAATGTCCATTTGTAGGGCTTTAGATCTAAATCTTTAGGTAAGCCATCAGGCTTGAAGGTTATTGCATCACCGGTCGGGCTTTCTAAAAAATTGGCAACAGAAACTTTAAAACTGCGCAAAGTCTCTTTTGGCAAGCCCGTGGCTCTAATTAGCTCAGAACTGCTAATACCCGGATTTTCCTTTATTAAATACAAAATTCCGGCTAGTTCCGCCTTTTTGAGGTAAGGGTTTTTCAATTGAAGTCTGGTTAACATGTCCGACACGTTGGAATAATAACATATTCTAGCTAAACTAGAATATGCCCCCTTGCCTTCTGCCTAAATACCGTTTAAAGTTCCGGCATGAAGTATATACCAATGCTCATTGCACTATGCCTTGTTATAATTATATCTCCTAAAACGTTTGCTCAAGAACCTGTTTACGAAAACATACTAAATATAATGCATCTATCAAGTATAGAGCCCACACCTTTTGGTATATTGGTTGGAGAAAATAACGGAGCCTTCTGGATGACACCTAGACCCTACAACAGCATTTATCTCACAAGAGACTTAGGAGCTACTTGGGAAAAACTTAACTTCTCAGACATAGGCGTAACAGACATTAGTTATGAAAACGGCACTATCTATGCCGTTTCCTACTACAGCGCAGGAACAAAAGCAAGCGGGGCTTATTATTCCGATGATCATGGAGTTACGTGGACATATATTGGCAGACCTACTTCAGCCAAAAAAATACTTGCCTACAAAGGAGTTCTTTATTACGGAGGCAGTGGCGGCTTATGGCTGTCTAGAGATAAAGGTACAACCTGGGAAGTACAAATACCGGGTCAAGTTTACTCACTAGCAGCGCATGAAGGAACTGTTTTTGTTGGCTTACTCACTAGCACATACAGATCAGTAGACAATGGACACGCGTGGCAAAAACTGGAACACCTAAACGGCATAACGGTAGATAGCTTTGCAGGATATAACAACATATTAATGGGTTCAACTCGAAACTTAGGTATTTATATATCTACTGATTATGGAGCAACATGGCACATACTTGAATCATTAAAAGATCAATATGTACGACAGGTTGCAGCGCTTAACAACAAATTCTTTGCGGCCAGACAAATCGGTAATTCAATTAGTTACGAGATTTTGGTGTCAACAGACTACGGAAATAGCTGGCAATATACAGGCGTATCAACCGAAAGATTTGTTATGGATATGGCAGCATTTCATGGTGAACAAGAAAAGATCTTGGCTATTGACCAGTATAATGGAGTCTACGCCAGTGACATTCCCAGCTTTGTGGAAACAAAACCCTTATTGGCTATCCCCTGGCAGTACCAAGACGAAAACGAGCTTATAACCAGAATAACCGCCTACTTTGACCACCAATATCCCTTACTGGGTTATTGGAGATACCCTGAACCATCTATATATAAAGAAACAACACTAAATTATCTGGGAAATGAAGATAAGGAACCCTATCTGTATTACAGTTCGCACGACGGCACAGACTTCTGGCTTCCCTACGGCACCCCTATTACGGCGGCTGCTTCCGGATGGGCAGAATACTTCACATGCGGCGGATGTGGGCACTCCATTAGAATAAAACACCCCAGCGGTTACGAAACTATATATATGCACTTTCAAAACGAAGGCTTAGTAACTACCAGCAGCATACCACTATGGGTGAATGAAGGTGAGCAGATTGGCGTTGTGGGCATGACAGGAAATACTACAGGCCCACACCTTCATTTTGCTGTTATTAAAGATCAAGACCCAGACGGCAGAGTAGACCCGTTTGGTTGGCAAGGCTCTGCCCTTGCAGATCCATGGTGGGGGCACACCTGGACAGATAGCTTAGGCACACACACCGGAGCAAAGAGCATTTATTTATGGAAAGTATATCCACAAGAAATCAGAGATTACATTAATAGCACAATCAAGACTGTGGAATTCCAAAATAAAAAAGTAACTATACAGACAGATGAAAGCTTAACAGTAATAATAAAGCCTTATATTATGCCCATACTTTATAAGTACCAGAATAATTTGGCATATGTATTTAATACTTCGTTTGTAATTAATCTAGTAGATTATCTAGGCAAAACAAAAGACACACTTGCCAAGGCAGCCACTTTGGAAATAGCGCTGCCAGCAGAAATAATTGATAAGTTTGTTAGAGATACACTTAAAATAAACTTCTTCAGCGAAACAACCAACACCTGGGAAGAACTACCTACTATTCTAGACGAGGCAGCCTCAACGGTAAGGGCACAAACAACCCACTTCAGCAAATTTGCAGTGTTTGGTAAAAAACTTGTCACCCCACCTGAAACAACACATACTCTTGAAGGGGCAACTGAAAAAGGCTGGTTTACAACCTACCCAGTCCTTAGCTTGGCAACTAGTGACCCCACAGACACAATTTTCTTTGCAACGGAAAATGAAGTGTGGCACACATATACCCAGCCGGTCACACTAGAAAAAGAGGGTAAATACACACTTTCTTATAGGGCAATGGATACAGCAGAAAACATCGAGTCAGTAAAAACAATTATAGTTAGAACAGATACACAAGGCGTGTTTAAAAAAACTTTAAAAATAGTTAATTCAGAATTTAACCTGCAATAATTCCACCACCCAAACACTCGTCACCTAGATAAAAAACAGCGCTTTGACCCGGAGCCACACCAAAAACAGGATCGGCTAGTGCTACTTTATTTGTTTCATCAAGCACAGCAGCATAAATTTCACCCAAGTGCCTTATTCGCACACCACATGTGAGGGGTAATTCAGGAACATTTGCTATCCAGTGTAAATCCTCTACCAAAAACTCATTCCTTAAAACTTCCTTAGTAGGGCCAACAAAAAGCTGGTTGCGTTCAACATTTTTGCCAACCACATACATAGGCAGCCCAGTATAAATATCAAGCTTAAACCCATGCCGCTGGCCAATAGTATAAAACCATACTCCTTCATGCTTACCTATTACATTACCTTCTACATCCAGAACATCCCCCTCTTTTACTTCCAGCTTTTTCTTTAGAAATTCCTTAATGTCAACTTCTCCTATAAAACAAATCCCCACACTATCCGGTTTATCAAAGTTGTGCAAACCTGCTTCTTTGCCAAGCTCACGCACTTCTTCCTTATACATGGCACCAACGGGAAAGATTGCTTTAGAAAGTTGTGCCTGGTTGAGTGGGTATAAAAAATAAGACTGGTCTTTAGAGCTATCTATTCCTTTAAATAAGTGAAATTTACCATCTTTCTCAGTTACTCGAGCATAATGGCCGGTAGCAATAGCATTGAAACCATTGTTCATAGCCCAATCTAAAAATAAACCGAACTTTATCTCTTTATTGCACATGATATCGGGGTTAGGGGTACGACCGGAAGCATACTCTTTATAAAAGTATTCTATTACTTTGGTTTTGTATTGCTCAATAAAGTCTAAATAAACAAATTTAATGCCAAGATGAGCACATACTTCCACAGCGTCTTTGCGCTCTTCGTCGGCTTTGCAGCCATCTGCTCTTGCTTCCCAACATTGCATATAGACACCTGTGATGTCATAGCCTTGTTCTTTAAGAAGATATGCAGAAACGGCAGAATCTACACCTCCGCTTACACCCACAGCTATTTTTTTGTTGCTAATGTTTGTTTTTTCCACGGGGGAATTATAGCAGGAATGGCCATCAGCTATAACTCGCAGCGGGAAACGGCACTTTGCATCGCATTTACAAGACATTTAATAATATCCAAAGCTTCTTCATAAGAAAGCCGTCTAAAATTATGAGGGAAATAATGGAATACCAGATTGCGTCCACGCTTCCAGATAGCCCAAAGCTCCTCTGCCACATCCTTAGCCCCGGGTATGCCCTTAAGCCTCTTGTAAACAGAAAACTTCTTGCGCATAAACATTGGGTTCAACACCCTACCTATTCTTAATGCATCACCATAATACTCATCTTCCCTAATCAAATCCAAATCCAGAAAAAACCGCTTTAAAAACCCTTCGTACGCTTTGGAAAAAGGAAAAACCAAATAAGAATAATCTGAAACTGTCCGGCTATCTGAGACACTAGAAAGCAAGTGTTCACCATCGGTAATTAGTCCGCGTAAATCATCAGACAAATAATCCCAAAGTGCTGAATTCTTATCTAGTATTTCCATGTCTTACTAAGTGGTGCCTAAAGTTCCACTTCATAAACTCTACTACTAAAAACAGTAGCACCGAGCCCAAAACAACTAAGAACCAATAATTGCCGGGTGAAACAACTTCAAAGAAGTTTCTGAACGGCGGGGCTGCAAAGGGTAAAACTTGCATAACAATACCTATAAGTACCGCAAATACCAACCATCTATTGGCAAATATTTTTTCTTTCCAAAATGGGTCCTGCAAAGTCCGCACAGAAAATACGTAAATTAGGGAATTAAAACCTACGGTAGCAAACGCAACGGATCGGGCAAGTATGGCGTCTTTGCCTGAGGCATAGTAGGAAATGACAAAAAGAGCAAACGCAAAAATACCACCAGAAATAGAAACAATAGCAATTAACTTTTTCATCCACAGAGAAATCAGATTTTCTTCTGGAGAACGGGGGCGTCGCTGCATAATACCGGAGGCCTTGGGATCTATAGTAAGGGCAAGCCCGGGAAATCCATCTGAAACCAGATTAACCCACAAAATCTGAGCAGCAGTTAGGGGTAAGGGTAACCGTAAAACCAAAGAAGTTACAACCACAAAAATTTCCACAAAAGCATCACTCATTAAGTAAAGCACTACCTTGCGAATGTTATCAAAAATCCCTCTACCCTCTTCTACAGCTGAAACAATGGTAGAAAAACTGGAATCCAACAAAATTAAGTCTGCAGATTCTTTAGCTACATCAGAAGCTTCATTCACCACAATACCGATGTCTGCTTGAGAAAGCGCAGGCGCGTCATTAACACCATCACCCATCATCGCCACCACTTCCCCATTATTTTTCAGCAAATTAACTATCTTTAGTTTCTGGTCCGGCTTAGTGCGTGCGAAAAGCATCACACTTCCGGATTTTACTCTCTGGCCTAATTCTTCATCTGACAGTTTTTCCAGATCCGTACCCAAAATAATATCCGTGGGCTCTACGGCAATTTCCAGTTGATGTAACACCGCAAGCGCGGTATTTGCATAATCGCCTGTAATAACCATTAACCCAATACCCGCATCCCTCGTTCTTCTTAAGGCATCTTTAACGTCTGGCCTGACAGGGTCAGTAAACGCAAGTAAGCCCACCCATTCCAGATCAGATTTAACATCATGAATTTCCAAGTTCTTCTTGCTAAACGGCACTATTTTTCTTGCCATACCGATAATACGCTTACCTTCCATAGAAAGTTCTTCGATACGCCTTTTCAAGTTAACCTTCTCATCTTCCGATAATCTGGCATATTCCATAAGCACTTCGGGGGCACCGTTTACAAACAACATATTGTTTTCCTTACTCCAATTTGTAAGACAGGCAAAAAATTGTACGGCAGAGGAAAAGGGCAAACTATCCAATCTGTTGTGCCGCTTTTTTAAGTCTTTAACGTCTTGAATTTTTCCATTACCCCATTCCCAGGCGGCCACAACTACCGGATCATCCATATCGTTTGCCACAAGAGCCTGAAGCGCAAGTTCTATTTCATCACCAATGGCATTTACTACTTGCATTTTGCCTTCTGTAAGAGTTCCTGTTTTATCTACACAAATAGTAGTTACGCCACCCAGAGTTTCGGCAGACACCAAATTCCTGACTAAACCTTTTCTGGCTAGAATACGCTGCATACCAATAGCCAAAACAACAGTTAAGGCAACTAACAGGCCTTCGGGAATTGCGGACACAGCGAGTGCTACCGAAGTGGTAAAAATATCGGTAGGATTCTCACCCAGCAAAAGTCCCACTACAAACACAAAAATTGTTAAGCCAAGTACTAATACAGAAAGTTGTTTACTAAACTTCTTCAATTGTTCTCTTAACGGGGTATCTTCGCTAATTTCCGAGACACTTTTGGCTATTTTACCCATTTCCGTATCAGCCCCTGTAGACAAAATAGCTACCTTGGCAGATCCGGCTGTAACAACCGTACCCATAAATACTTTATCTTCCTGCTTTTTTTCTACCGGTACAGATTCACCGGTAAGAATAGCTTCCGAAGTAAAAAACCGAGTAGCCTCAACAATAATTCCATCGGCGGGAACTTTATCTCCTTGATGAAGCAAAACAATATCGCCTACAACTAACGTTGCCACTTCGATAGTTTTAATCTCACCGTCTCTAATAACTCGAACGTGTGGATGTAAAAGCTTTTTTAATGCCTCTAAGGCTTTACCTGCTTTACGTTCCTGGAAATAACCCAATCCAGTATTAATAAATACGGCCAGGAAAATAATGATACTATCTGTAAGTTCACGTAAAGCTAAAGTTATCCCACCGGCAACCAATAACACATACACAAGTGGGCCTTTAAGCTGGGCAATGAATATTGCTAAATTACTTGGGGGTGGAGATTCAGGCAACGCATTGGGCCCTTGCTCCTTAAGTCTACGGTCCGCCTCCTGAGAGGTCAGCCCATTTTCTAAATCCAGGCTTTCTAGGAGTTTATACATTATCTTATGCTATCATAAAATCATGTCACCTCTACTATATGTGGCTATAATCTTTATTTCAGCTTTTGTACTTATCAAAGCTGTTACACTGTTTATCGGCTCTTCAACAAAACTAGCTAAACACTTAGGCATTTCAGAATTCACTATCAGTTTCTTACTAGTTGCTATAGCCACTTCCCTTCCAGAAACAGTAGTAGGCATAACATCCGCCATAAATGATAAAACGCTACTAGCCTATGGTGACGCAGTAGGTGCAAATATTAACTTGATAACCCTTATCCTTGCGGCACCTCTCCTATTAGGTACAACAATTTCCACCAGATTTGTAATAAATTCTAAAGACGTCTATTACTCTATTCTCTTTGCCTTTTTGCCAATATTTCTAGCCATCGATGGAAAAATTTCCAGAGTAGACGGCATAATTCTGTTAGGATCTTACCTTGTATACACCTTTACAGTCATCAGAAGAAGCAGAGGCCTGGAAAAGCTTTTAAAAACGTTTGACCATACCAATTTGGTGAAGGAAGGCTTCTTGTTTCTTGTATCTTTAGTACTACTGCTAGGCGCCAGCGAGGGTATTGTGAAATCTGCTTTGCGCATAAGTGGCTCACTTGGCTGGGAAATCGGGTTTGTAGGGTTAACACTCACAGCGTTTGGCACATCACTACCAGAACTTGCATATGCTATTGGAACTATAAAAAGAGACCAGCAAGATGAAGTCTTAGGAAATGTGATTGGAAGTGTAGTGGTAAACTCCACATTTGTGCTGGGAATTACTTCCATGATTAGACCTATAATCCTAAAAGGGACAGACTTTGGCGCTTCCACAATTTTGTTCTTAATAGTGGCGTTACTATTATTTCTGAACTTTTCCAAAAGTAAACAAAGACTGGATAGAAAAGAAGGCGTTATACTCTTTGTTTTATATGTGACCTTTATTGTACTGCAATATAAGCTTCAGGGGTGATCGGTGAAAGTAGCTAAGTTATAAAAGTCTAGAAATAGCTGCTCTACAGGAAACACGAGCGCGTTATACTTATAATCTTCTCCAAACGTTAACTTCTCAACCGCAATAGAGGTAGTATTTAATTTTAAATCAAACTCTCTTACAGGTGACCCGGTCCCGGGTGCTACGAAAACTTTCACATAATTATAGTTTTTCCAGACATCAGCAGCTTCGGCAACTACACCCTTGCCTTCTGTAGTACCCCCACCAATGGTCTTCCATCTGTATCCTGAATCTACAGCTGCAGTGCACACATCTTTCTCTTCACACAAATAAATATTTAAATCCCAAGTTCCCTGGATAGATGCTACTTCTACACCAAACCCGGGCTTTAAATTTTTAGCCATGATAGATGTTGCACCTTTAATGTTGGAATTGGGAAACATAGTGTAGCCAAAGTAGGCGGCAATAAGTAAAAAAAGGACAAAAAGAACCACGATGGCAGATTTCTTATTGGGCATAAATCCATTGTGAAGTAAAACCGAAAATTAATCAAGGGTCTTGTATAATAAGCCCATGGAAAAACCAAAAGTTGCACTAGTACATGACTACCTTGTGCAGTATGGCGGCGCGGAAAAAACTTTGGAGGCTGTGGCTGAATTATTTCCGGAAGCACCTATCTATACAGGCATATATAATCCAAAAAGCTTATCTAAGGCTTTACAGCAAAGAAAAGTTATTGCAGGTGATAATTCATTGATCAGAAAGTTTCCAAAACACTTAACCTTTCTAATGCCCTATGTATTTGAACATTTTGATCTGCGAGACTATGACCTGATTATTTCCGATGGAACTGCCTGGCCTAAAGGCGTGCTTACCACCCCCTCCCAACTTCATATTAGCTACATTCACACACCACCAAGATTTCTATATGGCTACTCAGTGGAAAACCCGCAGCGGTTTAAGTGGTATTACAAACCTGCTATTACAGTAATAGATCACTTTCTAAGAATATGGGACTATAACGCCGCCCAACGGCCGGATTATCTGGTGGCGAATTCGTTTGAAATTCAAAGACGTATTAAAAAATACTACGCGCGGGATGCTACCGTGATTTATCCTCCGGTAGAATCAAACTTTAAAGCACCCACCACAAAAAACCCCCTGCAAAAACCTTATTACATAACTGTAGGGAGATTAGCTGCCTATAAAAACACAGACCTGTTGATTTCAGCATTTAACTGTCTGGGCTTACCTTTAGTGATTGTTGGAACGGGCAGGGAAGAAAAAAAGCTTAGATCAATAGCACAAAACAACATTACCTTTACGGGAAAAGTAAGTGAGAGTGAGAAGCATGAACTTTTAGCAAATTCTCACGGGTTTATCTTCCCGGTAGAAGACGAGGATTTTGGCATAGTGCCAATAGAAGCGATGGCTCATGGCAAACCGGTACTGGCACATAGGTCTGGAGGACCTCTAGAAACAATTGAAGAAGGTAAGCATGGAGAATTCTTCGACACTCTTACAGAAGAATGTTTAATTAAAGCCATTAAAAACTTCGATGCCAACATTAGAGCTAACAAGTATAATGCTGAGGCGATACGGGTGCACGCTCAACAGTATAGTAAAGAAGGGTTTCAGCAGGAATTTAGCAAATTCGTAGAAGAAAAATGGGAGGAACATGCCCGAGTTACCAGAGGTCCAGACAATAGTAACTGTTCTCAATGAAAAAATAGCAGGATACAAGATCAAAAAAGTTGAAACGCTAGGGCCTTTTCAAGTTTTCCCGTCACGAGAAACCTTTAGACAAGAACTAGAAGGAACTATCATTACCCAGATACAAAGAGTAGCCAAAAATATCGTTTTCAATCTGGATAGCAACAACTACTTAGTAATTCACCTAGCCATGACCGGCCAAATCTTATTCCAAAAAACGGGGGAACCAAAACCTACTCATACACGAGTTGTTTTCACCATAACTAAGAACGATAAAAAAATAGACTTAAACTATCTAGATACGCGCATGTTTGGAAAAGTAGAACTATTAACAGAAAAAGAATTCCAAGCACTTACGGCCAAGTACGGGCCGGAGCCCCTAGATAAAACCCTAACACCTGAACACTTCCTGAAATCACTACAGACAAAAAAAACTACTATCAAAAATATTTTGCTAGATCAAAGTGTAATCGCAGGCGTAGGCAATATTTATGCTACAGATGCTTTATTTATGGCGGGAATAAACCCAAAAACTTCAACCAAAGAATTAACTTTAAAAGCTGCAACGAAATTACTAGCTGCGTTGCGCGCTATTCTTACCGAAAGTATTGAGCACAGAGGTTCAACTTTGTCAGATAAGATGTACGTCGACCCCTTTGGGAGACACGGTAAACACCAGCATTATTTTAGAGTCTATGGCAAAAGAATTTGCGCTATTTGTAACGGCGAAGTAGTTTACGAAAAAGTAAACGGCAGAGGAACTTATTTTTGCCCTAAGTGCCAATGAAACTTGAATCCCTGGAACTAACCAACTATAGAAATCATCAGAAACTGAAGCTGAACTTTATGGAAAACACTACTCTTATCACAGGGCCAAACGGTAGCGGCAAGACAAATATTCTGGAAGCTATCCATCTTCTTTCCACAACCAAACCGTTTCGCGGCAAGTATGATAAAGACATCATCAGTCACGAAACAAATTTTGCCAGAATAGAAGCTTTAGTGAACGAAACCAAACTGGAATTTGTTATTATGACTAATCCAAGATTTGACAATGCGTCTATAAAAAAGGTCAAAGTAAACGGCGTAGCCAAAACGCTTTACGGCTTTGCAAGTGCGCTAAAAAGTGTTTTGTTTTCACCTGAAAACATAGAGCTTATAACCGCCTCCCCTAGCCACAGAAGAAAATATCTAGATAGCGTGTTAAGCCAGGTAAGTGTTGACTACAAACGGGCGCTACATGATTATACTAAGGCTGTTAGGCAAAGAAATAAACTACTGGAAACTATTAATGAGACAGGTAGAGGCCTGGATCAGCTGGAATTCTGGGATGCCAAAGTTGTAGCTCTTGGAATAACTATTCAAGAGCATCGCACTAACCTTTTTACGTTTATGCAAGAAACATTAACAACCAAAGTGCATGAAATTGACCCCAGTATGGAACTACAGCTGTGTTATGCGCAAAGTGCAATATCCAAAGACAGAATTACAAGTATCAGGCAAAAAGAGATTTGGGCAAAAAGAACTTTGGTTGGTCCGCATAGAGATGACTTTTTGTTTTTGCTTGAGGATAAAAACTTAGCGGAATTTGGTTCACGCGGGCAGCAACGTACTGCTATTTTAGCACTAAAACTTGGGGAAATAGACTTCATAGAGAATCAAACCAATGAAAGGCCGATTTTACTGCTAGATGATGTTTTTTCGGAATTTGACGAAGCGCACAAAGAAGCCGTGCTGACTGTTTTAGATAAGCAGCAGACGGTTATTACGAGTACAAATCCTATAGATGCTTTATATGATTATCAACAAGTGCAGCTGAATTAACGTTCCCCTAAAATGACCTGGAGTGAAGTATATCAAAACATGTTATTCCTGGTGAGAAGTCACTAAGCGCGCCAACCACTGGACGAACTTCCACACAAGATGCAGCCAGTATTTCGTCTATGACGGCTGCCTTTCTAAGATCATCTCTCTTCTGTTGTGGCTACTATAACACACTCTAGGATAAAGCTATAAGCAGGGTCCGACCTTTCTTGGGCAAAACGCTGTTGCAACAACACTGGAGTAAAACAGTAAATCAACAAAAAAGCGTGGAAAGGTCCAACCTTCCTACGGCAGACAGGCCTTCCTTTCACTTACCTCAGCTCATACCTAGAATTCTTGGTTTTGCCTCGCTTAACCACCACACCCTTTTCCATAAGATCCTTCAAATCCCGAAGCACCGAGTCTTCCGAAATATCCGGAAAGATAGTAGCAAACTGCTTATTTTGCAAAAGGCCATAATCCTGCAAATACTCAATAATCCTTGCTTGCCTGTCTGATATATCAACCTTCCCACTAGCTTTAGCAATTTTAGTATCACGTGATAGTAATAGAACCTTCTCTTTTAGATTAACCGCTTCACTAGCAACAGCCCGTACAAAAAACTCAAGCCAGGCAGTTAAATCGTCATCAACAGTAACTAAAGACTTCGTATAATCCGCCAAATACCGCTGATAGTAATTTTCCACACATATAAACCCTTTGAAATCATATTTATCTATCTTTACAGAAATTAAACTAACAAAATTTGCTACCACACTGTTGGCTGCATCAAACGGCGCTATTTTTTCTAAGGTTGCCTTTAAAATGCCAGCTTTTATAAGCGGATGGGTATCTTTAGCATCTAGGCTGGTGTACCAGTCTGTAAGCTCACCAATCTCTGCCAGGATTTCCTCCGGAATCACCTTGCCTTCTACGTATCTACTCCTATAAACAGGCGGGTTACCTGTAAGGGTTTTATATAACTGCTTTATGTCTTCTTCCTCAATATCAGAAGCAGTACTTATTAGGTTTACCAACTCCAAGGCATTAATAAGACTAAGAATTTCTTTGCTGGCAGAAGGCTGCGCCAAATCGTCAAGGGCTTTTTTGATAGTTTTGTCATCTAGTGTTGCACCTAGGTCTTTTAACTGGCTTCCCAACAATAAAACGGAAGCTTCTTTCACCAACTGCTTTTCCCACATGGGTAAGATTGTGGTGTTATCAATAATAGCTTTGGCGTATTCGCTGGAAGCTATATTCTTGAGTATTCCTCCAGTTATGGCATATTCGGGAATGTACATTTAGATAATTCTCGCATATTTCCCGCAGATTTAGAAGCACCTTGCCCTCAAAACATTACATAACGTTACATAGAAAGGTCCGACCTTCCATTAAGGCCAGCCCGCCGTAGCCCCTAAGGGCGAAGGCGGGTATAATGCACATATGCAATTCTCAAGACTCGCCAACTACCTGCAACAACTCGAACAAACCTCCAAAAGATTGGAAATTACGGACATCTTAGCCAAACTCCTAGCGGAACTCTCCCCAGAAGAAACCGACAAAGCTCTATACCTCACCCTAGGCTACCTAGACGCACCCTTTAGAAAAGAAACCTTTAATATTGCCGACAAAATGATGATCCGCATACTAAGCCAGGCTTATGCAAAAAAAGAGCAAAGAGTTGAAAAAATATATGGTCAAACTGGGGACCTTGGAGATGTAGCCCTAAAGCTAGCACCGGAAACACCACCTCAAGACTTAACAATACTTGAAATTCACAACAAGCTGCTTTCTATCGCACAAGCTCAAGGGACAGGATCGCAAGATACAAAAGTAAACAAAACTGCAGAATTACTAAGCAAGGTAAATCAACTTTCGGCAAAATATATTGTGCGAATAGTCTTAGGTACCACGCGGCTTGGCTTCACTGAACTTACCATTATAGATGCCCTTTCAGTACTACTTAATAACGATAAATCTTATAAACAGAAAATTGAAGCGCACTACAATATGCACCCGGATATAGGGATTATTGCCAAGAAAATCAAAGAAGGAGGCATTGATAACATAGAAGATATACAGGTGGAACCCGGAGTGCCAATATTGTCACAGAAACCTCAGCGCTTACCTGACATCCAAGAAATTATTGAAAAAATGGGCGGAAAAGCGTGGGCTGAGTACAAACTTGATGGCACTAGAGTTCAGCTACATCTAGATAGAGCAAAAAAACTCCCTAAAGAAGCGCAAGGATTATTTGATGAAGCCGAAGGTGTTTTTATAAAGACATTTACCAGAAACTTAGAAGAAACTACGCACCAATTTCCAGAAATTATTACCGCTGCGAATAAACAAATAAATGCAGATTCTGTGATCTTGGACGGCGAAGCTATTGCCTACGAGGCAGATACCGGCAAGTTCTTAACCTTCCAGGAAAGTATTAAGCGCAAAAGAAAGTATGATGTAAAAGAAATTGCCAAAGAGTTCCCTCTTAGATACTACGTTTTTGACATCCTTTACCATAACGGGAAATGTACTATGGATATGACGCTTACCCAAAGAAGGCAGCTTCTCGAAACGGTAATTGAGGTAGGAAACACTCTAAAACTAAGTGACTATAAAATATGCGAAACTGCAGAAGAACTTAAAGACTTCTTTGACAAGGCTAAAACTAAAAACCTGGAAGGGTTGGTAATTAAAAACCCCAAATCTACTTACCAGGCAGGGGCAAGATCATACGCCTGGATAAAACTCAAAAAGGGCGCTACTGAACTAGTTAGTGATGACTTTGACTGTGTGATTCTAGGTTACTACTACGGAAAAGGGGCCCGGTCAGGTTTTGGCATTGGCGGGTTTTTGGCAAGCGTATACGATGGTAAAGAAAATAAGTTTAAAACACTTACCAGGGTAGGTACTGGCCTGAAAGATAATGAATGGGTAGAGCTAAAAGAACAAGCCGACAAACTGAAATTAACTAAAGCACCCAAAAACGTAGAAGTGAAAAAAGAACTTATACCAGATGTGTGGGTACAACCAAAGCTTATGGTAATACTAAAGGCAGATGAAATAACTAAGTCACCTATGCATACAGCAGAGTATGCCCTAAGATTTCCCAGGTTTGTTGGCTATAGAACAGACAAAAAGCCAGAGGACGCCACATCGGTAGATGAGGTGGCGGAGTTGTACAAATCTCAAAAAAGAGGATACTATTAAAGCATGGAACAACAAACTAACCAAGAAAAGCCATATAATATTGATTCAAATATTGAAGCGGCACTTTCCTATATTCCACTTGTAGGGATTGGTGTTTTCGTCATGGAGAAAGAAAATAAATTTGTAAGGTTTCACGCTTTGCAGTCTATTTTCTACTGGGTGGCAGTACTTATCGCGCAGAGCATTGCTTCGACGTTAACTGTTGTTTTTATTGGTATTATTTTAGTGCCTTTAGTTGGAATAGCAGCAGTAGCAGGCTGGGTGTTTATGATGTGGAAAGCATACAATAAGGAAGAGTACGAACTACCTTTTATTGGTAAGATAGCAAAAGAACAAGCGTATAAATGAACTCCATCAAAGACATTTTGAATAAAAAAGAGCTAAAGGGTGACTTTAGGAATAAGTATGAGTTTCAGGCATATGGCAATAGGCTGGCGGAAGAAATGGGTGAGCCTCAGAGACGGAGCCTGTATATTAGGCTGGCAAAAACTGTGGACAGGAACTTGCTGGAAGTGGCAAGGGAATATGTTATGCGTTCTGAAAACGCAACAACGAAGGGAAAGTTGTTCATGTGGAAGCTGGCACAACTCAGGAAAGGGAAAGAAACAACTGACACCTTATAATTCTACACTAGTGTCCCCCCGAGGCTAAAGCCTCGGGTTAGTAAAGGAGTGACCCTCCCCTTAACCGCAGGCTTTAGCCTGCGGATCTATACAGGTATACTCCTCTGATCTGGGATGACAAGAATTAAGTTTTAATCTACAATTTTACTAATGCTAAAAAAGCTCTTTGGCTACTACAAAGTACCCTTTCTCATTACTCTTACTCTTTCAGTTGTGTTGGTAGCTTTAGGGGTGGAAAAAGAAATTACAACTATTGTGCTCATACTGGCAGGTACTATCTTAGGTACTTTTGTACTAGATCTTGATTACTTTCTTAGTGCTTATTTTCTCGAACCAACTTCGGATTTTGCCAAAGACTTGAGAAGTTATATCAAACACAAAGACTTTGGCAATGTATTCAGCTATATCTACCACCACAGAGATGACATTAAAGACAAAACTTTAAATAGTATGATCTTCCAGATAGTTTTAGCAGGCGCTTCTTTGCTTGTAGTTTCATCAGAAACCACAATTCTACTCAAAGCACTAGTTATTTCAGCATTTGCAAACTCTCTGTACAGGATGGCAGAGCATATATTCGAACATAAAACACAGGATTGGTTCTGGGCATTAAAAACACCTCCTACTACCCAAACACTGCGTTACTATTCTGCAATACTTTTAAGCATACTCATCCTTAGTTTAGGGTTATTCTAGCAAGTGTACGGACCCCTAATAGCCCTAGCTATACTTATTGCTACCCTTACCGCAGAACAGTTAGCTAGAATAAAGAAGCTTAACACCGAATTAATATGGCAAGCTTTGATTTGGGTCATTGTAGCAGGCGTCGTAGGCGCGAGGCTATACCATGTAGTAGATTATTGGGATTATTACATTCAGAATCCATTACAAATTGTGCAAATTCACAAAGGAGGCTTAGGCATATTTGGAGCTTTCATTGCCGGAAGTATTGCACTTATTATTTTTCTTAAGATAAAAACCCAAGATGTTCTTGACTGGCTAAATGTTTTTGCTGTGGTACTTCCATTAGGACAAGCCATTGGCAGGTGGGGCAACTATTTTAATAAAGAGCTTTATGGCAGAGGACCTATACCGTTTTTTGCAGCAGAATCATTCCTCAATTTGATCTTGTTTTGTGTCTTATTTGTAAACTTCAGAAAGCAATCGGAAAAGTCACTTGCTTTATATCTCATTGGCTACGGCATCATCAGGTTTCTTTTAGAATTTTGGAGACAGGATAGCTGGAGAATAGATAGCATAAATATAGCTCAAATTATTTCCACAGCATTTCTCATTACGGGAAATGCATTGCTTTTTCTTTTTAATAGAAGAGTTTAATAAAGCGATTTTGATTTTGCCCTACCTTTAACCATTCTGTACAGAGTTAGCATAACAGTTAAAGTGGCTAGTGTAAGAACAGCAGGTTTCCAGAAGCGCCCCAACAAAGTCTTCTGATCCAGCTTAACTGTAACCATCATTTCTTCCGATGTTCCATTGATATAAACAGTTTTTGTACGGCTAAATTCGGAAGTTGATAGCTGTAGCTCGTGTTGTCCGGGGTCAACCTGTTCAAAAATTACATACCCATTGGAATCTGTAACAGCCTCTTGAACCTTGGAGTGTAAAGTAACTTTAACCCCCGCAGCCGGCTGGCCGTTAACAAGTACCTGCATCCTAATATAATAAGTCTTGAAAACTTCTTCAGCACTTTTGTCACCAATTTCTTCGGGAGTTTCCTCAAGTACTTTTGATACAGCCTCACCCAAGACACTGAAGATAGTTTCCCGCTTTGTACTAGCCTCTACAATACTAGACCATTCACCTTCTTCTCCTTTTACAGCAAAGTAGTAAGTTGTTCCAGAAGCCAATCCATCAATCTGGTATTTGATAACTTTACTGGAATCATTTTCTGTGAAATTGTAACTGATAGCGTTTTCATCCTCTGCAGAAACACCATAAGCTACAGTGTAGTTAGCGCAAACTGTATCACGTAAATCTACATGCAGAATAACGCTGCGATAGGAACGCTCAATGGTAGTTATAGTGGGCCCCGAGAACGGGGAATTATAACTACAGCTGGAATCTTCATGTTCTGAAGACCCCTCTTCTTCAGTATCTTCTTCTTTTCCGGTATCTCCTGAAGTAGCTGGTGCGGGCTCTTCCGCAGGAGGCTCCACGGATACAGGCTCTTCCACAGGCAGTGCAGGAATAACTGCGATTGTTTCGTCTGTATCTGTGTCTTTCTCATCCTTTCTTTTATCGTTACCCCTTTCACTACTTGTAGCAAAAGAGGTGTCGTCATCGATAATAGTATAAGAAAAGGATGCATTACCGCCTAAAGTAGCATTAACAGGATTGCTTAAAGTAATAACTACGGTTTCATTACCCTCATGTGAAGAGTCATCGTTTATCTGCATATCAACAGTAGCTGTAAGTTGCCCTGCCGGAATTGTAACGCTGCCTGCAACTAGAGCATAGTCAGCATTATTGCCACGTCCGCGAGCATTACCTCCCGTTGCGGCATAATCAACCGTAACATCGGAAAAGTAGGCTACATCTAAAGCAATTTCCAAAACCACAGTTCTATCATTTTCCGAACCGGAAGAAGACGCACGTGTAAAGTTAACAGGCGGAAGAGTGTCATTCTCTTCAATAGAGTAAATATGGCTACTATTTCCAAGTAATGCATTTTGAGAGTCACTTAAGATCAGCTCAACTGTTTCATCATCCTCATAGTATGTTCTGTCATCTACAACTCTCAAATCTATATAAGCGCTCTGCTCACCAGCTCTAATAGTGACAGTACCGGAAGTAGCTTGATAATCTACAACTGGTGAAGCTGTTCCGCTAATTACTTCGTAAGCAACTGTAGTGTCAACTGCAGAAAGATTAGACAAACTAACTTCCACATTACCTGTAGTAGATTCCAAGCCGGAAGAAGCAACTTGAGTAAAGCCTACCGTTGGCACTGGATCATCATCTTCAATGGTATATCTAAAGGTATTGTTTTGGGTTAGGAAGTTATTTACAGGATTTGTGAGAGTTAGAATTACAGTTTCATCACCTTCGAATGTGGCATCCGCAGCCAAGTTCAACAAGATAGTACCACTAGTAGCGCCCGCAGAAATGGTCAACGCGCCTGAAAGTTCGTCAAAGTCTGTACCAGCTGTTGCCGTGCCGGATACTGTATAAGCTACTGTAGTATCTGTTGCGGATTCGGTAGAAAGCGTAACAGGCACGGATACACGGTTGTTGCCTTCGGAGCCAGAGGATGAAGTAAGCACAAAACTTGCCAAAGGACTTGGGTCATCATCGGTAATAGTCAGTGTATGGATGGAAGCAGCCCCAAGTATTGCCCCTGAAGGATTATTCAACGTTATGACAGCAGTTTCGGCACCTTCATAAATAGCGTCATCAACAAGAGTTACTGGAATAACGGCACTCGTTTGGCCAGCAGGAATAGTAAGCATTCTATTTGCCAGAGTAAGATCTACAGATTGGCCAGTGGTAGAAACAGTACCGCCAGCGACACTGTAAGAAACAGCTACATCAGATTGAGAAGCTTCTGCAAGTTCGATCGCGAGTGAAACCTCGCCTGCATCTTCTGCAGCACTGGAAGTACTTTCCCTAAACTGAAGTGCGGGAGGTTGATCACTTGCTCCTATTGTATATATTAAAGTACTATTTGCCCCTAGTTCGGCTCCTTGAGGGCTAGACAAGGCAATTTCTATAGTTTCAGCATCTTCCTGCTCCGTGTCGTCTATTACCTCAAAGGTAATTGTTCCAGAGGTAGAACCTGCCGGAATTATAAGTGTGCCAGCAGTAAAGTTATAGTCTGCATTACGCCCGCGTTCTCTGGCAGTACCTCCTGTCACGGCATAATCTACAGTTACTGGATTATCCGCAACAAAGGAAAGAGCCACATCAAGCGTTACTAACCCATTAGCTTCACTGCCTGAGGACGTAGCGGAAGTAAATTGTACAGCAGGAAGCGCCTTAGTAAAGGTAGCCACGGAGATACCGGAGGGCTGTAAGTCATCTCTGAAGGAACGCGCTCTAACTGTAGTGTCTTGAGAAATGGTGAAGCTTGAAGTATACAAAGTAGAATCTGTGGTCGGGTCAGAAGCGTCTAGGGTGTAATAAATAGCAGCACCTGAAGTGGCACTGGTTAGTGTAATTGAAGTGGTTTCCACAAAAGTACCTCCGTTAGGTGAAATGGCAGGAGCTGCCGCCTGGGTAGTAGTTACGGTTACCTGATTAGCTGATCGTATTGACTTTTCTGGAGCATCTACCAAGTAAGCTTCAAAATAATATTCAGGATTACTCGCTGTACAAATACCGGCAATATTGCCATCACACTGCCACTCAGCTAGCCAGGAAACAACGGCAGTACCGTTCACAAAAGTAACGTTGGCCGGGTTAACCGCTACAGGATCTCTTCCTGTAATACCATCATCTTCATAGACATTGAAGCCGACAGCTAAATCATCACATCGATCCCCTTGCACGGTAAAAGCCACCGCACCGCCAATACCAGTAGAAGTTGGATTAAGACTGGCGGAAGTCAAACTGCAAGTAGCAATCGTGTGAGGGTCATTAGCCAAAATTGTATAAGTATGGGTCGTTGTTGTGCCTAAGGTAGATGCTACTGGATTGGAAAGAGTAATCTCAATGGTTTCAGCCTCTTCCCTAAGGTCATCGTCAGTTATTGTTAGGTTAATAAAGCCAGTAGTACTGCCCACAGGAATAGTGAGAGCACCGGCAGTTAAATTGAAATCAGTACCGGCAGCCGCTGTACCTCCTGTGGCAGCATAGCTAACTGTCACAGCAGAATCTGTGGCATAAGATAGAACTACTGGAATATTAACTTGCGCTAAAGATTCATTACCCGAAGCAGAGGCAGAGCTAAAGGCAATAGTTGGCAAAACAATAGTGCGTTCAAAAACTGCTTGTGTTACATCTGAAGGCGCAAGATCATTTCTAAAAGCTCTAGCTCTAATAGTTATTGTGTCCGTAATAGTTAATGGTTGGGTGTATAAAGCTGAACTGGTTGTGGGTTCAGACCCGTCTAAGGTGTAGTAAATAGCAGCACTTTCAGTATTAGTTTGTAAAGTTACTTGCGTGGAACCGGTAAAGCCTCCGCCATTGGGGACAAAGGTTACCGCAGCTACCTGAGTATTGGTTACAGTTAGCTGGTTGGTTGAAGTTATAATCTTAGTAGCATCAGAAACAAGTGTGGCCTCAAAACCATATTCCGGAGAACCCGCAGTGCAGATGCCTACAACATTGCCGTCACACTGCCACTCTACTATCCAAGAAGTAGTAGCAGTACCGTTTACAAAGGTAGCAGCTGAGGGCTGAACTGAAGCTGCATCTCTTCCTAAGGCTCCATCATCTTCAAATACATTGAAACTTACAGCATCACCATTACAATTTGTACCGGTTACTACTAAATTGACATTGCTTCCTTGAGCTATGGTGGTTTGCGCAAAGTTAGCACCTGTAAGTTCGCATTCTAAAGGTAGGGGTGGTTCTACTGTCCCATTTTCTTCACCAGCCTCAATAGCAGTAACCAGATTTTGGATATAGAATAAATCTCCCCTTTCAAACGCCGGAACATCTATGTATTTAACTAACTCTTCATATGGTTCTTTCAAAACAAAAGCTTTAGCCTTAAACAGACCATCGTAATCATAATTATGCCTGACAATATCTTCGTTGTAAGTTTCCTCAAAATTAGTTACAAACCAGTAAGGCGCATCATGAATATATTCATTCAGCGCTTCCTCAACCTTGGAAAGAGCATGGGTATTTAGATAATCACCAAGTTCAGGTGTAAGGTAAGTGAAGTTACGGGAAGTAGCAAACACCTGTCCCCAATCGTGTGAATCGGGTCCCCAGGGATTGTCTTTTTCAAAATTATTGGCTCTAAGTGCTAACAGTCTATTCATTTCTGCAACTTTATCAGTAGATTCCGGGTAACCAGCTAACTTTTCCATCTCCAAATAACCATGATATCCGGCAATCCAGGCATTAAGCGCAAATGGGAAGGTATCAAAAACAGCATCTTCAGGAGGTGTCCAAAACCTGACTTTTAGGTCATCAAATATTCGGCGGGCAAAAGCTTGGTCACCACTGCCAAATGCTTCTACATACTTCCACATTTCATAAAATGTATAAGGATTCCATTTCCAGTCAGGCCCCGTCCATCCGTCAAAGTGCATAACACTGTAGGCACTGGGACCATTACTTATCTCTATACCGGCCATAACTTCCGGGGGATAAATAAAGTCTGACCTGTCTGTACCATCTCTCCAACCTACATCCGTAAAAGAAGCGGGAGAATAATTTTGATACTCCCTATCCAAATATTGAGCAATAGCCTGCTTAGCGTCTAAGGAAACGTGGTGAGAAGCTAAACTTAAGGCATAAAAAACATCAGCAGGATTGTGAAAATAATCCTGAAAATCATCTCCCCTAATATTGTCTGCTCCAGCATAAGCTAACATTCCAGGTGTATATCCAGGCCTTAAGTGACCTGCAGCTATAATTTTGCTCACCTCTTCATTAAGTTTCGTTTTTAGGTCAGATACTTTTGGAATATTAAAATTTGAGGAAACCTCTACAGGTTGAGCAAGAGCTAAAGGAGAATTTGCAGAACCCCCTGCAGACCAAGCAATAATTGCGTTTCCATTAAACACATAAACTTTACCCCGATAAGGAATGGGAGGATTAGGCCCACCATGACTACCATATACTCCATTCCATCCGCCATATACTTGTACAGCATTAGCCTCAAAAGTACCGGTCATTTGCGAGGCATATCCTGGGATAAGACTACTAATGTTATAGCTGTGATAAATCCAACTTCGATCAGCAGGCATATCTGTAACATCAAAGGCACCCCCCATACGATCGCAACAAAGATTCCAGTAAATCACATTGCCCCCCATTGAATAACCTACCGGTTCATCTCCCTGACCTCTAAAAGTTCCTTCAGGAATAGTTATGGTATCAGCTCCTAACTGCCACCCAGCTATACCATCCTGATAACTCTGATCAGAGAAATTATTAGAAGTATAAATTGTATTATCAGGGCCTACTATGGCAGGAAAGTGCTGGCCTGAGTTAGTCCCAAAGTTTAGTAAAGGAGCATAATCAGTGCTACCATCGCTATCAACGTCAAAAGTAACTTCATCACCATTTGTTACATCTAGCAAATAAAACGAACGACGGTCAGGTCTTTCCTCCAGATAATTTACAGCATTAGTTGTTCTCATAAGCCCCTCAGCTACCACCTCACCCATAGGATGCTCATAGCCAATATCATATTTTGCATACCAACCATAAGGAGTTAATGGTTGCGCATTTGGAGCTCTATATCCCCTTGCTGCCGGTAACATAGCAGTATTATCTACAATGGTTGGCCAGTAAGAGTGGAAACCCCAGGAAGGCAACTTATTAGATTTCCAAACCAGGTCACCGGAAGTGTCTAGGCCATAAGCAAATGCATCATCTGAGGCAAAAACAATTACCTCATCTTTGTATGCTGCAGAAAAATGAATAGGCCCATCGGTCTTATATCTCCAGCGCAAACTGCCATCATTAGCATTAAGGGCATAGAAATATTCATCTCTATTTCCGACGTAAACTACACCGTCTACTACCAATGGGTTGGTATCAAACCCTGCCTCTGCTTCGTAAGTCCAGACTACTTGGTTGTTCACCCTATATCCGGTATCACTATCTGTGGGTAGAGATGATGCATCTGGATTGGATCTTATGGCGTGCATTTTATTATCAAACCCACCAACATACAGCATATCTCCTACTACTGTAGGGGAATGGCCTAAAGGCATTTCTGTAGGATAAACCCAAGCTATGTCACCATTGGCAGCATCAAAGGCATAGAGCCCGGCTGAGGTAGAAACATACAAAAGCCCGTTAGAAGCAATAATCTGAGCTTTATAGGGAATATGCGCACCAATTGGTCGGTACCAGTCTGGGTTTAATGCTCCTCGCACTTCTTCTGAAACCCACGAAGTACGCTGGGGGTTAGCACCAGCCATATACCAAGCTCCTGCTTCAACTTCACCATTAATCACAAAACTAGCTTCCACAGTTTCACTAGGCGTAACTCCTGTACTAAATGCCTTTGCTTTAACGGTAGTACTCCCTGTTAAGGTAAATGGCGCAGTATATAAACTAGAACCTTGATCAGGCTCAGAACCACCAATAGTGTAGTAAATATTAGTAGCTAGCGCAGTACTGCCTACTCCAAGAGTTACCTGCACGGCATTATCAAAAGTGCCCCCATTAGGGGAAATAGTGGGGGCAGGCGCTTGAGTTAGAGCAGTAACCACAAGCTGAGAAGTACTAGTCACCTGAGAACCAGAAATAGCCGCCGTTGCCACAAAACTGTATTCAGGGTCACCTGCTGTGCAAATCCCTAGTAAGTTCCCATCACACTGCCATTCTGCTATCCAGGTAGCACTTCCTGTACCATTAACCATAGTTATCGGGTCGGGCTGTATAGTTGCCAAGTCGTAGCCACCCACATCATCTTCCCTAACCTCAACATTTACCGTTTCACCCGTACAATTCGTGCCGGTTACACTTAAAGTGACAGGAGTTCCCGCTGCTACACTAACCTGATCAAAAGCAGCAGAAGTTAACGTACAAGTGCCGGTTGGTTCCGGAGCATACAACTTAACCGCAACATCTGTCTGCAAATTACTAACAGATAAGTTATAAACACCACTTGCACCTACAGTCACCTGTTCACTACTGGAAATTTCGCCCGTGCGTGTATTCCACCATTCTAGTGTATAAGTACTGGCAGGCAGATTGGAAATCGACAACACTGCACTAGCAGGAGAAGCAGAAACTCCGTCCACCCGGTTCTTCCAAGTATCAGCAGCATTATCTATCCATAACAACACCTTTCCATTAACCGAATCTCTGGAACCCCAAGCCCTAATATTTCCGGAAACAGCACTGGTGCCAATTTGCAAATTACCTGTAAGATCAGTTCCAATAGTTTCGTAATGACCATTATTAACAGGTTCCCCCGTCATAAACTTGTCATAAGTGGCATAAATCTTCTGGGTGCTATAAGTATCATTTGGATAAGCCCCGTTAGTAGCAAAAAGCCTAGGGTACCATTCACCGTCGCAAGTATATCCAAGAGTACCTACATGTGCCCATACCTTCTTGTGGTAATAGGTACCCGTAGGTTCTGTAGCAACTTCCGGATGCTGTGGTTCTGTTCCAGTTTCCGCCACACCGCATTCACCACGCACAATAGGCTTGCCATAGCTAAATTGATTTTCATACTCAACAAACCTTAAAGCGCATTGGCGCTCATAGGCGGCAGAATCATTCCAAATAGTGCTAATAAGCTCGGTGTTATTACTATTAGTATTGGAATACCAGTGTTTATCTGCATAATCAATGTAGGGTTTGTAATCAGCATTGCTCCAATAATCATTTATCCACCACCCCCAGAAGGAGTTAGACATAAGTACGTGTCTAGGTGAAAGGTCATAGATGTATTTGGAAAAGGCAAATCCCGCATTGTAACTCTCCTGCGTATTATCATTTTCATTAGCTAATTCCAAAGAATGTAGTGCCGGGGAATAAGACCACCTAGCAATAAAGTATCTGCTGTAAGCATTTTCATACCAGCGGGTAGCCTGCCCTGGGGCGGAATAGAAATTATTAGGGCATCTACCCCACCCACATTGATACCAGCTTCCAATAGAGCCATCCGCCTGGAAAAGATTCAGGATAGCGTCATTTTTATGGAACATGGTTAGCTTGTGATAAATACCATTCTCTTCAGAGAGCTTAAATACCTCATCCAAACCTGCGGCAGCACGCTGATCAATATAGTTATATGTATCCGGGTCACCTCTAATAAACATGTTGGCACTCCAAATACCTGGCGACTCTTCCCTTTGCAGACTCATAGAGTGAATTCTAATCTTACCCGTCTGAGTAGTATTAAATGGTGTGGGGGCATCTGAAGATACATACAACCCATGCATATACGCCCTGATAAAAGTTTGGTTAGTGTTTGTGAATTCTCTTTCATAGTAATACCAACCATCCTGCTTATAGTCACAGGTTTGGCCTTGGGACTCATGATAGGTACTAGTAGCAGAACAAACATCAAACCGGCCAAGTACACCTAAATCAGCTCTAATAGCTTGATCACCTTCAACCTTGGCATAGAAACTTAGCTTATACGTAGAACCGGGTACTAGAGGTACACTTTGCCCTGTGTAGTAGTAGGGCCTAAAACTAAACTTCTTACCACGCACTACATCCGGGTCATCGGGTGTGGAACCAGCACTGCCGAACGCCCAAGAAATTTCGAGTCTGTCACCATAAGGAGATACCATGAAATTAGCACCCTCACCCGTAGGGAACCAGCGCAAGAATTTCACACCGCTAGTACTAAGATTAGCAAGGCTACTTCTAACACCTGCCAAAGTATTAAACTGCACGTCTTCAAAAGTCACTAACGGATAAGTAAAAGGCGTGCCATCAGCAAATTCAAAGAAGCGTGTATCGGTTTTGCTAAGCTGCACAAAACCTTTGTTATCAGAAACTACCGAAACAAAACTATTTTCAGCAGATTCTTGCGTGCCCGCAGCATCAGTAGCTCTAATCTTAAATGTCCAACTGCCTGCTAATTCTGGGGTATAGCGGCAACGCCAATCGGGGCTGCCGGTGGGAAGCAGGGCAATAGTGTTTCCAGAACCAACCTCTTCTACGGGCTGATAATAGAAACAAGGAACCGTAACGGCATTTGTCCAATCGGAAACACCGGGTTCCAGTACTAACATATCTACAGTTATGCCTTCACCGGAAGTAATACCCACAGGGGCCTCTGCGTCGTACGGGAAATAGGGATTGGTAGCAACTGTATCTATATCAAAAGAGACTTCAAATTTGTCATAAGTAGGAATATCTCCACTAGTTACTTTTGTAATATTAGAAATTTGTGGGCCATCTCCTGCAACAGGTGTTACCTGAAGTTGATTAGTGGAAGCAATAGTTACAGTAGCGTCGGAAACTAGAGCGGCTTCGAAAATATATTCAGGATTACCTGCCGTACATATGCCACCAATATTGCCGTCACACTGCCATTCTGCCACCCAAGAAGTTGTAGCCGTACCGTTGGCAAAAATGGCGTTGGCTGGCTGAGTTATAGCTGTATCTCTACCTAAAACGCCATCATCTTCATATACCATGTAACTAATTGCTTGATTGTCGCAACTGGTGCCGGTTATAGTGAGGGTAACGGTACTGCCTGTTGTGGCAGTGGTTTGACCAAAGGTAGCATCTGTAAGGGTGCATGGTTCCACTGCAGAGGCATCACCTGCCTCTATCGCTGTTACTAGGTTTTGGATATAGAATAAGTCTCCTCTCTCAAATGCTGGTACATCTATGTACTTTACTAGTTCTTCATATGGCTCATTGAGTATTAGTGCCTTGGCCTGGAAGAGCGCATTGTAGTCATAATTATGTCTGTTAACCTCCTCACCGAATGTGGCATCAAAATTTGTCACGAACCAGTAAGGCGCTACAGATTGATATTCAATTAAAGCCTCAGCTAACTGGTCAGGAATTCGTTCATTCAAATAGCCTGCCAACTCAGGAGTAAGAAACATGAAATTCGAAGCAACTGCAAATGTTTGGATATAGTTACCATATTCAGTTCCTCCCTCAGGGCCATTCCAGGTATTATTTTTTGTGAAGGTAGAAACCCTTAACTCAAGCAGCCTATTCAGTTCAGAACGGATAGAGGAAGATTCAGGGTAACCGGCAAGTTTTTCCAATTCCAAATAACCCCAATACCCATCAATCCAGGCATTTAATGCGTGAGGAAATAATATTAAAGTGGCATCATCGGGAGGAGACTGCAGTCTGCTTTTGTTTTCGTCAAAAAGCTGTGAGGCGTTTCCAACCGCCTGAGCGTATTTCCATAAATTATAAAAAGTATAAGGGGGCCAATCCCAACCATCCCAAAAATTAGCATTCCTATAACCCATGTTATATAAACTGGCGTTAGGCCCAACTGTCTCCTTTACCGCTGCTATTTCCGGGGGGTCAATAAAGTCATCTCGCGAAGTGCCATCGGCCCATCCAACGTGTTGATAGTCATATGGAGGATAGGTTTCATATTCAGATTGTAAATATGCCTTTACTTCCTGTTGAAGATCACTAGATAAATAAGGTAACGCTTTAGATAGTATATAAAGCGTGTCAGTTACATTAGCCCAATAATCAACTAAGACTCCTCCATAAGTAACTCCATCCGCGGCAAAATGCCCTACTGAATATCCGGGTTGCAGGTGTCCTGAGACAAGAATTTTTTCTATCTCTTCGGTCAGCCTGGTTTTTAAATCAGCCACACTTGGGATAGCTGTACTTGCATCCGCCGCAACGATCTGAGCAGTAGCTAGAGGTGAATCGGCCGAACCATCAGAAGACCAGGAAAATAAGACATTACCTAAGTGTACAAGAACTCTACCATTGTAAGGAACAGGTGGGTTTTGCGTTCCAGGGGTGCCATAAACACCATTGTAATTTTTATAAACCTGGAACAAATTATCCCAGTCGGTTTCATTCATTATCAAATCGTAACCAGGAGCAACAGCTAATCTACCATATTTATCGGATGCTAAATTATAGCTAAAGTGATTCCATACAGAAGGCTTGCTAGAAGAAACATCAAGCGACCCCATACCTCTAGAGCAACATTTATTCCAAAAAACAACGTTACCTCCCATAGAAACCGCAATAGGCTCATCAGGAGAAATAACAGGTATCCTGTTTGTAATATAGTTGGCATGCAAGGGCCAGCCGCTTATACCATTGGAATATTGACTTTCAGCAAACATGTTCGGAGTAAAAACCGTGTTAGTCTGGCTTACCACAGCAGGATAACGTTGGCCTGAGGCAGTACCAAACCACATTAAGGGAGCATATTCAGGGTTAGAGTCACTATCAAAGTCATAAGTCTTTTCTTTACCTGTAGTTATGTCTAGCACATAGTAAGAACGTCTCCAGGGTTTCTCTTCCAAATACTGCATTGCTCTGGTTGCATCCATCGAACCATCTGGCAGTATTTCACCCATATTTGCCTGTAGGCCTTCTGTCAAAAAGTCAGGTGCCCAATAGCCATAGTCCCATTTACCATCATTACCATTAGGTGTAAAAGCACCCTGGCCGTAACGATAGCCACGCGCAGCAGGAAAGATCACAGCGTCCTCAACTATTACCGGCCAAAAAGTATAAAAACCGTGAGAGGGCAACTTATCAGACTGCCACACCAAATTACCAGAAGTATCAAGCGCATAAGCATGGGCGTCATTAGAAGCAAAATAGAGAGTATTATCTTTGTAGGCTGCCGAAAAGTGAATAGATCCATCGGTTTTATAACGCCAGCGCAGACTGCCATCAGTAGCATCTATAGCATAAAAGTACTCGTCTCTATTACCTGCATACACTACACCGTCTACTACTAAGGGATTAGTGTCAAACCCGGCACCTGCTTCATATGTCCAAACAACTTGATCATTTATTCTGTGGCCAGTATCACTATCTGTTGATAAGGTGGAAGTGTCCGGATTAGCTGTAAGAGCGTGCATTTTATTATCAAAACCACCAACGTACAAAGTATCTCCTACTACAGTGGGAGAGTTACCTAAGGGCATTTCTGTTGGATATACCCAAACAACTTCCCCAGTGTTTACATCAAAGGCATAAAGCCCCGCAGAAGTTGACACATAGGCCAAATTGTTGGCTGTAATCACTTGTACTTTGGAAGGAATATAAGCATCTATTGGTCTGTACCATTCCGGGTGCAACTGACCTGTTACCTCTTCAGATACCCAGGAAGTTCTTTGGGGGTTAGCCCCAGACATATACCAGGAATCGGAAGCATTAGGCACAACCGAAACTTCATCGTCATTTAAAATAGTATAGGTATAAGTATCTGCAGCTAAAGTGGCATTAATAGGACTTGTCAGAGTGATTTGAATAGTCTCATCAGATTCCACATTTGTATCATTCACTACAGTTAACGGAATACTTCCCGAAGTAGCTCCGGCGGCAATAGTAGCGATGCCTGAGGCCAGCGTATAATCAGCCCCATCTCCAGTAGCAGTGCCCCCGGTAACAGCATAATTAACAGTGACGTTAGAACTTGCAGCCGAAGACAAACCGAGCGGGATGGAAACAGAAGTGACAGACTCATTCCCAGAGGAACTAGAACCGGAAAAGCCTACTGTAGGCTCAGGAGCAGGGGTAACCTGGGAAATACCATCCCACCCGGCAAGCCTAGCCATCATCCACCAAAAAGCAACACCTTTGCGGTAACAGTTGAAGTAATGCGAATGTGAACAGTGCCAGGGAGATTGGCCAACAGATTCCTGAACACACCCGGGTTCATTAGGGTGATTTGCACACCATGCTTCACACCAGTTATTACAAACCCCCTCTGAAGTACACCAATTACATTCGTCAGTAGTATTAGTGTAATAAGTATCATCCGGATCGTAACTTTCTATATCCGCAAAATCAAACAAAACCTTACCGTTAGCCTTAGCATAATCTCTTAACATATCATTATTTCTTCTTAAAACAGAGCCAACATTATCTTGGGTACCATCAGTATGCCCAGTCATTAAAATAAAGCGCATATCGGGATAGTCTTCTTCCAACCTGTCTAGGGCATTAAGGTAATTTTGAACCGTCGTTGTACTGTTCCAGCTTTGCTCACCACACCAAGACCACATACTGAAATCAAAGTTACCTGTTCCTACTACAGCCCTTGTTCTATCTAAACCAGATGTGCCATCCCAATAATCGTTGGGGCTAATATAAGTTTCCGGTGGATTGCCGTCATACACACGTAAAGCTAGGGGAGTTTCTATAGGGGGTAAATCCGGTGTAGCAGGATCTTCTCTAACTGCTACCGAATAAAGTTGCGGATCCTTCTTTTCTAAAACCAAGGCACCGTAGATAAGTTGGCTGCCATGGGAAGTATGCGCATAGTGCAAAGTAAGTTCCTTGGCCTTATCCAGCCAGTAGGACGGGATCTTCGTGATATCAGTACACGTATGGTCAATAATAATGGCATTTGAAGACGGGTCAGAACTAGTCTGAGCTTTAGCAGGGGGAACTTGAGACAAACTAATAACCAACAACAATAAAGCTGCCGAGTATACAACTGATTTAACTACTATCCGTGCGGCAGGCGCTTTTTTTTCCATAACTGCCCTATATGTAGGGGCACTACACAATTATGATACATAGTATATGGAATACACAAACAAGTTGCAATTGCCATTACAGGCTAACCAAGCTTCTGTTATTATAACTATATGCAACTTTATATAGCATCAGATCATGGTGGGTTTAATTTAAAGGAGGCCATCATAAAATTTCTGACTTCCAAAGGCATAGCAGTAACAGATATGGGGCCATACATACCTGAACCAAGTGATAACTACCCAGACTACGTACTTCCCGTAATGAAAAATCTGCAAGAAGACACCACAGCTAAAGCAATTCTCATCTGCAGAAATGGTGTGGGTGTAAGTATGCTAGCCAATAAATTTAAAGGTATAAGAGCAGCACTTTCTTGGAATGCACAACATGCAAAATCAGCAAGACTAGATGATAACAGCAATGTATTGGCCTTACCGGCAGATTATATTTCTGAATTAGAGGCGCAAGAAATTGTGCAAGCATGGCTAACCACAGAATTTAGCGGTGAAGAAAGACATGTAAAAAGATTACAGGAGGTTTCACGTTATGGTAGTTCCGGGAATATTTGAACAAACATTAACAGAAGTACAAACCAGGCTTGACCTAATAACCAAGTATATCGATGTGGCACAAGTCGATATAGCTGATGGTGTGGCAGTAAACGGCAAAACTCTCACCGGGTTTGAAACAGTTAGCAGACTTAACACTTCCCTAAACATAGATTTACACCTTATGGTGCTGCACCCGACAGACTATCTGGTAAGAAAACTGCCTTTTATAGAGAAAGTGTGCGCGCAAGTGGAACCTCACTTTGATAAAAAGCACTTTATAGAAGAAGCAAAGAGATTATTTTATAAAGTAGGATTATCTTTAAACCCGGAAACATCGGTTACAGAAATTTATCCTTTTCTAGATCAGCTTGATTATGTACAATTCATGGCGGTAGTACCGGGGGGTCAAGGCAGAGTATTCGAAAACCATGTTTTGGAAAAAATCAGACAGCTAAGGCAAGTAGACAAAATAATCACTATTCAGGTAGATGGCGGAATAACCTTGGAAAACGTTAAAGAAGTTTATACTGCTGGTGCTGATGATGTGGTGGTGGGCTCAGCAATTTTCGGGCAACCAGATCCGGTAAAAGCCTTAGTTAACTTTAAGGAGCAAAACATATGAAAAAGATAGCATTCTTAGGCGGGTCATCTTGGCAGGAAGGTGACCAGGTTTATCAAGACGCATACACTACAGCCAAATTACTAACACAGAATGGATTTCAGGTGGTAAATGGGGGTGGCCCCGGCGTAATGAGAGCAGCAACTTTAGGGGCAAAGGCCGCGGGAGCAACTAATGTTTTGGCGGTAACGTATCACCCTAATAAGCACAAGAAAAATTACGAAGGCATAGACCCTAATAATCCGTTTGATGAAGAGGTTGTAACGCTTGACTACTTTGATAGAACCAAGGTTATGCTGCAAAACACAGATTTGCATATTGTGTTTAACGGCAGTACCGGCACCATTAGTGAGTTTGGAATGACCTGGGCAAGTTCTAGAATTCATGAAAGTAACAATAAGCCAATTGTGTTGTTTGGAGAATTTTGGAACCATATTCTGGATGTTTTTCGGGAACACATGCTTGTGCGGCCGGGCGAAGAGAATTTGTGCAAAATCTGTACAAAACCCGATGAGGTGCTAGCCTATGCTATTCAAATGTTAGGCAAGGCTGCCATCACAAGGCTTTAACTACCCCTCTCCCCAAAGCACTACACTATCAAGCTGATCCTGCATAAACTTCCTGAACGTATCCTCCGCCACTTTCACATCACTACCTAAATCCGGAGGGTAAAATGGCGACTCACTAAAACATCTATATGTCACCCCTCCAAACACCATATGCAAAACCACTCCTTCCCTGCGCTTATCATCTTTCACCGCCACATCAACCAACCATTCGGGCACCCCGGGAATAGTCTCCGCATAGCCTTCAAAAGGCGCAGTATAGTAACTTATAAAAGGCGCACCGTCTCTTGGTTCAATAAAGAAGTTATATCTCTTGGGGCCTCTTATTTCTCCTAACTCATAAAAATTAATAGCTGCGCTACCCGTTTTGAAACTTGCAATCAAGTCATCAAGATTTACCGGTAAGGGTTTTTCCAAAGCCAGATGCATTTCCGGATGTTTAGCCATTAACTGCTTTAGTGTCTCGGTTTTTTCAGGAGATTTTTGGATAGGTTTGAGTAGGTTTAATATAGACATAGTACTAATTGTACCGAACTTTCATGCTATACTCATGTGGATGCCCCAAGCTGCCACTAACCCCACATTAAAGGAATTAGAACTCATCGCCGTAAATATTCGACGCGCTATTATTGGCATGATAACTCAAGCACAGTCTGGCCACCCGGCAGGAGCACTAGGCACCACAGATATTATCACTGCGTTATATTTTTGTGAGCTTAAACCCGAAGACGACTTTATACTTTCTAATGGCCATATCTGTCCGGTTCTTTACGCGGCTCTTGCCGCAAAAAGTATTATTGATTCGCGGGAATTAGCTACGTTCAGACAAATAAATACCAGATTGCAAGGTCATCCGCACAACACAGAACTTCCGGAACTTGCAACTTCAAGCGGGCCACTTGGCCAAGGCTTATCGCAGGCAATAGGTATGGTATTAGCCAACAAATTGGATAACAAACACGGGCACGTTTTTTGCATGATAAGTGACGGGGAACTTCAGGAAGGCCAAACCTGGGAGGCACTTATGTACGCAGGCGTAAACCAACTAGCGGGCTTAACAGTTATAGTAGACAGGAATCATATTCAGATAAGTGGAAATACAGAAGATGTGTTGTCACCAGAGCCTTTAACAGCAAAGCTGGAAGCATTTAATTGGGCTGTTATTGATATAAACGGCAATAATATGGCAGTTACACTGAAAGCTCTGAAAGAAGCAAAAGCAGACAATCTTCCAACTGCTATAATAGCTAATACTATTCCCGGCAAGGGTGTAGAATTTATGGAGTATCAATTTAGTTGGCACGGCAAAGCTCCGAGTAAAACTGAGGCAGAACAGGCTCTTAAGGAGCTTGATACTCTGGAAGCACGTGTTAGGAGTAAGTCATGAACAAACAACAAACTAACTATCACAGACAAGCAGGTAATATTTTGCCTGTAGTAGTTATAGTGGGATTAATCTTGGGAGCAGGCTACCTTTTAATGGGTGAAGACTTCAAGCTTCCCAAACTAGCTGGCGAGCCAAAGCTTGAACGCATCGAAGGCTTTCCAAGAAAAATTTATATTACAGACGGTAGTGAAAGGGACAAAAAGCGGGAAGTTATCACAAGTGAAGAAGAGCTTACACAGTTTCTTAACGAAGTAGATGACACAGGACAGATTCAGTTTAATAGCGCCGTAAACTTCAACAGAGAATATTTACTTGCGGTGTCCACTAACCTACTTGATGAAGACGGCCATGGTTTTAAGATCAAAAAAATCCTTAAAGACACAAAAGATAAGAGCCTTACAGTAGTTTTGGAAAGAAAAGACCCTGACGATAGTTGTGAAGTAGAAATGGATCCAAATATTTGGGTGGACTTTGCAAAGATCGATAAAACAGACTGGAAAATAGAATTTGAGATTGTCAAAAAAGTTGAACCGTGTGACTAACACTACTACCCAACAAAACTGCCATAACTTCTCCACACGAGATGGATTTGGTGAAGCTATTGTGCAAGCAGCGAAACAAGACCCTAATATTGTAGTTGTAACTGCAGACTTAACCGAATCCACCAGAGTAGAAGAGTTCGCCAAGACATACCCGGAAAGATTTTTTCAAGTTGGTGTAGCTGAACAAAATCTCGCTGGTATAGGTGCAGGGCTAGCCCTTAAAGGCAAGACTGTATTTATTACCTCATTTGGTGTTTTTAGCCCCGGTAGGAATTGGGACCAGATCAGAATATCGATTTGTTATAGCAATGCCAATGTAAAAATTGTAGGTTCACATGCAGGCATTGCCACCGGGCAAGATGGAGCAACACATCAAGCACTGGAAGACATTGCATTAACTCGGGTACTTCCCAATATGACAGTTGTTTCTCCATGTGATTATCTGGAAGCTAAAAAGGCCACCAGGGCCCTGGCCAGGCATAAGGGCCCTGCTTATCTTAGGCTTTCCCGCCCAAAGACACCCCTGCTTACAAAGGACGAAACCAAATTCGAACTAGGCAAAGCATATATACTTCAAGAAGGCACAGATGTAACAGTAGCAGGCTGCGGGCCAATACTGGCAGAAGTCTTAACAGCGGCAGAACAGCTAACAGAGCTGTCTATAGAAATCATTAACTGCCCAACTATCAAACCACTTGATCAGGCAACACTACTTACCTCGGTTAAAAAAACGGGCAAAGTTGTAGTTGTGGAAGATCACCAGGTGGCAGGGGGCTTAGGAAGTGCTATTGCGGAACTGTTGGCGCAAGAATTTCCCGCTAAGATGAGCTTTATTGGCATGCGAGATACTTTTGGGGAATCTGGAAGCTATGAAGATTTGCTAAAAAAATATAAAATGAATAGCGAGGCAATACAAAAAGCCATTCTAGCTATATGAAAACTGTAGACCTGCTCACAATTGGAGATTGCTCAATAGATTTATTCATGCAACTTGACGGTAACTTCGTAGCTCAAAGCACCGAAACCAGAATAAGTTTCTTACACGGCAGCAAAGTTCCAGTTGAATCATTTGAAACTTCTATTGCCGGCAACGCCTGTAATGTAGCCATTGCCTGTACTCGCCTCGGCATGAAATGTGCTATCTATACCGAACTCGGAGACGACGCAAACGCCGATAGAATAATAACCGAGCTTACCAACGCAAAAATAGATACTTCATGCTGCATAAGAAACGAAGGTACCCCCACCAATGTACACGCCATTATTGTGCACGAGGGCGAACGAACCATATTTTCTTATCATGAAAAAAGAAATTACAAGATCTACAACTGGCCCATACCTAAGTGGGTCTTTTACTCGTCTTTAGCGAAAGGCTTTGATGACTTCCAGAAAAAGTTAGTGCAGTACTTAAAGCTAAACCCAAGAATCGGCATTGCATTTAATCCCGGCACTCAGCAGTTACGGGAAGGGGTAAAAGCCTTAGAAGAAATGCTGGAACTGACAGATGTTTTATTTGTAAATAAAGAAGAGGCACAAATGCTTGTAGGTAAAAGTGCAAGTTTGGAAACACTACACACCAAACTGCAAGAACTAGGCCCAAAACTTACGGTAATTACAGATGGCGCAAACGGCTCAAGCGCTTCGGACGGAGTGAAAATGGAAAAAGTGGGAATTATTGAAAGCAAGAAAAAAATCCTGGACAAAACTGGCGCGGGTGATGCCTATGCTGCAGGGTTCATTACAGCCTTGCACCACCACAAGTCTATGAAGGAAGCCATGTTGTGGGGCGCAAGAAATTCATCTAGTGTGATAAGGGAAATTGGCGCAGTAAAGGGTCTGTTGAATTTATCAGCAATTCAGACTAAGAATTAAGCCGCTCCTTACAGAACTCCGTGACTATTTGCTCTAATACACTTACCCTTTCGCGCAAGCTCTCTAAATCTTGGGAAGTTATAGAATAATCAAGCTTATACCTGGCATCTATGTACGCTTTACGCAGCAATTCAAACAACTTTCTTTGGTCTTCTTCCTTTTTAGGGAAAACTTGCGCAACTTCGGGCACCTCCTGAATTAGTAGATGTTCTATTTTGGCTAAGTTGTGAGTTTTCGGCTTATAGCCGGTAGCAACAAGCAAAAGTGCTGTGTACAAAGCTTCAACTGCCTGATGCAGGTGAAAGGCGGCATTGCTGTGCTCACCGTCTTCCATATTATGTTGATAATCCTTTAAAAAAGTTTGAGCCTTCCCAACCCAGAAGGCATAATTCTGTTTTGCCAACACTCGCTGCTGGTTTTCATCAAGCTCCCCCGGCTCCGATAATTTAACATTCCCCGAGTCAAAGAGTACCAGGCCCTCTCTGCGAATGTCTGTATAAAAATAATTACCCTCCAAAATGCGAGCATTGACAAAGTGAATGGTATCAACCACTAGGTTTACCGAAGTAATGATGTCTTCGTCAGCGTCAATGGCCTGCTCGATAGAATTCCATAGACCAAAGTTTTGTTCTAGCTGGGAATTTTTGACAATAACCAGAAGATCAAAGTCACTTTCATATTCATAGGTGACTCCTGCTTCTTTATACCGATCCGAAACCCAGTCACCACGGGCGTAACTTCCAAAAAGGATAATGAATTCCACGTCTACTTTAGCAGTTATATAATCTACAATTTTAACGAGCTCTGTTTGTTTGTGGGAGGGAATGTGGCTTGGAAATTGCATATTACGGCTATTGTAGCAAAGCAGTGTATACTAGAAAAGGCTATGTTATTTCTTAGGCGTAACTTACCTATCTGGCTTGCCGGAATTAGTTTGCTTGCCATACTACTGGCAGTGATCATTGGCTATGGCAAAAGACCGGTTAATGGCCCAGACTTAACTGAAGTACAAGAAGAGGAACTTATTGCCGGGCACACTTTTGTTAAAGGTAACTATCAATCCAACAACACACTAGTCATGTTTTGCGATTTATATAACAGCATGTGTGCTGATTATTTCCGGTTTATTGAAAGTTTGTACGAAGAACACAGCGGAAATTTAAAAGTTGCCTTTAGGCACTTCCCTCTCGCAGATGAAACTGCTGCTAAAGCAGCACAAGCTGCGGGTGAGCAAAATGCTTTCTGGGAATTTATTGAAAAAGTATTTGGCAGCCAGGAGTATTTATCGCAAGAGAAACTTCTAAGCATAGCAGAATCTTTAGGCATTGACGTACAGAAATTCCAGGAAGATGCGCAAAGCCTGTACGTGCAAGATCAAATTGCTAAGGATAAAGAATATTTAACTAAAGTAGGGTTTATGAATTTACCTGTGTTTTTCCTTAATGGCAAAAAGTTAACCTTTGGCAGCACAGCAGACATTAAAATGCAGGTAGAAAAAGAACTTACCAGGAGTATGGCATTTACTACTCCGGAAACGGATATACCCGCAGAGGATCAGGCAGAAGAACAACCGCAAACAACCGCACCTATACAAACAATGGAACCTTTGCAAATTACTTTTTCGGAAAACGGATGGGAACCACAAAGAGCCACAGGCTATGCCGGCCAGATAGTAAAGTGGACAAACTTAACTTCCCAACCAATAATTCTGAAGCAGTTAATTTATAAGTTTCCTGAGTTGCAAGGCGGCAAAGAAATAGGACCAGGCGAGACGTTTGAGTTTAAGTTATATGGAGAAAAGTTGTGGCGATACATAGAAAAGAATAGTGATAACTGGGCGGATATTTATATTAAGGAAAAGTAACTCCGATGACTGATCAAAGGAGCGATAGTAAAATTCACATATGCCGCAGGCTTTAGCCTCGGGGAAGCTCTTTACCTACTGGCAGGTAAGATTATTAAAACTAATCAAACGTAAACGCAGACGGACACACCTTATTCAGTACACATTCTGCACAATTAGGCTTGCGGGCAGTACACACATACCTGCCATGCAGCACCATCGCGCCTGAAAAATTTCGCCAATACTCTCTTGGCACTAACTTCATAAGATCCTGCTCTATCTTCTTTGGATCCGTCTCCTCTGTTAACCCCAAACGGCCTGAAACTCTAGAAACATGCGTATCCACCACAATACCTTCGGCAATATCCCACAGTTCATTTAAAATCACATTAGCACTTTTTCGCGCAACACCCGGAATTTTTGTAAGCTCTTCAATAGTTCTGGGAAGCTCACCACCAAACTCCGAAAGCATCACCTGACCTGCTTTTTTTAGCCTTTCAGCTTTACCTTTGTGAAAATTCACCCCATAAATAGCCTCAGTTAGTTCAACTATATCTGCATTAGCTAAAGCTTCCCAGGTAGGATATTTTGAAAACAAATCGGGCGTAACCTGATTTACTTTTTTGTCTGTAGTTTGCGCAGAAAGCATTACTGCTACAGCCAGCTGCATTTCATTTGCAAAGTGCAATTCTGTTTTTGGAGCGTTGTATGTTTGCTTTAGCAACTCGGCAATTTTTTTAGCTTGGCTTTGTTTATCCATAGCATCAAGTATAGCGTACTTGCGAAATTACTTTGTTTAGGGTACTGTTGAACTAGACAAAATATAATTTCCCGGCCCAAAGGGCTTGGGGGTTATCAAGGAGAGAATCGAGGGTACTTTGCAATTTGCTCATATGATGTGATCAGATTGCAGGGTATCCTCTTTTCATGTTTTCAGAGTAAGAAACATTTGTTGCCACTCTTGCGGGGAAATGTTTTGCGCTCGCAGTTTTCCATCTATCCCAACTTTTGCCAGTTCTTCTTTAGTAAACGCCTTATTGAGCATTTTGCGTGGGTGAGCAAAACCTTTGTGTAAAAATCCCTCATAGTCATCAATAGAATTAGCCGCAATTAGAGAGGGCTTAGCAGTAAGCTTAATTACAGCCCCATCTACATTGGGTCTGGGATCAAAATAGTCTCTTGACACATCAGTAACATAACTGCAATCGTAGAAGCTTTGAACGTATGAAGAAAGGTAGGTAGCTTTTGGGGGCTTTGCGCACAGCTTCTGGGCTACCTCTTTTTGCACAAGATACACACATAGCTCAGCCCTTACTGACATGCGAATAGCTCTATGAATAATTGGGGAAGTTATGTAAAACGGCAATGAACCTATTATTTTGTACTCTTCAGGAGGGCTGAACTTGGGCAACCAGTCAAGAATATCGGCTTGAACAACTTCCACATTGCTATTTACTAAAAACATGGCGTTAAGTTTGCCAATAAAGCGTTCATCTATTTCTACGACATAAATTTTTCCGGAAGCTGCAGCCATTCTATCTGCAAGAAGTTGAGTTAGTGCTCCCAATCCGGCACCTATTTCTATAACGGTGTCTGTAGGTACAAGGTCAAGGGCATCAACCATTTGGTAAACTACGGTACTATTAATAAGGAAGTTTTGACCTAAATTCTTTATAGGGTTATAAAGCATTACTAAAAGTATACTCTATGCAAAATGTTTTTGTAGCGCTGGAAAATATCAGAAGTTTATATAATGTAGGTGCAATTTTGCGCACTTGCAGTTTTTTTGGCATTAATAATGTGATTTTAGTGGGTTATTCGGGAAGTTATACTACGCCGGGAGGTAAGAAGCTATTGCATGAAAAAGTTGCAAAAACTTCTTTAGGCGCATACCAGAACATGACTATTACTTTTCTTAAAAATTCTGCTGACTTAATTGCTTTTGCTAAATCTAAAAACTTAAAGGTTCTCGCGGTGGAACAAAGTGAGAAAAGTGTTCCGTTACACTTATGGAAACCAAAACAGGATTGTGTAATAGTTCTGGGTAATGAAAAGGAAGGTGTGAGCAAGGAAATTCTTGAGGCGGCAGATAAGGTTTTGGAAATTTCCCGTTACGGGAGACACAACTCTCTGAATGTTTCCACCACCGCCGGAATTGTTTTATATCACTTGGCTACTAATCCCAACTAAAATCATTCCTGCGCCAGTCCATATCATCCATAAAATCTACTTCTTTTCTTCTGCCATGCCCACCCCCATTACTTCCAAACACCTTATCTCCCAAGCTCTCAAGTAACTCTTGTGGAATCTCGTCAATAAACCGGCTGGGCAGATTACTTTGAATGTTCCCAAAGTACAACCTGCTATGCGCACCGGTTAAGAACACTTTCTCTTTAGCTCTTGTTATAGCTACATAACATAATCTGCGCTCTTCTTCCAGTTCGTGAATATCCATCATAGACTGCGAATGCGGAAACAACCCTTCTTCCATTCCAATAATAAAAACTACTGGAAATTCCAAACCTTTAGCTGCATGCACAGTCATCAAAGTCACTGCGTTAAGTTCAAACGCAGAAGGCTTATTGGCACTTTCAATCAGAGACACATTTTCTAGAAAAGCGGATAATTCCACAAATTGTGAAGCTACAGACCTAAGTTCTTTAATGTTTTCTATCCGGTAAACACTTTCTTCAGATTTATCGTCTAGCCAACGAATATAGCCTGTGTCTTCAATTACCATATCCATTAGTTCAACTGTTGCTAAATACTCAGCTTTAGCCAGCCAGGGTTTTATGGGAAACTTTGCTATTGTTTCAATAGCGTCCAAATCCCAGTCTGTTTCTTTTAGCGATTCAAGCGTTTTCTGGCCTACACCTCTGGGCGGCACATTAATAATTCTTTCCCATGAAACAGAATCTTTGGGGTTATAAATAACTCGTAAAAACGCAATAATATCTTTAACTTCCTTACGGGAATAAAATCTTAAACCCCCAATAATTTTGTATGGAATATTGTTTTTAATAAGAGCCTCTTCCATATTTCTTGATTGCGCATTTGTTCTGTATAAAACCGCGATATCTTTGTAATCACGCCCATTGCCTAACTCTCCAATAATTTGATTAACTATAAAACTAGCTTCTTCTTTGTCACTACGCCCTCTGTAAGAAATTATCTTGTCACCTGCCCCATTTTCCGTCCATAAATCTAAGGGAATATGCGTAGAATTATTTTTGATAACACTTTTTGCTGCGTCCAGAATGTTTTGAGTGGAACGGTAATTTTGTTCTAAGTTGTAAACTACCGCATCAGCATAATCTTTTTGGAAGTTTAAGATGTTCCTAAAATCCGCGCCCCTAAAAGAATAAATAGCCTGAGACATATCTCCCACCACAAAGATGTTTTTATAAGCATCTGCCAAAAACTGGGTTATTACATACTGAGCCTTGTTGGTGTCTTGATATTCATCGACCAGAATGTATAAAAAGGCTTTTTGATACTTTTCCAATATATCCGGGTTAGCTTGAAACAGGTTAACAACTTCTACTAATAAATCATCAAAATCTAAAGCATCATTTTTCTTAAGCCGTTTTTGATATTCCGGATAAATTTTGGCAACAGTCCTTTGGAAATAACCTTGGGTAAACCCTGCATAATCGTGCGGGCTAATAAGTTCGGATTTAGCACCGGAAATTGTAGCTAGCACAGCCCTGGGCGCAAATTTTTTAGCGTCGATACCAAAGTCTTTAATAATGGCTTTAATTAGAGCTTGCTGATCATCTGTATCGTAAATTACAAAAGAAGGTGGAATGCCATTCACATAACCGTCTTTTCTTAGTATTTTGGCACACACCGAATGAAAAGTACCTGCCCAAGGTAGTTTTCTCTCATCAACAAGCAAATCCTTTACTCTGATTTTGATTTCATCAGCGGCTTTGTTAGTAAAAGTTACGCACAAGATATTGCTTTCGTTAATAGCCTGGGTTTCCAATAAATAGGCAACACGGTGTGTTAATACACGGGTTTTACCACTACCGGGGCCGGCTACTACAAGAGCAGGGCCTTCGGTGTGCTGTACTGCAGCTATTTGCTGAGAATTTAGGTTTGTGAATATATGGTCGGGCACATGCGTATGATATCACGTAATTGAGCTTTGGGTCTGGCAAACCTGCCACAAGCATGCTTAAATAACCACATGAAACTTGCCACCATCATACCCCTAGCCATCCTGCTCATTGGCCTTGTCATACTCCTCAAGAAAGGCTCATATGAGGAACGCGAATTCGAAATAAACGGAAAAAAACTTACTGTGGAAATTGCCGATACCGAAAAAAAACGTGCCAAAGGCTTAATGTTTAGAACTCATTTGGATTACGATAAAGGCATGCTATTCATTTTTCCCACAGAGAGTAAACACAAATTTTGGATGGCTAACACCAAAATTCCTCTAGATATGATCTGGCTGGATAAGAATTTCGAGGTGATTCATGTGGAAAAAAATGTGCCCCCGTGCACTAGTAAGGTTTTAGTGAATTGCCCCAGCTACGGCCCAGAAACTCCGGCAAAGTATGTGCTGGAGGTGAATGCGGGGTGGTGGAAAGAAGAATAGCCTTTACAGCTTTAGATGCCACAAATATACTTAGATACGTGAAAGATATCATTGAAAAACAAGAAAAATTAGAACTTGAAGAAATCCTCAGAAATCTTCAAAAAACTTTGATGCAGTTAGATAAACAAAATACTGCAGAAACAGTTAACTCTATAATTCCATGAATGAAGGCGAACAACGCTTTATACCACCAGTCGAGTCAGAGAGGGTAAAACCTGAAAAGGGAGACGAAAGAATCTCAAGCATTGAAACTGCAATTGAAGGAATTAATCAGAGGCTGGATAGGTTACGGAGACAGGCCAGAGAAACATTAGTACCCGGCGAAAGAATTAGGAACGAATGCCGAAGAATGGAATGCGCACTGGGTTTAAGAAGCGTGACAGACAAAGCATTGGAAACAGTTTTATTCATCGATCCCCCCTTTTATAAGGGTGCAGCCCTAAGAGGAGATGAACACCCTGAGGAATTATTTGGGCTTGAAAGTTACAAAGGGTGGCTTGAGGCAAGGCTCTATATGAGAGGTATCGATAAACTAACCCCAGCAGTTATTAAGCAGGCACATAAATTATTAATGCAGGGCATGAGAAGTATAAGGCCTGGAGAATATAGAAATATGGGCGCTGTAGGGGGAGATTACACAGAAAAAGGAAAACCTGTCAATGTTGGCTCTAAACAGTTAGCTGTTCTTCAGGGATCGCCATTAACACAATTTGACATCCTAGATGCAGGATCAGAAGGTAACACTCGGGGCTACATAATATACCCCTCTGCAGAAAGAAGAGATACTATAAGAAAAGCCATTGCTTGGTTATCTCCGGAAAGAAGTGAAAAATTAACCAGCACCGTAGTAACAGAACAACGATTGATTGAATTTCTTGTAGAAGAAGCCGTGGAAAAATATGAACATAGAGAAAACACAAGCAATACTGATGAATATTCAGCAGCACTGTTGCAAAGAGATATTGTTTCAATTCATCCGTTCGAAGACGGAAATGGGAGGTTATCGCGGCTATTAATGAATTGGGCTCTGGAAAAAAAAGGCAAGATGCCATGTTACCTTGAGAATCCAGGCCAAGATATGTTACTGGATGAAAAGGAATGGGAAAGAACGGTAAAACAAGGCGTTTCGGATTACAATTTATATCTTGTAACATCTGAATATGCACCTTTAGGAAAACCTAGAACTCCACGTGAAGTATTTTTCACTAGGCAAGTGTGCGATTACTACGACATTGTTCATAGCAAGAGACAGATACAACCAAGGCCGGAAGCCCAACTAGTATATGAAGAACAAAAAGCTTCTCTGGATCAATTCGAGCTGGATGCAGTACAGTTTACAGAGTCAACTGGATATATCTATAACCCAGCAAACCTGGTAAATGGAGATACAGAAAGGGATGTTGAAAAGATATATGTAGGGGGCTTAATACCAGAGAGCTATAGGGAAAATTGGGGAATAACAGCAACAGATGTTGAAAAAACTTATGTTGAAGGCACAACACTATATAGGGGAGGCTTGGTAGAAGATTATAGTGAACCTGAAGATGTATTGGCATTGTTCGAAGGAGCTGTAGGATTAAGTAGCTCGTACAGAGCATGTTTTGAAGCGGGTATATCCCCTATGTCTATAAAGGGCATCAGTAGGAGCATGATATTAGAAACTATGGACACCTATAATGGAATCGTTGCAAACGATTGGTTAACTAAGCACAGAAGTAAACCCTTCCAGGAATTCATGGATAAAGAACTGCATAAAATAGGTCCTGAAAATAGATATCTTGGAAAAGCAATTGAGGATGGGGAATATATGGAAGCTTTAGTAGGGGCACATATATACAGCGCTAGAGAAATCAGAATTTCTCCTTTCGTAAGTACAAGCACAGCCAAAGAGACATCAGAATGGTGGGCTGGAAGATATAGGGGACGAAATAATGTAGGGCTCTTAATGGAACTTTCGGTACCAAAACGAGGCGTGTTGATAAGTGAAAATCTAGATAGAAATGGGCTACAGCTGCCAGAACCCGTAACAAAAATAGCATCCCACGAGGACGAGTTCCTACTTGTAGGAGGTATCGACCCTAACGCAATAAAGGAAGTGGAAATTATCAAAAACAGCGAGAGAACCCAAAACCGTACTATTTGTAGGGCAAGAAGAATAGCAAAAAGAGTTGTAATTCTAGATATCTTTGAAACCAAAGAAAGAAGATATTATGAGTTTGACAGGCAAGGAGATTTACAAATAACTAAAATAGAAACACTACCTGATGAGAAGTTAAGCAGCTAAGTAGTACCAATATAAGGGTAATAAGCTACCTTAATTAAAGTAAATCATGCGCTACTTCCACCCCAAGCAGGCCAAACCCCCAGTCCAGCATCAACACCATATCACCCTTCCTATCAACACTATTTAGCACCACCCCAACAACTTCCCTGCCCTCATTCTCCGCGTATGTAACCAAACAAAGACCGGCTTCTTCCGTAAACCCAGTCTTCACACCTTTAACTCCAGGATAGGTTGTTAACAAATTAGTCTGGTTATACAGATACATATACTTATGGCCATCACTTGCAAGTTCCTTCTCAACTGTAGCCACAATCTTTTTAAACTCCGGATTTTTGAGTGCATAACGGGTTAACTTTGCTAAATCCAGCGGTGTGCTATAAGTAGCATTGTCTAGCCCACTTGGGTCAGCAAAATACGTGTTTTTCAAACCCAGTTCCTTGGCTTTTATGTTCATCCAGTCAATAAACGTATCCACATCACCCGCTACTCCTTCTGCAATAGCGTACGCTGCGTCATTTCCGGAATGTAAAATAAGCCCATATAACAACTCTTCCAGCAGGTAAATCTCCCCCGCACTAATTTGCATGCTATTTTCCCCCACAGACGCAGCATCTTCCGAAACAAACAACTTATCATCAATCTTTTTATGCTCTAGTGCCACAACGGCAGTCATTATCTTTGTCAGGCTGGCAATTTTATATTGTTTGGAAGCATATTTTTCAAACAGAATGGTACCTTCATTTATATCAACAACCACTCCCGCAGACCCGGCAATATCGGGTTGATTGGTTAAAATATAGGAAGAAGTTACTTTCCAATAGGGTTCGCTGTCATAAGAAACCAACAAAGTTTCTTCGTAGCTTTTCCGGGTGCCTTCGGGCATAACTAAACCTGTTACTAACAGGCTTGATCCTTGAGCCCGGCTAGCTATAATGTCATACCCAGCCAAAATAACCGCCACTAAGCCAATTACAATAAAAAACCTCTTCATAACATGTTAGAATACCTGATATGGAAACTGTTTACAAAAAAGTGTTTGTTACAACCGCAATCGACTATGCCAATGCTACTATTCACATTGGCCATGCGTACGAAAAAGTACTGGCTGATGCTATAGCCAGGTATTATCGTGCAAAAAAAGGTGAAAATAACGTATACTTCACAACCGGTACTGACGAACACGGTATTACTAACCAGCAAGCCGCTGAAAAAAGAGGTATAACCCCACAAGAACACGTCCAAGACATTTCAAGTCAAGACCAGGCTGAAATTGACAGCTTAAATGTTTCCTACACCCGCTTCTTCAGAACCACCAGCGAAGACCACAAACACAAAGCACAAGAATTCTTCACCAAATCTATGGAAAACGGTGACATCTATAAGAGCGCTTATAAAGGATTGTATTGTGAAGGATGTGAAGCCTACAAAACGTTATCCGAACTCACCGAAGACTGCAAATGCCCGCTGCATCCCACCAGGCAAATTCAGGAGTACGAAGAAGAAAACTACTTTTTCAAGTGGAGTAAGTACGAGGGATTCTTAAAAGAATTAATAGAAACCAATCAATTGCAAATTTTGCCAGGAGGCCGAAAAAAAGAGATGCTCGCCTTTATAGAAAACGGCATCCAAGATATTCCCATCAGTAGACCTACCTACAAATTGTCCTGGGGTATACCTGTGCCAAATGACCCGGAACAGGTTATTTACGTATGGTTTGATGCACTTATTAATTATGTAACTTCAGGCGAGGCTAATGGTTTTTGGGATGACGATACCTATATTATTCATTTTGTAGGCAAAGATATTGCCAGATGGCACACTCTTTTGTGGCCGACTATGCTTAAAAGCGCAGGGTACAGATTACCAAACACTGTGTACGTTCATGGCTTTATTAACCTGGAAGGCCAAAAGATCAGCAAATCTAGAGGTAACGTTATACGGCCTTCGGAACTTGTGGAGAAATATGGAACAGATGCAGTTAGATATTATTTCTTAAAACACGGGCCAATAACAGAAGATGTAGATATTTCGATAAAGCACTTTGAGGAAGTATATAACGCCGATTTAGCCAATGGTTTGGGCAATACCACCGCCAGGCTTGCAAAGCTGGCCGAAAAAGCCAAGTTAAGTCTAGATATTTCTCCAAAGTTTACGCTTGAAATTAAAGACTTTAGGGTAGACTTGGCTATAAATGAACTTCAGCAGAAGTTAACAGAGCTTGATAAACACATAAACGAAAACACTCCGTGGGCCATTGAAGATGAAACCAAGCTTAAAGAAGTGCTTACCACCGAAATTACACAACTAGTAAATATTGCAGAAAATCTCAAACCCTTTATTCCTGAAACAGTTACCAAAGTACAGACAACGTTTTTAGAAGGCCCGATAAAAGCCCCGGAACCTTTGTTTCCCCGAATTTCCTGATACAATCTAGGTATGCTGTTAGCTAAGAATAGGAAAGCTTTATATAATCATGAAATTCTGGAAAAGTTTGTGGCAGGACTAGTACTTAAAGGTTATGAGGTTAAGGCTATCAGAGAAGGTAATGTTAGTTTTGAGGGTGCATATATTGTAGTTAGGGGAAAAACCGCCTGGCTTGTAAATTTAACCATCAGCAAATACTCAAAACAAAGCCAAGATGTTCCGGAAGCTGAGCAGCGCCGGGACAGACAGCTGATTTTGCATGAGCAGGAAATAAATAAGCTTAGGCAGGAAGTTAGCCAGAAAGGTAAAACAGCAATTCCCTTAGCTTTATTGCTGCAACATAATTTGGTAAAATTGGAGCTGGCAATAGTAAAGGGCAGGAAAGAATACGAGAAGAAAGAAGTTACAAAGAAACGTCAGATTGAACGGGATTTGCAACGTGAACGTAAGGGGATGTACGGGCTTTGATTGAAAGCACTTTGAAATACAAAAGCAAGCCTAGTTTGTTAGCAACTAGCAAAAACTAACACAAGATACATGCCGACAGTTTTTCTGAAGACATGGAGCCTGCATTAGTAGGCGCTATGGCTTAAGGTTTTACCTTTAAGCCTGGCCCGGGTTCTTCTTCCCTAGAGGAGAGCTTTGGGTCTTATAAAACTAGGGTGAGGGAGCTTAACAGCCCAGGTAAGTTTCCAAGAGCGTAGAGCTCAATACTAATGGGCACATGAGAGGTTTTAGGTTTGCCAAAATACCTTGCTTCTCATTATAATTTTTGGCTAAGCTTGTAGATTTTTGTGTTTGGTCTTTCAAGACGGGGGTTCAACTCCCCCCATCTCCACCATTCTTCGCAGCGAAGCAAGAAGAATGTCCTGCGAAGCCCTTTAGGGCGAAGTAGGACAATCAACTCTATCATCTGCTACGAATGGCACAGCCATCTTCGGCGAAGAATGTCCTCCCGCCTTCACCAAGGTTACGGCGGACAAGGCGTGTACTAGAGCACAGCCACGTCAAATAAACAATGTATCCGGCAATACTAATTGGTATAATTCCCATGCGTATATGGTCTATATAATCCAAAGTATAAACTTCCCTAAAAACACATACATCGGCTATACCACAAATATCAATAAAAGATTACAAAAACATAACCAAGGAGGTTCTTATCACACTTCCAAGTACAAACCATGGAAGTTACTATACTTCTCAGCTTTTGCTACTAAAAAACTAGCATTGGATTTTGAAAAATACCTAAAGTCTTCCTCTGGAAAGGCTTTTACTAGGAAAAGGTTGATAGGAGTTAAGAAAGGAATTCCACAACCTCTTCTGCCAATGCATCCTCATACCCCACATACTGATGATGTGCCCCCTCCAGCAAAACCACCTCACAATCCTTCGTACATAGGACGGGCCTAGGTGTAAACAGCAACTTTTCCCAACAAATCAACGAAGAAGATAAATAAAGTCAGGGACGAGCCCTAGATCCAACTAACCATTTATTGATCCATCAGACATATATTGAGAATAACCAAAGGGCGGGCCTGCCCTACTGAAACCTATCTAGAACTCGTATTACTTCTGCCAGCGGTATTACCCAGACTCGTGGTATTGACGCTCGCACAGGTAATACTGTATTATTACACCATGACATACACTAGTACAGTAACGCAAAAAGGCCAAATAACCCTTCCAAAAGCTTTAAGGAACAAGCTTAATATTAAAACAAGAGAGAAAGTCATTATAAAATTAAAGGAAGATTGCATCGAAATAACACCAACCTCTGATATATTGAGCATTGCAGGATTCCTAAAAAACAAAGTTAAAGTTTCAAAAAACATTTTGGAAGCCAGAGAAGCCCTGGAAAACAAGTATGACCGTGTCTAAAAAAGCTTACTTTATAGATACAAATATTTTTCTACGAGCTCTTATAAAGGATGATATTAAAAGCTTCGCAAAAGTTATCTTACTCCTAGAAAACATAAAAAATAACAAGATTCAGGCATATTCCTCAAGCATAGTAATAGCTGAAATAGTTTGGACTCTTAAATCATTTTACAAACTCTCGAAAGAAGACATTATTAAAGCAGTTGATAGCATACTAAATTTGAAGGGGTTAAATTTCATAGAAACGCAAAACATTACAGAAGCACTAACTATGTACAAAGACAATAATGTTAAGTTTACCGACTGCCTTATCTATTCGAGTCTAGATACAACTAAGGATTGGTATGTTGTATCTTGTGATACTGATTTTGATAAATTAGGCACAAAAAGAGTAGATCCGGCAGATTTGCAAAATGAGCAGCCTTCTTGACTTCCCATTCTGCTATACTAAACCCATATGTCCAAGGCAACCAACGGATACATTCTGCTAACCGGAACTGCAAACATCCCCCTTGCGCAAGAAATCGCAAGAATCCTAGACAAACAGCTCTACGAACCAGTCAGCTTTTTTGCTGATGGAGAGATTAAAGTCACACTTCCCATAACGGCCAGAAACATGCACGTGGTCATCATTCAGCCCACGTGTGGACCGGTAAATGATCACGTAATGGAGTTACTTTTAATGATAGATGCGGCAAGAAGGTCATCGGCACTGGAAATTTCCACTATTATTCCCTACTTTGGCTACAGTCGGCAAGACAGAAAAGATGCGCCACATGTACCCATAAGTTCCGCAATGGTAGCCAACTTGATTGAATATACCGGCGCAGATAGAATTGTTACCCTGGATATCCACTCAGATCAACAACAAGGTTTTATCAAAGGTTCGTGGGACAACTTGTACGCCAGCCACACATTAATTCCCTATCTAGAAAAGAAGAAATTAACCAACTTGATAGTAGCATCACCAGACAAAGGCGGAGCAGCTAGAGCAAGTGCCTATGCTAAAAGAATGGGAGCAGATGGTATTGCAATTGTATACAAAGAGCGGGATACAAGTGTGAAAAACGTCTCGAAAGCGCTTGATATGATTGGAAATGTAAATGGGAAAAATGTGCTACTGGTAGACGATATTATCGATACAGCGGGTTCAACAAAAAATGCGGCAAAGCTGCTTAAAGCACGAGGCGCAAAAAAGGTTATTGTCGCAGCTACACATGGCCTGTTTTCAGGAAGTGCCGCAGAAAACCTTTCGGATGAAGCTTTGGATGAAGTTATTATAACTAATACTGTCCCTGTCAGGAAGGAGATATTAGAAAATCCCAAGGTTTCGGTAGTATCAGTTGCGCCGTTTTTGGCTGAAGTCATAAGAAGAACACATGAAGGCATCTCCCTAAGCCCAGAGCTGATTGATTAACCTACTCTAAAAGTATTCCTGCCACCATTCTTTGCTTCATACAAAGCCTTGTCTGCTCGATCAATCAGAGCATTAACATTATCATCTTGAGAGCTCTGAGGATCAAATGTAGCAATTCCAATACTTACCGTTACGGTAACTGAATGTTTTTTTGACTTAATCACGTTTTCGGAAACAACTTTTAACAACCTTTTAGCTAAAAGCGTTGCTCCCAATTCTCCCGTGACGGGAAGTATTACCAAAAACTCTTCTCCCCCATATCTGCCAATAATATCGGCCTTTCTTAAATTGGTGGAAAATACTTGTGCAGTACTTTTAAGAACTGCGTCTCCTGTAGAATGACCATAAGTGTCATTTACTTTTTTGAAGTGATCTATATCGAGCATCATTACCGTTAAGGGAAGTTTATACCTACGGCTTTGATCAAATTCCATTTCTGCTAATCTTAAGATTAAGTCACGAATGTAGACTCCTGTAAGACTGTCAAGATAAAAAGTATTAAACTTAGTAATTTGGTATAGAAAGCGATAAAGATCGTGCTTAAGGCTCATTAGTTAAGCTTAACATAACATAAAAAAGCGTGGTAATATACGAAAGTCACATGGAGGGTTGGCAGAGTGGCCTAATGCAGCGGTTTGCTAAACCGCGCCCGCTTTTGTGGGCTCACAGGTTCGAATCCTGTACCCTCCGCCAGGCACCATTCGCTGCGCTCGGCGCCTGGCAAGCCAGTGGAATTACTACAAGTGTTACAAAAAAGGCTTCCGGGTGCCTAGTCGGGTGCCGAATGGTACCCGACACTACTTCGAATGGCACAGCCTCCTGTGCATAAAGCACTATCTCGACAAACTCCTCCCTATCTAATACAATTTAACCAAATGAATATCTATGATGTTACCAATTTCCTGGGGGTGACAAACACCAAAGACAAAGAACCAAATCCTGCGGCAAATCCAAGATTTAATTTAGAAACTGCCGGAGAAAAGAAGACATTGTACAAATGGGAAGCTCCTTCCAGAATTCAGAAAAAAGGCTTTGATCAAAAAACAGTCAAGACCATGCTGATCATCTTTTCTGTTGTAGCACTTTTGCTGATTATCATGCAGGAATTTTTCCTAATACTGGTAATTGCGAGCCTGGCATTTGTCAGTTATATTCTTACAGCCACGCCCCCTGAAACATTAACCTTTGAGCTTAGCACACATGGGGTTAATTACAGCGGACAGTTTTATTACTGGAATGATTTAAAGTCTTTCTTTATTACTCAAAATGACGATGGCAGCTTCATGCTTAATATTGATGTACTTAACCAGTTGCCGGGCAGGTTGTTCATGATAATAAAAAGTGAGGATAAGGAGGCGATCAGGGAAATAGTTAATAGATACCTGCCGGAAATGGAAGGTCCACCAACTACTGTTTTAGATAAAGCGATGAATAGCGTGAAGGATAAGTTTGATCTTTCCGGCAAATAAAATTCCAGTTTTTTAGTATAATACTAACGTTTGAGTGCCCGTAGTTCAGCGGATAGAACGCAACGTTGCGGACGTTGAGGTCGGGGGTTCGAGTCCCTC
>DBQF01000001.1 GCA_002305115.1 candidate division WWE3 bacterium UBA1401
ACAGGTTCGAATCCTGTACCCTCCGCCAGGCACCATTCGCTGCGCTCGGCGCCTGGCAAGCCAGTGGAATTACTACAAGTGTTACAAAAAAGGCTTCCGGGTGCCTAGTCGGGTGCCGAATGGTACCCGACACTACTTCGAATGGCACAGCCTCCTGTGCATAAAGCACTATCTCGACAAACTCCTCCCTATCTAATACAATTTAACCAAATGAATATCTATGATGTTACCAATTTCCTGGGGGTGACAAACACCAAAGACAAAGAACCAAATCCTGCGGCAAATCCAAGATTTAATTTAGAAACTGCCGGAGAAAAGAAGACATTGTACAAATGGGAAGCTCCTTCCAGAATTCAGAAAAAAGGCTTTGATCAAAAAACAGTCAAGACCATGCTGATCATCTTTTCTGTTGTAGCACTTTTGCTGATTATCATGCAGGAATTTTTCCTAATACTGGTAATTGCGAGCCTGGCATTTGTCAGTTATATTCTTACAGCCACGCCCCCTGAAACATTAACCTTTGAGCTTAGCACACATGGGGTTAATTACAGCGGACAGTTTTATTACTGGAATGATTTAAAGTCTTTCTTTATTACTCAAAATGACGATGGCAGCTTCATGCTTAATATTGATGTACTTAACCAGTTGCCGGGCAGGTTGTTCATGATAATAAAAAGTGAGGATAAGGAGGCGATCAGGGAAATAGTTAATAGATACCTGCCGGAAATGGAAGGTCCACCAACTACTGTTTTAGATAAAGCGATGAATAGCGTGAAGGATAAGTTTGATCTTTCCGGCAAATAAAATTCCAGTTTTTTAGTATAATACTAACGTTTGAGTGCCCGTAGTTCAGCGGATAGAACGCAACGTTGCGGACGTTGAGGTCGGGGGTTCGAGTCCCTCCGGGCACGCCAGACACTTTAGCATCAATATTCTTTGAGGGCTCTATGGAACCAGTAATACCAATTCAGGCAGAACAACAAAACTAGTTTTTTACTTTTCCCGTAATTATGAGAAAATAAGGCTGTCTCATGGGCCTGTAGCTCAATTGGCTAGAGCGTTGCATTCGCATTGCAGAGGTAGGGGGTTCGATTCCCCCCAGGTCCACCACGCTTAGCGTGGTAATGGCTCGCTAAGCGAGCCCCTTCCAAGATAGAAGAAGTTGAATACAGGATATCCTGCATTCGGGGTCTTGACACTCTAGACTATCGAGTGCTATAAAATTGAAGCTAGCAGCAAAAGTACAAAGTTACAGAAAGGAACGCTTATGGCAAAAATTAAACCATTAGCAGATTACTTACTCATAGAACCATTAGCAAAAGAAACTACTACCCCTTCTGGAATTGTCATTCCAGATACTGCAAAAGAAAAACCCCAAGAGGGCAAAATCATAGCCACGGGTCCGGGCAAAAAAGATGACAAGGGCAATACTGTTCCCATGGAAGTAAAAGTGGGAGATATTGTCATGTACAAAAAATGGGGCGGTACAGAAATTAAAGTTGAAGGCAAAGAACATCTCTTAGTAAAAGAAGAAGACGTTCTTGCCATAGTTGAAAAATAAGGAGGTATACATGAGCGCTAAACAAATAATTTATAAAGATGAAGCAAGAAGCAAACTCAAGGCAGGTGTAGACAAACTTGCCGAAGCTGTTGTAACAACTTTAGGTCCCAAGGGCAGGAACGTAGCCTTGGAAAAAAGCTGGGGTGCTCCCCAAGTTGTACACGATGGTGTAACTGTTGCTAAAGAAATTGAACTTGAAGATAGGTTCGAAAACATGGGAGCACAGCTGGTAAAAGAAGCTGCTTCCAAAACCAACGATGTAGCAGGAGACGGTACAACAACCGCTACTCTACTTGCCCAGGCTATTGTGGAAGAAGGCTTAAGAAACATTTCAGCCGGAGCTAACCCAATGATCCTGAGAAAAGGCCTGGAGAAAGCCTCAAGTGCAGTAGTGGATAAAATTGGCAAACTTGCCAAGAAAATCACCACTAAAGAAGAAAAAGCTCAAGTAGCAACCATTTCCGCACAGGATGCCGAAATTGGCGGCATTATCGCAGAAGCCATGGAAAAAGTCGGTAACAACGGGGTTATCACAGTAGACGAATCTAAAGGCCTAGATCTGGAACTTGAATATAAAGAGGGTATGCAGTTTGATAAGGGCTACGCGTCACCTTACTTTGTAACTAACCCGGAAAAAATGGAAGCGGAAATTGATGACCCTTATATCTTAGTAGCAGATTCCAAAATCAGCAGTATTCAAGACTTGCTACCCATGCTGGAAAACTTAGTAAAAGTTTCTAAGAATCTTGTCATTATTAGCGAAGATGTGGACGGAGAAGCATTAGCTACTTTAGTGGTTAACAAAATTCGCGGAACCTTCAACGCCCTGGCAGTGAAAGCCCCGGGCTTTGGCGATAGAAGAAAATCTATGCTTGAGGACATTGCTGCTTTAACCGGCGCTACAGTAATTAGTGAAGAAACCGGACGAAAACTAGATTCGGTGGCTGTTGAAGACTTGGGTAGGGCAGAAAAAGTTGTTTCTACTAAAGATGAAACTGTAGTAATCGGCGGTAAAGGCGATAAACAGGTAATAGAGCAGAGAGTAGAGCAAATCAGAGCTCAAATAGATCAGGCTACATCAGAATATGATAAAGAAAAACTTGTAGAACGAGTGGCAAAACTAACCGGCGGTGTGGCAGTTATTAATGTGGGTGCGGCCACCGAAACTGAACTGAAAGAACGCAAACTTAGAGTAGAAGACGCAGTAAATGCTACTAAAGCAGCTGTAGAAGAAGGTATTGTGGCCGGCGGTGGTATTGCCTTCCTTAAGGCTAGAGATGTTATTAACAACCTGAAACTAGAAGGCGAAGAAGACACCGGAGCTACTATTCTGTACAAAGCATTAGAAAAACCAGTTAGAAAGATTGTAGAAAACGCCGGTGAAGACGCAGGTAAGATCTTGGCTGAGATTGAAAGACGATCGGAAGAAACTAAAAATGAGAATATTGGATTTAATGTTATGTCCATGGAATATGGGGACATGATTGAGCAAGGTATTATGGACCCAGCAAAAGTGACCAGAAGCGCTCTGCAAAATGCAGTTTCTGTCGCGAATATGATCTTAACTACTGAGTCTTTAGTAGCAGAGATTCCTGAAGAGAAACCAGAACCTGCTATGCCACAAGGTGGCATGCCCATGGGAATGTAGACTCTGCCTAGCGATAGCAAGCGAGTTGTCTTGCACCACCGGAGGCTAAAGCCTCCGGTTGCTAGGTGAGTGTTACCCACCTTAACCTCAGGCTTTAGCCTGAGGTTTTATGCAGGCATTTGTTTCAACGTACAAGAGCAGTAAACACCATAAAACAAACCCGCCTATTGGCGGGTTTGTGTAAGCTTATAAGCTAGACCTTAAGTAATTTTACTCTTTAGCCTTCTCTTTCTTCTTCACCTCTATCTTCTTAGGCTTTTCTTCCTCAACCTTGGGAATAGTAACTTTAACTACTCCATTCTCCACCTCTGCTTGTGCCTTAGCAGCATCTACCATTCTGGGTAGGCCAGTTGTGTAATTAAAGGAAGTTTGCCTGGTTTGCTTGTAAACAGTTCTTTTCTTTTCCTGCTCTTCCTGTGTTTCTTCGTAGCTGCCACTAATGGTAAGGACGTTACCTTCCACAGTAACTTCAACCTGATCTTCGGGAATACCAGGGACTTGAGCCTGCGCAACTACCGCATCATCTGTTTCATAGATATCAATACCCGTAGAATCGGTAACATCGCGCCAGCTCACTTGCGGCCACAAATCTTCATCAAAGATTGAAGGAAAAGGTCTATTCCATCTAACTAGAGCCATAACTACTTGGTCACCTCCTCTTGTTAGTTGAATAATTTACTTGTTTAAAGTTGTTATCACTCTACCCCATTGAGTGATAGTTGTCAATGGATTCTATTTGCTTTAGAACTTAGAACTTTAAACTTTTTCAGGATTTTCTTAGAATTATCAGCCCTATTAAAGTGGATAATGTCTGATGCAAAATTTTCGGTAGTGACCTTCGAGCGCATATACCACTGCTGCAGCCACGCAGCTAAATTTTCCAAAATATTAACTACTACAGTTTTTGGTCTGGCTATGGCTTGAAAAGTTTTTGGAAAGTTAACCGGGAAATTACCAAAATGGGTAAAAACCCAGTCATTAGCCTTTAGGAAACGTAAGTATGTGTCTTCCCTATTAATAATTGGCTGCATCATTACAATCTCGTGTGCGATATAAATGTTGTGTTTTTTACCTGTCCACAACATGCTGTCTTCCGAAAGAAAAATATTTGGGCAAATTTTACCCTGCGGCGCAGCATCGGTTCGATAACTTCCTGTAATTTTCAAGATCAGTACTACAAAAAGCCGGGAAAGCCATAGCCTGTTTTTTTGGGTAACAATAAGCACATCAACGTCTTCTTCTGGAGTACAGTTGTACGCAGCCGCAGAGCCGGTTACAGCCAGTAACTTGATCCAAGGGATTTTCTCCAACAATGTGAAAATTGGTGCAAGTCTAGCTAGGGTCTCTTTTGTGTGAATATAACGGGATTGCCAATCAATAGGAGTAATAAAATTAAGCTGGTACTTATTACCCGAAACAACCACTGTGTTATCAGCAACCAAAGTATCCAATACTCGTTTGTAATCAGCATACTTAACTTGAGATTTGTCCAGTAAGTAAGTGCCAAGCTGACAAAAGGATAAGGGATAATTAAAAACTGCCCGATAGGCTAAAGTCTTCTTGATAGCTAATGCTACAGTTACATCGGTTTCATTCATGCAGCTGTACTATCTAAAACCTGATTAACTAAACCATCTGCCTGGCTATTTTGTTCTCTGGGAACGCTGGTATACGTAATTTTCTCAAATTGTTTCTCCAGCTTTTTTACCTGCATATATAGTTCCTGCATACGAACATTCTTTACTTTGTAAACACCGTTTAGTTGTTTTACAACAAGCTCGCTATCCAAAAAACATGCAAGCGCAGTAACATTATGTTCTAAAGCAAGCGTTAGTCCGGCTAACAAAGCCTGATATTCAGCCTCATTATTAGTACATTTTCCCAGATAAACTCCTAATTCTTTAGTTGTAGTGTCACTAAATGTCAGAACAACTCCCGCAGCAGCCGGCCCGGGGTTGCCTCTAGAACCGCCATCTGTAAAAAGTTTAGCTTGCATAATATTCCTTTAGAGTAATCCAAATAGTTACAGCTACTAAGCCCAATCCTGCACCAATAGCAAAAGCCAAATATACACTACTGTAGCCTCTCTTAACTACCGGATAGTCGTGGACAGGTACAACAGCTAACTGAGAGACACCCTGATCATTAAGTAATGTTGATTTAGCAGTAACTACATCTGCCAATGTTTGCCAGTGAGCAGAAGCAACATCAGGAGAATTGCTTTTATATATCACTCTAACCAATTGGGGACTTTGAATTCTTACAGATAATCGTTTAGAAAAAGCTCTTAAGGCATTTTCCGTTACGGGAATTGCCAGTTGATCAAGTACAGCACTGTGAAGCGTAACACTTTCAAATAAAGCCGCCAAAGTTTGCGTATAGCTTTGGGCTGACTGCTGCGCATAATAACCATCGTAAGCAAAATATTCAGTAGTGCTGGGCTGGGAAAATCCAGACACATAAAATGTGCCTTCCGCATAATATGCTGTAGGTACAATAAAGTGCAAGGCGACACCTAATATACCAGTTACGAGTACAATACTACTAATAAGCTTTGTGTGCTTTCTGACTGTAGCTACTAGCTCTTTTAATTCCATACTACCCAGATTATAACCTAATTCTTTAATCTTGGAAGGGATTTTAGTATAGTATGTATAGAAAAACTGCCCATATGCCCAAGCAAGCTAAAATAAAAAAATCTGCTCTTACACCCACAGTCCTCATCGCCGGCGGCGCGGGGTTTATTGGTTCATATCTTTCTGAAAAACTACTAGAAAAAGGTGCGAGGGTAGTTGTTCTAGACAATTTCGATAATGGAAAAACCAACTTTGTTGAACATCTTTTAGGCAATGATAAATTTGCGCTTTTTGATGTTGATATTAATGGCGGGTTACCGCCGGAGATTGAAAGTGTCGACTATATTTTTCACTTGGCAAGTCTGGAAACACATCTTGATGACCAAGTGGCAGATCTAAATACGCTCCTAACAAATGCCATAGGTACAAAGAATTTATTGGAACTGGCAAAGAAATCGGAAGCAAAGTTCTTATTAGGCTCTTCGGCAGATATTTACAAAGGGCAAATTTCTCCGCTGGATCTAGCAAGGTACTTTGGCGAAACAAAAGAAGAAGAAAAAGCTTATGAACTTGCAGAAGCTAAGAGATTTGCGGAAGCGCTGGTTTGGGAATATTACAAAAACTTCGATCTTGATGCCCGAATTGTCAGACTACCGGAAGTATATGGTCCAAAGATGGATCTGGAAGCAACAGGTACGTTAGGAAGATTGCTTGATGAACTTATCAAAGGTAACAACCTTACCATTTATGGGGATGGTATAGAAAAAGAATATTACTTATACGTGGAGGATGCCATAGCAGGGTTGGTTAAAGCTTTATTTAACGCAAATACCAAGGGCAAGATATACACACTAACAGAAAACGAACCTAGAACTATCATCGAAATTGCGTTTTTGTTAAGAAACCTAGCAAGCAAAGAAATTGACATTAAATATACAAATGAAACGGTGACCCAAAAAGCTGAAACCAAAATACCAGATAACAGTAATCTGTCGGGACTTAGGTGGAAACCAAAAGTACCTTTTAAGGAAGGATTGAAACTAACACTGGAAAGCTTCGGCTACACTGTTAACGAAAACTCTTTTAAACCGGCAAAACTTATCGAAGATAAATTGAAAGAACAAACTGAGCCGGTTGCAGCACAAGGGCTAACCTCTCTTCAGAACCTAAAAGAACCGGAACCTCAAAAGCCTGCTAATTTCTTTAAACAAAAAGGCAGATCGCCTACACTCAAGCAGGTGCTGGCTAAGATAAAGCTACCTAAGCTAGAACATAAGGAAAAACCTGTACCTAAACTCACTCCAAAGAATAAAGTGGCTCCTGCGTTAATGGGAGCTTTAATACTGGCATTTTTACTAACTTTTATAGGGCTGCCGATAGTTCAAACATATGTGCACACAACCAAAGCAATAGCAATACTTAAAAAAATGCCGGTAACGCTAGCACAGCTTAAGAGCGAGGAAGCAGGAACTATCGCCGAGGATGCTTTCCAAAATTTTTACAAGGCTAAAAACGCTTTCAGAAGACTAAGACCGCTTTTCAAGCTTACAGGCCAAAAAGATGAGTACAACGCAGCTATCAGAATGTTAAGCGCAGCCACATACTTTTCAGAATCTATGTACTTGACTTCCCAAGCACTGGAACCTCTTAGCAACATTTGGGAAATTATTAAGCCCGATACGGCAGAAATGCTAACAAAGGAACAATTTGCAGAAGCAAAATTAAGTTTAAGCAAAGCACAAGACGCGATGCAATTTGCGCATGCTGAACTTAAGAATGTAAACTTCGACAACTTACCTAAGGCACTACAACCAGATGCAAAGGCATTTGCTGAAACTCTAGAAACTAATCTGGGAACTTTTGACAAAGCCAAAACTGCCATTATGGATATTGGGGAACTATTGGGCATTCAGAAACCGCAAAACTACCTCATATTGTTACAAAACTCCAATGAAATAAGACCCACGGGTGGTTTTATCGGGTCATATGCTACGTTAGAATTGGATAAAGGCAAAATCGTAAACCTGGAAATTGATGACATCTATAATCCGGATGGCCAGATAGATGTAAGAAACATACAGGTAACCGCACCGTCACCTATTACAAACTATCTTGAAGAAGATAGGCTATACATACGCAACGCAAATTGGCACCCTGATTTTAGAGAAAGTGTCAAAGCCATAACAGAGCTATTCTATAAGCTAGACGGCAGTGATTTCACAGGGGTACTGGCACTAGACCTTAAATTCGTGCAGGAAGTACTGAAAGTGACAGGGCCTATATTCCTAACAGCATATAACGAGGAAATTAGCGCGGAGAACTTAGAGGAAAAGGCGCAGTTCTATAGCGAATTTAATTACGAAGAAGGCGTAAGCCAAAAGAAATCTTTCTTGAGCGTTTTGGGAGCTAAACTATTGGAAAAACTATTCTCGCTGCCCCCGGAAAAAATGCCACTCATCTTGGATGCAATGGGCACCCTACTCGAAGAAAAACATATGCTAGTGCATATTCCAAATAACTATCTTGGCGTGATTATAGGTGAGCAAGGATGGGACGGCAGACTAATGGAAACAAAAGGCGATTATTTATATGTAGTAAACGCAAATTTAGGCGGTAACAAAGCTAATTACTTTGTTCAAAACGCTATGGACTACAAAGTGGAAGCCTTAACCCGCGATGGACTCTTACGTGCAACACTAGTGCTAACATACACACACCAGGGGCAGAACACAGGCTGGCCAGGTGGGACTTATAAAAATTATGTCAGGGTGCTAACACAGGAAGGTACGCTATTAACCGGAGCAAAGCTAGGCGAAACCGATATTGTTAAAAGCGTAGTAATTGATACTAAAAATGGCTATACCATCTATGGAATTGAACTGGAAATAGAGCCACAAGAAACTAAGCAGTTGACGCTATATTATGACTTGCCGCTTAACTTATCAATAACCAGCTACAACAAAGACTATAGCTTATATTGGCAGAAACAGCCAGGCACACAAGAAGATAAGATAAGCTTTACCTTTGTGCCACCTTTTGGGTTGGATGTAGCACAAGGCCCGAAACAGTTCCAGGAAGTTTTCACCACAGACAAAGCTATCAACCTAGTACTTAGATAATGCTATACTTCGGATGTGACTATTCACGTTGTACAGTCTCCTGAATGGGGCGAATTTAAAACAAAGTACGGAACTCCAGCAGTAAAAGCTGGAGACACTCAATATACCAAACACAAAATACCGGGCACCCCTCTCTATTACGCGTATGCGCCAAAAGTTGACCCCGCCAAATTAGATTTCGGAGAACTAAAATCTTCTCTTACACAAAACAGTTGTATAGCCATTAATTTTGATGTACCTAATGTACTGAAGGGCACACAAGAAGCACAAGAGGCGGAAACGTTATTTGAGAAAACATGCACAAAAGCAGCAAAAGTAACCTTTGCCGTGCACAATGTTCTGCTAGACATAACTTCTTCTGAAGAAAAATTATTAGCTAATATGCACTCCAAGCAAAGGTATAACATCAAATATGCCCAAAAAAAAGGTGTGGAAATTACCACAGCACAAAATGAAACAGGCTTTGACATATTTTTCAACCTATTAAAAGAAACAGCAGACAGGCAAAAATACTACATACATCCGAAAACTTATTATCAGCTTATTTGGGAAACATTGGCACCCCACAACATGTGTCATATTGTTACCGCAAGCTATAACAGCACACCTCTTGCCTCCTGGATGCTGTTTGTGTATGATAACGTACTCTACTACCCATATGGTGGATCTTCCGAAGAATATAAAAACCTACAAGCCAGCAGCTTAGTGGGCTGGGAGGCTATAAAACTGGGCAAAATCCTTGGCTGCACTCAGTTTGATATGTGGGGAGCTTGTGACAATTTGGAAGATGAAACAGATTCGTGGTGGGGGTTTACTAACTTTAAACTAAAGTTTGGTGGAAAATACGTCGAGTACATGGATTCATACGACTTAGTTATAAACAAACCCATGTACAACTTATTTAATCTAGCAAACAAAGTCAGGTGGCAATTGCTGACCCTACGCAAATGAAAATATTAGATATTAGGCAATCGGAACAGTGGGCACAATATCTAGCCTTTTTGGGCTGGCAATCTATTAGAACTTCAACAGGCATTAACATTGAATTAATTCCTTTTGGCTTAGGCAAGATAGCTAAGGTGCAAAGGCCTTGGGAACTAAATCCAACAGACTTACAGGAAATAGCCCAGGTTTGTAAGAACAACAAAGCCTTATTCGTTAAGCTGGAGCCCAATCTGGAACAAAATATGGAAGTGCTAACAGCCAACGGATACATTATGCCGGCAGTTCCCCTAACACCACCGTCTACCATTTTCATAGAACTGCAGAAACCACAGGAAACGCTATGGAACGCAATCTCCCGTAGCGGGAAATACTCTATAAGGCGAGCACAACGGGAAAAAGCCACCGTAGAAATCTACCAAAACCCTGCTGAGGAACAGTTAAGACATTTCCATAACATTTTAACAGCCACGGGAAAACTTAAAGGATTTCACGTTCAACCTTTTGCAGATTTACAAAAAAAAGTAGAACTATTTAGGGATGAAGCATATTTACTTGTAGCAAAGACTTCAAAGGGAGAAACAGCAGGAGCTAATTTTTATCTAGGCTTTAACAAAAACATCTGGTTTATTCACGGGGGCACAACAGAAGTAGGGCGAAAAGGTAAAGAAGGCTACCAGCTAGTATGGCAATCGTTTGATTTCTTTAAAAAGCGGGGGTATGAAATATTAGATCTGGAAGGTAAAGATGACCCCAGATACCCTAACTTCACGGGAACTTGGGGCGGCTTTGCCCATTTCAAAGAAAAATTTGGCGGAGTAAGTGTGCAGTATCCAGCCCCTAAAGCAAGAGTGTTTAACCCGCTGTTGAAAAAGGTACTGCAGTTTAACAAAATGGCTATTTAGCCTTCCCAAGCAAAGGGGCAAATACCTTTGTAGTCACACCAACTACATTGCCACCCCGGATTAGCTTCGAATTTACCCAATTTAATGTCTTCCAAAATGCTTGCTACTTCTTCTTTAGTATCTTCCAGCTTATCGGGTGTACGCACTGTACTAACTTTTTGATTTTCTTCCAAAAAGTAAAACGTTAGTTTTTTTGGCTTATACTTAAGTGCTTCCAATACTCCAATAGCATAAAAGTCCATCTGGTCATCATTATCTACATCTTTTTGCGATTTGGCACTACCTGTTTTGTAATCTATTATTTCCACACCATCTTCAAAAGGTACAATACGGTCTATTCGACCATAAAACTTACTTCCTCCAATACGAATGTTAAAAGATTTTTCCAGCCCCAGCGATTTCTGAGATTTATCAACACTGTTAAAATAGTTGCGGAGCATTTCTTTTCCACTTTCAAACCTGTGTTGCCTATGCTCTTCATTTAGGTATCCTAATGGTTGCCAATTCTTTGCATAAATTTCATAAAGGGCTTCTAAAGAAACGTCTTCAAACATAAGCCTGGAGTGAAAATCTTTGAGTGTTTCGTGGATAGTAATACCAAAGCTTAGTGCGTGATTTGGCGGTGTAGGAATATTTAAAATGTATGCATATTTGTACTGCAACGGACAGCCTTTATACATAGAAATCTGTGTGTAGCTAAGGAAACTTGGAAAAAAGTTGTCTGTTTTTTGTACTGTTGTTTCTCTAAATTTAGTTGAAACACCAAACAACCCTTGCTGGCTGGTACCTTTTCTGACATCATCAATATTAACTTCTTCAATTTTTAAGCCTGTTTCAGTTAGAAAGCCGCTTGGTGTACTATCTCGGAAGCCACCATAGTTATTAGCAAAAGTTAAGTATAAATATTTTTTAGCGCGGGTTAAACCTACATAAAAAAGCCTGCGTTCTTCTTGAATATGCGCATCGCCACTGGGCAGGGCTTCTTTAATCAGCTCTTCCGGAATCTCAATAGGATCACTTCTGTTTCTTGTTGGGAATCTGCTGGAAATTAAATCAACCATAAAAACTACCGGAAATTCCAACCCCTTAGAAGCATGTACTGTCAGAAGTTTTACAGTATCAACATCTTCAATTTCCGCCTGGGCAGGGTTATCACCTGCTTCAAGCATGAGTTCTAAGTAGTCCAGCAGTTCTACAAGAGTAGGAAGTTCATTAGTATCTTTTCTAAATTTGACCTCGAATTGTTTAATACCGTTTAGGAATAAATCCATGTTTCTTACACTGAGTTCGTTTTCAATGGTGTCTGTTTTGAGAAACTGGTCAAGATAATTAATAGAATTAACTAATTCATAAACTATTTCTACCGGAGTTGCTTTGGCTATTTTCTCAGAGAATTTCCCAATTAGCTGGCAGAATTCTTGAATTTTCTCATCACGGGAAGCCTTTGTAACAGCCCACAAGCTTTCTTTTTGAACTCTTGCCATAGCAAGAAGGTGACCTACAGACTCTGCAGGAACACCCAAGCAGTCGATACTTAGAGCACGGTATAAACTAATAGCATCTTGCGGATTAACCAATACTTTTAGTAGCGCTAAAACATCCCTAACTTCGTCTCTATCATATAAACCTCTATTTCCAACAAGCTGATATGGCACACCGTATTTGCGCAGGGCCAGGATAAATGGATCTAAATGGTTGTTGGCACGGGCTAGAATAGCGATGTCTTTGTATGTAAAACCGGGCTCTTTGGCTAAGATATTCAACAAGGTTAATACTACAAACTCTACTTCAGCTTCAGCATCAGCAAGCTTAATGATTTTTGGTGGTACATCTGCATCGATCACTTGGCTTTCAAGTTGTTTGGAAATACCAAGCTTAGATTCTAAGCTATCAGGATTATTGTTCTTAACAACTTTATAGCTGGCGTCTAGAATTTTCTGGCCGGAGCGGTAGTTTTTCAGCAAAGTTACCATCGCAAAATCTGGATAGTCTTTCTGGAATTCTAAAATATTGGAAACTGCGGCACCTCTGAACTTGTAAATAGACTGAGAATCATCACCTACAACAACCAAACTGCGGTCACCCATATCTTGCGGACATAACAGCTTAATAAGTTCATATTGCGCATAGTTAGTGTCTTGAAATTCGTCAACTAAAACATGCTTAAACTGGGTTTGGTACTTTTTCGAAATAGCCGGGCGGGTCTTGAAAAGTTGAATCGCCCAAACTATTAAGTCACCAAAATCCATTTTGGAATTTTTTATTTTGAGTTCTGTATATCTTTCATAAGTATCAGCAAGTTCCTGCCATCTGTCCATATCTTCAAGAGTAGTGTTTTCCACAAAACCCTTAAGTTCTTCCGGAGAAATATTTTCATCTTGCAATCTTGAGATAAATTTCAAAATAGCCGAAATAAACTTTGTGGGGTTACCTAACGGACGGTAATAATCCAGGTTAAACTCAAACAAATTTTGTCTGAATAACAACCATTGCTGAGGATAGCTTAAGATTTCGTAGGAGGTGTCTAGCCCAATTTCCAAACCCTCTTCTCTAAGTAACCTATCTGCAAAGGAGTGGAAGGTATAAACCCAAGGCTCTTCGTAACCCAAGGGCAAGGCAGTATCAATACGGGAAAGCATTTCTTCCGAAGCTTTTTCTGTGAACGTAAGGGCAAGTAGCTCGCTTGGGGCTACTTTTCGCTTTTCTACAAGGTATTTAATTCTTTCGGTTATTACTCTAGTTTTACCGGTGCCTGCGCCTGCAACTACGAGAAGAGGGCCACTTTCGTGTTGTATTGCCTTTTTCTGATCATCGTTGATAAGGATTTTCTCTGCCATAGGCCAGGACATTATAACAACTAACTGCCAACCCTCCTACGTTGCAGTTACCCAGGACCGTCCTCAAGAAATTCATGTTTGTTGTTGCAGTATGGGCATCTGGAGGGAAGTTATCGAGGACCGTCCTCAAAATTTGCTCCAAACACTAGCATAATTAGTCTTTACGGCAACAAAAAGCACAGTTGGCATAGTGGGACGGTCCCGGGTTTGACCTGGGTTTGAAGAATTAGTGTATTATTTAAGTTATGAATGAGATTGGCGAGCAGCCAGAACACCTAACATTCAAGACTCCCAACTTGAAGACTATTTGGATAACTTTAGGGGGCTTGTGTGTTGTAGCAATGGGCTTAGGTAGCTATATGTTACTTACAGTTGAAAAAGAACCAACAAGTAATGTAACACAAACAGTAGCACCAACTACAGAACCCGCCGCCAACTTTATGCGAGAACCCGAAAACCATGTCTCTATTACAAAGACTAGTGACACTTTTGATACCTATACAAATGAAGGATTTAAAATAGCAATTTCCTATCCAAATACCTGGCAAGCAGAGCTTTATCACGATCAGGGTATTTTCCTGACACCAAAAGAGGAGCATGAAATCGGAATCACTATATATAGGGTTACGGGATTTGGTTACTGTTATAAATATGCAGAACCAGTAGAATTCACCATACAAGACAGAGTGGCAAAAATGGCAGACGGTATTGGTGGTACAACGTTTTGCGAGAATCAAGATGTAGATATGACTAACAAAGGTAATACCTATGTATTAGTTCCCGTAGAAAAAGACAGCAAGTTACATCCTCCCTACAAAGTACATATAATGGCTTATTACCCACTAGACGAAATCGATGAAGCAAAGGAATATTTATCGCAGGTTCTTGATAATTTAGTATTTTATTAAATGCTAAGGGAAGTCTATATAATTTAACTAATGAAATTCTTACCACTCATAAAAGTTTACTGGCAGCACATACTTGTAACTTTCACCATAACTACAGGAATCTTTTGGGCAATATACTTCACTTTCTACCTACCAAAAGCTAATCTTCCAACAAACACTACAACACAAACTGCGCAAAACGCAGAAAGTGAAGGGAAACAAGAAGAACCAATAGTAATACCACCCACACCGGAAACTTATTCAAAAACAAAAGTGCTGACTTTGAAATATGGGGATGGGGAAAAAGAAATTGCCACTAAAACCAGACAGTACACCAATATTATAGGCACATATAAGGAAGAAGTTGTCGAGGTATACGATGGGCTCTCCTATAGCATAAGCTCTGACGGAAACATATATCTGCTCGATGGGCTTACAGGAACTGTCTATATATATGATAAAAACGGCATCTACAAAAATAGCTTTGTTATAGATGAGGGAAATGAAAAAGAAATAGACCAAGGGCTTCCTTACGGGCATAGTGAAAAAAAGTATGCACTACGAAGCATTCTAGTTGATAAAGATGATATATATATTTACAAGCTCGTTAATATACAAAATGTCGAAGATTATAAGCAGACTCAGGGAATTATTCTGCACTATACAACAGCAGGAAAATATATTGAAACCATAGACATACCTGATGAAATAGAATTTGGATCAATAGCTGGAGGCCCTAGAACTTATTTTGTAGCGGGGGCGCCATTAAAGATGAGCAAAAAGGGGAACCTTATGATAACGGGCTGTACTCAAGCATATACTTCTTACAATGTGTCTGTTAACAATGTAGAAGAGCCGCAAGGTTTTTTCGAGAACAGAGAAGAAGAATATTACGAATTTTTCATGATGGGATGCAGTGCATTTTGGGAATTTTCTAATGTCTGCCCCAATGGGTTGAGTACACAGTGGTGTAATTGTATGGGTATGGTAAATGGATTCGAAGATAGTAAAGGTAATTTTTATAATTGGACTATTAAGGAAACCTCTTCAGAACCGCATATTCTGATACAAAGCGGTGTAGTAAAGATAAATAAGGAACAAGAGGTATTGGCTTATATTGATTTACTGGAGCTAAGTGACACAACTGGTAATATCGATAATCCAAGAGCAACTGAAAATGGAGAGGTGTATGTGATGGTAAAGGAAGATGATGGAAAGAGTTTGTATAGGTATACGGTTAACAACTGACTCCTAACTGCCAACCCTCCTACGTTGCAGTTTCTCATAACACCTCTCCCCCTTAATCCCCCTCTCCATGAATGCCCATGGAGAGGGGGAAAGGCTGCCGCAGGAAGACAGGGGGTGAGGTCAAACCCCCTCTTTACTCACCTGCCGCTATAGGGTATAATCCCACCAACATCACAATAACACCTAGAGGAGTCAAAATCATGGATCATTCAAGTAAGGTTACGCTTAACGTCCTCGTCATAGTAGGAACCATAGGGTTCCTGGCAATAGTTCCCACTAAGTTGCTCTTTAGCGGACGGGAATTCCTCGTACCGCTATGCGTATGGCTTGCGTGCCATGCGATCGCCGCTGTTGGCTACTACATAGCCACGGCTCCGGAAGCACCAAATCACAACTGAAGGAGGAGACATGAAAAAGTACAGGTCAGTATTCTGGGTCTTCGTGGCGGTACTTCTGGCCGGTGGATCACTTTCCCTATTCTCTGGAAAAAATGAAGGTCTTTTCGGAATAGGGGTTGTAACTAGCTTGTTCGGGCTGGGCTTCACTCCACTCTTCTGGGGCCTCACCTATAACCCGAAACTGCTGGAAAAAGTGATCGGAAGCCTCATCAAAGGCGGCTACATCGCCCGCCCAGGGGTACTTCTGGCATTTGTCGGAACAGTCACATACCGGCTAGCACAATACGTGACTAGCTCGCTGCCAGAATTCCACCAGAAGCTGGTGACCCTCATAGTAACGTTATGCGTACTGATTGTGGGGGTTTACTACCTGGGCAGAAAGAAAGAGTGACGGCAAACAGGCTCCATGTTGAGTGAAAAACTACTCAATAAGGGGCCTGTCTTCTTTTTGGCCCAAAGCCGAAACCCCCTCAATCTTCCCAAAAAGCTTGCCAAACTTCGAAGTAACATTATCCATAGACTTATACGAATTCGAAATATGCCTTCCCAACACACCTAATTCTTCTTCAAACTTACTCGCTTCCATCTTGATTCCAGATAAAGACTGTAAAATCTCCTTCGCGTGCTTTTCCAGTTCATGCTGCTGATACGCCACCATAATCACCTTCAAAAAATAACACAATGTATTTGGCGAAGTGACAACAATATTTTTCTGCTTGGCATACTCTTCCACCTGTGGAGCATTTACAATAAGCTCATAGAACACATTCTCAGACGGAATATACATAACCGCCTGACCGGTAGTGCCTTCTTCCGGCAAAATATACTTCCCGGAAATCTCATCAATGCGCTTTTTCACATCAGACAAAAATACCTTTCTGGCTTTTTCCCTAGTAACTTCGTCAGCCGAATCTAACATAGCCTTAAAATTTTCCATGGGAAATTTTGAATCTATTGGAATAATACCCTTATCGGTATACACTATGGCGTCACACGTTTCACCATTCTTAAATTTAAATTGAGTTTTATATAAATGGTTTGGCAAAAAATTAGCTAAAATCTCATATAAGAATTGTTCGCCCAACCCGCCCCGCAATTTTGGAGACTTTAGAATATTACTCAAATCCTTCATGTCATTACCAAATTCCTGTAAACCTCCCAATTGCTTTTGCACCTGCCTAACCACATCCATAGAATTATCAAGCCTTTCCCAAATAAGTTTGGTCTGCTGGTTCATGGCCTGGCGCTGGGTAGCAAGCTGCCTTTCCAAAGTATCTGTGTTTTTATCCATAGAAGATTTCATATCCTTAAGCCATTCCATCAAGACATTCTGGCCCTCACTTTCTTTAGATAGGTCTTGTTTAAATTTTGATAACTGTCTGGAAAAAAAATAAGCGGCTAATCCAAGGGGTACAACAACTGCAAGCGCAACAATAAGAAAAGTTTCTATAGAAATCATATGGGTATTCTAACAAATAAATAGAATGATAAAATTTTAACAGATGCCACCATTCATTTATACACTTATACTGATCAATACGTTTTTTTGGTGGTTGTGGTCTAGAATTCTCTTACATAACCAACCGGATAATGCACTAACTATCGTGCTGTTTTTAGGGCTTTTTCTTGTTGCTATGTCACTAACCATATCCTTACCCCTTTTCTTCTTCAGAAAAAAAAGCTTCAAGGTCTTTACTAACGAAAAAAAGGCGTACAGGCAAAGTTTGAAAACAGCCTTCTTACTTATATCGGGAATTGTGGGCTTAATGGCTTTACGGGCGTTTGAAATCATGACCACACTAAACCTAACTCTGTTTATGCTGTTGTACAGCCTTAGCCTGTGGCAAAGCTTTAAAAAGTAAAGCCATGTATATGCTATCATTAGAGGGTAAAAATTTTATAGGAGGTGTTGTATGTTACAAGTGATAGACTTTTATGCAGATTGGTGTGGACCGTGCCAAATGATGAAACCAATCTTCGAGGAAGTGGAACAGGAGTATGAGGGGAAGGTTGAATTCAAAAAGGTTGACGTAGAAACCGAAGGCGCATTGGCAGAGGAATATCAAGTTAAAGGTATTCCAACATTTGTGATCTTAAGAGACGGCAAAGAAGTTGACCGAAGAAGCGGCGCTATGCCAAAAGAGCTTCTGAAGCAATGGATAGATGCTAATTTATAAGTTTTAAGGAGATATCTATGCCTGCCCGCATTGCAATAAACGGATTTGGAAGAATCGGACGCGCTTCGTTTAAAATTTTAATGGAAAGAAACGACGCCGAAGTTATAGCTATTAATGATTTATGTGACCCCAAAGTTTTAGCCCATTTATTAAAATACGATACCGCCTATGGCATTTATAACCGGGAAGTTACGGTAGAAGATAATGCTCTGATTGTTGATGGTAAAAAAGTAGTAGTAACAAACGAAAAAGAGCCGGCAAAACTCCCGTGGAAAGATTTAGGTATTGATGTAGTACTTGAATGTACCGGCTTTTTCACAAAAGACGGCACGGCAAAAGCACATATTGAAGCGGGAGCCAATAAGGTTGTGGTATCTGCCCCTACAAAAGGCGAAGGCAATGTGCAGATGTTCTTAAAAGGGATAAATGACAGCCAGTACCTAGGACAGAATATAATTTCCAACGCGTCGTGCACCACTAACTGTATATCGCCTGTTGTGTCGGTGATGCACTCTAACTTTAAAATCATCAAGTCTATTATGACTACTGTTCATGCTTTAACTGCCGGCCAAAATATTGTGGATGGGCCTCCTGAAAGAGGCAGTAGCGACTTGCGACGGGCTAGAGCGGGCGGATATAACATGGTGCCTACTACTACGGGGGCGGCCATTGCCACCACCGAAATTATTCCAGACTTAAAAGGCAAATTTGACGGCTTAGCAATTAGAGTACCAATCATTACCGGCTCTATTGCAGATGTTACTATGCTGGTGGAAAAAAAGACTTCGGTAGAGGAAGTGAACGATGCGTTTAAAGAAGCAATTAAGCAACCGCAGTACAGAAATATTTTGGCTATAACAGAAGAGCCAGTTGTGTCTTCGGATATTATCGGAAGCCCGTACTCGGCTATTGTGGATTTGGAAATGACTAAAGTGGTAGATGGCGACTTAGTGAAAGTTTTGGCTTGGTACGATAATGAGTGGGGTTATTCGCATAGGCTGGTAGAAGTCGCGCTGATGATGGCGGAGTGAGATAACGACTAACGACTGACTGCTGACTTCTAACAACTTACAGGAAACTCCTTATAAGGGCTATGTTAGTAGTTAGTAGTCACAACTCCCTATACTCCTCCAACAACCTCTTCTGTTGCTTTGAGAGCTTCTTAGGAATCTTCACAAAAACCTGCACAATAACATCACCCCTACTATTACTATTAAACTTGGGCATACCCTTACCTTTAATTAAAAGCTGAGTGCCCGGCTGAGTACCGGCAGGAATCTTAAGCTTAGCTTTCCCAACACCGTTAGTTTTACCCGGGTCTACTACCGGGATTTCTACCACGTCCCCCAAGCTAGCCTGTACAAAATCTATTTCTACGCCTACGCCAAGATGGTCACCAATGCGTTGAAAAGGTTCCGGGATAGTTACCCTAAAAGTGATAAACAAATCGCCTGGAGGCATACCAGTGGCTCCTGGCATACCTTTGCCGGGGAAGCGCATCTCAGTGCCGTTACGTACTCCCGCGGGTATTTTTACAGTAAGCTTGCCGCTTTCCACATTTACAGTGCGCTCACCGCCTTTGACAGCTTCTGCAAATTCCACGCGCATTTCGTAGTGTAAGTTTTTGCCTTTTTTCTGTCTTTGGGAATTAAAGCCCCTAAAGCCAAAGAATTCTTCGAATATATCAAAGGGGTCAATATCACCAAAAGGTGTACCCCCGGAGGTGTTGTAAGTGTAGGTAAATGGTCCATAGCGGCTGCTTTGGGCACCGGCGTTACCAAAACCAAAGCCAGGGTCGGCTGTGCCGTATTGGTCGTACATTTTGCGTTTTTGAGGATCTGAAAGTACTTGGTAGGCTTCGTTTATTTCTTTAAAGCGTTTTTCTGCCGTGGTTTTGTCTGCGTCGGCAACCATGTCTGGGTGGTGCTCCCGCGCGAGCTTTCTGTAGGCTTTTTTTATGTCTTCGTCGCTGGCGTTTTTGGGTACACCGAGTATGTTGTAGTAGTCTTTGTTGTTAGGCATTTGTGCTGTATTTTAGCACTGGATAACCCAGATTGCTAGGCTAGAGTTGTTTTTAAAAAACGAAAAACCGCCGCGAGAAATACGAACCTGTTGCAACATGCCAACAAGCTGAACCCTCACGGCGGCCACTGTCACTTCGCTTAGCTGGCGAAAAGCGACTGCAGGGTCATCTGCAACATACTTGCGGCCTGGGCACGATCAGTTCCCAGTTGCTTCAGAAAGCTACAGAACTGGGCCGCGGTCATAGGATTCTGATCTCCCATGAATATCATAACCTGGTCCGGCCGATGGCGGAACTCAGGAGAGGCCTTGTCCTCTGCAAGAACAGGCCAATACATTGAGTAGGCAGGCTGACCGTCTTCACCAAAAGAGCCAATCGGAATAATACCTGTTGCTTTAGTCAAAACGGCAAGTTTCAGTGAAGATCCCTGGACATCAGTGCGGCCAAAGCAGGCGTCAGTCAGATTTGCTTCCACAAGGTTGGCGTTTCTCAAAGAAGCCAGCCATAGGTTAGCACCCTGCATACTGGCAGAGACTAAAATCGCATGATCTAAATGCGCACCTGTCAGATCGGCCCCTTTCAAAGAGGCAAGTTCGAGATAGGCCCCTGTCAGTATTGCCTTGGTTAAATCTGCCCCAACAAGTTGCACACCCGCTAACAGGGCGTTGCACAAATTAACACCCTGCAGCTCCGCGTAATACAAATGCATACCTGTAAGATTCGGGATGATATCAGGGTTGTCCTCCCGCCAAGCATTCCAAGCCTCAACACCCTGCCTCAAAATCGCCACGTGTTCCGCGTTAGCCATTTTGTCCCCTCCTTCAAGGGAAAACTAGAACGAACACCATAACAATAGTTGATTTATATAAGTTTTAGGGAAATTATGCAACATGAGGGGGTACCGTGCGGTACCCCCCAAGAAAAACGCTTACTCTTCTACAACCTCACCCTCAACCGGGCCATCATCATTGCCATTGGCACCATCACTTCCACCATCAGCACCCCCCTGTGGGCCTTCTGGGCCGGCTTGCGGGCCACCCTGATTCCCATACATAGCTTGGCCAATCTTCTGCATACTGGCAGACAAATCCTGCGTCTTCTGCGTTAATTCCTCTTTGGTAGCCGTCTGCAACACCTCGCGCAAAACCTTAACCTTCTCTTCAACCTCACTCTTCACATCTGCAGGCACCTTATCACCAGCATCCTTTAAAGCCTTCTCAGCCGCATGGCACATAGTATCTGCCATATTCCTGGCTTCCACTAACTCCTTCTTCTTCGTATCCTCTGCCTTATGCGCTTCTGCATCCCGCACCATACGCTCCACTTCATCTTTAGCAAGCCCGGTACCGCCCTGAATCGTAATCTTCTGCTCCTTACCCGAAGCCTTATCCTTCGCCGACACATTCAAAATACCATTCGCATCAATATCAAACGTTACCTCAATCTGCGGCACACCACGGGGCGCCGGAGGAATACCATCTAAAATAAACCTTCCCAAAGACTTATTATCCGCAGCCATCTCACGCTCACCCTGCAACACGTTAATCTCCACACTTGTCTGGCTATCAGCCGCCGTGCTAAACACCTGGCTCGCTGAAGTTGGAATAGTAGTATTGCGCTTGATCAACGGAGTACTCACACCACCTAAAGTTTCTATTCCCAAAGTAAGCGGTGTAACATCTAATAGCAACACATCTTTCACATCACCACCAAGCACACCACCTTGCACAGCTGCGCCCACACCAACCACTTCATCGGGGTTTACACCCTGGTGGGGATCCTTCCCGAAAAATGCCTTAACCGTTTCAATAACTTTAGGCATTCTGGTCATACCGCCAACCATTACAATTTCCGAGATATCACTCTTAGAAACACCAGCGTCTTGTAAAGCCTTCTCCATTGGCGCAATAGTCTTTTCCACTAAATCTTCTGTTAGCTCTTCCAACTTGGCTCTGGTTAATCTTAATTCCAAGTGCTTAGGACCGGAAGCATCTGCAGTAATAAATGGAATATTAATCTCAGTCTCCATTACCGAAGACAGTTCTATCTTTGCGCGCTCAGCCGCATCCTTAAGTCTTTGCATCGCCTGCCGGTCTGAAGACAAATCAACACCTTGGTCTTTCTTGAATTCACTAATTAACCAGGTAATGATTCTTCTATCAAAGTCGTCACCACCCAAAAGCGTATCACCATTAGTAGATTTGACTTCAAATACGCCATCTCCAATTTCCAAAATGGAAATGTCGTAAGTACCACCACCTAAGTCATAAACAGCAATCTTTTCATTCTTTTTCTTGTCTAATCCATAAGCTAATGAAGCCGCTGTAGGTTCATTGATAATCCTACGCACATTAAAACCGGCAATTTTCCCAGCTTCTTTTGTTGCGTTTCTTTGTGCATCGTTAAAATAGGCCGGAACTGTAATAACCGCATCGGTTATAGTTTGACCTAAAAACTTTTCTGCATCCGCTTTAAGTTTGGCCAAAATCTTAGCGGAAATTTCTTGCGGGGTATAAACAGTACCTTCCACTTCCACACAAGCTAAGCCATTGGGTCCTTCAACAATGTCGTATGGATAATCTTTTTTAAGTTCCTGAACTTCCGGGTCTGAATATTTTCTTCCCATTAACTTCTTAATACTAAAAATAGTATTTCTTGGGTTAACCACCTGCTGTCTTTTGGCAGGAATTCCTACCAGATTAGCCGCAGGCGCTACTACCGAAGGTGTAGTATTGCTACCTTCAGCATTTGGAATAACTTTTGTTTGGCCGCTTTCCATCACAGCAACCACACTATTTGTTGTTCCTAAATCTATGCCTACAATTTTTGCCATAGTAACTCCTTAATAAAACGTGCTTAATGCACTAACTAAAATAACTAATCAGTTCCAGGCTTGCCACCCACCTTCACACGTGCGGGCTTAAGCAGCTTGCCATTTAACAAATAACCATTTTGCACAACCTCCACTACCCTATTTTGCTCTCCTTCAATTACTTCCACTGCTTCCATAGTTTCAGGGTTAAAATCCTTCCCCAACACATCAAGTTTTTCCAACCCGAAATCTGTAAGTAGCTGTTTAAACTCTTTAACTATCATTTCCAAACCCTTGTCGGTAGTGTGCTTTTGTAAAATAAGCAAATTATCATAAATAGGCACTAGTCCGGATAATAAACTCATATTCGCTAAGGTTACAACCTGCTCTTTTTCTTCCTCAAATCTCTTTTGCAAATTTTGATAATCTGCTAACGCCCGCTTCCAGTTATAATCCAGCTCTTCAAGCTGCTGTCGCAGCACTTGTTGAGCGTCTTCAGTTGTATTTTTTGTGTCATCCGTCATAGCTTTATGTGCCCTTATTAAAATGAACTAACTTCTTTGATAAGCCCCGCAGTATATCTTAAAGTGGGAATAATACTGGGGTAATACATACGAGCAGGCCCCAACACACAAACTGTACCAGCCTTTTTGTTTGTCTTAAAAGGTGAATACAATAAGCAGCACAGTGCTAAATTAGCATCACCGAGCTCTTCCCCAATTACGCAATACACGCTGCCGTCTTCCGTAGGGGTTTTATCAAAAACCTGCTCTAATAACTCATACCTATCAAGTAAATGAAGAGCCGCTCTAGCCACATCAATATCCCAGAATTCTCTGTTTTCAAGCATATTAGACATACCAGCCGGGATAACTTCACCACTGTCTACGGTAGCAAAAGTGAGCTGTTTGGTCATATCCGCAAGTGTAACTACTGTTTCTCTTAATAATTTATGGAATTCAAACCTATGAGGCCATAATCGCTGCCTTAAGGCAACTTCTTGTAGTACTGGAAAATCCTCTTCTTGCATTAATTCATTTAGAAAGTATTTGTAAGCAGCTGAAGTTGGAACTCTTCCCGAGGATGAATGCAACATTTCCAAGAAACCCTCACGTAAGAGAGCCGCCATCTCGTTTCGTACCGTGGCAGCGGAAAAATCCAACTCATATTTTTGAACTAGCGCAATGGAACCAACAGGCTCGGAAGAGGAAATATACTCTTTGATAATGTATTCTAAGAGCTGTATCTGACGTTCGGATAACATGTTATCAGTAATATACCATGAGTGCTAATAGAGTCAAGAAGGATAGCGGGTGGTTTCAGGACGGTCCTGGTGAAAATTCCCGAAAACACTGTTAGTAAGAGGAATGGAGGGTTGGTACTGAGGACCGTCCTCAAAAATCGTCACCAAAAACAATAGAATTCAGCAACCTAGCAACAGAATATGCAATTGACATATTGGGACGAGCCCCAAGGTTATAGGTCATGGTTGATTGCTTCCCGCCAAAGGCCAGTAGCTGGGAGCTAGAAGCTAAATTCTGTATACTATACTTACCATGAAAGAGGCTGCCCTGAAAAACATCATCACTTCCGCACTAAAAAAACCCCGCCTGCTTTTCTGGTTCATCATGATCATCGTCAGCACTGCAGGTCCCTTAATTACCACTTATATTTTTTCCAGAGGTATCTCGGCGCTGGAAACTCATCAGGAATTTATTGTGGTGATAGAATTTTTCATGATTTTTGCCATTATTCTCATTTGCGAGAATACGCTGAGACTGGTTGCTAAAGCAAAAATTGCAGTTTATGCAGAAGAAGCCATCATGAACATTCAAAAAACTTTAATAAGCTTTATTGACCCGATAGGAGAAGACAGAAAAGAAATAATTCAGGCCATTCGCAACTTAACAGACGCCATTGGAGGCTTTATAGTGTTTGCCAGAGACAGCGGCATGGGTGCAGTAATAAATTTTATTTCGGTACCAACTATTTTATTCTTCATAGATAAAAAGATATTTTTGCTGGAACTTGCGCTGATCACTGTATATATCTTTACAACAAGAATCTTTGCCAAAATCTACGAAAAGCACTTTGAAAAATTAGACAAGGCCAAAGAACACTACTTTTCACAGATACTAATTTCAAACCATGTGGTACACCAGGCAGTGGAACTGCTTAAGATTCTGGCAAGAGTAGTTAGAGTTTGGGCGCTGGGGTGGATCTCTGCTCAAAACTTAATTGCAGTCTTTAATTTCTTCGTAGTGTTCTTGGTAGTTAAAGATATTGTGCACGGCACTAAACAAATTTCGGACCTGGTACTTATTATTGGTTACACCAATCAGTCCCAAGGCTTTTTAAATAGCATTACAACCGCTATGGAAAGCTTGATGCAAATCAAAGCAGGGCTGGAAAGAGTACACGTGGTCACAAAATCTAAGTCTTTAATATCTGTCTAAAGGCTTCTTGAGGAATATCCACACTGCCAAGCCTCTTCATACGTTTCTTACCTTCTTTCTGGATTTCCAGCAACTTGTCTTTGCGTTCTCTGTGCCCGCCAGACATCTTTGCTAACACATTCTTACGCATCGCAGGAATATCTTCTCTGGCCAAAATCTTACCGCCAATAGCAGCTTGCAAAGATACTCTAAACTGTTGTCTTGGCAGAATATCTTTTAGTTTATGAATAAGTTCTTTACCAATTTCCTCTGCACTATCCTTAAGTACAATTTTAGAAAGCGGTTCAACAGCAGAACCGTGCACCAAAATATCAAGCTTAACAGCTTTAACCGGGCGATAATCTAGGAATTCATAATCAAGGCTGGCATAACCGGAAGAAACAGTTTTCAAATCGTCAAAAAAGTTAAAAACCAGTTCACTTAATGGTAATTCATACTCAAACACCACGCGCTGTTCAGAAGGGTAGTCCATTTTGCGCAGCACTCCCCGCCTTTTTTCGCATAGAGTTATTACCCCGCCAACATATTCTGCAGGGGAAACAATGGTAAGTAAAATCCACGGCTCTTGTATTTCTTGAATGCGCGTGATTTCAGGCAGTTCTGCAGGGCGTTTTACAAACACTTCTTCGTTAGAAGTAGTAAGAACTTTGTATTCCACCATCGGTGTTGTGGAAATTAACGCAAGGTTGTATTCCCGCTCTAGTCTTTCTTGCACAATATCTGCATGCAAAAGCCCTAAAAAGCCGCACCTAAAACCAAAACCAAGGGCACTACTTGACTCGGGTTCAAAAGAAAAAGAAGCATCAGACAAAGAAAGTTTTTCCAAAGCATCTCTTAGCTGTGGAAACTTATCATTATCAATAGGAAAAATAGACACAAACACAAACGGTTTTACCGCTTTGTAACCAGGCAGAGGCTCTGCTGACTGCTCAGCAGCAATTGTGTCACCTACATGCACAGCTTTAATATCTTTCAGACCTGTGGCAATATAACCAACCTCTCCGGCAACTAGTTTTTCTACTCTTTTCCTAGCAGGCGTATAAATGCCAACTTCCTGAAAATCTGAAGCCTTGCCAGCCGCCAAAAAGTGTACAGTGTGATTAAAAGCGCTAAATTCCCCATCCACCACTCTAATAGACGCAACCACACCTAAATACTCATCATAAAAAGTATCGAAAATTAGAGCGCGCGCAACACCTGCTGTGTTACCACTTGGGTCTGGAACTTTCGCCACAATAGCTTCTAAGAGCTGTGCTACTCCTTCACCAGTTTTGGCAGAAACTTTTAAAATTTCGTCATTCTTAAAACCAAAAGTGTCACATAAGTCTTTAGCAATCCTATCCGCTTCGTTTTGCTTAACATCAATTTTGTTTAAAACCGGAAGTATCTTTAGACCCGCATCAATAGCTTTATATACATTAGAAACTGTTTGAGCTTGAATACCTTGAGTGGCATCTACAACCAATACAGCGCCCTCACACGCGGCAAGGGAACGCGATACTTCGTAAGAAAAATCTACATGGCCAGGAGTATCTATTAAGTTCAGTTGGTAAGTTTGACCGTTAGTTTCGTAAGCCATGCGGACAGACTTAAGCTTGATGGTAATACCTTTTTCCCGTTCAAGATCCATAGAATCTAAGGTCTGTTCTTTCAAGACCCTTTTTTCCACAGTACCCGTTAATTCCAGAAATCTATCTGCTAACGTGGATTTACCGTGATCTATATGCGCAATAATGCAAAAATTCCTAATGTGCTGCTGATTCATGACAAAGGGATTGTAGCAGAATTTGGGAAAAGTTTTTTAGGAGCTAGTACAGCAAGCGTTGCGTCTCGGCTATAATAGCTGTCTGTACCTTTGCCCAATCAGTTGCAGTTAAATAGTCTGGCTCTGGGTCTGCCTGCGCATCATCAAAATAAACCAAAGATTTTAAGATACTTGACCTCTGATACGAAACGCCCGCAAACTTTTTTTCAAAAGCGCTTAAGATACTCTCAAGGGGATACTTCTTTAGAACATAGTACAAATCAACAAAATCCTTCTTAGTACCCCTAGAGGAAATTGCAGACAGTTTCATACATGCGATATCCAGCACAGACGCAAGCTTAACATTATTAAACATAACCGGTTCATTCAGCAAAACGTATTTGTACTGCAAGAAACTTACTTTTACATCTGCAATATATGTATCGAGTGTACCGGCAGCTTCCTGGATTATTTTGGGACCAAATGGCGCAAGTTCTTGCAATAGCAGTTCCCTTTTTGGAAAATCTACTGCAAAAAAATCCAGATCTATTGATTTTCTATGCCCCACCTGTAAAGCAAGCGCAGTACCTCCGGCCAGATAAAAGGCATCTAGAACAGCAGCAGAGGCTAAACTCTCTAAAACCTGTTTTGTCTTTGGGTAAAGGGCTTCCGGATACACAAAAGTTCTTCCTTAGGAACTTGATAATAAAGGGCAAAAAAGTTACCGGTTTTAGCAGATAGGCGCTTGGAACACTTTAACACATCTAATATTACTTCCTTAGGATATGTGGCATCTACCCATTTAATCGCATCCATATCACCAAATTCAAGAACGCGCTCAATAATAAAAGCTGAGTGCTGGGTTTGATCTAGCGAATTTAAGTCTGTGTCCCACAGATATTTTGTTATGTAGTCAGGCAGACTAGTCATAAAGTTTAAACTGCTTCCCTAACCACATATGTCCTGCGGCCAGAAGATTCAAAGTAAGTGCGAGCCATTAGTTCACCGATTAACCCAATCATCAAAGACTGCAAACCTACAATAACCATTACTATTGATAAGCTCAACAAGGGTCTATTACCAATGCTTTCTCCCATAAGTTTTAGTAATAACAAATAAAGGGCTAGAATGCCGCCAATACCGGAAATAACAGCGCCCGTAAAACCAAACAACCTCCCCGGCATCGTATAGAAAGGCTTTCTAGCAAAGTACAACATAAATCCTAGCGTTAAAATATCCAATAATACCTTTATTGTACGTTTATTCCCTTTGTAAGCAGACTCACCAAAATCTCTGTCTTTAAATTCAACTTCAAATTCCACCATCTTAGCCCGGTACATAGAAACATAGTCAGGAATAAATCTATGCATTTCACCATAAAGCCTAAGATTATCAATAATCGTACGAGTAAAGCCCTTCATACCAGAACCTCTATCTAGCATATGTACCCCAGATACTTTAGCAATAATCTTATTGGCCATACCGCTCTTTACAGCTCTGGAACTATCTTCACCATTCCATCTGCCAACTCTATGTGTGTTTACAAAATCATAGCCATCACCCAAATACTCAAGTACTTTTACTACATTCTCCAAAGGAATTTCTAGATCTGCACTTACGGTAATAACATAATCCCCTGTAGTAGCATCAAACCCCGCCATATAAGCAGCACTTTGGCCAAAATTCCCCATAAGATTTATACCTTTAACTCTTTGATCTTTTTGCGCCATCTGTGAAATTACCTTCCAAGTATCATCTTTACTACCATCGTTAACGGCAATAATTTCCATGCGCAGCTTGTTAGCCTCTGCAATGGCCAATAGTCCATCAATAGTTCTATCAATGTTTTTTTCCTCGTTATAACAAGGAATAACTATGGAAATAAGTTTATCTTCCGGCATAGAATTTCTCCTTAAACCAGGCTACTTCCTTAGCCAAGCCCTCCTCAGGTAATATTTTCGGGTCATAATTAAGCAAACTGCGTGCCTTGGCAATGTTGGCATGCGTTTTTAGTTGGTCGCCAGGGCGCTTGGGTTGCTTATCAATAATAGCTTTTTTACCCATAAGTCGCTCTACAATTGCGATGCCTTCTCCTGTAGTTATCGCAGTATCACAACCAATGTTAAATACCTCACCTAGACACTTTTCATAGTTATCAAACGCAGCAACAAAACCATCGATAATATCGCCTACATAGGTATAACTTCTTAAGTGCTGCTCACTGCCTTCGTACAATGGGAAAGGTTTGTCTTCAAACATGCTTCGAATGAGCTTAGGATAAAGTTTTTCCGGGCGCTCTCTTTCTCCATATACTGAAAATAATCTCAAGGAACTTACCGGTACACCTTTGTCTCGATAATAAGAGAGGGCTAATTGCTCGGCAGCGAGCTTAGTTACACCATAATAGGAAGTTGGCTGTGGCGGTTCGGTTTCGGGGCAAGTGGCATCTGCGCCATAAACCGAAGAAGTGGCAATGTTAAAAAAACACTTTAAGGTGGCACTGGGTTTAGATGCTTCTAGTAAGTTGTATGTCGCTATAAAATTATTTGTAAGATATACATCAAACGGAGTTTGAGCAGAAATACCGGGTTGCGCAGCCAAGTGGAAAATAAAGTCTGCATCGGACACAACTGCAGACAAGTTATCTCTGCTAAGGTCTAGCTCCAGCAGCTCAACACCTTTAGCCTTGATATCTTTAGCATTAAGCTCTTTAAGAGTTCTATCGTAGTATGGCGTAAAACAGTCAATTCCAACAACCTGATGATCTAGAGAAACGAGTCTTTCGGCTAAATGGGAACCTATAAATCCGGCAGCGCCGGTGACAATTATTTTCATAATAAGGAAATTATACTATAGATTGACTATTAACGATTAACAATTAACTTAAGACCTTACTATGTCCATTGCACTATCAATGGGCAGATGACAACTAAAGCACCTCGCCTCCAAACGGAAACTAAAAATGTAATTCTAAACGTTTCAAACCTGTCATCCTGAACGAAGTGAAGGATCTGTTCTAGGAGAGACTCATATCTCGCCACAAAGGATTAAAACACTCAATTAAGTCTACTTTCCTATATCGTTTCCACCCCTTCAGCTGCTTCTCCCTCTCCAATGCTTGTGCTATGTCAGCATATTCCTCCATATACACCAATTTGCGACATCTGTACTTTTTCGTAAAACCAGCCACTTTGCCTTCTTTATGTTCGAAAACTCTTCTTTCCAGGTTATTTGTAACTCCAATGTATATAACTTTGGTAAAACTGGCCACTATATAAATATAATAGGACATAATCAAGGATAGGAATCCGATATTAAAGAGTCACTAAATGCTGTACTTATCCCAGATCCTTCGCTACGCGAAGGCTTCGCTCAGGATGACCCGCCCTACGGCGGGCAAACATATAAAGTGCATGTTAGTTGTTAGTAGTAGTTACCTCTTCTTCCTCTCCGAAATATTCGGGGCTCTACCATACTCCGGTTCAATAACAGGGCAGTTCTTCTCAAGTGCCCAATTCAACACATTAGCTATCGTCACCCCAACCTTAATTCCAGTAAAAGACCCCGGCCCCGCGTTAGCCTCCAGACACTCAATATCCCCCAAAACCAACCTATGCTCTTCCAATAAATCCTTAATAACAGAAACTATATCTATATCACCAGCTTTGGCGTCTATTAGCTGATCATCTTTCAGCAAACTAACACTTTTATTAAATCTATCTGTAGCATCAATTACTATCTTGTACATATATCCTCCTGGAGCACTCATCAACATATTCAAAACTAAGCCTAAGCGTAGATTCCGGCAAGTATTCCTCCAGCAATTCAGGCCACTCTATTACAGTAATACAACCTTGCTCGGTAAAAACTTCGGTGAGTCCTAAATCACTTAATTCTTCTTTAGAAACTAATCTGTATAAATCCAAATGATTAACACACTTAATCGCCCCATTACCACCCATATACTTCCTTAATAGTACAAACGTGGGGCTCTGCACTCGGCAACCAAACCCTAAAGCTTCCACTAAATACCGCACGAATGTTGTTTTCCCAGAACCCAGATCGCCATACAAGGCCAGCACATCGCCAGACTTTAACTTCTTAGCTAGTTCAAAAGCCAAATCTTTAGTTTCGTTGGTAGACTTTGTAAGTACTTCCACAAAATCAAAACGGAAAGCAGGATTCCGCAACTATTTACACCTGCATCAAATAACCCGGAAGTTCTTCCAGGCACAAACCGTTGATACCATTCATTAAGTAACCCATAACTAATACCAATTATTAATGTCTTGCCTAAACTCTTAGTGGCCTTATATAAAGCAAATCCAAGTACTATGAATACCAAGAAGTGACCGTTAATATGGTAAGACTCTTTGCCAAGCCCCACTGCCTGAACAGTATCCCCAGGAATAGAGGCCAACCAAAACATAAATAGCATAACTAAAATAGCGGGCAGCCAGTTTTTCAGCTTAATCATTGCTGTATTTTAGCATTGTCTTTAAACCGAAAGTATAGAAAGCTTGCTACAGATGTGGCTACAAAGGCACCTAACCCTAACCATAAATAATCTCTAGCTACGTTCGGAGAAGGCAAGGGGTAAGAAATTGCCTGCTCATCCGCTGTGGATATGGTTACCTCTTCGTCTGTAGTAGCACCTGTAGTAATTCCCGCATTTAGCCGAGTAAAATAGTCGTGCTTGTAGGCAAATGGCCAGATATCCCGTTTGGGAGTTTCATACATAAACCCATTAGTATCCAGCAGCTGAAAGTATAGCTGGGTTTTTTCTGTAACATTAGCTAGCTTTACTCTAGTATTTTCTGTAAGTGTAGGCAGCTTATTCCAGTTAGAGAAACCATAAATCCAACTGTTAGTGGCATAATCCCAGATATAAATTTCCCCCACAGCTACTTTAGGTCTAACACGAAATTCTTCGGGGGCGTAATCTTTAAGATTGTAGTTTAGCTTTACTTCGATAATGCCTTCAGAGGAGGCTAAGTTATTATCAACAGTGAAATCAAAATAAGTTTGAGCCCATACTTTGGGAATAAAGCACAGCAACAAAAACAGAGGTAGTAGCTTTTGCATACAAACTAATGTACATTAGTTTATTGGAAGTTTCAAGCCGGTATATTCTAGTTAAACTAGAATATATTATTGCACATGCAAATAATAGCTGATAAGTCCATCACCATGGTCAATAGCGGCATACTTTATAACCGAGCCTCCACAGCCCATGTTACCCTGTACCAGAATACCTTCAGCAGGAGCCCTAATAGTTATATCAGTGGAAACCATATCAATACCTGCGTGAACACCCCCAGCATACCACCAAGACCAAGGGGTTTGCCCAAACCGCTGAGTTATTTGCATATTCTTCATGGGCCAATCCCAATCACCTGTACCTATGGTCTTTGTTCCGGAAGAATAATCACTAACATAAAGGCTCTTTGGCTTAAGGTAATTCTCAGCATTCACTACCACACCATTTTTTCGTACCTCAAAGTGTAAATGGGCTCCAGTGGAACAATCTGGAGCACCCGTATTGCCCATTAATGCAATGGGGTCACCTTTTTCCACCCAATCACCATCCTCAAACGTAATGGTTCTTACAATATTTTCTATAGCGTCAAGCTCCGCCCGGGCTCTGCGAAGTAATTCCTGATACTTTACTTCATTATTCTGGGTTTCACTAAGCAAATGCTCTTTTTCTATCTTGCGTTTATCAAGTTCGGCTTTATAAGTCTCTAAATTCGCCTTCTCCTGCTCTAGCCTTTGTTTCAAGCTTTCTTCTTTCTTTTTTGCTTCTTCAAATAGCTCACGCTGTCTGTTATAAGCGTTTTTAGTGACTTTCATTTCACTAATTAGTTTACTGTCACGTTCTTGCAAGATTCTGGAATAGGTGTTTTTCTTTAGTTTGGTATTTAAGTCATCCGGACTTATTAAAAATAAGAGAAGTTCCACATCAGGCGGGGTACTCTCTTCCACTTTGTAATAAATTCGTTTTCGCTTGCCTAAAACTTCTTCCTGAACATCAATAGAATTCTCCAGCTTTATAATGCGATCTTCCAAACTTACAATATCCTGAGCAAGCTCTTCTATTTCTTTTGTAGTTGCGGCAATAGCATAAATCGCATTCTGTACCTTATATTCGGTAAGTGTTACCTGGCTATCAAGGGAGTTGATTTCTTTTTGCAAAGAAGACTCCTCATCACGCAGGTTATCGATTTTTTCTTCCAGCTCTTCAATTTTTTCCCTTAATTCTTCTGCTCGTTTGTCATCTTCCGTTGTGGCAAATGCGCCAATGTCAAAGACACAAAAGAACAATGCTGTAAATAGAACAAAAAGGGCCAGTTTTAATCTCATGATTTAGTACTTTAAATATTTTCTAACCGCAGTGGCACTGCCAAGGTATCCTAGAACAATCCCGGAAACTATGATTAGCACACTTATTACTGCTGAAAACAGGCTAAAGGGTATTGCAGTATTTGGTAAAAACGGCACTAATAGGCCATTACCAAAAAGACCCGACCCGGATAAAACTATACCTAAACTTACTAGAACAACTGAAGCAAGCACACCGGAAATAACTCCATAAAACAGTGCCTGTAAGATAATGGGTGTCTTGATATAAGCGTCAGAAGCACCAACTAAGCGCTGAATTTCAAGTTCAGTACCCTTAGATGTTATGGTTGTTCGCAGTGTGGCTAAAACTACAGAATAGGAAATAATCAGAAACATAACAACTAGGGCAATGCCAATTATGTAAGCAACCGTGCTAACGGACTTAAATTTTTCCACCACATCTTCAAAAAACTTTACATCTTCAACCCCATCAACTGCAGCAAGCTCGGAAGCAAGAGTAGCTAAGTCATCAACATCTTTAGTCTTTATTTCCAAACTAGCCGGCAAGATATCAGCTGAAATAGATTCTATTAAAACAGGTTCATCTTTATTAAGCTCCGTAAAGAGTTTAAATGCGGCCTCTTTGGAAATATAGTCTATCTGCAACACCCGCTCATCTTGTTCTAAACCCTCCTTCACGTTTAATATGTTTTCTTCTGTAAAATCATCTTTGAAAAAGGCAGTAACCTGAGCTTGGTTTTCCAGATACTTAAGCGTAGATTGAGAAACAAAGACAATACTCAAAAAAACACCCAACAACAGAAAACTTACTGTAATAACAATTATATTCGTAACAGCTAATAGCTTTTCTCTTTTTAAGTTTGCCCAGAAATTTTTTATAGCATTATTCGTCATAAGTAGCTCCTCTTTTATCAGACTTAATAGCACCTTTATCCATTTTTACTACGCGTTTCTTTAATTTGTTCACAATGGCATCATTGTGTGTGGCCATTAAAACAGTAGTGCCAAGCAAATTAATGCGTTCCAGAATTTCCATAATTTCACTGGAAGATTGAGGATCAATCATACCTGTAGCTTCATCTGCAATTAATACATCCGGCTCGTGTGCCAAGGCGCGCGCAATAGACACACGTTGTTTTTCTCCACCGGATAACTGATAGGGAAATCTATCCTTTTTACCAAGTAACCCCACCATATTTAAAACATTAGGAACCAGCTCGCACTTAACATCATCAGGACAACCAACAACTTCTGTCGCAATAGCTACATTCTCAAATACAGTTTTCGAATCTAGTAATTTAAAGTCTTGGAAAACTACCCCAATTCGTCTACGTAACTCGGGTATAGCTTTTTTTTCCACTAAAGAGACATTTATGTTGTCAAATAACACTTCGCCTGAGGTAGGCACATCCTCACGAATAAGTAGTTTAATAAGGGTAGATTTGCCCGCGCCGGAAGGACCTATCAGGAATACAAATTCCCCTCGATCTATCTGAAAAGTTACCTTGTCCAAGGCTACAACATCTTCGTATTTCTTTGTTACTTCTTTAAATTCAATCTGTGACATTATTTATGACTACCTCACTAACTATCAATACATCTTCTTTGTTGTCTAAGGTTCTTGATAATGTACCATAAACTTTCACGTTTAGCCCCTCGACTACTGTAAGCTTGTCATCATCAGCTTTTAGTAGTATCACTCTATCCCCCCTTGATGAAGTCAGAGCATAGGTTATTTCGTCCTCAGGATAAAAGTTTGGGTTTATATAGGTAATTCGGCCTTCGTAAGCATCCTTAACAATATCAACCGGCGCATCCAGCACAATAGAATCATTGGAAGTGTCTACAAAAAGTTTATCAAGAATAAATAAAATAAGAGACAACCCTGCAAAAAAAGAAACCAGAATTGTTAGTGCACGCTTTTTATCGGGCAGATTAAACATATCTAAGCTGATTATACATTTTTTCTTACTCTTCAGACAAACTGGTAACAACACCAGGCCTATTAGACAATTTCCACCTAATTCTACCCAAAGCCGAATAAAAAAGCCGTATCTCTTCTACCCTAAATAACTTCGTGAAAAATAGGTATGAAGCAAGACCTGCAATAGACACAATACCCGTTAGTAAGAGTAGATTGACTGTTTTAGTAGTATCAAAAACCAATTCGTCTAGAAGTTTTAAGGGAATGTACAGTAAAATTCCCATAAATAATGCGCTGTAGCTAATTTTCGTAAAGGGAATTAGCAAGTCTGAAAGGGTAAAGCCACCTAATTTTTTTGCCAACAAATAAAGCATGGCCATAAAGTCTATAAAAGACATGATGGAAAAGGAAAGTGCAATAGCCCAAACTCCCCACTTTAACACACCTATAAAAAACAGAGATAACAAAACGTTAACACCTAGAGTAACAATACTTACTTTAACTGGGGTAGCCGTGTCTTTAAGCGCATAAAAAGCGCGAGTTAATAAATAAACACTACCTTGAGCAAGAGCAGACAAAGCAAAAAACGCCAGAACATAAGACGTTTTTACAGTAGCCTCCCAGGGAAAGTTGGAAACACCATATATAAGCCTAACTATGGGAACTCTTAAAATAATCAACATCACACTGGCGGGAATAATCAAGAAAAACATCTGGTGCAAGGAAGTTAAAAAAATGCGCTTAAATTCCTTTTTATTAGAAGCCTTGCTTGAAAGTGCAGGTAGTAACGCTGCAGATAATGAGACAGCAAAAAAGCTAATGGGAAAAAACTGTAAGGTATTAGCGTATTTTAGGAAAACTACTGAAGATGTTGAAATCCAAATAGCCAAAGTGTTTTCTATTACAGAAATGACATTAGCGATTAACACGCTTAATAGTCTAAAAGGAGCCAACACTAAAATGCTGCGCATACCATCTTTTAGAGTAAAGGTGGGTACCCATTTAAAAGACAGAGACTTAAGTAACGGTAGCTGAATTAGTAAGTGGAAAAGTGCACCTAACAATACCCCCAGAGCAGGGCCATAGATTCCAAATCTGTCAGAAAGGAAAATGGTCCCCAGGAGCATACCCAGGTTATAGACAACAGGAGCTATAGCAGGGACTACAAAATACTTTAAAGACTGCAGCATACTGGTAAAAATGCTGCTTACAACTAACAGCAGCTGAGCGCCAAGCATCAGCCGCATTAAATTGGCACCCAAAGCAATCCCTGAAGGTGTAAATTTGTCTAGAGACAAGAGTCTTATAACTAAAGGAGCTAAAATAAAAAGAGTGCCACCTAATAACATGAAAAAAGCAACACTAACATTAATGCATTGAGAAGCAAACTGCCAAGAGGCTTCCTTGCTGGAAAGTACTTTTTCGGTAAATAGCGGTATAAATACTGTAGAAAATATACCCACCACCAAAAGTGAATAAACCATATTCGGCACTTTATCTGCAGTATAAAAAATACTAAGCTCTTCAGACACACCAAAATAGCTAACTAGAAGTCTACCTTTTATCAAACCAAGTACCGCAGTAACCGCCCCGGAAAAGGCTAGGACAACGGCAGCTGATAGTATGGTATTTTGCGTTTTGAACATTTCGGATTATATGTTATCATTGCAAGCGTTTTATGCCTAATACAAAATCTGCTGAAAAAGCAGTTAGACAAGCCTTAAGAAAAAGACAACATAACCTCTCCTGGAAGAGAAAAGTTGCTGATGCCAAAAAACAGCTTAAAAAAGACCTTGAGACCAAAGGGCAAGATATTGCTATACTAAAGAAGCAAGAGTCTGTTTTTCAAAAGCTGTTAGACAAAGCTGCCAAAGTAAAGGCTATTCATAAAAACGAAGCTAACAGACTAAAGTCTAGATATGCTAAAAAAATTACTGCCTACGAACAACCTGCCAAAAAAGCCGCAAAAAAAGGTAACTCAAAGTCCTAACCTTCTAGATCAGAATTTACTCACTAAATCAGATAATCAGCAGAATCCATTTCTTGGTAACTCAAATAAACTATTACCTAATTTCAAGTTTGTAATAATAGCAATACAGGCATTAACTCTGTTAATTCTTGGTATTAACTATGTCCTTTATTTGCATATAAAAACCATTGAAACCAAAAGCTGGGATCTTAAGAAAACAGTAACTTTTAACAAGACATTGGCAGCAGACGCACAGAACTTGATCTACAAGATTGATCTATTTAAACAGGTTGCCGGTCAAACCAAACCTATGGCTGATACTGTCAGGACAGTAATAACAAATATACCTTCGGAAGCCAACCTAATACAAACCAGTTTTAGCGGAAAGGGGGCATCAACAGTAGTTGAGGCACCATCCCCATTAAGTTTCGCTTTACTTATTTCGAATTATTTTAAGGAGGACACCGTGAGTTCCATTACGCTTAGATCTGCAGAGTTTGTCAAAGGCCGGAACGTTTTTAAAATGGTTATAGATGTAACATTCAGATGATCAAATTAAGTTACGTAAATTACTTAAAATTATTCACATTACTACTTGTTTTTAACATACTTTTCTTCGGCTACTTTGGAATTGTGCAAGGCGTTAAGGGAATAAATCAAAAGATAACCCACCTTAGAAAACATAAGGAAATATATGCAATCTTGCAAAATGAAGATGAAAACATTGCCACACTTAAAAATCTAATTGCAGAAAGCCACACCTATAAAGCAGCGCTGGATAAATCTATTCCCTATAGTGCAGAAGTAGATGATTACCTCGTCGATTTCCTTGTAACCGCAGCACGTCATGGATATGCAGTAGAAAAGTTTAGTGTTTCCAAGCAAAGCGATCAGAACGCACTAGGCATTGAAACTATAATAAGCGGTAATCTGACCGAGTTACATGATTTCATACAAGACGTGGAGTCTTTGGATAGATTAACTACTGTAAACAAAGTAGATGCTAACTTTGAAGAAGGCATGAGAGCAAACATAAATTTAACAATTTATCAGACAGCCAGAAATCTATGAAATACTTATTAACTTTAACTATAACAACGCTGCTGGCAGTTATATTCTTAGTGAAAACAATTAATGCCACTATTACAGCCAATACCGAAGTACCAAAACAACTACTTGAAAATACCACCCGTATTAATGGTAGAATTGATATAGAATTTTTGGAGAAAACTTTTGCTCAGCCAAAATAGCTAAGCAAAACCTGCCTAACATGAACACCAGTCAAGCAAAAAACGGATTTAAAACATTCACTTTCTTATTTATTACGGCTCTAGGCATTTTCATGGCCTTTTACTACCTCACATCATATTCAGCTGAATCAGTGGAGGTAGAAAACTATCACGAAGTAGCTCCGCAAGAACAAGATGTATTAGGAGAGCAAACTCAAGTAGATACCTTAGCAGTAACTACAGGAGCAGAAAAGTTCGAACAACTGGCTAATGAAAAAGTTGATACAGCCAAAAAAGTAGTATTGGGCGGAGCTGCTACAACGGAGACTACATCGAGCGTACCAGCTACAGGCGCAACTACTATAACTCTTGCTCTGGGGGCTTCTGCTGTAATATTAAGCTGGGGCGTATATGTAATCTGGGCAAACCCACGAAAACTCGCGTTAAATCACTTTGAAAAAAAGGCTCAACAAGACTAAGTATTAGTTATCCAGTACTCCCACTACTAATAACCTCTTTAGTTTGGTTCCAGGCGGAACACAAGTCATTAATGTTACTGTGGAATCATTCAGAAAGGCAGGTCTTACGTCGGCAAGAGGATTAACTTGATCAGGCAGTAAAACTTCCATACTCTCAACTTTGTATTTTAAAATCCTGTCAGCAATATTTATGTAAAACAGATCACCTATATCAAGCTCATCCAGAGTAGAGAAGATTGTTTTGTAATTTGCGGGATTATAGAACCATTTTAAGGCGGAATGACCGTAAATAAAGGCATTGCCAACCTCTCCGGGAAGGTCAGATCCTTTATAGTGCCCCAGGCTTTCATCCGGATCCAGACTAGAAGAATTTATTTCTACAACTGCATTATCTATACCAAGTTTAGGAATAGTGAGATAAAAAAAGGTAAGGTCATGTGTATCAGCTTGAGCAGTCTGAGGAGTACTAAGTTCCGCAAACTCGAAATCTCTAAACCCGCTAGCAATACCTAAAATACTTGAAGATACAGGTTTAGTAATAGTGTCTTGAGTCTTAAACTGTATTAAAGGCAAAATTACCTGGGAGCCTAGTAACACAACGCCAATAAGCGTTAACCCCAGAGGATAGATTTTTGTTCTTAACAAAAATTTGGCATCTACAGTTTTATAAATAGGGTCAAAAGATGTATCTTTTATGTAGACTTTTGGCTTAAACATAATATTTTTTCCATACTTACCGGCACCGCCAGAGAAGAAGGAACTCGGCCAGTCTTCATAGCTACATCCATCTTATACAAATTCTCATATATTTCCAAAAGAGAATTTTCAGAGAAATTTGCTGCTTGCTTTACCAGCTTGCCTTTCATAAAAGGCGCAAACTTGCCAAATCGTGCCGAATCGAATTTGGCATAAGCAATATTCCGTAGACCATAACATAGCATGGAAAAGAGCTTGAACGGATCCTCCCTGGCTAACAACAACTGCTCCAACTCTTTATAACTTGCTGCCCTATTACCACTAAAAACTGCATCCAGAAATTTGAAAACATTGGAATTGGGCGCTTCTGCGGAACAAACTATTTTAGCCTTAAGGCTCTTTGCCTGTTTGATAAACACGTTAGCGTTGCTTAGCTTTTCCGATGAAAAAATAACTATCGCGGCATCCTTCGGGCCAGCTTGCAGCACTGCAAAATAATCATCTAGCTTCCTTTTTCTTGTAGTTGAAACATCAAGAATAATTAGAGGAGGGTTGCCAAACATATCAAAAGAATAAAGCTCAGTTTTTAGAAAATTGGGGGAGATATCATCAATAGAGAATTCTTTCCGGGAATCTATGCCCAGTTTTTGCTGTAACTGAAGCACAATATCCCGAGACTTTATTGCGTTCTCGCCATGCAGGATAAAAAGCATTAATAAAACTTACCTCAAATCTGAAGGTTTAGTTAGGTCTATTACGCCCTCTTTTTGCGCCTGATTAGAACCCAGAGGCATCTGGGGCGGGGCAGGCTGCATACTACCTAAGCTGGTAACAAATTTTTTGTCCGGTTGTTCGTCCAACTGCTCAACAGGTTTGTACACAGGTCCTTGAGCAGGGGCATTTGCTACTTTTTGTTGCGCGGCCTTTTCTTCTCTGAGTTGGAGCAGTTCTTGAGGATTGGTAGTAATAAGTTTATGTTCCTCAGCCGAAGCCATAACTTTGATAGCCACATGACTAGTCCCGGCAAAAAACAAACCCTCACCTATGTCAGCACCTAACAGCAACCTTTTTTCTCCTTCAGACAAGTAGAAAGTCTCGGCCACTCTGTCTATTGCAGCAGGATGTTGCTTTAACAGAAACTGCATAGAGGAGTTAGTTACAATAGCCTTACCATAATCAGACTGCAGAAAGTCATCAACATCTTGCGAAACGGTAGTTAACCCAAGGTAGTATTTTCTAGCTCTTTTTGCCACCCCATATAAAAACCTTGCACTATCTTCATTTTGTAGCAGGTGCCAAGCCTCTTCTACAATTAAGATCCTCTTTTTCAAATCCTTCTTAATAGTAGTCCAGACATAATCTAGAATCATAAAGAATGCCAGTGGTCTTAAAATGTCCTCAAGGTTCTTGGTTGAAAACACTGTCATTCTGCTATTTAGATTAATAGTAGACTGGGAATCAAAAATGCCCGCCATAGAACCTCTTATGTATTTTTCCAAGCGGGCAGCCATATCTCTAGATTCCTGCTCGGCACCACCTAACAACACCTTGTACAAATCTTCCATGACCGGAGGTTCATTAGAAAGCTGAGTGTCAGGATCTGTGGTAACACCTTTAAGCCTATACGTTTCTATAAGCGCTTTATCCAAAATTGCTTCTTCCGTAGGTGAAATATTGCCCAACATCAGTTTAAGTAACGTGTGCAAAGACAAAATCTTTTGGCCTAATTCATTTTCTCCTTCAACAGCAATACCCGATAAATCAAAAGGATTAATCTTAGATGGTGAACTTACAGAGAAATCAATGTAATTACCACCCACAGCTTCACATAAATTCCTATATTCTTCTTCAGGATCTATAATCAAAACCTCTGCACCAAAAATCATTAGTCTTAAAGCCTCAAGCTTCACAAAATAAGACTTACCAGAGCCAGACTTAGCAAAAACCACGGTGTTGGCGTTTTCCAGTGAAAACCTGTCAAAAATCACTAGGGAACCATTATGCCTGTTAATCCCGTACATAATACCTTCTTCCATTGTAAGATTAGAAGAAGTGAAGGGAAATGTTGTAGCCAGGCTCGTAGTATCCATGTTTCTCGTTACGAGAAGTTTGTCTAAGCCGGCGGGAACTGTTGATTGAAAAGCTTCTTCCATTTGTAAAGTGGAAGTTTTGGAAATAAGTAAAAGTGAGCCAAGTGTAGATTCCAGTTTAGCTGTTATGTTATCAAGCTCATCCAAATTGTCTGCTGGAATAGTAATGTAAAAAGAAAACTGGAAGTACTTTTCAATACCCTTAACCAGTTGTTCTTGCAGGTCTTTCGCGTCTTCCAGTGCAGCTTCCACAGCGGGATCTGTAATTTTGCCTTCCTTCTGATTAGACATTGTCGTGGCTTCCAGTTCTGTAATTTTGCGCCTAAGATCATCTAAAATAACTTTAGATTTCACCGGATAATAAAACATGGAAATATCAAGTGTGTTTTCAAAGTTAATAACCGGAGAAAGCCAGTTTGCACCTACAAATCTGGGGTAACCGGAAATAAAGAGCGTGCGGTAATACCTGTTGCCAATCTTGATATGATTAAAGTCCACCTCAATAGCAGAAGGAGCAATGATATCCCTAACATTCATCATACCCTGAGCCAGAATTTCGGCAGGCTGCTTGCCTTCAGCAGGAGTGGCTGCTGTGTGGGTTTCCTCTTCTTTTTTCTTACCTATAAAAGGTATTGGCAAATTCATTTTATTCCTCAACTATAGCCGGATTAACTATAGCAGTTTTATAATCATCAATATTTGTTCTAATACGCTGGCCGTGCACGGTGCTTGGGTTATAAATGTCAAAATAAAGCTCCACTAACTCTTGGGTAGTCAACTGTTTTGCCTTAATGCCGATTCTGTTAAATTCTTTAATAACATGATCGATTTTTGGCACGAGATCCCTTACTGCAGCCTTTAGGGTAGTATCAACATTTACATGGAATCTTCTACTATGGCCTCCAAAAAGCTTTAGCAAGAAGTCAAACGGCCCAGAGCCCGTTGAAGTAGGTGTAAAAGGGTTAGATGGGATAATTACGTAAAATCTTTTATCCAATACCTCATTTTCACTAATGATATCCTGAACAAACTTTCTATAAGCAGTAGCTTGATGTTTTAGTAAGGGGTCTGAAATCTTGTTTTCTGTCCTTTTTACTTTTTCAATATATTTGGAAATATCCAACCTTTTTGACCTTATTGAAACTTGAACCGGAAATGTTATGGAGTTAAGTAACATGGAAAAAGCCGCAATAATCGCATCCTGCTCTATTTCTGATAACAGATTAAAGTTTACCGCGGTGGTTTGAATAACCGCCGATACAGTGCCGTTTTTTAAGATTACAAAGTCATTTTTTATTTCTTCGACATCTAGATGATCTTGTGTGCTTGCAGTTATTTGAGCCATAAGCTACCTTCCAACAAACTCCATGGGAGATAAAATTTTGCCATTAACATTTAGAGAAATTATATCAAACGCCAGCTCTGTCTTTTTGGTGCTATCAATCTCAATAGTATAGGAACCATCTGCCAAAGGGGTGCTTATTGAAAACTGACCCAGCGAATTAGTTTTAAGAGCTCTGACCGGATCGCCATCAGAGTTTTTAATGATAAGGACCAAATCTGTTAAGGGTCTGCCTTTGGTATCTTTAACAATACCAGAAATGATATTGGGCACTTTATTTGGAGGGAGCTGTGTTACTACCATACCCGGTGCCTTGTGCTCTGGCTTGTGTTCTTCTTTTCGCGGCACCTGCTCAGTTTTAGCTTCCACCGAGGCTGCGGGGGCGGGATTACGTTCAGTTTCAGGTATGTGTTCAACAGGCGCTGATACAGGTTGGGGTACGTCTTCCGCAGACTGGGCAATTTCCTTACGTAACTCCTTAACCTGTTTATATACTTCCTCTTTACGCTTAGCAGGCACATGCCTGCCGGTGGCCACGCTTTCTTCTTTCTTTAGTTGTGTAAGTAGTTTTACCAATTGTTCGGTCTTATCTTTTATATCTTCCTCCACATTAACTTCTTCCCGGGTTTTAAGTATCTTTTCATTCCTTATCGGTAAAACTATTTGGCCCTTGCCAGGTGCCAAGTTAACAAACCTTCTACCGGCATGTCTATCCGGAGTTATAGGTGACAAAGGTATTTCATCAACAAATCGTTTCCTGGGAAGTGTCAGTTTAGGCTGTTTTTTGGGTTCGGGTTGACTGGGGGGAACAGGCTTAACGAAAACAGTAGCAGCCTGTGGCTTCATGTCAACAGGCTGTTTAGGTGCTTCTTGCGCGGAAACTTTAGGCGTCTCTACAGGTTTGGAAGCTTCGGATGGTACGGGCTGTGGTACAGGTTCACTTTTAGCCTGTGGTTGTGCAGGGGCAGCTACCGGAACTGAGACTGCAGGAACAGGCTCAACTGCGGCAAAGGCTTTCCTAACCTTATCAACATAATCAATCTCAGGAATATCCAAAATATCAACCTTTTGTTCTACGTCTCTAGTTTGCAAATATTCTTCTAGTTTTCTACGGCTGGAAGTAGGAGCTAGCGTGATAAGTTCCTGATTTACCATGGCTACGCTCTGCTGAATAAAAGCTGCGGGCAAGTAAGCTTTTTTCTTCCAAACCCGCTGACTTGGTGAATAAACAGATTTCAAAAAGTTAGCTATCCACTCATCTAGACCCCTATCCTGTAAGGGCAGAAATGCAAAAGCAACACCAAACAAAGAAAAGGATACAACCATGAAAAACTTAAAAGGATGGGGAACTACACGGAAAAAAATATACGCAGGCACACAAAACACCAAGAGATACATAAATTGCCGCATCGTTAAACTACCTATCAACTTGAACTCTACGTCCATGATGTTTTGAGGTACAGCGTGTTGTTCGTTAGTTTTTTGAGCCTGTTCCCTAATGGGCATAGCAGATGATTATATCTGATTAGGAGCTCCTATTACAAATTAGTTATTAAGTTATCAAAAGTTGTAAAAACGCTTTCGGAACTATTGCGTCTCTTCCATTCTAACTTATCCTCTGTTTTCGCAGAAACAATAATTCGGTGCGGAATACCAATCAAATCTGCGTCAGATAATTTTTCGCCGTTAGAAACATCGTCTCTATCATCAAACAGTACTTCTATATCGGCTGAAAGCAACTGATCATAAACTGCAAACGCTTTGGTTCTCACCACATCATTATCCATACCAAGCCCAACTAAGTGGACTTTAAAGGGTGCTATGGCTTCCGGCCACATAATACCTTTATCATCGTGAAAAAGTTCTACTGCCGTTCCCATCGAACGTGAAGGCGCTATACCATAGCTTCCCATAATAACCGGCTGCACACTACCATCAACATCTGTATAGCTAAGTCCAAGCGGGCTGGAAAACTTAGTACCCAGCCTAAAAATGTTGCCGACTTCAATAGCACGTACTTCTTCCAAAGAGGTTTTATCAACTCCCAAATCTGCCAAAACCTCATCGGTATAAACTTCCTTGTTAACCGCAATACCTTTCGCCCTATCAAGATAAATAGTGTCTTCGCCATTTGGGCAAAGGGTCTGAAACTCATGGCTATATTTGCTGAAAGCACCCCCGCTGGCAAAAGTTAAGAAGGTATAGTCACCAAAGCCTAATCTGTTGAAAATAGTGTGATAAGCCTGTTTAGCTTGTTCATAAAAGGTGTCCAGGTCTTCCTGTGTTTTACTAAAGGAATATAAATCCTTCATAATAAATTCTCTGGTACGGAGTAAGCCACTTTTCGCACGCGTTTCATTCCTGAATTTCAACTGGAATTGATAAACATACACGGGTAAATCTTTGTAAGAAGCGATATGCTGAGTCATTAAAGCTGTTAACGGCTCTTCGTGAGTAGGTGCAAGCCCCACTTCAGAACCAGCTTGCAGATTAGTTTTAAACCAAACATCTATAGAACCATCGGCCCAACGGTTCGTAGCCTCCCAAACTGCAGGGTTTTGCAGCGAGCCCAACAGTACTTCCTGACCACCAATAGCATTCATTTCTTCCCGAATAATATCAATTATCTTATCTAAGACACGCTTGCCTAAGGGCAAAAAGGCATAAACTCCCGCCATCTCCTTGTGAATAAACCCCGCTTTGATTAAAAGCTGGGCATTAAGACTTACCTCATCTTTAGGTGCCTCTTTTTTAGTTTTAGTAAAAAGTTGTGAATAAAGCATTTAAACTAGTATATACCATAAATTCACATAAATCTGCTATAATCAGGCAAATTAACGGCGGTTTGGTAACCACCAAGTTTATGGAGCCTCTCAGCTACTGGGAGGTATTTTTGATCATGACTGCAAAAAAAGACTTTACAACATTCATTAAAAGAAATTGGCGGATCCTTTTGGCTATTGTTTACCTGCTATCTCCCATAGATATCTTGCCAGATTTTATTGCAGGACTGGGCATTAGCGACGATATCCTGGTCCTTTTGGCAACTTTATTTATAGAATATAGAAGATATACCAAAGAAAAAAAGGAACACGCAATTCAGGAAGGCGAGCTGATAGGAGACGAGGAAGATAATAAAGATGCTAGATAAAAGATACGACCATAATCAAACCGAACAAGAGATATATCAACTGTGGTTGGATTTGGGAGTATTTAGCCCGGAACGCCAGATAGCGCTACTAGAAAAGCACGGTATAAAACCGAAAAATAAAACTTTCTCTGTTCTAATGCCACCGCCAAACGCCAATGCGCCGTTACACATGGGGCACGCCACATACACTATTCAGGATCTTATGACACGCTATAAACGTATGCAAGGGTTTAAAACAGTGTATGTGCCGGGAACAGATCACGCAGGGTTTGAGACGCAGGTGGTGTATGAACGACTACTAAAGAAACAGCAAAAATCAAGGTTCGATTTTGACAGAAAAACATTGTTTGAAGACATTCTGGCCTTTGTTAAAGAGAATTCCGGAGTAGCAATTCAACAACTAAAAAGATTAGGCATGAGTGCAGACTGGAGCAGGTTAACTTTTATGCTGGACAAACAGGTAATTAAAACTGTGTATGATACATTCAAAAAACTGCACGAAGACGGGCTTGTGTATAGAGACTTTTATTTAGTCAATTATTCGCCACATCACGGCACAACCTTCAGTAATTTGGAAACTGAACATATAGAAAAAACTACTTGTCTCTACTTTGTTAATTACAAGGTAAAAAACAGTGAAGAAGTGATAACTGTAGCAACCGTTAGACCAGAAACCATATTTGCAGACACTGCTATTGCAGTAAATCCCCAAGATAAGAGGTACAAGAAACTAGTAGATAAAACTGTTATTAACCCATTAACTGGCAAAGAAATGCCTGTTATTGCAGATGATGCCGTTGACATGGAATTTGGTACAGGTGCTCTAAAAATTACCCCAGGCCACGACTTTACAGATTATGAAATAGGAAAAAAACATAACCTGGAAATAATTTCTATTATTAATCTGGAAGGCAAACTGCAAGGCACTGGCACAGAAGTTGATGGATTAAGAGTAAAACAGGCTAGAGAAAAAACTGTAGAAATTTTGAAAGAAAAAGGAGCGTTAGCAAGAATTAATGAGAATTACGTACATAACTTACTGGTAGATTACAAAGACAAATTGCCCATAGAGCCAATGCTACTACCAAACTGGTTTGTAAGAGTAGATGGTATGGCACAACAAACTATTAGGGCCGTGGAAGAAAATAAAGTTAAGTTCAATAAACCAGTATGGAAAAAAGAAATGCTAAGGTGGTTAAAAGATATTAGAGATTGGCCAATTAGCAGGCAAATTGTTTTTGGTATAAGAATCCCTGTCTGGTACAACGTGGAGGAGACTAAAAATGTTTTTGTTACTTTTCTGGATAACCAGGGTAATTCACATGAACTGTTATTGGAAAATGCCCTGACAGAAGGCTTTACTATCGAAGAAATAAGAGAGGGTTTACAAAAATTAATTGCACCCACCAATGCAAAATACGTGATTGCGGAAGAACTTCCGGGGGACAGCTACTTACCTGAAACAGATACTTTTGATACTTGGTTTAGCTCAGGCCAGTGGCCATTAACTACATTAAAATACCCCGACGGAGAAGACTTTAAAGAATTTTTCCCAACCTCCTTTATGGATACAATGTGGGATATTTTGTTCTTCTGGATTGCCCGAATGCTTATGTTTAGCCTGTATCTTACAGAGCAGGTGCCATTTAGACAGGTGTATATACATGGAATGGTCACAGACGAACATGGTCAGAAAATGAGCAAAAGTAAGGGCAATGTAATTAACCCAATGGATTTTATCGAAAAGTATGGCGCAGACGCCCTAAGAATGGGCATTTTGGTAGGAGGGAACACAGCAGCTAGAGAGTTTAGCCTAAGCGAAGATAAGGTCAGGGGGTATAGAAATTTTGCCAATAAAATTTGGAATATGGCTAGATTTATTTTAGGCATGGTAGAGCAGAGTGATAAATCAATACCCAATTTTAATGAAGCTGTAAGGGAAAAGTGTACCGCAGAAGACACAAAAATATTAGAGGAACTTGCTATTTTGATAACAGATGTTAATAACAGTTTTAAGAGACTAAGGTTTACAGACGCGGGTAATGCTATTTATCATTTTATGTGGCATAGGCTAGCTGACGAATATATTGAGCACGTGAAAAATAGGGAAGATAAGGACGTGGCACTTTCGGTGTTGACTTATTGTTACAACACTTGTTTGAAGTTATTACACCCATTTATGCCTTTTGTAACGGAAAAGATTTGGGAAAATATGCCTAAAGAAAAATCTATACCCCTTATTATCGCCCCCTGGCCGAAATAACGGCTAACCCGCCTATGTTCCACTACGGCGGGTAAGCTACTTACAAGGGAATCCATATAAAATGTAAGTTAGTAGTTAGTAGTTAGTAGTTACTCCGTGGCTTCTGCAGCTCCTTCACCTTCTGCTTCTTCAGCAGTCTCCTCAGTAGCGGTAACACCCTCAATAAGCTCTTCTTCAGTCACTTCTTCTTCCTCAACCTCTTCTTCATAAACAGCAGAGTCTAGTTTCACAACAGGTTCATCATCTTCCTGCCCAACAATCTCTACCTTTTCCCTATCGTACTCAAGCTGAGCAACAGTAATAACATCACCAATTTCTTTTAAGTTAGAAACGTCAACTACAAAAGCCTGGGGTAAATCTGTTGGTAAAGCCTCTACCGTAATTTCACCAAGAACAGTTAAGACCAAGGCATCACCGCTTTTAACCAGCGCATTTTCTTCTTCACCTATTACTTCCACAGGAATTTGAGCCTCAATTTTCTCAGTAAGATCAACCTTGATAAACCCAACGTGAATAATATTGCCAGAAACAGGATCTCTTTGAATATCTTTTACTAAAACACTTTCTTTTCTGTCACCAATAGCAAGATCTATAACGGAAGTTTCTCCGGCTTCGGCAAAAACGTGATTAAAGTTTACAAAATCAACAACAATAGGAAAGGATTCAATATCACCCCCGTACATTACTGCCGGGATTTTACGGTCTTGTCTAAGCTTTTTTGTTTTTTTGCCAAGTAAAGTTCTTGGCTGTGCAATAATTTCCATATATTTTTCCTTTTTAAGGCTTTATGTAGCTCTAGTATTTCACTATAGCTTATCATTCCCCTTGTCATAAAATGCTTTAGTTCCATCGCCGTCAGATCTGTTAACAAAGGTACGGTGCCAATGCCGGCAGGGGTTAGCGTTACAATACTCTGAGCGTGACACTTGGGGCAAACTACGTGCGCAACAAGTGCAACCGATGCTTGAGTTAAGGGAGCCAGATTAGATTTATCCAACGGGGCGCCACACTTATAGCAAGTAATCTTGCTTAAATTATCTTGTAAACTTAACGTGCTTAACATAACTCAAGTTTATCAGAACGTGGGTCATTCTACTGCATCTACGGCCTCGCAGTCAAGCTGACGCTGACAACGTCGCTTAAGCTCCCACAACAAATTCAGAGCTTCCAAAGAAGTCAGATTTTCCAGATCAAGTGTCACTATAATATCTCTAAGATCATCCGACAAGGATTTGTCTGAATTATTACTATCACTAGGCTTCTTGTCAATATCCCTGATTTCAAGTTCGTTTAGAACTTGCAAGGCGCGCGTGGTTACAGCTTCTGGCACACCTGCAAGTTTGGCTACAGCAATACCATAACTATGATCCGCGGCACCTCTTACAACTTTATGCAAAAACACAGGTCCACCATCTTGTTCATGCGCAAGAACCTGATAATTCTTTATTTTGGTAGGATACTGCTCCTCTAAGGCTTGCAGTTCATGATAGTGTGTAGCAAATAGCGTTTTTGGAGATATATGTTTATTGGTGACAAGATATTCAGCGGTAGCTTGGGCTATACTTATACCATCAAAGGTACTTGTTCCCCTGCCAATCTCATCCATAATAATTAAACTCCGGTCTGTGGCGTTATTTAGAATATAAGCTGTCTCTACCATTTCTGTCATAAAGGTAGATAGCCCGGAAGCAATTACATCGCTGGCACCACTCCTAACAAATAACTTATCTACTAAGCTAATACTGGCACTTATGGCTGGCACAAAGCTACCCATCTGAGCCATCAAAACTATAAGGGCAACCTGCCGGATAAATACAGATTTTCCTGCCATATTAGGCCCTGTAATAATCAATAACTGATGATCCTGCTGATTTAGCAATATGTCGTTTGGAACAAACTGGCTATCCTCTAAACACTGCTCTACTACAGGATGTCTGCTTTCCTTGAGCTCAATATACCCAGTAGTTGTTATATGTGGCTTTACATAGTTATTGCGCTGAGCAAGGTACGCAAAACAAGCGAGACAGTCAAGCAATGCTACGTTTTCTGCCATCTGCTGTATCTGTGATGTATATTCCAATACTTTATCTACTACATCCAGGAAAATGGCGTATTCAAGTTCCTCTATTTTTTCTTTGGCAGTCAAAATAATCTCTTCGTGCTTTTTTAGTTCTGGCGTAATAAAGCGCTCGGCATTAACTAAGGTCTGTTTACGAATATAATGTTCAGGAACTAAATGGAGGTTAGCTTTCGTAACCTCAATATAATAGCCAAAAACCTGATTATATTTCACTTTCAGTGAAGGAATGCCGGTGTTTTCTCTTTCCAAGGTTTCCATAGTAATTACCCAATGCTGACTTCCGCTTACGGTAGAACGAAGTTCATCAAGGTCTGCGTTGATTCCACCTTTGACCAGACCACCTTTTTTCGGGTCAAGCGGAGGCTCTTCCACTATAAAAGTATCAATCAGCTTGGTAACAGCAGATAACTCTTTAGCAATAGCCTTGCGAATTTTGGTTAGCAATTCTGTAGATTCCGGAAGGTGAGTTCTTATGGCTAGGGTGGTTTCAAGGGCATATCTAAGACTGACCAAGTCCCTCGCAGTTCCTACGCCAACAGACAGCCGGGAAAGTAATCGTTCTACATCGGTTAACTTTCTAAGCTCTTCTCTCAATGTTTCCCGTAACGGTAAATTATGTACTAGTATGTCAACGGCCTCGTGTCTTTGAGCAATAAGTGCTTTATCCGTCAAGGGATGAAGCAGCATATTTTTAAGCATTCTCGCGCCCATAGCAGTACATGTCTCATCCAAAGTTGTAAGCAAAGAACCTCTTCTTTCTCCAGTACGCAATGTAGTAAAAAGTTCTAAATTCATTATGGTAGAACGATCTAATTCCAGATACGCAACTTTCTTGAAAGACCTGATACTAGTAATATGGCCTGCCTTACTCTTTTGCGTCTGCTTTAAGTAACCCAATAATGCTGAAGCGGCTTCTTGAGCCTGTGATTTATTCTCAAGATCAAAAGTAGTTAAGGTAGCAAGCTTGAAGTGCTCTTTTAGATGCTTATGCGGAGAGGCACTAAATACTTCCCAATCGGCATAAGGAAAAATGTTAAGGGTCTTGTGCTCGGACAACTGCTTTAAAAATGAAACATTCTCATAAAGGGAACGGGGCAAAATGCACTCGGCAGGGCTGAATTTTGCTAGCTCATTAGCAAGAGCTTCCTTAATACAAGTTACAGGAAATTCGTCTGCATAAAAAACTCCGGTAGAAATATCCGCAAAAGCCATACCAAAATAAGCGGTTCCTAGCGAGATACTTACAATAAAGTTGTTAGCTCTTTTCTCAAGTGAAGACTCATCAAGCAAGGTACCAGGAGTAACCACTCTGATAACTTCTCTGTCTACCAATCCTTTAGCAGAAGGTTCACTAACCTGTTCGCAAATAGCTACCTTATATCCTGCTTTTACTAGTCTGGGTAAATAAGAATTTACAGCATGGAAAGGCACACCTGCCATAGGTATTCGACCATCCTGACCCCGATCTCTGCTTGTTAGGGCAATATCCAGCACTTCGGCAGCTATTTTGGCGTCGTCTAAAAACATCTCATAAAAATCACCTAACCTGAAAAACAGCAAGCAGTCGGCATACTGCTTTTTTATCTCGGCATATTGCTGCATCATAGGGGTAGAGAATTCGGGCATATCATTCATATGGTACAACTATTCTAGCAAACAAATCGCCAAAGCTTATTCTTCCAGATACCCGCGTAATCCACACCTATCCGCTGATAAGCCGTATAAGTACACTGATAACCAATGTCTTCAACCCAAAGTCGATGGCTTGTAGCTAAATTCTCCCCGTAAAAACTTTTGTCCAACTGGAGTTGTTTACCCACCCTACCCGGACCTTGTACCTTATCTAGACTTCTTATTAGAACCCCCTGAGGAAAATCTTTCGGCCCGGTTACAATATTTAACAGCCAATACATGCCGTAGATTAAATAAACATACACTTTACCACCAGCAGCATATAAAACTTCAGTCCGTGGTGTTTTACCCTTAGACGCGTGGCAGGCTAAATCTTCTTCACCCCTATAAGCCTCGGTTTCCGTGATAACTGCCCTAAATTCACTACCATCTGAGAATGTGCGTACAAGTGTTTTACCTAAAAGCATAGGAGCCACCTGCAAAACATCGGTTTCAAAAAATTTGTTGTCTAGTCGCATATCGATATAGTACTACACACAGGTATATAAACTTCAAAAATACGAAAAAAAGCATTAAGATAAACACAAATGGAAATCAGATTTAGAAACACAGCCCAAGTTCCCGAAGCCGCCATTCAAACAATAGGTAACAAACTTATGCCCTATCTAGGTTATCTGCAGCAGATTGCGCAAGATGATGAGTACTCTGTGGCAGAGAGCTCTATCAACCTGCCCTTTGACCATACTCATCTTGAAAAGTCACTAAGGTTAAAGGCAGAACTGGGTACGGAGAAGCTTAAGTACTTTATCTTAATAGGCATTGGAGGCTCTAATCTTGGAGCAAAAGCAATATATGATGCGCTGTTAGGCTATTTTGATCCTGTAGAACCCTCCAGGTATCCAAAATTAATCTTTCTTGATACTACTGATACGAAATTTCAGAATAAACTCACACAACTCCTACAAACAGTAACAGCAGAAGAAGTGATTATTGATGTTGTATGTAAATCGGGCAAAACTTTAGAAACAATAGTTAACACAGAGATAGCATTGGCAAATAACACCAATCTGCTGGACAGGGTAGTTATAACTTCAGATCCGTCAACCGCTTTATATAAAAAAGCGCAAACTCTAAATATCAAATGTCTTGACATACCACCTAAAGTGGGGGGCAGATATTCTGTTTTAACCACTGTGGGATTATTTCCTCTGGTTTGTATAGGTGTGGATACGGTAGCCTTGTTAGCAGGTGCGATGGAAGCAAGGAAAAGCTGCTTATCCACAGACATATTAGCAAATCCGGCGATCATATCAGCGGCTATTTTGTATGAAAACTATCAAACAGGAAAACCAATAAATGATAATTTTTTCTTTCATTCCGAATTGGAAAGTCTGGGCAAATGGTATAGGCAGTTGACGGGAGAAAGTTTAGGCAAAAACAAGACCGGTATAACACCCACCGTATCTATTGGCTCAACCGATTTACATTCTGTAGTGCAACTATATCTGGGCGGCAAGAGTGATAAGTACTTTACGTTCATTTGGGCAGAAAAAGAAGAAAGTAGTGTATCAGTGCCACAACATCCAGTTTTTAAAGGCATCTTGCCGGAAATTGAAGGTAAAAGCGTTAAGGCGGTGAGACAAGCTATCATCTCGGGGGTTAAATCAGCTTACATAAATAAAAACATACCTTTCTGTGAAATCGTACTGCCTGCTATTACAGAAAACGCTTTGGGCAGTTTTATGCAATTCAAGATGATCGAAACAATGTTACTGGCAAAGCTTTTTGAAGTAGACGCTTTTACTCAACCTAATGTGGAAGAATACAAAACGGTTACACACGAACTGCTTAGCAACTAATATGAAAAAACACTTTCACTTAATACTTTTAGGAATAGTCTTGATTGGAGCTTTCTTTAGGCTATATCATATAGAATTTGGGCTTCCTCACAGTTTTCACGCGGATGAGCCGGAAATTGCGGAACTTGCCATAAAGTACACCTACGAACTTAGAGATGTAGTTAAAAACAACAATTATTACAAGGTCATTCCTATCTCCTATGTTTATGGCATGTTTCCTACCTATTTACTTACCTTAGTCGTCATGGCTTTTAGCAAAGGAGCAAATATTTTAGGTATTGCTTTTGACAAAGCAGACCTGTATATAGCAATGCGTAGTGTTACTGCAGCATTTTCTCTAATAATCATTCCGGCGGGTGCCGCAATCTACTATAAAATGTTTAAAGACAAACCGGGTAGTCTACTAACAGCATCATTACTGGCATTAAACTGGAAACTGATTGTGCATTCACACTACGTTAATGCAGACACATTTTTAGCTGTACTAATAACCCTTACGGTACTGGCAGGCATCTTGTATTTTCAGCACGAACCAGATAATTTGCATACCATATTGTTTGGCTTAATATATGGGCTTGCCGTAGGTACCAAAGTCACGGCGCTACTTTCACTTCCAATGTTTCTATATTTATTTATAGTCAAAAAAGATTATCGTGCCATGTTTGCGTTCCTGTTTTTAATACTCATTGGGTTTGCAGTTACTAATCCCTTCTCACTCATATTCGCTAATGATTTTGCTTTTAGGGTATATATGATGAAAATTAAAGAAGCGGGTCTTGTGTTTGACTCCATTAATAAAGATCCGTTTAAGTACATTATTGGCCTAGGATATATTGCTACACCAGGCATACTGCTCACTTCCCTTTACGGAAAAGTACGATCTATAAAGATTCCGACAAGAGAAAATTTGCCGCTACATATTCTCTTAATGGGAACTGTCCTCATTTATTTATTGTTTTATTCAGTAGGCATAAGAAGAGTAGACAGATGGCTGCTTCCTATCCTGCCAATCGTTTTGGTATATGCGGCGTACGGCACAACCCAACTAGTAAAGGTGCTACCTACCAAATTGTATGCAATAGGAGCTATTGCGCTCACTATTAGCTACTGCTATTTTTTAGGGCTACTGTTACTACAGTTTCAGAGAGACACACCAAAGTCAGCAGCATACATTTGGCTAAGAGATAATATTCCTGCTAGCACAAACAAGCTTGCGGTAACTAAAGAAGGATTAGATCCGTTAAATAAGTTGCAAGGCATAATGGTCAAGCGCTATGAAGTGTATGAACGGGAAGCAGCCCAGTTTTTTATGCCTGAGAGCCCCCTGGGCTACGACTACGTAATTTTGTCTTCTAAACCCATGAGTTATCATAAAAATGAGGAACTTGCCAGGAAATATCCCTTTTATACAGAAAAATGGCAAGCATTTGAAACTATGGTACTAGACCCGGCTAACTTTAGATTAGTAAAAAAGTTTGAACTACCTAAACCAAACCTCGTGGAATTATCAGACGTATATATCTATGAAAGTACAGCGACAACACCCATTGAGAATTAACAGGTTAACGAAATAAAAACACACGCATAAATAAGGCTATTACAAATAGCCCCACAAATACTAGCAGACTAACTGGAAGGGATATCCCCGCATTCGAACTATTTATGGCTTGCGTACCCGCTATTTCAGGGGTGGGGGTACTTACAAGAGGCCGTACAAGCTTAGATTTAGGCAATAGCTGCGCTATACTACCAGGCAGGTTGGTTTCCTGAGGAGTGGACTTCTTGGCTTGAGCTAAAACCGTGGAACCAGGCTTACTATCTTTGACTTCGGCAGGATCATCAGAGATACTATCATCAGTAGGCATGTTTAGTTTAGGCTCCGGTGCAGAAACCTGGTCTGCAGTAACCACTAAGGTGTTAACTACAGGTGCGTCTAATAATAAATCCTGAGCCTGAGGAGATACCACGTTAGTGTCATTAGTAGCACCAGGTGTCCACTTAATTTCAAGGCCGGCGTCACCTGCAGTCAAACCCCTAAAGGTAATAGTAGCTAGCATACCAGTACCTTGGAAATACTGGTTATAGTTGCTAGAACCAGATAATTTTAAGGTGCCTTCAACGTTATCATACGAAGCAACAGGATAGACAGGGAAAAGTGGCCCCTTCGCAAGAGCTGTTATTTCAACAACAGCCGGATCGAAAGTAAGAATAACATCTGTGCCAACTAGTTCATTACCCTGCGCATCCAGATTGATAGTAGAACTAGCAGAGTTACCTATACTAATTTGCTCTGCAGAGTGGCTTAACTGCAGCATGGGAGCAGCAGATACCAACCCGGGCACAAATCCTAGCCAGGTTACAAATATAAATATGGCGGATAACACTTTATTAGTAGCAGCCATATACTAACAGTACAAATTAGTTATCGCCTTCTTCCAGATAGTTACTGAACATAATCCAGACATCAAAGTTGTTTACAGTGCCATCGCCATTAAAGTCTCCTGTACCCTCCTGACGCCAACTTTGATATAGCAAGGCTAAGTCAAAGCTATTTACGCTATTATCATCATTTATGTCACCCGCTAGCAAATCACCGAAGTCTAGGTAACCATTTGCAGGATTAACACCACCACTAACAGTAAGAGGTTGTGTAGCTCTCTTATCCAAAAAGCCAGGAATAGAAAGCAAGAAATCGTAAGATTGGCCAAAAGATAAGGCAGACATTGATAACCCATTGTACTGACCAGTAATATCTACGTTGGCAGTAGCTTCAAAGGTATTGTCCAGCACTCTAAGTGTAACAACGGCACCATTGCCCACAGAAGCTAAGCGGGAGGGGAGGTTGTAAACAAACCTTAGTGTTGGATTATAAGCAAGTGTATAAGTGCCATTTACCGGTGATAGCATTAACAATTCCTCACCTGTTAAAGCTGAAACTATGTTCGAATCAGTAGTAGAACCCTCAGTGTAATCAAATACAAGATCGGTTACGCCTGCCCGTTTCGCCCTAAACGTGATTAGCGCGAATGTACTGTTGCCGGTATAGCTCTGCCCAAAGTTTGCATTACCAGAAATGGTAATAGTACCAAGGTTATTATCGTACTGTGACCAGGCATAGCTGGGGAAAATGGTACCATTTGTAATTGCAACCACCTCTAGCATTGCTGGATCAAAGTGCAGGATTAAATCAGCACCACTTACTGCGTTGCCATTACTTTCTAGAATTACTTCTACACCAAGGTCTTCCCCAAGCTGAAAAGTTTGCTGTACAGGGGATAACCTGAAGGAGGAGGTTGGATTGCTTGAAGCAGATTCGGAAGGATCCCATCCGGCTAATTTTGCCATCATTACCCAGTAAGCTTGGGCTTTCATTTTACAGTTTAAAGGATGAGAGTGGGAACAACTTGAAGGCATACCCATACAATCTTCCGGATGGGCTGTACACCAATCAGCACACCAGGAACAGGCATCTGTAGTATTTACATGGTAGTTTCCGGCGGGATCATAACTTTCTATATCGGCAAAATCAAAAACTATCTTATTGTTAGCAAGAGCATACTCTCGAACTATCTGATTGTTACGCTTTAGAGTTGAAACTGCATTATCCTGAGTGCCGTCTGTATGACCTGTAATTAAAATAAAGTTCATGTTCGGATTGGCAACATCAAAGGCATTCATTTGGGTAAGGTAACCGGTGTCACCAGTAAGCGTGGGTTCTGAATTAGATGACTGCTCACCGCACCAAGACCACATGGAGTAATCAAAGAGATTAGTATCTGCAACCGCTTGTGTCCTGGTAATACCATCGCCACTCCAATAGTCGCCACCGGAAATATATGTTTCAGGAGGGTTACCATCATAGATTCTTAAATCATTGGCAGTACCGTGCAGGCTCGTGGGAAGAGTATCTCCGGCATATGTAACTGCCACACTATATTTTGGATCATAAGAACTTAGCCCATTTAGCCCGGAAATAATCTGGGAACCATGTGAAGTATGCGCATAGTGAACAACAAGTTCTTTAGCTTTTTGAATCCAATCATCATTCAGTTGGTCAAATTCGCTAACAGCCGTATGGTCAATAATCAGGGGCTCTGTTCTTGTACCAGCATATACGGGGGAATGAGCCCATACAACTAACAATAGAGGTATAACTATGGGTAGGAATTTCTTGAGAGCATTCATAAGCCTGTCCACTTTCTACCCTAAGTAAAGGGTACATCTATATAAAATATGGGCTAATATAGCAAGCCCATGAGGAGAATGCAACTATAGGGCTCGGATATTACAGGTAGTCTTTAAGACGCTTGCTGCGAGATGGGTGTCTTAGCTTTCTTAAAGCCTTCGCTTCAATTTGCCTAATTCTTTCTCTAGTAACACCAAACTCTTTTCCTACTTCTTCCAAAGTTCTACTCCTACCATCCTTAAGCCCAAATCTAAGCTCCAGTACACGCATCTCTCTGGGGCTTAGAGTATCAAGCACTTCTTGAATGTGTTCCTTTAATAATTGCTGGCTGGCTGACTCAAACGGCGAAGGGCTTACTTCGTCGGGAATAAACTCCTTTAGCCGGGTATCTTCTTCTTTACCCACCGGTGTTTCGATAGATGTAGTTTTTTGGGAAATTTTCTCTATGTGTAAGGCTTTCTCTACTTCTATACCCATCTCCTTGGCTACTTCTTCCGGAGTAACCGGCCTTTCCAGCTTCTGTTCAAGCCCCCGCTGTATTTTTTTGTATTTATTGATAGTTTCAACCATGTGTACCGGAATACGAATAGTCCTAGCCTGATCTGCTAAAGCTCTTGTAATGGCCTGGCGTATCCACCAAGTGGCATAAGTAGAAAACTTAAAACCTCTGCGCCAATCAAACTTTTCTACTGCGCGCATCAACCCAATGTTGCCCTCCTGAATCAAATCCAAGAAAGACAATCCTCTACCCAGATATTTTTTAGCAATAGAAACCACTAATCTAAGGTTAGACTGGGTTAAATGCTCAAACGCCTTAATAGCTTCTTTTTTGGATATGGCCTTAACATTCATCTTAATTTCCTTGTACACCTTCTCAGTAACATCCATCTCCTGCATTACCTGCTTGTCTGTAAACTTTTTACCGTGTTCTTCTTCAAGCGCTGCAACAGCTTCGTGATAACGGTATACCTCAACTTTTTTAGCTAGATCCACTTCTTCTTCTGCGGTAAGTAGGTCCACTTTGCCAATTTCGCGTAAATACATTCTGACAGGATCCGTAGACACACTCCTGTCCATGGTTTTTTTGGCAAGGGCTGCTACTTCCGTAATTTCAGTGAGCCTGGCTGCTTCTTTTTCAGATTCTACATCAAAAACATCTATACCTGCCTCCAAAAGCTTTTCATAAAGCGCATCAAGCTCTTCAACATTCTCTTCGGCTTCCGGGAACACTGCCAATACTTCTTCTAAAGTCAGATAACCTTGCTTCTTACCCTTGGTAATAAGCTTCTTAATATTTCTTTCCCTGTTATCAACAATTAGTTTGCTGCTCTTTTTATCTTGTGTTGGTTTTTTCATAATAATTTTTCTGAAAGCTCCTTTATTCCTTCAGACAATTTTTTAATGGCTTCTACATTATTTTCTGCTTCCGCTAGTTTTAACTTTTTAGCCAATGCTGTTATTTTATCGCGTGCTGCTTTCTTTTCAATTCGGCTACTTAATAAAGTAAGCTCTTTGACAATGTTTTGGGAATTTTCTGAAATGCTGCCAACATCCCACAGATAAACATCACGTACAAAATTTTTAAAATCAACATTCATTGTATCAATAAATGCTTCAACATTGTAGGTTTCTGCATTGTGCAGATAGGTTTTTAAAGCAGCAAGAGTTTCCCGAACAGCCACATTAGCAAAGTCTTCTTGATGATGCTTATACAAAAAACTACGAATAATGTCAACATTACTTTGTAGTAACAGCGCCAAAAAGTACTCTTCGTAAGAACTTTTGGAAAAAACAGCTTTGTCAGAGGTACTTGTGTGCGGAGCTTCTTTAAACTCCTCATAGTCTGCCACTTGGGCTCTATTTGTAAGCAAAGATCTTATAATATCAGCCTTTACATTGAGTTCCTGGGAAAGTTTTTCTACATAATGATCCCTCACAATAGGGCTGGTTATCTGGGAAAACACAGGCAACAACTCCTCTACGATATTTTTCTTGCCAAGAGGGTCAGTTTTCTGATGCCGTTTTAATGCAGCAACCAGAAAAAAGTCATAAATTACTACAGCGTTGGCAAAAAGCTGTTTAGCAAGTTCTGTATCTTCATGCACCAACTCATCCAAATCTTTATATTTCTCAGGCACCATAGCAACTTTAATGTCAAAGTGTTGTTTTTCTGCCAAGCTAATTGCACGTTTAATAGCAGAAATGCCTGCAAAATCTGAGTCGAAACAAAAGGTGATATTTTTTGTGTACCTTGAAATCAAACGTAGCTGATCCTCGGTCAAAGAGGTACCAGAAGAGGCTACAACATTTTTGATCCCCGCCTGATAAGCACTAATAACATCCATAGGGCCTTCCACAAAAACAGCTCCTTCTTGTTTTATAGCAATTTTTCCTTTGTCTAAACCATACAAAAAGTTACTTTTGTGAAATACCAACGTTTCTGGAGAGTTTAGATACTTAGGTTTCCGATCCGAGATAGTTCTTCCAGAAAATCCTACAATTCTGCCACTTACATCACTAAAAGGAAACATTACTCGTCCTCTAAATTTATCGATATACCCAGTACCTGAACTTTTTGTAACTATAACACCCGCAGCCTCCAAATCAGTCGCTTTATACCCTTTTTTGGTCAGAAATTTAAGTAAGGTATCCCAAGTATCAGGGGAATAGCCCAACTGAAAGACTTTTATAGTATCAAGGGTAAGTTTGCGCTTATCCCTAAGATATGCCAGAGCAGGCTTACCTGCTTTAGTGGCAGTTAAAACTTTGTGATAAAACAATGCAGTTAACTCGTTTATTTCATAAATCAGCTTTTCTTTGGAAGTGTCTTTTGCAGGTGCACTTTTTACAAGCTTTATACCAGCGCGATCTGCTAATACTTCTAAAGCATGGGAAAAGTCGTAGCCTTCAATTTTCTCTAAAAAGGTGAATACATCACCGCCTTCACCACAACCAAAGCATTTATACAGCTGAAGCTCTTGAGAAACCATAAAGGAAGGCGTTTTTTCTGAGTGAAAGGGGCATAAGCCTTTGTAATTACGCCCCGATTTTTTAAGATCAACATAACCGCTTATTATATCAACAATGTCTGTTTTTTGTTTCACTTCGGCTATTTGATCCATTAAGTTTTGTATATCACACTAAGAGGCGTCTGGCTACTGGCTGCTGACTAATAACTAACCCTCAACTCGAATGGGCATGATAAGATGCAAAAAACCTTCTTCGCCACGCGGCTTGATTAAACAAGGCGCATTATTTCCTGTAGTTTCCATTACTAACTGCTCAGTCTTCACATTGTTCAAAAAATCCAACAAATACTTAGAATTAAAAATTACCTCTAGCCCCTCACCTTCAATAACCGCCTCAAACTGGGACTGATGATCTCCTGTTTCCTGCGCGGAAGAAGATATAGTTATAGAACCCTCCGGATTAAACACCAGCTTTACCGAATTGGTCTGATCGGCAGCAAAAATACTAGCTAATTTTACAGCCTCCAAAAGAGGTGTTGCCAGCACCTGAGCCTTTAATGTAGTTTCAGTCGGAATTATTCTCTTATAATCCGGAAACTGACCTTCCAAAACTCCGGTGGAAATTGTGGTATCTTCACTGGCAAACAATGCTCGATTAGAGTCCTCGTTAAAACTAAACCTTACCGATTCACCGGAGGATGCAAAAATGCGGGCTATTTCCATTAGTACTCTGGAAGGTAAAACTATAGAAAAGTCAGGCATAGCACTTTCTTCCAGAGTTAAAACCTTCTCAGATAATCTAAACCCGTCACTGGCAGCCACCGTCAATACACCATCAGCATACTGAAGTAATACACCGGAAAAAATCGGACGAGTGCTATCAAGCGCAGCAGCAAAAGCCACATAGCTGACAGCCTGCTCAAAGGTTTTGGGATCAATATGCAAACATGAGACAGCATCATCAAAAGCGGGAACTTCCGGAAAATCTGCAGGGTCAACGCTATTAAATTTTACTTTGGTTTTTTGGGAAACAACATGTAAAACCTCATCTTTAAACACTGCTTCAATCGGAGCGGGAGCAAGCGTAGATACAAATTCTCTAAGCAACTTGGCAGGAACAGCAGCCTTGCCTTCAGCTTCCACAGAACCACCTACATAAGTGGTAATAAATGTTTCATAATCCGTTGCAGCAAGCCTAATACGACCATCGACAGCAGAAATCAACACATTACTAAGAAGCGGAAAGGTACTTTTAGTGGGAACTGCCTTTGAAACAATCCCAAGCCCTTTAGCAAAATTTTCTTGCAGGCAGATAAATTTCATAAGTTAAATTACTTTACAACTTGGGAGAAGCGGGCTTAAGCACTACATGCCTATCAGCCTTATCTCCCACACTTTCAGATTCTACATCAGCATAGTCGGAAACAAAGGTATGAACAAAGTATCTCTCAGACGAATTCATGGGAAACAATGCAACCTCTTTGTTGAAAAAACGTACTTTGTCTATAAAAGACCTCACAGTATCTTCAAGCTTGGCAAACCGCTCTTTTTTATAACCATTGATATCTACATCAACCCTTACCCAGTCGGCTGAGTCTTTATTAACAAGTAATCCTAAAAAGGTCTGCAGCGCGTGTAAAGACTCGCCACGATAGCCGATAAGAAAACTAAGATTATCTCCATCAATATCAACTTTAATAGAGTCTCCTAAATCTTCAATAAAAAATTCAGGCTTTATATCTAAAAAAGTATTTAGCTTTTCTAAAGCTTCTTTTATAACAGTTACTTTTTCCATATAGCTATCTTGCTAATTAATGGCTTCAGGCCACCCCACCCACTTACGAAATATGTCTGCAACAATGAGAAGAGGGTGGTTGTAACTAAATACAAAGTTACACCGGCGGGCAGTCTTGTACCTATAATAAAGTTAATTATAGGCATCGTGTACAACATCTGATTTTGCACATTATACGCCACGTCATCTTTTTTGTCAGGGGTTTTTGCTGCGGCTTTTTCACCGGCTTCACTATAAGGAACAGTCATCTTAGATACTGCGAACTGCAGTAACCCAGACAGAGCGGCTAAAATAAAGAAAGGGTCCGGTTGAGCCAAGTTTAGATATAGAAATTGCGTTTTTATTTCCTCAATAGATACAAACTTTAAGGATTCAAAATAAATCAAGTCATTTATTTGGGCTAAATCAACTCCAGTAGAAATCTGCCTAATAACACTATATAGAGCAATAAGTACAATAATCATAACTAACTGCGTAACACACCCAGACGCGGGGTTAATACCATGTTTCTGAAATAATTCCATTTGTTTCTGCGCCTGCACTTTTTTATCGTGCTTATACTTTTGCTTTATTTTATCTAGTTCAGGCTGCAAGTCTCTTTGTTTCTTCACATTTTTTAGGGAGGGTAATACAACTGGAATTAACAAAGACCGAATTACAAGAGTAAGCAGGATAATAGCAACACCAAGGTTACCTACTATTTGATAGAGTAAAACTAAAATATTAAAGATAGGACCTACAAGCAATGTCTGATAAATCGTTGATAGCATACTTTATTTTACCGGATCATGGCCTCCTTTAGAGAACGGATTACACCTGAGAATCCTCCAAAAACCCATGATTCCGCCTTTCACTACACCATATTTTACAATGGCCTGGTAAGTATATATAGAACAACTAGGCTCAAATCTACAAATTTTCAAACCAAATCTACCTGGAGATAGGTATTTTCTGTAAAAGCTTATTAAACTCAGCATTAAGTTCTTCATAATTTTTTGTTAAGCATCCTCTGCGTGGTGTTATTACAACCCAATAACCGCTTTTTATTTTAGCAAAGTTCTGCCGTACTAGCTCTCTAAATATTCTTTTTACCCTGTTTCTCATAACAGCGCGTTTATCGAATCTATTTGATACAACAAAACCCACTTTCGTAGGGCCGTTATGATTCATAGGGCGTAAATATGTAAGATGGAAACTGGCCGAAGAACTACTAGTACCGTATTTTCTAACCAAATTAAATTCAAACTTAGAAGTTAAACGGTTTTCTTTTTTTAGCATTACTTAGTTATTTACGGTGCAATGAGACAGTTAACACTTTTCTCTTCTTGAGTCTTCTGCTCTTCAACACATTTATACCACCTTTTGATGCCATACGTTTTAGAAACCCGTGCTTCTTTACTCTTTTTCTTTTTTTTGGTTGCCAAACTCTCTTAGGCATAACGTTGGAATAGTACCTAAACAATGCTGAATAGTCAACCATATTACAACTACCCTTGCTTGATAGTGTGGATAACCTTCCGTAAAGTTATAAACATAACTTAAAACTCTGCCCCTAGTTAACTTATGCCCGATACAGTTCAAAACAAAAAAATTGAAGTTAACGCTTTATGGAGAGCTGTTCTTGCGGAACTACAACTAACCCTTTCTGCATACACCTACAACACTTGGATGGCTAACACAAAGGCCCGAAACTTAACCGAAGATGCACTGGAAATAATATGCCCCTCAGACTACTCTAAGAAAATTCTCGAAAAAAACTGCTACTCACTAATTCAACAGAGTGTAAATAAAATAGGTAAAGGTGAATATAAACTTTCATTTGTTATAGGCGAGATAGAGAAGGGAAGTACTACGTCTAACCTTAAAAAAAGTGTCCCCCCAGCAGCCCCCCTGTTTGAACAGTCCACGCAAACATTCAGTACTAAAGAACTATACAAAGACAGTGGACTTTCAGGCCACTACACTTTCGATAATTACATCATGGGACCAAATAACAGGCTTGCGTATTCAATTGCATGGGCAGTTGCCACAGAACCGGGCAAAAATTACAACCCGGTGTTTTTCTATTCGGGAGTAGGATTAGGTAAAACTCATCTAATACAAGCCATAGGTAATAAGATTGCGCAGGAAAAACCTAACTTAAAAGTAGTATATACAACAGGCGAATCTTTCACTAACGAACTTATCGAATCAATTCAAAAAGGTAAACGGGGTAAAGGCTATGTATCAGATCAGTTCAGAAAAAAATTCCGCAACGCAGATGTGCTGCTGGTGGATGATATTCAATTTATTGTAGGCAGACAATCTACCCAGGAAGAATTTTTCCATACATTTAACGCTTTATATATGGCCCAAAAACAAATAGTACTCACTTCCGACAGACCTCCCAAAGATTTCACAGATCTGGAAGAACGCATAACCTCAAGGTTCGGCAGCGGAATTTCTGCAGACATGCAACCGCCCGATGTAGATACAAGAGTAGCAATTTTAAGAAGCAAAAGAGACAGGGAAAACGAAGCAGTCCCAAACGATGTTATTGAGTATATTGCCCAGAAAGTAAATACAAATATTAGAGAACTGGAAGGGGCATACTTGCAGGTAGTAACTTACTCAAAAGCTACAGGTATATCAATTACAACAGACTTGGCTATAAGAGCATTAGGTCAAACTATCAGGGAGGAAAAAAAAGCGCCCATTAACTTAAACCAGGTCTTAAAGGCAGTGTGCAACTACTACAGCGTTACCGGCAAAGAGCTAAAAGGTAAAAGGCGCACGAAAGACCTTGTGATTCCCAGACAAGTAGCTATGTACTTAATAAAAGAACTTACAGACACACCATACATGACTATTGGAGAATTCTTAGGCGGCAGAGACCATTCAACCATAATTCATGGCATCAAAAAAGTGGAGGAAGAACTAGAGGAACTGCCAAAGACGAGGCAGGATATTGCTAACGTAAAGCAAATCATTTACCAGAACACCTTATAGCTTAAATTGTGGATAATATAATATTAGGCTATAAGGCATGTGCACAAAAGCTGTAAGTTATTAACATAAAAATCTACAAAAAAAACGATTTATACACAGCTGGAAAACTGATAACTAGAACAAGTAGCTTTACAAGAGAGGGCTAGAATCAACTGCGAAATTATGCACAAAGGAAGATTACTGGAGAAGCTGTAAGGGGGCGCAAGAAAGGAATAATCAACATATCCACAGTGCCTATTACTACTGCTACGTATTATATATATACTTACAAACGATCTATAATGTTGATATGTATTGGGCATTAGCTACATTTGCAAAACTAACCAAATTTATACTAAACACTCTAAAGATAGGATATGGATATACTTTCCCTGGATTCTTGATTCTAAAACTTTTTCCAAATAGTTTAGGCTATTACAAAAATTTATTTCCTAAAGGAGTGATTTTAATCTCTGGGACAAATGGTAAAACTACTACTGCCAAACTTATTACTCATTTGTTAAAAGAATCAGGGTTTACTGTTACTCACAATACCTCGGGAGCTAATCTGCCAAGTGGTATTCTAACGCATCTCTTACTTTCCACTAATGTGTGGGGTCGCGTACAAAGTGATGTTGCTGTATTTGAAGTAGACGAATTTCATTTACCTGCTTTGGTAAAGGCACTATCTCCAGAGGTCCTGGTCTTGCTTAATTTATCTCGTGATCAGCTAGATAGATATGGCGAAGTAGATACTATTTTATCTAAATGGCAAAAGTGTTTAGCAGGTTTACCTGCTACCAGCCATGCAGTTATTGACGCTACCCAGAACTATTTGCATAGTGTTACTGCCAACTTCGCGGGTACCGTAACCTATTTTGAAGCTGCAACCTTTAAACCTCGCTCTTTTTTCGAGCAGTTTAGCGCCTCAAATATAGCAGCTGCTCTTACCTGCGGTGCACTATTCGGGTTAGCTGAAGATGTTATGCTTGATTCTCTGTTAACTATTAAGCCAGCTTTTGGTCGTGGTGAAACTATTACTTATCAAGGTAAGTCTTATCACATTTTATTAGCAAAAAACCCCGCAAGTTTTAACTACAATTTATCTTTTTTATTAAGTACCAAATCTACTTTTGATCAGGTTATATTTGCCCTAAATGACAATATTCCGGATGGCCGCGACGTGTCTTGGATTTATGATATTGATGCAAAAGCTTTACGCCAGTTTTGTGAAGGCAAGCATATTGTTGTTAGCGGTATCCGTTATTTGGATATGGCATTACGGTTGGATTATGCGGGGGTTGATATGACAAACCTTTCTTTAATTTCAGATATTCAGAAGGCAGTTGCTGGTGTGCGTGCTGATAACTGTTTAGTTTTACCTAATTATTCCGCTATGCTGGAGGTTCGTAAAATTTTACAAGGGAGAAAAATATTGTGAAGTTAACAATTGGTTACTTTTACCCGGAACTTCTTAATTTATATGGTGATAACGGTAATGTGGAAATACTGTGTGCCCGATCTGCCAGAAGAAATATCGACATAGAGCTTATACCTATTAGTTTGATTACTAAATTAACTTCTGAGCTGATGCATAAGTTTAATTTTGTTTTCATGGGTGGTGGACCCGACGCTGCTCAGAAGGATGTATACCATGATTTAGTTACCGCTAAGGGTGATTACCTTAGAGATTATATTGATAATGGTGGTGTGGGGCTTTTTATTTGTGGCTCTTTCCAGTTATTGGGTAAGTATTACAAGGCTGCGGATGGTAGTGTGTTGGAAGGTTTAAGTATATTTGATGCCTATACAGAACATCCCGGAGATAACGCCAGAAGGTGTATTGGCAACGTTGTTTGTTATCTTAATGAGCATTTGTTGGCTGATCCGGTATTTCAAGCTGTTAACCATGTGGGTGATACATTAGCGGGTTTTGAGAATCATGGCGGTAGAACATTTTTAGAAAGTTCCGCTCACAGTTTCGCGCGGGTTGCAAAGGGTTATGGTAACAATCACGCGGATGCCTCCGAAGGGATTTGGTACAAGAATGCTATTGGAACCTATTTGCATGGGCCTGTTTTAGCACGAAACCCCCACTTGGCAGATTATTTTATTTGCAAAAGCCTCAATGTCTCTGAGTTGGCACCGTTGGATGATGAGTTAAGTACTAAGGCTCATTTTATGAGTCTGCGGTTAAAGCAATGAGTGTGCATAAAAAAATATTCTTTTTGATTGTGCTCCTGTTTCCCGTAAATTTGGGAAAGCATTTTATTATTAGTTCCTCTTATATACACGGAAAGCTCCTAGATTATTTAGTTCCCACAGTGTATTTGCTAGATGTTTTAATAGTAATGCTCTTATTGGCATGGCTGCCTTTTATAAAGGCAACTTGTTCTAGGCGCAAAGCAATTTTTAAAGAGCCCGCCGTCTTATTTTTGGGAAGTTTTATTGTTGCACAACTTTGTGCCTCTTTTGTTTCTACCAATGCTTTTTTAAGTTTTTACAGTGTTTTACGTACTGTCTTGTACGCTTTGTTTTTTATTTATTGTTTAGTTAATTTAGAGTTTCCCAAGGATTTTATTGTTATAACTCGGCTGCTGAGCGTTTCGGTACTGTTGCTTGCTTTACTGGGTTTCGGCCAGTGGTTTAAGCAGAGGTCAGTGTTTGATAATTATCTTGTATTAGGCGAGCAACCTTATGGCAGTGCCACTGAAAATGTAGCTGTGGAAAATGTTTTTGATGTTGCTAAGATCCCGCCCTATGGTTTGTTCAGGCACCCAAATGTGTTTGGAGCTTTTTTAAGTATTGTCTTGGTGTGGCTTGTGGCGTCTTTAAAATGGGAAGGTAGTGCTTGGAAATTCTTCAAGTTGGGAGTTGTAGGGCTTGGAAGTATAGTGTTGGTGCTTACTATAAGTAAGTTGGCCTGGCTCAGTTTTGTCTTGGGCATTCTGTTAGTGTGGTTGTTGCTTCGCAGGGGGTTTGCCAGGTTTATTATTGTATTAGTACTTTTTGGAGTGATTGGTGGTCATTTATTGCCTCTATTTTCGCTAAAAGGCGCTTCTATTGAACGCAGATCTGATCTGCTTAAAGCCTCCTACAGCATGGTTTTAAAAAGTCCCCTATTTGGAATAGGTCCTGGTCTAAATACAGCATATATAGAAACCTATTCAGTAGATTTAGGCTTATCCAGATATGCCCAGCCTGTTCATAACATTTTTGTACTACTCACTTCCGAATCCGGTATTCTTGCTCTCAGTGCCTTTGTATTACTGCTAATTGCATTACTTAGGAAAGCTTTCCGTGGTCACCCCGTTTTTATCATTGCGCTGGTTCAGATAATCCTATTAGGTCTATTTGATCACTATTTCTTAACCATACATCAGACATCTTTAGTTATGTGGTTGACGTTTGCCCTCACCCTGCTACAATTTTACTAATGAAAAGTAGATTGCCTGCCCTAATACTTTTATTTTTTCTAGCTTTTGTACTTTCTGCCTGTTCTATACAGGATTTACCTCTTATTAGTGATTATATAGATGGTGGTACTTCTACAGGTTCCACACCTGTCACTTTGACCATGTGGGGGTTATGGGAAGATCCCCAAGTTATGGCTGCCTTGATCCAAAAGTATCAGGTCGAACATCCTAATGTGACCATAAACTATGAAGATCGCTCGGTTATGAAGCCTTTGGTGGATTACAAGGAGCGAGTTTATACCAGGTTAGGTGCCAGTGATGGTCCTGACATTATTCGAGTGCACAATACTTGGGTAAAATCTATGGCTTCAAAACTTGTTCCCGCACCAAATAATGTAATGACAGCTGATGCTTACAAGACTGCATTTTATCCGGTCGCGGTTGATAGCGCGGTTATTAATGACAATGTATATGCTATGCCAACTTATTATGATGGCTTAGTACTCCTTTATAACAAAGACCATTTTAGAAGTGTTGGTCAGGAAGCTCCCCCTACTGCCTGGGAAGAGTTCAGGAGGCTTGCGCTTGATTTATCTATTTGGTCTGGTGATAACGAGTTGGTTCGAGCAGGTGCGGCTATGGGTAATGCCTCTAATATTGAACATTTTTCTGATATTTTAGGTATGATGTTTTCTCAGGCGGGTGTACGCATTCCCGCTGATTTAGATAAAGAAGCTGCCCAACATGCACTTATGTTCTATACCAACTTTATTAAGGAAGACAAAATTTGGTCCACTTCTTTTCCGGAAGCAACCGACGCTTTTGCTAATGGCCAGGTTTCTATGATTTTTGCTCCGGTTTGGCGCATTATCGATATCAAGAAGGCTTCGCCTCAATTGAATTTTGGGGTGGCTTCTGTGCCACAGGCTGTATCTGCGCAGCCTGCTTCCTGGGCTAGCTTTTGGATGGATGCTGTGTCTACCAGTTGTGAGCACCCCAAAGTTGCTTGGGATTTCATTAACTTCCTGGCTTCTGATGAACAGCAACTTTATATGTATAACGAATATGCCAGAGCGCGCGGTGTTACTGTTCCTTATAGCAAAGCCTCTCTAAATGCGGATTTGCAACTAGATACTATTTTAAAGCCTGTTATTACAGATGCACCTTATGCGAAATCTGCAGAGATAGCAGCACGTGCCGGTAACAGACGCCAAGAAACTGCTCTTAAGGATGCTGTTGAAGCAGTGCTCCGTGGTGATGACCCTTCCTTAGCTTTAACCACAGCTAAGGGTATAATCTCCCAATGAAGAAGATTTTAATAATCGATACTTTCAACTTTTTGCATCGGGCGTATCATGCTCTGCCCAAAACATTAACAAATAAGGCGGGGGAGCCTACCAATGCCATCTATGGTGTGACATCTATGCTTATTAGTGTGTTCGATCAACTTAAACCCGATTGTGTTATGGCCGCTTTAGATGGTGGCAAACCTACCTTCAGGCTAGAGCAATTTACTGGCTACAAAGCGCATAGAAGGCCTATGGAAGATGGTCTTTCTTCTCAAATACCTAAAGTATTAGCTGTCCTAGACGCTTTTGGTTTAAAAAGACTTCAGGTAGACGGCTATGAGGCTGATGATATTATTGCTACGTTTGTGGAAAAGTATAAAGCTGATACTTCCCTGGAAATTGTAATTGTATCTAACGACAGGGATTTATGGCAGCTTGTGGAAGATAACGTACTTATTATGGTACCAATTAACAAGAAGGGAGTGCCTGTAGAATGGATAGGCCCCAAGGAGGTTGTTGCCCGTATGAGTTTTACTCCTGAACTTATTGTTGATTATAAGGCCTTGCGGGGTGACCCAAGTGACAATATTCCTGGGGTATATGGAATTGGTGATAAAACAGCTAAAAGCCTAATAAGTCAGTTTGGTACCGTGGAAGAGATCTATCAGCATCTTGCCGAAGTGGAACCCGCGTCTGTAAGAAAGAAGTTGGCCGAAGGTGCGGAGCAGGTAGTTATGAGCAAGAATTTGGCGCAACTTATTAGAGATGTTCCTCTTGAAGTTGATCTGGAAGAATGTGTATATACAGGGTTTGATAAGCAAGCTCTTGTAAAACTTTTAGCTGATTTAGGGTTTAGGTCTTTAATTAAACGGCTTGGACTAACCGAACCCCCCGAAGAAACGGATCAACTTTCTTTATTTTAATTATTGTATAATTTGGCCGCTATGAACATACTTGCTATAGAAACCTCTTGTGATGAAACTGCTGCTGCTGTTGTAGAAAATGGTGTAAAGGAAATTGCTTCGGTTGTTGCTTCTTCAAAAGATTTTCATGAGCAAACCGGTGGTATTGTCCCTGAAGTTGCTGCCCGTAAGCAAGTAGAATTTTTGTTGCCTGTATTGGAGCAAACACTACTTAAGGCGTTTGGTACTAAATCTGCGCAAGATCAACTTGATGCGTTAGCCGTTACGGTTGGGCCGGGGCTTGTAGGTTCACTTATTGTAGGGGTGGAAGCTGCTAAGGCATTAGCTTTTGCCTGGCATAAACCTTTAATTCCTGTTAATCACTTGGTTGGGCACATCTATGCTAATTTTATTAATGATCCTGGTATAAAGTTTCCTGCGTTGGTGTTGGTTGTAAGCGGTGGCCACACAGATCTGGTTCTGATGAAATCCCACGGAGAATTTGAGTTTATTGGCGGCACACTAGATGATGCGGCAGGTGAGGCTTTTGACAAGACAGCCCGCATTTTAGGTATTGCTAATTATTTAGGAGGCGCAAAATTATCAAAGGTTGCTGCTGCTTGTAGGGTGAATACTATTACGGGTACCTTGCCCCGGCCGCTTGTGGATTCGGAAGGTTACGATTTCTCTTTTTCAGGGCTGAAAACTGCTGTTAAGAGGCTTTGGGAAAATGAAAATTTGCCTGTAGAAGTTGTAGCCAGAGAGTTTGAAGACGCAGTCGTTGATGTACTGGTAGCAAAGGCTAGTAAGGCGGCGCAAGACTTTAAAGTAGTGTCAATTTTGTTGGGTGGTGGTGTTTCGGCTAATGGGATGCTTAGGGCTAGGATGCAGAAGGAAGCGGATGCTCTAGGGGTGTCTTTGTATGTGCCGCCTGTGAGGTTATGTACGGATAATGCGGTGTATATTGCATCTGCGGCGTTTTTTAATCAAAATTATCCGGATTTATCTACTATTTCCCCCAACCCCTCCCTGGAAATAACTTCTAACTTCTAACATACTCCCTAAAAGTATCTTTCTCCTGTTAGTAGTCAGTTGTTAGCAGTTAGTAGTCAAATGTCTACTTAGACTAGAAAATACCCCCTTGAATTGGGTGACACCAGGTAATAAACTATAGGTACGAATGTGCCCAGCACTACAGGATGCGGGGGCACATCTCCCTTTTGATACAGCGTATTATCTATTGTGGATAACTTATGGAAAACTTACTTGCTATCATTTTTCCACCCAAATGCTTTATATGTAACAATAGCTATGGTGTTATCTGCCCACGCTGCTTAAGCCAAGTCACAATACTGAATCGCGCCTATACTCTAGTTGGGGGCTTAAAGGTGTTAAGTATTTACGAGTATGAAGGCATAGTTAGGAAATGCATAAAAATCTCTAAATATTCTTCCCGGCAATTTGCAGCGCTAAAAAAGCTTTCAGCAGAAGCAGTAGCTTTAGTAGCTGGTAACTACACAGGATTTATCGTTATACCGATTCCCCTAAGTCGTGCAAAAGAAAGATGGCGTGGGTTTAACCATGCAGATCTAATTGCCAAAGAACTTGCTTTGCATTTTCAGTTGCCGGTTAATACTCGCATCTTAAAAAGAACCAAAGAAACAACCTCCCAATACAAGCTAGATAAGTTTGCACGAAAGCAAAACATAAAAGGCGCGTTTACAGTTGTTGGTGATGTTAAGAGCAAAAAGGTGCTACTGGTAGATGATGTGTGTACTTCGGGAAGTACATTAGCTGAGGCAGCCCGGGCGCTTTATGCCAGTGGTGCTGCGTATGTAGCAGCGTTTACTTTAAGTAGAAAGTCATAACTCAGCTTCAAGTATTTTTGTACCACTTAAAATATAAGCCTTAGTTTCGTCTGGAGAAATACCCATTGCTTCTATAGTTAGCCATTCGCCTGTAACTCTTTTTACAAATTTCCCTTCTTTATTTAGTACTACAATGCTGTTATTTCCTTTATCCAACACATACAAGTAATCTAGATCTGGTGTGGTGTGGATTTTTGTGGGATTTGACAATGGTTTATCCAGATTGGTAAGTTCAAATGCTTCTTCCTTTCCCCCCGTATATTTATCTATAGACCCGTCTTTATTTAGCACATAAATACTAAAGTCTATAGTCATCGAAACAGCTTCGCTAAATTTCTCGTTTTGTGCCCATACGGATTTTATTAGGGTTTCTTCTTTCGGCGTGTATTTATACAAAGTGTCTTTGGTTAGTTCGTAGAAAAAGCTCAGATACCTGCTCATAATAGCTGGGTTCTCCAATGCATGTGTTTCCTCCGCCGTGGTCTGTGCAGGATCGTAATTTACTAGGCCTGTATTTGTAGCAAATGTAATGGAATCTGCATTGCTGCTAATAAAAGTAGCGCCTCTGTATTCCTGCTCTAATACAGTAAATTTTGGTGTGTCTATCTGAGAACTGGCTATTTTTCCGGCTATGCTGTCTGCCGCCAAGATATAATTGTCTGTAACTGCCAAATCTGTAGGTACCATGCTGGCGTCTGTTATTTTCAGATCATAGAAAATTGGTACAGTTTCTTCATCATTTTCTGTAGTTGCTTGTAATACGGCTGTATCCTCCGGTGCCAATGTTAAATTTTCCGGTGTATCTGTATATTCTTTAATATCTTTGGCCTTGGGTTTATTTAGAATGGTATATACTACAGATCCAATAAGTGCTGCTACTAGTAGTGGTATAAGGAATTTTCTTAGTTCTTTAAAGCTAAACCTTTTTTTCTGTCTTATGCTTACTACCTCTTCTTGAGGTTTGGCGGGTTTGATCTTTTGAATAAATTGGCTGACTATTGCTGCAGCATTGAGCTTTGGTTTACCTTGCGGAACGCCAAAATCTATATATTCTTCTCCTGAGAAAGATGTTTCCAGAATAAATTTAAGCATTAGGCAACTTGCTTGTAAGTCCAGGTCTGCAAATTCTGCGGGGTCTGCTCTAAGTAATCTATCCGGAGGAAACTGTTCTTCAAATGGTTTAGTGCACAGCATAACTACGTCTTCATTTTTTACAATACCAGAGGCTGCCGAGAAATTACCCTCGATTAGCATTTTAATAGGCTTAACCTCCCCTTCCCGCATAATGAACGCCTTGCCTTCTCCATGTTGTACAATATATAGCACGTTGCCCCAAAGCGCGGCTGCTACAATGTTTAGCTCCACATTACTTGGTCTGTTATCAATACTATTACCGCCCATGCCCGCTACTTTTTCTTTTGCTTCTACAATTGCTCTTTCAAGGGACTGGATTGGTGAAATGCTTTCGAATTGATAGTATGTGTCGTGAATAGTATCTGTCACAATATTTGTGAGTACGGAAGTTTCCAGTTCAGCATGCCCTTTAATATCTACTACCAAATAAAGTTCACCTTTACGCTTTTTGAGTTCTTCATCATCTGCTGTTATTAGCAAAACGCTAGAAAAGGCAATTGCCGAGGGAGGTACTTTCGGAACTATCTTTTGAATTTTGGCAGTTAATTTTTTGTGCATGTTATAACAAAACTACTATCGATAGTATCACAAGTGCTACTGCGGCTACGAAGTGTATTCTGGCTAAAAGTGCAAAAAAGCCCGCAGCTTGGGTAGTAAAGCTTATGTTCATTAGTCTTACATGGCGCATTACGACAAATGCATATACAACATATACTAATTCAAGTCCTACCACTAAAATTTCTAAAAATTCCTGAAAAGATGAAAATGTGAATAGATTATTAAAGTCCATGGCCAAATTTTTTCTTTGCAACAAGATCAGAAATAATGTCTCTAATTTTAGCTGGGTGGCTTACGTTTTCAAATTCAAATTCTCTTCTTTCCCCTGCTGTTTGTACGTATACACTTCCATAATTGAAAATGACCTCCAGTGCACCGCTTACATTTGAAGTGACATCTTCAACATTGCGTAAGGGAGCTTCGGAAATGTTCTTGTATAAGATGCCGTGAAAATCCACATCCACTATCTTTTTGTTGGTGATTATATATACGTTGAAAAACCAGTTTAGAAAATTTTGTAAAATAAACCCAAACCCGAACAAATACCAAAATAGTCCTAATACGAAGCTAAAGCTTGGAGTTATTACTGGTTGTTGTTGGAATCTAAGCAGCCCTAACAATGTACTTGCAATAATCGGAACTATAAGAATTATAGCTGCTGCAAAAATCCAGTCGAAATTAGTGATGAAACTTCTTCTGAATACATATAATATATGTTCGTCTGGGTCTTCGCCGTCGAATGAAGTGTTTTTTGGGTAGGTTATGAATGTTCCGAATATGCTCATGCTGATGATATTATAGCACCGTTACGGTGATAGGCTATTTTTCGTATTCGATATCAAACAACCTGCTTCTAAACGACACATAGCCGGGGGCTCTTAGGTTAAATACTGTCCTAAATTCCTGGCCATCGACACTTATATTTCCCTTGTTGGTGCTGAAGTTAACCCTAGAAGTGTATCCATTGTTACTTATATTTACAGAAACACTACTTATACTTTCATACTTATCTCCGTATTTGTCTGCTTTTTCTGCCATTTCAGAATGAGAGTATGGGTTGCCACCCCAGCAACTGGTTGTAACGGGGGAAATACGGTCTCTGTCGCTGCTGCTGCCTTTAGCCCAAACCACCCAAGCGTTTAAGATGTCCACCATTTCACTTTCTTTTAGCCACGGTGTGTCTCTGCCGCAAGTGCTTGAATTATCTGCGTAACTTTGGGTATACCAGGCTTTGTAAAACCACGGAGATTTAGCTTTTTTCTCGTATGCGTCTTGTGGCCAGCTGCCCCCGTCTTTATCCCAACCTGTGTTATTTATATAGCCCCCGGTAGTTGAAGAATATTGGGAAGTCTTAGGATCTTTTAAGATCATACCTTTAGTTTCGTCTACAGCTTTTTTCCATTTGTCCGGTACATTATCTGCTTTACTTTTCAGGAAAACTTGGCACGATTGCGTTGTACAGATTGGTTTGTTTGCCTTATATGCGTAACTTCTTGCCGCAATTGCTTGGGCTTTAAGAGCGTCTATTGGCCAGTCGCTTGGCATTTCTGCTATACCATAAAGATAATATTGGAAGTCCAACTCGCCGTGGCCTTGTACGTTGATCTTTTTTGGAAAGTCGTCCTTTTTTGTTACATCCGTTTGGTAGTAATGCTTCAAGATCTCTTTATAATCCTGGCCGTCTTCAGCTCTTCCTTTTGCGCCGTATTGGCTCATTCCATTATAGTGTGTGTATGCACCATAACTCATGGCGGCAAAAGCTGGTTTGAACGGAGGATCCGGGAGTTTGTATTCGGCCGCTTCGTAGCCGCTAATGATATCATCTCCGTACTTTTTCTTTAAAATTTCCTGTTGTTTTTCTGAAAGCTCCTCAATTTTCTCTTCTAAATCTTTTATCTCCGACTCAGTTTCCTGCAAATCTTTTTGTGCATTCTTTTGTTGTTCCGCTAACTGCGCTTTTACTGCAACTAAGTTATTTTTCTCTGTTTCCAATTCGTTTTTTAAGCTTTCTGTTTCGTTTTTGTCATTTTCATATGCTGTTATTTCTGCGTTTAAGACACCAATAAGCCGTAATGCTTCACTATTAATCGATTTGTTGAACATATAGTTTAGTGCCGAGTATTGGAAACCTGTTAAGCTTGTACTCTCTTGAAAGGATCCAAAGAATAGTTCCAGTTCGGTTTGAGTGTTTCTTTTGGCGTAGTTGCGAATAACTTTGTTACGCAGAGCTATTTTGTCTTCTAAGTCTGCTCTCTTTTCTTCCAGTTTTGCTTTTATTTTATCTAAGCTGGCTTGTAATTGATTAATCTCATATGATAGCTCATCAATTTCTTGTTGGGTGATGTTTAGGCTAGAGGACAGGGTGCTTATTTTTTGGGTTATCTGGTCTTTTTTTTCACGAATTTCGCCAAGTTCTTTGCTGGTAGATTCATATTTTTCTTTATAACATTCAAGCCTGTCGTCAAGATCGTCTATTTTGTCACATTTGTCCTTTGCCAATGCGCTTGGGTTATGCCATAATGATGCGATTACTATCAGGAGTGTTAATAGTAAAGTTTTTCCTTGACTCTTTTGGAGCGGGGAATCATAATTTAAGGCAGTCATGAGGAGATTATATCAAACTAAGATGGGTAAGTTTTTAATAGTGCTTGGTGTGTTTGTGGCTGCAACGTTAGCCTTCTCCGCAAAGTCTTATGCTCAAGAGTGTGGTAATGGATTGCGTAAACTATGTTGTCTAGATAATACTTGTGCTGATCCTTATTACTGTCATACAGATTTTGGTTTTTGTGTAGGTGACTACGATCCTACAGATATTACTGATGGTTGTGGACAGGGTGGGGATGAGCCAGAACCATGTTGTACTGATGGTGTTAGTATGTTTTGTGATATTGGGGAGACATGTGATGAAGACTTGGGTATGTGCATGGGTTCAGATCCTGGGGACGAACCCGAACCTGATGATCCCCTCCTTGGTTGTAGTCATGTTGGGGATATGTGCTGTGGTGCTAGACCTAATGGCATATGTGGTAACAGCCTTTACTGTTTGCCCGAACCTTATTTCGTGTGTATATTAGGAAATCCTAATGAAAACCCTAACTGTGGAGAAAGTACCCAAAATTGCTGTGCCAGCGCTGGAATTACCTACTGTGATACTGGTTCTGGTTTAGTATGTTGGAATGACCCAGGTGCCCCTGGAGATCTTGGTATTTGTAGTACTACCAATCCTTTTGGGGATTCTACTTGTGATACTCTAGGAGATGACTGTTGTACTGAAATAAACAGAGAACCTTTTTGTGATGATCCTTCTTTAGAGTGCGAATCTCTAAATGGACGTTTACAGTGTGTCTATAGAAGAAATCGTGTTACTCCGTGGAATCCTTCTGAAGCAATTGATGTTGCAATGGTAGTAAAGACGGGGTTTAGTATATTAATACCCCTCTCTGTAATACTTGGTATTTTCTTAATAATCCTCAATGGCTATAAGCTGTTAACTAGCCAAGGTGACCCTAGAAATGTTCAGGAAGCTAGAGAAGGCTTGACTTCTGCTATAATTGGAATAATATTTGTTGTTCTCTCAATTGTTATTTTACGTTTAATTATTGGGGGAATTTTAGGGTTTGCCAATGCAATCCCATTTTAAGAAATTTTTATGAGTAGGGAGGTGAACTAATATGATGCAATTAGTACGTACAGTTTTAGCGCAAGACGGACAAGATCCTGTACCAACAACTCTGCCTAGTATAGATTTTGGTCCGGAAAGTTTGCCGGAGATATTCAACTTTATTATTAACTTAGTATTAGGTATAGGTATTGCGTTAACGATAATATTCTTGATCATTGGTGGTATTCAGTACATTACATCCAGAGGAGACCAGAAAGCGGCTGAGGCTGCAAGACATACGTTAACTAATGCAGTAATTGGATTTATTATCGTAATTGGTGCGTTTACCATTAAACAGATAATAGGTGGGGCACTTGAAGTTACCGACCCTGCTATTCCTAGTGTATTTGATAGTGACCTTTAATTTAACTTAGCAGGCTCCTCTGTAATATGAGGAGCCTGTTTGGAAAGATATGTAGTTTATGCTTGATTATATACCTTGGGATCTAGATGTAATTCCAAGTGGTAGATTTGATGGTTTTTCAGATATATTTGCTGTAGTTCTAAACCTTCTTATAGGTGTAGGTATAGCTGTGACATTGATTGGTATTATTCTTGCGGGTATTAGTTATATTACGGCACGTGGAGATTTTAAGGCTATTGATAAAGCAAAGCATAATCTTACATACGCGATTATTGGGCTTGTACTTGTGCTTGGTTCTTTTACTATAAAGACTATTTTGTTAAGATCGTTAGGGGTCACCAACCCAGTTTATTTAGATGCAAATGTCAATTTTTAAAAAATCTAAAATTGTTGCTGTTGTTTTTTTTGTATTAATCGTGTCCTTTTTGGCAGATACCCCAGTTTATGCTGACTTAGGCGATGATTGTACTGCTATACCCTGTACTGTAGGAGTCTGTGTTACAAACATATGTTTGCCGGGTATAGGTGATAGCTGCGAGAATTATCCTTGTCCTATTGGTTCCCACTGCAATGATGATCAGATCTGTGAGACTGATGCTAGCCCTTCGCCCTCTCTTGTTACCGATGATAATTCAATCCTTGGGATTTTGGACGTTGTTAAAAGGATTATTAACCTCTTTATTTTGTCTGCCGGTGTGGTTTTTGTAGCCCTTATAATCATCAGCGCTTATAAATTTGTGGCTTCCCAAGGCGACCCTAAAGCCATGCAGGGTGCGAAAAACACTATCACCTATGCTGTTATTGGGTTTATATTAGTTATTGGAGTTTATGTAATATTGAACATTGTTATTGGTGTGTTAGGTGCCGATATTCAGGTAGGTGGCGTTTTTGATGAGTTAGCAGAATCTATCAAGCGTTTCCTGTATTTGTTCAAAGTAGAAATTTCAGACTAGTAACGGAGGTGATACTTTTATGTTTATGCAAATAGTTCATGCACAAGATGAGCAGCAACCCATTCCTCATACTGATCCAGTGGTGCCGGTTCTTGGTCCCAAAAGTTTACCCGATATATTCAACTTTATTATTAACTTAGTATTAGGTATAGGTATTGCGTTAACGATAATATTCTTGATCATTGGTGGTATTCAGTACATTACATCCAGAGGAGACCAGAAAGCGGCTGAGGCTGCAAGACATACGTTAACTAATGCAGTAATTGGATTTATTATCGTAATTGGTGCGTTTACCATTAAACAGATAATAGGCGGTGCACTTGATGTGGAAAACGCTGGCGTAGAGAACGTATTTAACGAGAATCTCTAACCCGTAAATTTAGATAACTTTGCAGGCTCTTCTGTTATAGAGGAGCCTGTTACACTTATTGTTCTTGTTGTTCTTGACTTTTTGAATTGGTTTCTCCTAGACTTACTTAATAAGTGATTATATGTAACTGGAGGTGATAGTAATGTTTGTGAGCTTAATAAGGTTAGTATTTGCGCAAGATCAGCAGGATGCTATTCCTTTTGACACCCCACGTGTTACCACTCTTGGTCCGGATAGTTTACCCCAAGTGTTTAACTTCATCATAAACCTAGTATTAGGTATCGGTATTGCGTTAACAATAATTTTCCTAATTGTAGGAGGCATTCAATACATCACTTCCAGAGGAGATCAGAAAGCGGCTGAGGCTGCAAGACATACGTTAACTAACGCAGTAATTGGATTTATTATCGTAATTGGCGCGTTCACAATAAAACAGATAGTGGGAGGTGCTCTTGGCGCTGAAAATGCTGGAGGGGTTGATAGTGTTTTTGAATCTGGTGCGAATGGTACAGTTACTCAAATTGATGATGAAGATCCTGACGACATTGGCAATGGTAATAATCCTACTCCAAGGAGAGCTCCTGAAGCGCCAGAGCCCCCAGAACTCCAGTAAGAACGTTGTACTTCATTTATATCCCTATCCCCGGGATGCCGCCGGGGATAGTTGTTTCCAACTCACTGTAGTAAATATATTCCACTGGCTTACGTAGCACCTTACCGTTTTTTGCCTTTAAGGTTCTAATAGTTATATAGTACTTTGTTCTATCCCTCCAAGGCTGAAAATCTGGCTGTATATACAAAGACTTGGGGTCTTCTTCCGGTACTACTTTTATAATATCCAAATAGGGTTTCACAATAATTACTGCGCTTTCGGCATCAATCTCTTCTTCAAACTTAAATGTAATACCAAAGTATGGGTCAATTGTTTTTACTGTTTCTTTAGTAGGTGGTATTGCCCCTAAATAATCAAATGTATTAACTTCTTGTTCAACTCGAGGCTGTTGTGGAGTTTTTATAACTGGAGGTAGTATGGCATCTTTTACCTGTTCCCCAAAGAACAAGATGTAAATAGTTATAAACAGTATTATTCCTGCAAAGATCATCAGTGCATGTTTGTACTTTTTTAAGTTAGTTAGCATAAAATTACCTTTCCTTTTATAAGCAGAAGTACTTTTCTGGCCTTCTTACAATACCTCCTATAGCAAGTTCCATATGTATGTGAGTGTTATTTGTGGCACCATATACCTGCTCATACATTATGCCGATATGATCCCCTGGTTCGAGTACGGTAATACTTTTATTAAGTATTCCTTCATTCATGGTTATGTGTAGTATAAGTACTTTCCAGACTACCCAGCCATAACGGCCTTCTAGCAGAATCCAATCTCCATTGCTTGAACTTTTGTTAAATGCCAATATTTTCCAGCTATCTATCCCTGAAATCAAGGGTGCGTAAACATTTCTATTTTGTGAGGTATGTAATGTGGAAAAATCTGCTGCGGAGCCATAGTGAACTGTTCCATACGTTTGATTCCTACACACACCCATATTCTCTGCGTGTTTTTGGGCAACTATCCCTGCAATATTATAGCCTGGAATGGCATATTTACATGGTGTTTCTCTAACCCTTACCCAGTACTCGTCTGTACCATGGCCGAAAGCTGCGTACATTTCGCCTCTGGGTGCATACGTACCATCATATTGTATGCCATATGACGCACCCTTTGCTCTATCTGGGAACAGTATGCCCCCTGGAGTTGGGCAATTAGTAGGGTTGGTTATGGGGGATTCTACCGGTACTGAAGTACTGGGAGGTATATCTGTAAATCTTTGGCTTATCTTGGCAGGGTTATATGGAGGGACTGCTCCCAGTATTACCATGAAGACAAGTACAGCCATGGCGGCACAGCCTATACTGGGGCCAATAGCACAACAACCCACTATCTTGATTGTAGCCATTACAGACTTTTCCAGTATCTTATCCAAGTCATCAAATTTGCCGGAAAAAATTGCCCCGCTTATTTTTTGGAAAGTATCAATAATTTTTACGCCTACCCATCTGATTAGGAATTTAAAAGGTCTAAGTAAATTAGCCAGTCCTCCGGAGACGGTAGACAGTGCGCCGTAGAAAACTTCCGCAAAGGCATCTGCAATTCTGTTCTTTAAGTTCATCACAGCCGCAAGGCTTTTACCTACTACGGTGTTTAGTATTTTTGTTTGAGTTTTGTTTAGGACCTGCCCAATTTTTCCTAGCCAGCCTCTGTAGGCTTTTGTAATCCCGATACCCAGCGAGTCTGGGTTATTCTCCCATTTCATCAAGCCTTCCAAAAAGTTTTTCGCCTGTATTGGATCATTAAAATCAACTCTGATTTTTACGCCGTTTTTATTTGTCCATTCTTTGAACTTCAGGAATTTCAAGGCAAATTCTTCTGCATTCTTTATCTTATTTACAGGGTCAAAGTCGAACAGATTTTTAGCATTAAGAAAGTTAACTATATCTGTTTTGTTACTCAATCCCATCAATGTACCTAAATCTGCTGGTGTTAATGTTCTAGTATTTAGGTTCATTTTTAGAATGTTTTTAGCTGTCTGTTCTATTGCATCAATTCTTTTCCTGCCTGTTGTAGGAATATTCCAGAAGATTCTATTTTTTGCTAATATTCGTTTAATTTCAAGCTCGTCAGTTAGATCTACCAAGTCTCTCATAAGGGCATCTCTTACAACTTGGGGCATCATGCTTAGTGGAGTTACAGGGTCAGCTGTAAAAGCTGACATCATTCGTTCGGTGCTTAATACCATTTTGGGATTAAGGTTTACCCATTTATTAAGCTGTTCTACCGCTTCAAAATGTTTACCGCCACGGATCTTAATATTCCTGTAAATAGCCTTTCCGGCAGCCGTGGTTCCTGTAACCATTCTTACCGTAAAGTTATTGTTGTAAAGCCCCGAGTACTTTACCCAGGCATTTGCCGCTTTATAAATAGGATTACGTGGATTAGCCTCTAAAGCTTTTTCATCAACACTGAAGCCCCAGTAGTGGGTTCTTTTCATGAAGTTATTTACGTAATACGCAGGAGTATAGCCTTCCAGTTTATTTCTAACTCTTGGCCAGAAATACCTTTCCAATAACTTACCGTCTTCGATATTGGTGCCTAACTCTCTTATCCATTCTGTTTGTCTATCATATTCCTGTCGCGGTAAAATCAGCCTCACCTTTTGTATAAAGCTTGTCCGAGGGCTAGCAAGTAGCTGTGCCCCTTCCTCCCCGATTAGTTCGTTTTGCATGTACCTAAGGTATGCGCGCTCGGCACTGCCGCTGATAGCATCACCCTTAGTTAGCCCAGCTCTTCTAAAGTTGCTCTCAGTTGCGGCTTTCAGGTCTCTATTTAATGCCCTAGCTTGTCCCCTGCTAAGCCTTCCGCCTGTCGGGTTGTACTTGTTATATACTTTGTCCAGGTCATCCAGTACCCTCTCAAAGGGTTTTATTGCATCTTCAAATTGTCTTATCTCTAGCCCTGTGAGGTTACCTGCGGCATTAGTTTTAATAGCGTCGATTTTCCTGCGCGCATCATCCATTTTAGACTTTAGATCGTTATACTTTGTTATCACAGTTCCGCTTGGTATGTTTTCTAAGGAGTACTTGGCTATTGACTTAGATAGATCATCTACCGCCTCTTTGGTATCATCGAAGTTTTTTAGCACGCTTGCCCGTGTTCTGAACCCGCTAGCATACTGCTCCAGGGCTGTGTTACCAAATGTATGTTCGGCGCGCTTGGCTTCTTCTGCAGCCCCTTTAATAGCTGTGGATATTACAGTGTCGTACTTTTCATCTCTTATAGGCACTGCGCCTCTGGTTTCTTGGAAAATTACTACAGCTTTGGCAAATTCCGATCCTAAATCGGTTCCCTTAGCATCAAATACCAAATCTGTAACTTTGAGTGGGTTTGCAGGTATTGCGCCATGGTAAAAGTGTCCCTCTGCTTTTTTATAAGTGGATCTGAATAAATTGCGCTGTGCTCCTTCCTGAAACAGGTGCTCCTTTAGGGGCTCCCCATAAACCAAGCCGCTCCACATATTGCCTCGGACGCGCCCATCAATTTCGCTAAGATCTGTAACGGACTTTTTCCAGGAACCCAATGTCTTGTTTAGCATCTTCTGGGGGTCTTGTGCCCATTTCCACGGCGCCAAGTCTGCTGCAATCATTCCAGCTCCTGGTACATCTTGCCGTTCCTCTTCACCAAAAGACTCTGCCATCTGGGGAGACATTTGTTGTGAATATATGTTGGCCTTAAATCCGACTTCTATGTCATCGATAATTCTTTCTTTTACAATTTCTGGTATGTCGGGAAGTTTGGGAGATAAGTAATCGAATTGCTGTGCCAAAATGTCTGCGTTAAATTCAGATGGCTGTATTCTGTTGCCCCATCCTGAGGGATATTTCCTTTTGATGGGCTCGCCGGGGTAGTATCCCGGATAGAGTGGGTTGTTAAGGTTTATTGCCATATAGAGTTATTGTATAATTGAGTGTCGGTTTTTAAAAGTAATTTGTTCCTTGACGTAAGGAATTTATAACAGTTAGAATGAAAGTGATGAACTCTAATAAATATGTAGCGCTTTATGTCAGTAAGTTCTTGGTTATCTGTTGTACTCTGTTGGCAGTAATTCTTTTTGCACCCACAAGCCGCGCTATTATAAAGGAGTCTGTTTATGGTGGTGCCGGTGAGGTTTCTCCAGGCATTGATATTAGTCGTACCACTTTAAATGTGGTGGCAGGTTTAAGCACAGATGCACCATTAGCCATTCTTACTGGTAGGAATGGTGATATGATGTATAACTGTGGACTTATGTTCGAGGTTGATTCTCGTGGTGAAGCTGCTGTTATTTCTGAAATTCAGGCTGCTTGGGGAATGACTGAGTCAGAGGCTCGCCAGCATGTGGAAACCTCTTTGAACTTTGCGCAAGGTTATCCCGATGGTGTTTGTGATTTTGAAGCAGGTTCCCCAGGATCTTATTCTAATGGTTCTATGCTTGGGCTAGTGAACAGGCTAGACAAAACTATACGTGATCCTATTCCTGTAAATTTAGCATATTTTGTAAAAGATTATGCTACGAGGATTCCACTAGTTAGAAATACTGCATATGCACAAAGCGTTACCTATACTGCCCCCGGATTAAGTGTGGTTCTAGACATTTGGAAGGTTGTTCGTAATGTTGCTTATGGTGCTATTGCTGTCTCTATGTTGGTTATAGGTATTATGATTATGACGCGTAGAAAGATTAATCCCCAAACTGTGGTAACCGTGCAAAATGCTTTACCTCGTGTGGTACTAGCTTTAGTCTTAATAACCTTCAGCTACCCTATAGGCGCGGCTCTTGCCTCCATTGCGTATTACTCGGTTGGTGTCGTAAATTTCATACTTAGTAATTTTGCCGCAACTACAGAAGTAATTGATAATAGTGTGTTTGCTATGAGTACTCGGGATTTGTTTACTTATCTTGGTGCTGGGTTTTTTGGGGGTGTTTTGGCTATTGCCGGCCTTGCAGTTTATGTGATCGTTTTGTTAGTAGCACTTATTAGAGGAGTACTTATTTATGCTCGTATTGTGTTATCAATAATTACTGCTCCTATTCAGTTTGCAGTAGGTGCTATACCAGGCAAAGAAGATGCTATTGGAAATTGGTTTAAAGGTGTGTTGGCTAATGTTTTGGCTATTCCTGCTATGGTATTTATGATACGGTTAGGTGTGTATTTCTTGGGGCAATATCCTAGAATGACTTTACAGACTAATCCTGGGGCAATAATTTTCCAAGGTAATTTCAATAGCCTTGATTTCAATGCTTGGTCTTTACTATTTCTGCCCTTGTTAGCTATTCTTGTTTTAAGCTTGTCCGTCAGAATGCCGGGGATGGTTAGAGACTGGATATCTGGCGGTGACAAGAAAAGATAACCTTCCATTCTTGTGCTAAAATCATAAGGTGCATTCCCTAAAGAATTTAAATTTACAGCCAGGTACTAAAGTATTTGTTCGTGTTGACCTTGATGTTCCCCTAGATACTGCCGGGAACCCTTTAGAAACATTCCGGCTGGATATGGCACTTCCCACCCTACAGTACATTATTAAGGCCAAAGCTGTACCGGTTATAGCCGGGCATATTGGTAGGCCGGGGGGCAAAATTGTAGAAAGTTTAAGTACTAAATATCTTAATCCTTACTTTGATCAGGCTTTAGGTAAAGGAAGTTACGAATTACTAGAAAACTTGCGGTTTTCCGAGGGTGAAGAGGCTAATTCTGCAGATTTTGCTAAAGAACTTGCCGCTCATGCATCTATTTACGTAAACGAGAGCTTTGCTACTTCTCATAGAGCACATGCCTCTATTGTAGGTGTGCCTGCGCTACTTCCGGCATATGCCGGGCTTAGATTATCCGAAGAAGTGGAACAGCTAAGTGGTATACTATCCGATCCTAAAAGACCGTTTACTGCCATTATTGGGGGTGCTAAGCTGGAGTCTAAACTCCCCATAATAAGTAAATTTCTAGAGGTAGCAGATTATGTTTTAGTGGGGGGTAAGCTGGCATCTCAGTGGCAAAGCGCGGTTCCTGAACACCTTGTGTTGGCTACGGATTATGTGGCGGAAGGAAAAGACATTGGGTCTCAAACGGTTGCGCAGTTTGAGGCAGTTATTGCACAGTCACAATCTATAGTATGGGCAGGACCACTCGGACTTTATGAAGAAGGTTATTTGGAAGGAACGCATCAGATTGCGCAAGCTATTATTGATCACTCCGTTTACTGTGTAGTGGGGGGTGGTAATACAATAGAAGCCTTACAGCAGATACATCTATTGGATAAATTTACATTTGTGTCCACAGGTGGAGGCGCCATGCTTGAATTTTTGATCAATGGGAATTTGCCTGGGTTGGAGGTCTTAGGTTATTGTGGCTAAAGTGCTGAAAGTAAGATTTCCTGAAGAATGTAATGGCTGTGAGTTGTGTGTAATGGAGGTGCAGCGTCAGCTTGGTAAAGTGGGTCTGGAAGGCTCTCCAATACGTATTTTTAGAAATGGTAACGAGTTTTCTGTTGTTATAGATCCGTTGGCGGCAACTTTAGATATTACCCAGTTAAATAAGGTTTGTCCTAAAGCCAATTTTTATTTTGAAGAGGACAGTGAAGGTGAATTTTCAAGCTAAAAAAGTTTTATTTATAGATTTAGCGCACTCCTCGTATGAGGTTAAATCTTTTCCCGATTTGGTGCCTTTTTTGGGTGGAGTAGGCGTTGGCTTAAAGTTATATGAATTGTATGCTGCTCAAGACCCTGTTATTTTCTCAATAGGCCCGCTTAACGGCTTTTTTCCCTTTGTGTCTAAAACTTCCATTGTATTGGATAATGATGGTGTTGTAGAAGATATTTACATTGGCGGCTCATTATCTTTTAGGCTAGCCTTCTCTGGGGTTGATGCCATTGTGTTATTGGGCAAGTCTGCTGAACCCGTTACGCTTGATGTTATTGATGACACTGCAAGCTTTGATTATGACCCTGCTAACATATTTTCACTAGGTCTTCCGGGAAAGAAAAGCACTTTAGTTACTCAGGGCAGCTTTGTAGTTCTAGACAACTTTTTTACAACGCCTTTAAACATTCTTAACGCGAAGTTTGTACAAAAAAACATAACAGGCATGGTTGTGACAGGTTCCCATAGTTATTCAATTGATGATATGACAAGATATGCGCAGGCTTATCGGGAGATTTTAGGAAGAAACGGGGAGTTGTCGGTAGGTATGGGATCTAGCCCCTCATGCTCCGGTTGCCCCATGGGGTGCGACAAGTCTAGAGTTGGTGAGGCCGGCGGCAACATTTTGTCCCATTGCTTAGTGGCATGTGACTACGCCCAATCTATTTATTCCGACGTCAATATTGTTTTTTCCTGTTTAAACGTTTTAGGCTATGATTATAGACACGAAGATCTCGAACAAATACCAAGTTTAGTTGAGGAGGTATTGAAAAGATTATGATCTATATAATTGCTAACTGGAAGATGAATATGGATACGAAGAGTGTTTGGGATTGGATAGATTCCTTTGAGGATAAAGAAAGAGACAATTTGGAAGTTATACTCGCGCCATCTTTTGTACACGTACCTTTAGTTACGTTAAAGCACGCTAAATTAAGTTGTCAGGACGTCTCAATTTTTGAGCGTGGCGCGCATACTGGGGATGTTGGTTTGTTTCAAGTTAAAGAATACTGCCAGTATGCAATTGTCGGGCATAGTGAACGGAAAGAGCCCAAAAGCGTAGTTTTAGAAAAAAGGGACATGTGTTTAGCTGCAGAAGTTACGCCAATTGTATGTTTTACAGATCCTGCACAGGCTGTTGATTATTATAAAGAAGGTGTGATTTTGGCATGGGAAGACCCTGAAAATATTTCTGTAGATGGAGTTTTCCGGCCGAAAGACCCCAAAGAGGTTCAAGAAGCTGCTGTTTTAATGCGTGCAAGTCTTCCGGAAAAAGCGCAGGTGTTGTATGGAGGATCAGTTAATAGACAGAATGCACCTGTTTTAGCTAAAATACGAGAACTTGATGGAGTACTTGTAGGCGGTGCAAGTTTAGACGCCCTCCATTTTCTTGATATCATAAGAACCTATGAGATATACGAATCTGAAGCAAACCAATGATTTTTCTAATCTTAAGGGAGTTACTCCCGGTACAAACCAGAAAAAAAGCAAAAACTGGTTTTTGTTAGGTATTGCCCTTGGTGTTGTAGTTTTTTTACTTATAGTTTTCGGGAGAAAATTAACAACACTTTTTAGCCCTGTAGAAGTTATTGCTAATGTATCGGGAGCTCAACTTAAAGAAACTGATGGTAGAACCAATGTGCTTATTTTGGGTTCAGACAAGCGGTCAACAGGCGCGGTAGACTCTATTCTTACTGATACTATTTTGGTTGCTTCTATTGGAAAAATTGATAAGAATATCGTACTTATCTCTATTCCAAGAGATTTATGGGTGGAGAGTGTTTCTGGATATCCTTCCAAAATAAACGCAGTGTACGCAAATGCCGGCAGCGAGAATCTTAAGAATACTGTCTCGGATGTTTTGGGTATTCCAGTTCACTACTATATTGTGGTTGATTTTGAATTGTTTGAAGGTGTGATAGATGTGCTAGATGGTGTGGAAGTTACTGTTGATAGAGCATTTACCGATTATTATTATCCGGTGGAGGGTAAGGAAAATGCCCCATTAGCTGAGCGCTATGAAACAGTTCACTTTGAAGAGGGTTTGCAAGTGTTAGACGGTGCAACTGCTCTTAAGTTTGTACGCTCACGTAAGGGTGATAATGGGGAAGGTACGGATTTTGCCAGATCCAAGCGACAGCAGAAGGTTATTATGGCTATCAAAGAAAAGGCCATGTCTTTAGAAACGTTTATTAATCCAAAAAAGCTTAGTGAGCTGTATGACTTGTATAAAACTCATATTGATACCGATATTGATTTTGCCACTATTCAGCAGTTTTATTTGTTGTCCCAGCAGATTAATTTTGAGGGGCTGCGCACGGTAGTTTTGGATGACAGGAGTAGTGCAAATGAAGGAGGTTTGCTGTACGAGCCGGTGGATAAGAGTTTGTACGGGGGGGCATATGTGCTTATTCCTTTGGCCGGGGATTATTCTCAGATCCACGCCTATGTACAGAAGTATTTGTTCGCGCAGTAGTTCCCTTAGACAAATTTGGTTGTGCCATCCAAAGCATCAGCAGTAATAGTTGTAGTGTTAATAAATAGGCCCTTCTTCGCCCTTCAGGCTACGAAGGGCATCCGCCTGCGGCGGATGGCGGAGGGAGTGGGATTCGGTCACCGGTCAGCAACTGCTGTTGCTGCCGTCGACCCCGGCTCAGCGCCGTCGCGCTTGCGCCTTTCTCATCCCACTCCTGCAGAAGCCCAGTTACCACCTACGGTGCTATCTGTGCTTCTGATGGCGGAGGGAGTGGGATTCGAACCCACGTAGGGATTTCTCCCTGCGTCGCTTTCCAGGCGAGCCGAATAGTCCACTCTCGCATCCCTCCAAAGACCCTATGATTTTAACACAAAAGGCTGGGATATCACGCTTACCACAATGATTTTCCCAGCCCTTTGGCTTATTGTCCTTTTTTATATGTAACAAAATGCCTTTAGTACGAAGTGGATCAGACTAATAATAAGGAATACTCCGCTTATTATCAGTGCTATCAGGAAGGTATACGCAGCCCCTGCCAGAAGATCCTCTTTGAACTTGCGGAACCATACAGTTAGTACCACATAAAAGGCGATAATAATCAATATGATTAGCCAGCCTATGAGCCTTAAGATCTTTTCACATGGGTCCAGTGCCCACACCCACCCTTGCACAAAGGCTGCAAGTAGAAACCAAAACAGTATTCCGTATAGGATGTGCTTTAGTGTAGCTATTGCTTTTGTCACCATTACTTTTATCAATGTGCTTTTCCCCTTTCTGTATTTTGGATGGATTATACTTTACGGTGCTAAGGGGATGCTAAGAGTTTGGTGTTAATAAATAGGCCCTTCTTCGCCCTTCAGGCTACGAAGGGCATCCGCCTGCGGCGGATGGCGGAGGGGGTGGGATTCGAACCCACGTGCAAGATAAACTCACGCTTGGTTTTCGAGACCAGCCCGGTATGACCACTTCGGTACCCCTCCCTATAGCTACTAATATGGATTGTACACTAAAAAACTGAAAAATTAAGCTGCTAGGAATAAGCAAAATGTGTTAGAATCTTGATACCTAAGGGCGTTTAGCTCAGCGGTAGAGCGGTCGTCTTATACACGATTGGTCCCTGGTTCAAATCCAGGAACGCCCACCATATTACTCTACAACATAAAACCCGGAAGTATACTCTTTGCCTTGCTCTGTATACGCCACAAACCTCACATAATGCGTTCTATTTGGCAGTGTGTTTGGAATAAACCACTCGTGCTCTTCGGCCCAGATATCCGCGATCTCTGTTGTATTTAAGTACAATCTGGAAGTGCCATATTCCACACGCGTTTTTGTAGGTACTGTAGTTTTGAAGGCTACTCTAATCGCTTGGCCTGAGTTGTTAGTTTTAGCGTATACTGCTTTAAATGGCGATAGGGTAAAGAAATATGTAAACCCAATAACACACAAGCCTACAGTTACCACAATGGATGATATAAAAGCCGCAATAAGTACCCGTGATTTTCTTTTGATCCTGAGATGTTTAGTAAAGTCTTTTTTAGTCTTGAATAGTTTCATTAGACAGGTCTTCTTCTGAGACAAATTTAGCTTGTCTTTGTTCTTCCCAATCTTTTTCTATGATACCTCTATCTTTTTCCAATTGTCTATCGATTTCTTCTATGGCTTTTATAAGGGAAGATTCTAGTGTATGGTCCAGTTGGTCTGCAAAGTAAATTTTGCCACTAATAGCAACTTCTACTTTGGATTCGTATGTTTCATCCGGAGCTTTGTTCAGAACGATTCTTATGTCTTTGAGGTCTTCGGGAATGCCTTTAAGGTGTTGCAAGATGCGTTCAATTTTTTCCTGGGCGAGGGTTTTCATGCTTTGGGAAATTTCTACGTTGTCTGAAGTTATTTGTATATTCATACTTTAATTTTAACACGCCCCCTTACTCTTTATGTTCGACTACCTCATTCATCCTCTCTACCATCTCCTCAATTTCCTTGTCTTCTAGCCCATGAGCCTTTGCGCCATTCTCAATACTATCCGCCCCACTTACAGGGCAGCCAACACAGTGCAAGTCATATTGCAAGAAGATTTCTACAGTTTCCGGATATTCCTGAATAGTTTCATAGATATTATCTGTCTTTTGAATCTTGTTCATATTCCTCCAGTGCCTTTGTTAAGGCCTTTAGCACCAAAGTAGCACATTGTACTCTGCTGGTGCTTAAATTAATATTTACCATTGCTAACAAATCTTTTTTAGTAATACTTCTTACTTCATCAAGACTTTTGCCTACAATATGCTCTGTTAGCATCTGGGAAGAAATAACACTAATCATACATGCAGGACCATCAAATTTAGCTTCGGTTATGACATCCTTCTCTATTTTTAACTGAAGTTCAATTTCGTCTCCGCAGTATGGATTTTTCTCATCTACAGAAACTGTGGGGTCTTTTATAGCTCCCTTATTATGTGGATTTTTATACAGTTCTAATAATTCTTCTCTATAAATGTCCATATCTTACCTTAATATTTTTTTAGCTTCGTTTATGGCTTCAACTAATTTATCCAACTCTTCTTTTGTATTGTATAAATACCAGCTTGCTCTGGTTGACGCGGGTATCTCAAGCTCTTTATGCAAAGGCATTGTGCAGTGGTGCCCGGAGCGTACTGCAATTCCCGCGGAGTTAAGCACGGCGGAAATATCGTGCGGATGAATTCCCCTTACGGTAAATGCAACCAAACCGGCTCTAGCTTGTGCCTTTTTTGGGCCTAGAATTCGCAGTCCTTCTATAGTAGTTAATTGTCTAAGCGTATGTGCTGTTAATTCCTGTTCGTGATGTTCTATGTTCTGCATTCCTATAGTTTGCACATAATCTATTGCAGCGCCAAGTCCCACCACCCCGGCAATATTTGGTGTACCTGCCTCAAATCGGTATGGGATTTCTGCCCATGTAGCACAATTTGGTGAAACTGTATCTATCATGCCCCCGCCAAATACTGTGGGTTCCATTGGCTCAAGTAATTCCATTTTTCCCCACAACACTCCTACACCTGTCGGGCCAAGCATTTTGTGTGCAGAGAAGGCATAAAAATCACAGCCTAGACTTTGAACATTTACTCGCATATGTGGCGCCGCTTGTGCGCCGTCTACAACTACCTTTGCGCCAACCGCATGTGCCAATTCGCAAATTCTCTTTACGGGAAATATTGTTCCAAGGACATTTGAAATGTGGGCGATAACAATTAATTTTACGTGTTCTGTGATTTTTGTTTTTAACTCTTCTTCTGTAAGTTCTCCGTTTTCAGTTAAAGCAAAAAAAGCTAATTTTGCACCGGTTCTTTCTGCTACATTTTGCCAGGGAATAAGGTTACTATGATGTTCCGAAAGGGCTGTTAGAATTATGTCGCCTTCTTCTAAATAATTTACCGCCCAGCCAAAAGCTACCAGGTTTAAAGCTGCCGTTGCTCCACTCGTAAAAATAGTTTCTTCCGGTTTTCTAGCGCCTAAAAAATCTGCGGTCTTTTTTCTAGTGTTTTCGTACAGTTGTGTGGCTTCTTCACTTAAGGTGTGTATTCCCCTATGTATGTTTGCGTTGTGGGTTTGATAGTAGGCTACAATTGCATCAATTACCGCTTGTGGTTTCTGGGAAGTAGCGGCATTATCTAAATATATTAGTGGCTTGCCATCAATCTTACGGTTCAAGATTGGGAAGTCTTGTCTGATCTTGTTTACATCAAAGCTCATACGCTTTTTTCACTCTGTCGCGTATTGTAGCATCTTTTATGCTGTTAAGAGACTCTTCGTAGAAGCCTTCCAGAATAAGTGTTTGAGCTTCCTTTGATGATAAACCCCTGCTTTGAAGATATGCCAGCTCTTTTGGGTCTACAGGCGTTATTAGCGCCTTGTGTGTAACTTGGGCGTTTTGTGTTTTAAGCTCTAGAGTTGGTTTAGATACAGCAGTAAAACCCTTACCTAGAGCTAAAACTTTATGGGCAATTTCTGCTTGTCCCCCTTGTGCAGTGGCTTCAATAATAACCTTACCGGTAAACACAGCTTTATTGCTCGTTACAGTTTCGCTTACTTTTATATTACTTCTGGTATTACTGGCCTTGTGAATGACCTCAATGGCTAGTTCTATATCTGTGCTTTTCGCAATACATACAATTTCTGTGGCTAAGTTTTCTTTTTCCAGAACAAAAGTATAGTCTCCAGATTGAGTAATAACATATTGGCAGTTTTCGGTTGGTGTGTATGTTCCGCTAGTAATTTGTTCTATCTTCACTTTGTTATCTCCGTGTTAAGCAGCTGATTAAATTCAAGCGCGTATTCAATTGGCAGCTTTGTTATCACTGGCTCGATAAATGCCCCAATCAGGAGTTTTTCGGCCTCAGGCTTGGTGAGCCCTCTACTTTGCAGGTATGCAAGCTTGGTTTCTTCTAATTTACCTGCACTGGTTTCTTGTTGTACTTGCCCTGTCTGTTCCGAAGACTTGATAGTTGGATACGAGGCATAGTAAGACTTGTCATCTAGTATTAAGCCATCGCATTTCAAACTGCCTTTTGATTGTGTGGCGTTTTCGCTAATAGTTATGCTCCCCTTAAAGGTACTGCTGCCCCCGTCTTTCACTAAACATTTGGATACAATAGTGGAAGTAGTGTTTGGCGCTTTGTGCAACATGTTGGCTCCGGTTTCCAGAGCCTGTTGTTTTCCCGCATAAGCTACCGAAAGCATTTCACCATGTGCGCCCTGTTCTAGCAATTCGCACGTTGGGTATTTCATAGTAACTCCCGAGCCTATATTGCCATCCGTCCATTCCATAGAAGCGTTTTTGTATACAACGGCTCGTTTTGTAGAGAGGTTAAATACATTTTTAGACCAATTTTGAATAGTAGTATATTTTGCTCTGGCACCTTTTTTTACTACAATTTCGCCAACTCCCGCGTGTAGGGCGCTTTCGGAATAAGTGGGTGCAGTGCAGCCTTCTATGTAGTGTACATAGCTATCTTCTTCCAAAACTATCAGGGTTCTCTCAAATTGGCCTAATTTTCTGGCATTTATTCTGAAAAACGCCTGTAAGGGTCTTGTTACTTGGATGCCTTTGGGAATATACACAAATGATCCGCCAGACCACATTGCGCTGTTTAACGCCGCGAATTTGTTATTTTGAGGAGGTACTATTTTGCCAAAATATTCCCTAAATATGTCTGGAAACTCTTCAAGTGCGGTGTCTGTATCTAAAAAAACTACTCCTTGTTGCTCTAGTTCTTTATTTAGTGATTCGTACAACACATTTGAATCAACTTGGGTCTCTACTCCGGCTAAAATTTCCTGCTCTGCTTTGGGAATGCCCAGTTTGTCAAAAGTTGCTTTTATGTCTGCCGGAACTTCTTCCCAGGTACGTTTTTTTGTTTGTTCCGGCACAACATAGTAGGTGATGTCCTCCAAGTTTAGGTTAGCTAGTTGAGGAATATGTGAGGGGGTTGTAAGTTGTTGAAATGTTCTGAAAGCTGCTAATCTGAATTCCGTCATCCAGCCTGGTTCCTGCTTTAGCCTAGATATCTCAAGTACAGTTTGTTCTGTTACCCCTTTACTAAAGCTTTGCATACCCGGTTTTTATAAGTTCCTCCAAAATCTCTTTGCCGTTTGATTTTACAATCTTGCCTAGTTTTAGTATGTGCACTTTGGTTATGGGAAGGTAGTCTGCTACTTTTGCCAAGTGTGAAATAACGATAATTGCCATATTGGTTTCTTTTTGCAGGTTAGTTATGGCTGTAGTTACTGTTTGTAAGGCATCTATATCCAGCCCGCTATCCAGTTCGTCTAGAATAGCCAATTTTGGTTTTAGTAGCAGCAGTTGCAAGGTTTCCAGCTTTTTCTTTTCCCCGCCGGAAAAATCCTCATTCAAGTTTCTTTCCAGAATAGTTTCATTTAAGTGTAATTTTTCCAGGTAAATTTTTAGATCTAGCAATTCCAGCTCTTTTCTGTGCTTCTTGTTATAGATAGTGCGTAAGTAGCTAAATATGTTTACTCCCGGGATTTCAGGAGGGTTTTGGAAGGCTAAAAATATGCCAAGTTCTGCTCTTTCCGCTGCTGTAAGCTTGGTGATCTCGTTGTCTTCAAAACTAATTTCGCCTGTTACTTTAGCAGTGATGTTTCCCATAATGGTTTGGGCTAGGGAAGTTTTACCACTGCCGTTTGGCCCCATAATCAAGTGAGTTTCCCCTTGGTCAATTGCAAGATTGATACCATCTAGGATGGGCTGAACGTTTGTTGTAGCTGTTAAGTTTTTTATGGTTAGAAGTGCCATTTGAGTGGATGCTACTTTAGCTTGGGGTGTTTGTCAAAAGATATATTCCGGATGGGGATCTGGAGATTTTACAATAGAATTAAGTTGCAAAATTGTATCCTCTGTACCAATTTCGCCCATGCCTACATTACCTTCTCCTTGGTATCTGTTGTCTGTTTCTGTGTCTGTAGCATAACTGTCTGTTGCAATAATGTTTTTTTCCAGTACTCTATCCTGGTAAGGGTTATTTAGCAGTTGTGTAAAGTAGGCTACTCCAACCATACTTGCGGGGCTTTTTACTGTTAAGTCGTTCTCTACTTTATGTACAATGTTGAATTCTGGTGCACATTTGTAGCCATCACCCACAACATTTCTAAGATAACAGTTATTGTCAATTGTGCATGTATCATACGCAGGGATTATTCCCATATTTCTGCCGGGAAAGTTTGCACATAGATTACAGTCTACTGGATTCCCCGGGGTGTCAGCATAACAGGTTGGTGAGTCACAGACGCAATCGTCATCACTTCTACTATTTCCTGGATCATAACAGCCCGACACAGGTATCCATTGGTAATCGAAACACTCATTGTCTCCTTCCTCTGGAGTTCCTTGATTGTAGTTAGTGTTGTTGACTGTAAATAAAGACCAGACATTACGGAAGAACCTATGAAAAAGACTATCACTAATTATTTGATAATCATCTCCATAAACATTTAGCATATTTTCGTCTTGTTCGTCTTCATCTACCATAAAGTACTTGTAGTATGGGTCAAATACACCACCTCTTGCTATATTACCTGCTGCGCGTACATCAGAAAATACCTGTCTCACTCCGTTAGTAATAGGATACTCGGCTTCTGGGTCTACAATAGCATCGTGCGAACACATTAACTCCATAACACCTATGTTGTAGAATACCTGCTTATATGCAAAGTTTGCTAATTCCCCATTGATGGATGGCATCGTTGCATTCTGAGCCGCAACCCTTTCGTTCATATCCGCATATGGTGATGCTATACCGTCCGAGAGAGGAATTGTTCCCATATAGTGGCTGCTCGCTCTATCTCCAGTTCCTGTAGACCAAGTGAAGGCTGGAACTGTTACACTTCGCTGTGCCGCCCACGCTTTTCCGTCATTATCTGGGTCTGCCTTATAATTGTGTTCCCCCTCGACTGTAAGCTTCACATCATTTAGAAGTCCTTCTGGGTGTTCATAAGAATCTTGTGACCTTACCACATTGGTAAGTTCTACTGGCCCTTCAAAGTATATATAGCTTGGTTCCCAGTATATGTTAGACAGTTTGTAAGTCTTAGTTACTCCCGGTTCCTTACACGAGTCGGGGGGTTCTACTTCACCAAAGAGAATTTCTTCATTTGAGTCTGTTATACAGTAAGGCAGCTCCCACGCACGTGGGTTACTATGATAAGCAACACATATGTTATTTGGATCGGTTTCTGGATTATCCGGGTCTTGATATTTACCCGGACTCATAAGTCCCAGGCCCACTCCAAATGCTATCTGTTGGTTTAGTGAGCTATGTGGGTTATAGCCTTTTTTTGAGTCCACAATTGATTGGCAAGTTCTAAGCTCCTGTTGTATCTGTTCACCTTCATTTCTAGGCGCGTGTTCTACGGGGTTACATCTAATTATGGCGCATATACCTTCTCTAGTGGAGGCAACCAGCGATTTACCCACATTTTTAGTATCACTTCGGCCTTCCGGCCTTTCCTCCTTTTTTGCGAGTGTTCTTTCTTTTATTCCATCGTCCTCATCCTTAATAGTACTAAAATCTTGATCTATATTGCGCCTCCCCAAGTACTGTGTGTCCGTAAACGTTAGGTCAATAGTTGTTGTTATTCGTTCTATAAAGGTTTTACCAATATTAGGATCTGCATCTTTTGCACAAACTACTCTATCTGACACATCTCTACTTATGTAAAAAGCTTCTTCCGGGCACTCGGGGTGCATCTGCCCATTGCCATCTATCGCAGGCCGCATGTTTGGAATTGTTCTAAAGTCTGCAGATGCGAGCAATGTTTCAGTGTCTACTTGTTTTGGCAGAGGCAATAACAATTCCTCTTCCGGGAAGTGGTTAAATTGGGCGTATTCTGTTGATAGCTTTGCCCCCAAATCCGCAAGTGTCATGCCTACTGGTACTATGGTGCCTCCAACATAGTTCATGCCTTCATAAAAGGTTACGATGACAGAACTAGGTATGCCAGCAGTACTGCTTATAAAGTGTTGCCCGGGTGTGTAATTAAAGTGTAGCTCATATAAACCTTTTTCATCTGTAGTGTCAGAAGTTATGTACCCCGTTATAGCTGTACCTAGGGTGCCAAATTTGTTTTTACCACTATATGCACACACAGTTAAGCCTTCAACAGGTTCATTGGTAAGATCTATAGTTGATCCTCTAATATTTCTAGTAGTAATTCTGCTGCTAGTTACTTTGCCTACAAGTGTTCGTGGCCCAGGAGTACCGGAGTCACACCCACACTCTGGGGTTGCCCAGCATTCTGTTAAGGGTTCATTAGGCCCAAGAATTATTAGCACGTTTTTTTTGCCAGCTTTAGCAACATCCCTGTCAACTTCCACTATAAATTCTGCTAAAGTTGCTGGATTTTCAAATCCTCCTCCATCCATTCCCACACCAAGTCTTATTACGGGTGTCAGGTTTCTATCGTGTGCTGCCCTAACACCATTAAGTACAGCGCTTCTGTCGTCATTTTTTGCAATTTCCAGTATATATCCCATACTTGCAGAACTTGCATCATCATATAATTCTGATGTTGAAGACATGAAAAATCTGCCTGAATTGGCTCCTATTTGCCCGCTATTTCCTCCAGATGTTAGTGCCCCACTAACTTGTGCAGGGTCTCCCCTGTTTCTATCTGGAATATACGATGGATGTGCATGCTTAACAAAGTCTGGATTATTATTGAAAATATTGAATAAAATGCCTGCATTGTTTGTTGACCCTCTTAGAAATTCTGCAAGCTCGCCCTTTACTGCTTCCATTATTTCAGGTGTGGCGTCTCCTGGATACCATCCTGTTTCTGTTAGAACTATTGGTTTTCCGTAAGTGTTGGGAATACGATTAAGCCAGTATTGGATGGGCAGATTGTGATCCGTATGATGATAGGCATTGCCCGCTATAGCATAAAAATTATTAGCAATGCTTCTTCCTGCGGTGTTTCCCATTGCGTCTGCAAAGGTTTGATAGAATAAAGGAAAATCCGGATGTGACATATTGAATGCGGGTGTTAGATACCTTACATAAGTAACCCCTCCGAGTCCATTCACATTTGTTATTACTTGGTTTACATAGGAAGCTAAGGCCGGTCCAATACAATCCACGTTTTGCGCGTAACTTCTTTTGGGAAAAACCCCCACCAACAGCATCAACACTAAAGCAGGCAAGACTCTTCTGGAAAGTTGTCTCATACTACCTAATTATAGCAAATAACGGCTCTGCTATAATAAGCTTATGTCTAAACTAAAAGCCTTTTTATATATCTTCTATAAGAGCTTAACTTCACCAAAATACTATGCCGATGTAGTTAAGACCCACCTTTCGCTTTCCATGAAATATTTCTTTACGTTAACACTTCTTGCCTCCATTGGTGCTTCTATCTATGTTACTGTCCCTCTAGTTCCCAAAGTACAGTCTGCCATTAAACAAGGCACAACTATGGTTTTGGATACATTTGAAGATGATCTTGTGATTACAGTTAAAGAGGGCGAGTTGTCTATCAACAAGCCTGAGCCTTATATTATTCCATTGCCTGAAAAAGCATCTACGGATCTGGAAGGAGTTCCGGAAAGTCTTATTGTGTTCGATTCTGACGGCACACTTGATGATTTTGAGAATACTTATGACACGCTAGTGTTAGTTAATTCGGTGAATATGCTAATGAAAGATGATACAGGCATTAGGGTAGAGTCGCTTAAGCAATTACCGGATGGTCAACTTACTAAGGCCGATTTGAGGGAAGTTGCTGCCGCAGTTGAACCCCTTACGAAGTACGTGCCTTTTGTACTGGGCGTGTTTGTGTTTATTGGTATTGCGTTTTCTTATATGGTATTTAATTTGGTACATTTGTTATTTGTAGCGCTAATATTGTTTCTTATTGGAAAATCCCGCCGCATGCAGTTGGTGTTCTCCGATTATTATCAGATCGCTATCCATACGTTTACGTTACCGTTTATTCTGCAGTTGTTCGCAAATGCATTTAAAGTTGATGTGCCGTTTGCATCCTGGTTTTTGGTAACAAATCTGGCTTTTGCGTTTCTGATGATGCTGAAGATGGGTACCTCAGCGGAAGTTTCCGAATAATGATTTGGTTTCAATTGAACTTGGGGTGATTGTGTGGTAATTTTCTTTTGTGTTCCGCCTCCTCCTCTTTGGCGACTATGATGTAGCATATCAGCCTATATGCTAAGGTGTCGAAGTTTGAAAATTTAGATAGTCTTTTTTATTCCCCTGTAGCTCAATGGTAGAGCAGGAAGCTGTTAACTTCAAGGTTAGTGGTTCGAATCCACTCGGGGGAGCCAATTGGACGATATACGAACAAAATCCCTTGAAATCAATGTTTCAAAGTCTTCTACCAGTTCAACATTAACGATTTTACTCTCTTTGCAGTCAACATAGACTTTCTTAATAAAGTAGTGTAAGAACTGCTTTTTCTCGGTATCACTTAGTGCTTTATATAGCTTGCCAATTTGGCTAAATCCCCAAATAATTTTATCTATCTCAGAGTCATTTAGATTATTAGATGGTTTGCTTAACTCCTTAACTTGTTTCTCTATTTGCTTCAGTTCCTGTTTCAAAGGTTTGTACTTACTTTCAATGCGCTCTTTATCAATCAAATTGTCCTCGAACAGTAGTTTATCCTCAAGTTTGCTCATCTGAGCCTCTATGCCTTTTTTTCTCACTTCCAGGGACTTTTTAAGAGCTGGATTCTTACTGCCTTGTTGTTTTTGAACGCTAATTAAGACTTCCTCTATTTTCTGTAATCCTTTGGGTGTAAAGAGTGTTTTAGTAAAGAGTTTACACATCTCACTATCTACGTGTTCCATAAGAGCATAAGGACTTCCACAGATAGGACATCTATAGTAATTTCCGTTAGAGTGATATTCCCCATGCATAAGATTCCTGCACTCAGCACAATAAACTATTCCAGACAGTAACGTTGTGTGTTTTCTTGATCTATCAGCTTTTCTGTTTTTCAATTGAAAGACTCTTTGGGCTTTATCAAAATCTTCCATGGATATAATAGCTTTGTGCTTGGCTTTTAAATTAATTTGTCCGTCATATTTCAGACCTCCAGTATATTCAATTCTAGTTAAAATTGTTTGTAAGGCACTTTTCTCTACCTTTTTGTTATTTACAGAACGAAAGCCCTCTGCGTATAAAACATCTGAGAGGTTCTGCAAAGAGTAATTACCTGTATTCCATAAATCAAATGCACGTTTAATAAAGTAGCTGGTTTTTGGATCTGGATACATAGGCTCTCCCTTTTTGAAGGAGTTACAGTAGCCAATCGGTGCTTGACCCGGCTTTAATCCTTGTTCAAACATTGCTTGCATTATTCGTTTAGTTTTTCTACCGGTTCTTTTGCTTTCCAGTTCATTAACACCCGCCACAATTATGTCTAGAAATTCTGCTTCAGCCGTATCCTCGTTATTACCTTCCAAAGAAATCAACCTGATATCACGTTTTTTTAGAAAGGCTTTCACTTCAAGATGATCTTTTACGTTTCTGCAGAGGCGTGATGTGTCTTGTACCAGGATAGCGTCAAGTTTACCTTTACTGTCTTCACAGAAGTCCAGTAGGGCTTCGAAAGACGGTCTATCTACAGTTCTAGCACTTTTACCCTCATCTTTAAATGCTGCTATTACTTCCCAACCGTTATTTTCAGCCATTTGATCTAAACGGTTCTGTTGTACAGATAAGGAATGTCCCAGTTCTGCCTGTTCGGCAGTTGTAACTCTTATGTAAAGAGCTACCTTTGGTTTTATACCTTCTTTTGGTTCAAGTTTTAATTGCATATAAATGGCCGCCCTGGTGAGCTCAACAAGAACGAATTCTGTTGTCCAAGACGGCCATTAAAAAATTCGTTCCTATTATGTTGAGCTCACACTAATTATACCTATAGGTACTCGCTAACGCAATTTCCCTATTTCCCTATATATATACTTTAGGGAAATAGGGAAATACTACATCAGGTAATTTTCTGTTTTCTGCAAAGAATAGAAGTCTGTTTTTCCTTCACCCTGTTTTTTGTATTTAGATATATCTTCTGTTTCCACTAGGTGTTTTAAGGCATCTGATACTATATTTTTTCCACAAATACCTTGTAGGTTTTGTATTATTTCGGGTGTAGCCATTTCTGGTTTTTCTTCAAGAAGTTCTAATATTTTTAAGCCTGCAAGCTCAAGCCTCTGAAGATCTTCTTCTGCTTCACCAGCATACTTAAATCTCACGGTGTTTTCTTCCCGTACCATCTCGATAACGAATGATGGAATTGTTGTTCCTACTCTACACTTTGGTTGTTTTACCTGAATTTTATTGTCCTTTAGTTTCTTTAGAAAGATGTGCACATCAAGTGATGCAAATAGTGCAGAGGAGCCTCTTAGGGTCTGAGTTGGGTTTGAATTGCTCCAGATTCCATCTTTACGATGGTGGTGTACAATTAATACCGAACAACCCAGATTATTTATTTCTCTTAACCTTTTAATGGTTTTGTTTATCTCTTCTGAGTTGTTTTCATCCCCTGAAAATATATCTCTAAAGGTATCCAGACATATTAACTTTAGTTTCTGGGTCTCTACATAAGTCTTAAGCCATTCGAAGTGACTATCAATATTTATACTGAACCCATTTCTTATAGTAAATAATACGTCTTCGTAAACTTTAGATAAGCCAAGAGATTTACACCTGCTTTGTAAAGCTTGTGCAGAATCTTCCTCATTTATGATAAGTACTTTGCCAGGTGTTTCTACGTTAAAGTGATCAAGGAATGTGCCATCCGAAGCTATACTTTGGGCTATTAATATTTCAATCCAGGTTTTTCCTACAGTTGATTCACCAGATAAGGCTATAATGGCTTCTGCAGGTAATAAATCTGTTATGAGCCATTCGGGTGCCTCGAATTCCCTAGTAAGTAAGCTTTCCAATGTTATTGGTTTGAATTTCTCAAAAATTTCGAATGTTTCGTCTACTAAATTTTCATTCATGTTATCTATTAATCCCAACTAAATATCTCACTGCTTCCTGAAAGGGCAGTTGCTCTATAAGCATTACCAGTTTGATCACATCTCCCCCCTGGTTGCAGCCAAAGCAATAAAAGCTATTGGTGTCTGTATATATGTAGAAAGATGGATGATTATCTTGGTGTAGTGGGCAATTGGTCACGTAGCCTTTGGGCGTTTTTGTTAGTTTTGAAAAATAGGGCAGTGCCTCAATAGGTACCTGTTTAGCCTGCCTTATAGTTTTTTCTCTCATAACTTGAGTTTCTGCTGATGTATTTTCTATTGCACCCTTTGCCATTTTTATAAGTCCTTCCCAATGGGTAACTTCGTTGTTAATATCTTTCCACTTTTTTTGCCAAATGCTTCTAAGAAGATCTTTATAGAAAGCCTTGTCTTCAAGATTATTTATGTCAGCGGCTCCTATCAGTTTTTCTCTCAGTTCCTTGATTATTTGCTCTTTTTCTATTAAAGCTTCCTCAAGTTTCGCTTCAAACATTGGTAGAAGCTCTCTAGGTGTAAAGAACTCAATAAGTTCCCGCATTGCGTACATTGGTTGGGAAGCTTTGTATTTTTCTCCGAGGTTATTTAAATAGTTACTTTGTTCTAGGCACATATTTGAACTCCTTTGCTAGACCTGGGTTGCTCTTGAAAGCCTTTTGTACGAAATGTACCAAGCTTCCTAAATAAATAGATTGATTGGAGGACTTATTTTGCATTGATGTTTTCCTCCGGGGTTAATTTGACTGTCCTGTAGGCATGTTTTATGAATACAGGTTTGCCCGCCTGTACTGTTATTTCTAAAGATCCCCACTTAAGGTCTCTTATATACGAAATAAGCAGTTCTTCTGGTTGAGAATTACTTTGTTTTTGCATGTCCTAAAAGTAGTTCATGCAAAGAGTGAAATCGACGGTGGAGGTTAGATAATGTATATCGTTGACAAAAGTCCTGAATTGTGTAACGTCCTGGAGTAGTTAGTAAAGATTTCGCGAAGTTCTTTAGAAGTAGGTATTTCAAGAGGATCAAAGATACTTACTCCATCCCTCTTTTCTGTTATTTTATCCAGTTCGTCAAAGTGATTAGCCATTTCTGCCCAATGAATTTTTGTATTGTTTTGTTTTGAAATTCTTATCTTGTCCCCATAGAGAGAAAGAACCAAGTTTCCCCAATAGACAGTTTTTTCATCTAAATTAAAAGTTCTTTTTTCATCCAAATTCCTTTGGGCATCATTAAATTCAATGTTATGTGTATCTAACCATTTTTTTAATTCGTTTACACTTGTTGCTTGTTGTATCAGGATACAGGGATTAGAAAACGTTCTTAACATACTTATTGCTAATAGGGCGGGGTCTTTTATATTTTCCATCCAGTTGTTAAGATCATTTTTTTTAATTAATTTTATTGCTGTTTTTGGTTGAGGAACAACAATGCTGTCGGTAACTATAGCCATCTTCATTGTGAAATTCCAGGTTTCAGTAAGCCCGAAGTTTTCTAATAGTTGTTTGGATACTTCTTCAATATGATGCCTTCCATAATCATGGAAGATCTCAAGGACAGATACTATCTGCCAATTTTTTTCCAATGCTTTGACATTATCAACACCGAGGTTTTGCCTAATTGACACAATCTCATTAAAGAAACTTGGCGAAATTGTGAGAACCCCGCCCACTAGTACATCATCTTTATCGAAGCTTTCCCTCTTCACGTTTGGGAAATATCTTAACTTAAATGGATAGTGTTGTTCACTTATCATCCCCGCATTATACCTAAAAGCAGCCCCACGGGGTACGGGGGTAACAAATTAGATTTTTGAAACAACCTTTACGGTACCAAACCCTTATACTTTTAGGAGTTCATAGGGTTCTACTTTAAGAGCTTTTGCTATTTTTACTATTGTTTTAAGTGAAGGATTTCTTAAGCCACACTCTATCTCACTTATTGTTGTAAGATCTACTTTCGCATCCAAGGCAACAGCCTCCTGAGACATATTTTTTTTATTCCTTAATTCCCTTATTCTGTTTCCGACTTTTTCGTAGAACGTAGCCATACTGGTAACGTCAGTATGGCTTTTATGCCATTATAAAACTATGGTATGGATGCCAAATGGGTTGTACTATTCCCTATAGTACCTATTGTATACATAAAGCTGCATATTGATTCTATAAGTCTTTTGTGTGACAATATCCCATATGGCATAGATGCCATATGAGTGTCGTTATGTGCTGCCAGATCAGTGATTTTACGGATATAGTACTAAACCCATGCACACTATAAGACAAAAATTACATTTTGTTTTTACTCTAGCCTTAATATTTGTACTATTGTTGCTTATACTTAATGCTCCAGCTTTGTTTACTGCTAAAGATGTCAGGTTTTATAAACTGGATATTATAGTAGTTGAGAAAGGTATCCTCGATATTTACAAGTATCCCCCCGATAACTATCTTTTACCTACCAGAGTAGGCTATAGTGAGCCTGAAGTGACTGTAATAACCTCAGATACAAAGGCCAATACAGTTCTAGCTTTTACACTGCCCTCGATTTTTTCACATTTGATGATTGTAAACAAAGATTTAGAACCTGTTAATAAGACTGTTGCCCTTATGGAAGGTAATAAGGCACATCTTGCTGTGCCAGAAGGTGCTTATTTGGTAGAAATAGCCCCTGAATCCGGTTATACCGGGAGTAAATCTATTGAAGTGCGTGAGAATAGTGTGGTGATTCTTCCGGTAGAGAAGGCTTCTAATTATGCTTACTACCTCAGGTAAGGCAAAGCTTTAGAAATAAAGATAACAAAGGAGTTTCAGAAGATGTAAAGCACAATAATTATTTGATAGGGTTGGAGGGCATATCTAGGACTTAAATAGCCCTGATATAACTCAAATTAATGACTGATAATAAAATTAGTACTTCACGTAATCTAAAGAGAAAATTAAAAATATTTGTCTTTGTAATAGCTAGTGGTTTCTACTATTTTGCTGGATATAATGTTTTTTCTGCATTATTCCATTTTGATTCGATTGATCCTGAAAATTTGACTTTAGTTGGTTCGCTTGCGCAACTTTTTGCTATGTTTGTTTTACCTGTGATTTTTATAAAATTACTCTTTTGGTTAAAGGATGAAAGTTTATCAATGAGTTTATGGTACATAGTTAAAGAAACTAACTTGATAAACCAACTGATTAAGAAAAACAGAGAGGGAAAGGTTTCTTTAAATGAGATTATGTATCTTGAAGGGCTTTTGAAAGGTGGTTACAAAAACTTGATGCAAAGATACGGTAGTGAGCTAACTACTGAGGAGAAAATAGATATGGAAAAACAGATGAATGCTATTGAGAATGCAAGAAGAAAACTCATTGGAGAAATACGTGATTCTAATCTTTTTGGTCCTGGCGTGAAAATTGTTTCTGATTAATTACTACAAAAATACGAACCTGTTCAAGTTTTTAAAGACTCTAAATGCCTATTCTTAGCGGATAAAAAAGTAGTTATCTCTTGAAAGCTTGTTATTATATCGATTTAATCCCCGAGGTACGTTTTACTTTGTTGATATTGTGTCCTTTTTAATTTTATATGCCGTAGATTATTGTTCGTAAACAATTTAAGCCCTGAGCCACTTTTCACAGCAAGTAACCTTCCGCTAAAAGCCCGTTGAAGTACTGTTGCCCCATTAGATTACTTATATAATCAGGATTATCACCTGAATTTTCTACCAACTTATAAACTAAGCCATATTCATTCTAATCTCAGGAAACTAAACAATTTTCAGTTATCCCTTGCGACTCAAACTTAACAGCATTTCCTTTATAGGGTATATAATTACATCAGCAAATGCATATAAAAAAACAAACACTGAAGTATGCGTTATTTCTATTAGTGGGATTGATCTTACTTCCCGTTCTCCCCCTAGCCATAGCCATGTTTATCTCTTACAAAGTATATAAATCAGGTGTACAGAAACGTTGGTTAGTGATATCTGCTGTTATTTTACTTACTTTATTTGCACTCCCTAGCTGGATAAATCTCTTTCCAGATGCCAATGACATCAAAGAATCTACTCAGGATAACCAGACTTCAGTAGCCCCCTTAAATATAGCCAATGAGCCACAAGAACAACAGGCTGAAAGCAACATAGTTGAGAATAAAGAAGAAAAACCAGAGTATGAGAAAGCTTTAGTTCTAAGAGTAGTTGATGGAGATACCATAGAGCTTGAGGGGGGCCAAAAAGTCAGATATATCGGTATGGATACACCAGAATTAACCAGTTCTGTTGACTGTTATGCCGAGGAGGCTTCGAATAAAAATAGAGAATTAGTAGAAGGTAAAGAGGTTGAGATGGAAAAAGATGTTTCGGAAACAGATCAGTATGGAAGGCTGCTTCGTTATGTCTATATAGATGGTCAAATGGTTAATGAGTCGTTAGTTAGTGAAGGTTATGCTCGTGTTGCTACTTATCCGCCTGATGCGAAGAATAAAGATTTGTTTCTGGCCGCAGAGCAGGATGCCAGGGATAATAGGAGAGGTTTGTGGGGTGATGCCTGTGCTTGTGAGGGGGAAACGTTAAGTACTGTTTGTACTTCTTGCAATCTTTCTACAATAACGATGCAAAGGTTTGACTGTTCCACTTATGAGCAGACTAAGGATGATTCTAGCTGTGCCTATTTATGCCCAGTGCCTAAACCAGAGTCTGTTTATGTACCGCCTGTTGTAACTACTCCTCAGCAACCTTCAAGTAGTTATGTTTGTAATTGTAAGAAGACCTGCCCTCAAATGAGTTCTTGTGAGGAGGCGCAATATCAGTTGAATGTGTGTGGTTGTTCTCAGCGTGATGCTGATCACGATGGGGTTGCATGTGACGCAGATTGTCAGTAGTTATTCTAAAATATATCCAATGATATTTGGATTACTAAAAGGCGTATGGTCAACTATTAATTTTACTGATCTCCTCTCTCAGGTTTTAAGTAGTCTAATTGCGGCAACTCTTTTTTGGATTTTGATTGAGAGCCGTATTAAGAAGTTTGTAGAATCTAAGGAAAGAATTCAACTTTCACGTATGTTTCTTGAACAAGTTATTTATAACAGAATTGTTGCAGTGAAAATTGTTGAGAAAAAGGATTCTTATCTAAGTGGAAAGAATTACACTTTTCTTAAGTACGAAACTAGTGATATTGATAAGTTTTTGGCAACAGAGCCTCTCAATCTTGACATAAAATTTTATGCTAATACTCGTGTAGTAAATGCGGCACTAAAGAAGGATAACATGCTTATAGATATATTTTGGTTTAGTCCTCAATTAACTCAAGAAGATAGAAAAATCAATAAAGAGACTTTAATAGCTAATGCCTCTATCTGTGTTGAGAATATGGATAAGATACTTAACGATAAAGATTTTGTAACAAAAATGAAGAAACAGGGGTTAACAAAAGCCAGCCTATATAAATAGGTGGATAAAACTATTTATGATGAGTTACTTATTTCCATACCCCACAGCACTAGCATTTTCCTCACGTTAGAGTCTTGAAAGAGCTCAAAACAAATATGCAGATTATGAATGTATCCTCGTTGATCCCATTTGCCCCTAAGTTGGGGTGGTGAGCGAACTCCATCAATACCCCATAGCATTGACAATTTCATCTTATTATCTTATAATTATTGTTGTTAAATAAAAGAAGGCCGAAGTTTATTGTAAGAGTTATCTACCTTGATTCTTAAGTACATTTTGGTCTTTTTTTGTTGATTTGGGTAGAAATCTGAGCCTGATGGGCTTAGTTTTGTACCCCAAATCTGGGTATAATGGTCTTTTTTAACGTAGTGAAAATGAAAGGAAGACAAAAAAATGGCGAGTTATGAGGAACTCTTGGCTCAGGCCAAGAGTATGGGTGGTCGGATGAGTAGGTCTACCCTTATGAGGTGGCGTAGCACCACCGAATCTTTGCTAGGCCAGATGAGCAGCGACTTGTCTGGTGTAGAGCTACGTGATGGGGAACTGGTGCAGCAACTCCTTGCTGCAAAATTCAACGAAAGTGGCACCTTCGGCGCCGATACGATTACCGTTACCCAAGGCAAGCCGCCCGTTGGTGGTACGGTAGAGGTATTGGGTAATGCAGTTCTTGGAAAGTACCCAGAAGCTGCGTTCAATGTTCATGTAACTGCATGCATGGACACTCTCACGATCAGTTTCTTTCCAGTGCCTATCGAAGGAAATACCCGACGCTAGGGAAATTGGATTGTGCATCAAAAGTAGTACGCCAGTACAAGGAGGCATCGTGAAGGTTCTATTCTGTTTCAATGACAATGATGACGTTGCATTGGTTGATGGCCTGGTGGACGCCACGCTTTATCATGCTGGCGTTTCGAACCCTGAGGCCCGAAAAGAAGCTGTACGGATAAGCATCTCCCGTCTGTTGGTCATGCCTTCGGGCTCCTCTCGTCTTCTGGGCGTTGATACGGTTGCGCCAGAAAACTATACAGCCATTCTTGGCCTACTCAAGGGGCCCACGGTTGTATATGCGGTTGAAAAAGGCGTGGCCATAAAGGTGCCCGTGGTTTGCGGCTGAGATTTCTCGTCTGTTTTGCCCAAGCCTCCACTCAAGTGGCGAATTATTTAGCGAAAGCTAGGTGATTTTGTCCATGAAGGGTGGGGGTTTGATTTCTCTAAACACAAAAATTTTTTTAATACTTCATCTAACTTTAAGAACAATGTTTTATCCTATAACTTAACATTTTCATTAATATAACTTATAATCTAAGTCAGAGTGTTCCCTTATCTGGTCTGTGCAAGAAAGGAGTGCCATGTTTGCCAAAGTTTGGCAGGGTCTAAAGAAGGCCCTATGGTGGGTCTTCATGAAAAGATGGGAGGAAGATCTCGCCATTACGAGGAGGTTGGATAGTCTCAAAGGCTCTCTCCAAGATGAACAACAGTACAGCGCAGCGAAACAAATGGGAGAGGGTTGCGAAGGATGCTTTGCATTTTTCGAAGCTATCGGTCTCCTGATAGCAATCGTTGTATCTGCGCTGAAGGGTAGTGTAGTTGCTTTGGGCGGTATATCTGCATTTTTGTTCATCGCAGAGGGCATGGCCTTTTTTCCGTTTATTCGCCTGACGATATATCGTTTTCGAAGGAATCGGAAATGAGTCTGCGGGGTCTCCTGGTATGGATTGTCTTCCCAGATAACACCAGCCACGAGACCCTGTTTACGTTTTATTCACGAACATTTTCAAATACTCCCATCAAACTTCGTACATACACTTGAATGGGGAGCCATTACTTCTTGCACAATATCTTCCAAGATACTTCAGTAAATATAAACTGCTTTTGACCTCATTTGCTAAAATAAGCTCATAAGTTTATTTGTCTGCTCGCAAAGATCTGAGCAAAACATAAAGGAGTGATGAGATGAAAAACTTCCACATGGTATTGCCCTTCACTGTAGCTGTTATTAAAGATGAGAAAGGCAGATACTTAGTAGGGCGGCACCCAAACCTGGAGCGTAAACCATATCCAGGAAAGTGGGACATGCCAGGAGGCAAGGCCGAAGAAACTGACGAAACCTTCGAAGCTGCTGTAGCGAGGGAGGTCAAAGAGGAAACGGGATTCGATGTAACCACAGCAAAGTTACTTGCTGTATTTCATCATTCAGGCAAGACTATTGCGCCCGATGCTTCCCCTGCCACTGTTCCTGGAATTGGTATTTGCTACATGGTAGAAGTGACTGGTGATCTAGTTCCTTCAGAACTTGAGGACATGCACTGGGTTAGTCTGGAAGAACTCGACACACTAGAGCTTACTCCTTGGTGCAAGTATCTTCTGGAAAACTTTCTCTAACCACTAAGGTTTAAGGCTAGCATTTGGCAACTAGTCTAGGGATTTCTGTCTGTCCAAAGGGTTCTCCCTTGTTGCACCCGCGACATTGTGAGGGCCTTTTGTTTTTTTTACACAAGGGTGTTTTCAGGTGCTTTTACTAAACTTGTTCACATACCTGCCCGATGCTTTATCTTTGAACCTATTTTTCTGTATAATAACAACATGAATCCGTATCAATATCTTAACGCACTTTCAGCTGGGATATCTCTGAATAAGCGCGAGTCAAGTGCAATTAATTATTTTAGAGAACAAGGTGCTACAAGTCCTGAGAAAGCTATTACAATAGATGATAAGGATGCAGAAAGGTTATGTTCTCCCCTAAATTTGTTTAAATTTGGATATATACTGCAAACTTTGGAAGGAAGGTATTATCTTGATGAAGACATGCTACAGCAATATTATTCAAGGGTGAGGAAGATTGGCCTTTTATTTGCAGGGTTAATGGGTTTCATTGTCTTAACTACTGTTTTTCTCATATTATCTGGGTAGATGTAAAGATTCTTGTCTAGAGGTAAAGATTCGAAACACACCCCACTTACCGAGCCAGTTACTACTTACTCTAACTTTTCTCGACTTAAATAGTTTTATGAAGAGTGATGTATAGGTAACGTTCATTACTTTAGTGTCTCTTGGCTTCAAAGCCAGCGTCACAATGAACCTCATAGATATTGTTAGTAAGCTTCAGGGCTTCCTCTGTACATCTATATCAAAGCCTCTTTCATTTTCTAGATCCTGAATTTGAAATGAAACTTTTGATATCTGCCTTTATAAAGTTTCTTTATCAATAGTTTTATCTAGGAGGTTGTTTTCTAAGATATTGCACTTATCATCAAGCTTTTTAATGGCTTTGGGCAGAACTGGTGGTTGGTGTTTTTACTTTTTATCAACTTAAATACAGTAAGAATATGATTTTTTGACATAGATTCGAATGACAAGAAATAGTACTATTAAAACATGAACATTAATTCCACACACATATACTGGTTTATTGGGGGCTTAGTTCTTTCTTTTCTTGTTCCCGCCGTATTTGGAAACAATAAAAATATACCAATCGACTGGTATTATTTGATTTATTTTCTGGTAATTGGGGGCTTTTTGTTTGCCTATGTCAAAATCAACAACATAGAAATTATGAGATTTTTGAATAAAAATTTGGTGATTACCCTAGTGCTAACCTTATTGTTTTCATTCATTATGGTAAAAAATGTTTTATCTATGCCAACGACAGCCCAATTAACAGGCAGTTATCTGACCTGGTCGGTTTTTTGGAGAGGTTTGATGTATGGAGTAGTTGACGGATTTTTATTGTCCGTTTTTCCTTTTTTAGTAGTCTGGAATACCTTTGAACTTGCCGATAAATCTTTAATAGCTAAACTTCCATACGGACCAATTGCTTTTTTGTTTGTTATTATCGTTACCAGTCTCTATCATTTGGGCTACAATGATTTTCGCTCTAAAAAGGTGATTAAAGCCAATGTGGGCAATGTTTTGATTTCGACTCCGTTGGTGTTTACCTCCAACCCAATATCAGCACCAATTATCCATGCTTCGATGCATATTTCAGCAATATTACATAGTCCTCAAACGGAACTCTTTTTACCACCCCATCGATAACACTGGTTTATCAGGAACAGCAGGAAGCAGATGGTTAAGAATTTGTTCCGATGTCATTCTGAACTCATTACCCTTTGCAAAAACTTTTACCCATCCATTTTCATCTCTAAAGTATGTCTCCGTAAAGTTTTTAATGCCCAGAGAGCTACGAAGGATGTTTTGCGTTTTATAAACAAACATTCTCAAACACTCCCATCAAACTGCTTACAGAACAAGATATAAAACCATATTTGATATATGTATTGAGTAGGTAAGAAACTGATAGAATTTAGCAAAGATAAGAGAACTTTTAAGAATAGAATCTTAAATTGAGTTACAATAAATAAAAGAAGGTGAAAAAAATATGAAGAAGCTAGAATCAATTTCAGCGTTAGCTTTTGCTTTATTAATTGTGCCAACTGTAGTTTTGGCTCAGCAAGGCCAAGGTTTGCAACAGCAGAATAGGGTTCAAGACCCAACTACTCATGAAGATAGTGTAGTTGCTCCACAAGGCAACCAGGTACAAAACCAAGTTAAACCTCAAAATGCTGGTGAAGACAGCCGGGGTAGAAGTGATGCTGCTAGACAAAACATGAGTAATGTTGCTCAAAAAGTAGAGGAATTACTTAGTGATGAGGTAACTCAAGGCGGTATTGGCCAACAGGTAAAAACTATTGCCCAACAGCAAAAACAAGCTCAAGGTGAAATAACAGGCCAGTTAAACAAACTTGAATTACGCCAAGGGTTGATAAAGAAACTGTTTGGCGCAGACCAGAAAGTAATTAAAAATCTCAAGCAACAGTTGGAGCAAAATCAACTCAGAATCCAACAGTTGCAAAGGTTACAAAATCAAGTCACCAACCAGGCAGAAGAAACTCAAATCCAAGAACTGGTTCAAGCTTTAGTTGAACAGAACACTTCTTTAGAAGACCAGATTCAAGCAGAAGAACAGGTTGGCAGTGTTTTTGGCTGGTTACTCAGACTGTTTAACTAATAAATTACGAGATTGTTTCTATTTAAAATGACAACCTTTAGTTAAGGTTGAAGTGTTATCTATGAAAAACGCTAAACAAATAAAAAGGATTATACGGTAAGCATTACTTTCTCGGCATTTAAGTTGTAAAACCATGAAGATAATTAAAAAAGCATTTAAATATCTGTTTATCACTTTGATAGTTTTAGCAATTTCCTCTCCCCTCTGGATTAGCAGGTTATCACTGCAACATCTGTCATTTTTTGTTGGAAAATCACAAGTTGCTGATAAATATTTATGTCAATATTCAATTCAAGTTAGCGGTGACTCTATGGCACCTGTCGTTGTCCAGGGTAGTTCAATAGAATTAGATCGATGTTTTGATGAAAGCGATTTGTCTGAGGGAATGGTGGTGCTTTTTGGCAAAGATGAAGAATACCACTTGGGTATTATCCGTCACATTCTTCCGTTGGACCCGATTATATACAAGATCTCAAATGAAAGACCCAATGAGAGATTGCAGGATATAGTTAGAGAGGAGATAGTGGCTATAAGCAAAGATATTGATACAAGCAATTCCAGTTATCAGCCTAAAGAAAGTTTCGATTCGCTTATTCTAGACCCGAAAGAATATGTGTCCGATTTGTATTTGGGCAAAATCCCCAGAGGATATGGTGAAGAAATGGCAGAAGTGGAAAAAACTAGTATCTTTTTAAGGGCTGAAGACAAATTCTGTATGGTGGTTATGCCTAAAAAAGAATTGGCATTTGTGGACACCGAGATTGTTGATGCTCAAACCAAGGAAACTGTCATATCAAACAAAAAGATTATCTTTAATGTTCGTCCTAGCCCAAATACTAACTGTCAAGATTTTGGTGAAGGACAGGGAATGTTAGATTTATCTCCAGGCAGTTATCGTTACCGTTTTCTGCTTAATCATCAGGCTTTGGCAGATATTCCGTTTACCGTTAAGTAACTTCGTTCTCAAACTAGTAAGTACTGATATTTCCTTCTTTCAAACTCAACAGCTTTGTGATTCCAACACTTTCCACAAAATACCTATCATGCGATACCAAAAGCAACGTGCCCTTGTATTCCGCTAAAGACTGTTCAATCACTTCCTTAGTCTCAATATCCAAGTGGTTGGTGGGTTCATCGAGCATTAATAAGTCATAATCATTGTAGGCAAAGATGGCAAAGGCAAACCTTGCTCTCTGGCCGGGGCTTAATTGGTCTATTTTTTGACCCAACATATCTTTATCAAATAAAAACTTACTCAGGTAGCCGAAGGCCTTACCATAAGGGCATTTGGTTTCTATCATAAATTGGTCTAGCAGATTTTTACTATAGTCCAGATGCGTTTGTTTTTGCGCAAAATAGCCCAGGCGAATATTTGTGCCTACTTTAACTATGCCCTCTGTTGGCTGTTCTTCGCCGGTGATTAATTTTACAATTGTTGTTTTTCCTGCACCATTAGGTCCAAACAACCATACTTTCTCGCCACCTCTGATATCAAAGGATAGATCGTTGAAAACAGGTTTTATGCCATACTGTTTTGTGACATTTTCAAAATTTATCATTAGCTTGCTGTGTGTTATGTCTGTATCGAAATTTACTTTGGAAATAATTTGTTCTTTGTATGCTTCTTTTTTGTTTTCTTCTACTTCTCGATTGATACGCTTTTTGGCGGCTTGTACTGCGCGGCCTCTAGCTTTTCCGTCTTTAATTTTGCGCACGTTTTCAAGTAATGTTTCAAGTTTGGCTTTTCTTTTTAGGAATAATCTGTAGTCTTGATCCCACTTGTCGATGAGTTTCAGTTTTTCTTGTTTATAGTTGTCATAGTCTCCTACGAATCTGATAAGTGTAGCGTTTTCTATTTCCCAGATTTCATCTACGCAGTTATTCAAAAATTCCCTGTCGTGAGAAATCATGACTACGTTCATATCCAAATGTTTGATGTAGTTTTCAAACCATGCTATGCCTTCTATATCAAGGTGATTGGTAGGTTCGTCTATTAGAAAGGTAGTAGGCTCTTTTAGCAACAACTCTATCATTTTTAGTTTCATTTTTTGGCCTTCGCTAAGGGTGGTTATTGCTTGATAGGGGTCATAGTTTTCGAATTTCAGTTGGTTTAGCAGGGTGTCTATTTTGTAGGTTTCCCAGGAATTTTCCAGGCTTTTTTCCAGGAATTCGCCAGCCAGTTCGCTGTGAAAGGTGAGTTCTTGCGGCAAGTATGCGATGGTTTCTTGTTCTTTTTGTATTGTGCCTTCATCCGGTTCGAGTTTTTCAGCAACTATGTTAAATAGTGTGGTTTTGCCGCAACCGTTTTTGCCCACTACACCGATTTTTCGGTTGTTGCCGATTTTGAAGTCTATGTTTTGCAAGACAGGTTTTCCTGTGAAGCTTTTTGTTATGTTTGAACCGATTATCACGGGCTTTATTGTAACACTGAGGTTTGATTTAACGTATACCTTATAGTTTGCAAACTTGATGTTTTCTTGTACAATCTGTTCAGCGACGTTTTTTCTGTTATATGGCAGAAGAATTTCTGCTGAAACTGTAGGAGAGACATATGTCTATTCATGTATTAGTCAGCCCAGTTTGTGAAGGCGTTCTCCCTTTTCCAGGAAATCCGAGCACTGAACAGATGACTTCCCTGGAAGAGCAAATTGCGGTCTGCTTAGCAGAGACGTTATTTTCCTCAAGAGTTGGGGTTCATTTCTGCAGAGAGTTCTGGGGTTGCATTTCTGGGATTAGTCTTTGAGGATTTTGCGGTGGAGCATGTTCGCATGTTTTCACTGCGCCCGTTGCTTTAGTGCTAAAATAGTTCCATGTCTCCTGCTGTAAACAAATTCCTTCTTTTCTTTATGCTGGTCGCAGGTGGTGTTCTACTTGAAGTAATAGTTCACAAGCTTCACTGCTTCCTAACCAAGCAGCACTATAAAGAAAACCATTTTACTTTTAGGAAATATATATTTCTGTTGCTATTTCCCTTTATAGCAACTTTTACCATTGCCTATCTAGAGGGTTGGGCGCCTCTGGTGGTATTTGTGGTGTTCAGTTTTATAGGTACTCTTTTGGAAGGTTTAGTAGGATTTTCCTATCATAAAGTTGTTGGTCAGCGGCTTTGGACGTATCATAAGTATTCATTGACAGGTTATACCAGTTTGCTGTCTATTCCCCTATGGGGAATGGCTGGTGTTTTATTCTGGTTACTAGCTAGAATTTTCGTATAAATACCCTATATTTGGCACTTGATATAATATCCAAAACCCATCCTACTTGTCTTTACTAAATACCCCAGAAATTTATTGATAGTGCCTGAAGAAGGAGGGAAATTTTGTCTGCGGTTGTAGCAATTGGTGTAGTCAGTTTCTTGCTGGGCTATATGTTAGGCAGCTTATCACACGCTGCTGTGCCTGGTAGAGACCCTGATGATTTTGGACCTTATATAGGTATGGCAGTTGTTTCTGTACTACTTGGGTTTGTTGGGTTTACCATCGATTGGCGGCTATTTTTTATAGTTTGTCCTATCTCTATAGTTGGTTTTGCAGTACGTTATCAGCTTGAGTAGTAGGGTTGTGAGGAGAGAACGTTGCACTACATTTGCACTTTTCCCATATCTCTCCTCCTTTTTTAAACCTAAGGTCCGACCCGGATTGAAGAGTCAATGGGAAAGTTAGAATGCTATAGTTAAATCGGATTCTGCAATATTGCCACACAGCGCTAAGTACCAGGTGTCCGGTTGGAAAAACATCTGCGCAGTCTCAATAAGATCTTGCCTCGTAGTACTTTCAACTGCCCTCAACCACTCATCCAACTGCAAATACTCATCCGGCGCCACCAACTCCCCAAAGCCGTGCCTTCTTATCCACGAAGCCGACGTCTGCATGCCTCTTGGCGTAGACTTAATAATTCTATCCTTAGCAAACTGCAACTCCTCTTGTGTAATTCCCCCTGTTATCACACTCTTTAACTCTTGCGTAATAATATTCAGCACTTCTTGCACGTGTTCTCTAGAAGTTGAAGTAGCAATTTCCCATACGCCCGCGTTTGCGTATTTGCTGCTTGTTGCGCTTACATCATATACTAGGCCGGTCTCATACCTAAGTTTTTTAGTTAAAGTAGCAGCTCTTCTCCCGCCAAGTATCGTTGCCAAGATTAATAAAGGAATATTTTTGGGATCCGCAAAAGGTACTGTTCGAAAGCCAAAAACCAATTGCACCTGGTCTATGCCTTCATATTTATGCACCATTATGGGCATTTCTTTAGTTTTGGAAATGGGTTCAGAAAAAATGTACCTTGAGGTTATGGGCACAATTAGGCTTTTTTCCAGGCCACTCACAAGTTCTTCAAGCTCAGTATCCCCGCTGGCTACAATTGCCAGTCCGCCCGAAGTAATCATATCTTGATAAAAATCTACCAGATTCTGTTTAGTGATGGCTTGAATACTTTCTTTAGTTCCTAATTCGGATTTACCATATGGAGTTTGCTGAAAAAAAACTTGTTTATACACATCCCATATTTGTTTTGAAGGATTTGCCAGCTTAGTACCTAATTCTTTGAGGATTGAGCTCCTTTCCATTTCAATAGTTTTTTCATTAAATAGAGGTTTGACAATAATTTCTGTTAGTACAGTGATTGCGGCATTCAGATCTTCCGAAGTGCCTATTTCTATATCCACCATTAAGGCGTCCAGGCCTGTTGAAGCACCAAACGAGCCCCCCAGGCTTTCAATGTAATTGGCTAGTTTGTCTTTTGTTGGGAAGTTTTGGGTGCCAGCCACTAGCATATGTTCTAAAAAGTGCGCTGTGCCTTGTAGGTTAGGTGGATCAAACCTTGAGCCGGCCGCGATGATTGCTTGAATGGCGATAGGTGTTCCAGGGCGTTTGAATAGGGTTACCGGGATGCCGTTACTTAGTCTGGTTTGGTGTCTTGAAACGTTGAAGTTTTGAAATGTGTAGTTTGGCATGGGGTTTAGGGGGATTATAGTTCAGGAAGGGGCTGGAGGCAATGTTTTGTTGATGTTATGGTTTTTCTATATCCCCTATAGTATAATCCCGCCAATGGGTTTGTAATCATAAGGGTGCTTATGCATCCAGAGGAGAGGGTTATGAGTTTAGTTTCGTCTGAATTTGTTCTCGACGAGCATTTCCATTGGCTCTTGAAGTTGGCAGAAATCGGCATTTCTCAAGTCTCCCCTCAGGCCTATATACGCTACTTTTCTTCAGAATACCCATATCCGCCTAGAATAACTTTTCATGAGCAACTTGGTAATGTGGAGCCCTATGCGTTTTACTTCTGGAGGAAGGATCTTGGAGACATCACTGTCCATCTTTCTTTTAGAGATCCCGATGGCAGACTTGTAGCTGATATCATGGCGGCTACCACTGAAGTGAACGTTCGTGTAGGCATTGGCTTAGCAACTACAAATCGGTTGCTCAAGGGACTTGTTCACGGTAACTCTTGCTATGTCGATTTGCCTGTTTGGCTAGACAGTACCTACTTAGAACGTAGGTGCTGTATTCGTCAGACAATCGGTTTAAGTAGGGTTAACCCATTGACGCTACGTTACCCGCAGGTAAAGGTTTCTGCTGACGGCTCTTTTGTACGTTATATTCATTTCATTTCTGAAAGCAGTAGTTTCGGTATGAGTTGGCGTTTGGAAGGTGGCTGGTCGGGTGTGGGGCTGGAGGAAAGTGGCGTAGTAACGCCATTTTACCCTGAGGCTGCAACCAAGTGGGTTGCTGGGAAGTCCTACATTGCGTCATCTACTCAGACCGATTCTGCAAGAAGGGACAAGAGGTCATTCTTAAATGTCTTAAGAAGGAGATAACACAGTAATTTGGATTTGTTTATTTCGGCCGGGGAGCCTTTATGGTAAACCGGCCTTTTGTTTGGGAAGGGTTGGTGGCTAACCATTATTGCTGATTCTCCCCCAACCCCATAAGTTAAGTTCTACATGGTCTCTTCCTATTGACAGTCCGCTGGTGGTTTGCGCAGTTGTGAATACCACTTCTCTATAGCCTGTTGTACTGTTTTACTAGTAATAGTTCGATTTTCATCTGCTAGTACTAGCCTGTACCAAGGAGCTGTCCATCCGCAGTTCTGGCATGTAACTCTAATATAAGCTACCCCAGGTATAGATCGCTGGTTTTTTTTGTAATACTTAATCTGACCTCTTATTAGTCTAGTTAGCCTATCCACCGGATTGTCATCCGTTTCTGCCCACTCCTCAAAGAGGTCTATAAGCGGTTCCTCTTCTAGATAGCCTAGAAATTCTACAACAACAATAAGGAAGTGAAGAGCCGTACTTTGTTTTGTTTCCACCTGTCCCACAGTGCTCCCCCTTGTGTTTTCTTTGTAGCTGCAGCGAGTGCCGATGGCAGGATTATAGCATGGAGACTTTAAAGATTGAATTTATAGGGCGTTTAGTGCTATTCTCCTCTCGGAGTGCTTTATAGGGGAATAGACATGTATAGAGTGTTTATAGGTGTTGCCTTCACCTGTCTTTGCTTTTTGGTACTCTCCATTCACCAACTACACAGGTGTAGCAACAGCGAAAACATAGGGAGCGTACGAACACTGTTCCAGCCTTTTGTTACCTTGGCTTACGTGGGTGGTGTCTTTTCCGTGGCATTTGCTGTGCTCTTCTTTGGCAATCAGCTCGATCTTGATGACGCCTTCGGCCTGGTGATCCTATTCATTGGGCTATCTTGGCTGGCTGCTGCATACATTGGTATAGCCAAGTTGCCAGCAGTACACCTCCCAAGAACTTTTCGATTCTTGCGCCGCAAGTGACGTTTTGGCATGGGGGATATTTAGTAAATAACAGGCACTCCTATCCCCCGCCCACTCTTCCCGTTACACTATAAGACAAAATTTTGATATACTTCGCCGCGGGAGTGCCTCGAATAGGAGGGATTGATGAGTCTGTTAATTTCTGTGGTTGGGTTTGTTGCCGCTTTTTCGGTCTTTTTTGTAGTACAGATCATCGACGTTGTTATATTTTACCTGCGCTAACGTATTTTGCTTGTGGGAGGTACCAAACATTAGCACTCCTCCTCCCACAGCCCGCCTCCATAGCTCAACAATCTGCCAAACTCAAAAACCTCCTAACCTCCATACAAACATTCATAAAATATCATCCATTGTCATAAAGCCTTAGACTTCCAAAACCTTACAACCTCCCTTGCTATAAAAAAGCACTTGCCAAAACTTGCCACTATACCCACCTTCTATATAATTGCGCCCTATGTCTAAATTTCCTATCACTCCCATACTCTTTTCCCTCACAGTACTTACTTTGGCTGTGCCAAGACTAGCCCACGCAGATATTAATTCCTGGCAGAAAGGCCTAACACTAAGATTAACCAACGAAAATACTTCGGATGTAGATGCTTCCTTGCGCACGCTGGCTGAAACCGGTGCCAACTACGTTACCATTACACCCGGCTGGCTTACGGACAACGAAAAATCAAGCAACGTGTACAGAAAAGCCCGAACACCCTCTGATGAAATTCTCATCTACACGATAAAAAAAGCCCATACCATGGGTTTGAAAGTAATGCTTAAGCCACACATTGATATTAGTAACGGCAACTGGCGCGCGTTCATAGATCCAAACGACAAAGCTACCTTCTTCAAAAACTACGGCAACATGATTATGCACTACGCCAACATAGCAAAAGACAACAACGTTGCTATGTTTTCCGTAGGTTGTGAATTGTACAAACTCACCACCAACCAAGCTAACGAACACTATTGGCGAGATCTTATCGCTCAAGTAAGAAGTGTGTATAAAGGTGGCCTAACCTACAGTGCTACTGCCAGCAGTAGTTACTATGATGAAACAATCTTGCCATTCTGGGACGCTTTGGATTACGTAGGTGTTGATATTTACAGGAAGCTTGCTGATGACAAAAATCCTCCTATTTCTGAAATGCTGGCCAATTGGCAAAAAGTAGAAAATGACTTTGTGCTTCCATTAAAGAACAGAGTCAAAAAGCCAATTCTTATCACAGAACTGGGCTATAGGAGTATAGATGGTGCCGCAATGGAGCCGGAAAACTATACTCAAGACGCTTCCGTGGATTTGCAGGAACAAGCAGACTTGTATAAAGCCATGTTGGAATTCTGGAAAGATAAAGATTATATGGTAGGAATTCACATTTGGGACTGGAAACCCTGGGAAAATGCCGGAGGTTCTACAGACAAAGACTATACCGCTCAGAATAAACCTGCTGAAGATGTGCTGACCTCCTATTGGAAAGGTAGCTCAACCCCTTCTGAACCTACAGAGCCTACCCAACCCCAGCCAACACAGTCAACGCTTACTGTAGGAAGCACCTTCTTCACAGATCGTGACTATACTATCAAGGCGTTACCCAAGTATTTGGAAGGGCTTGAATTGCTAAAAACTAAGAACGATGATAAATACTCAACTAATTCGAACTATCTATCGTTTGATTTAGCTCAAGACGCTACTGTCTATGTGTTGTTTGACGGCAGGGCAACCTCCTTACCAAAATGGCTAGACGGGTGGACAAAGCAACCAGCGCAAGTGGCAACTACAGATACTACCTTTAATGTGTATGAGAAAACTTTTGGCGCAAGTAGTGTAACTCTAGGTGGTAACGCTGTTTCACCTATGAGTGGAGCTCAAAGTAACTATTTTGTAGCTATTGCAAAAGGTACCACTTCGGCGCCTGTTGAGAGTTTAATTTCTGATCTAACAGTTAAAGGCGCAAAGGCTACAGCGCAGACTGTAGCCAAGGGCAGCAAACTATACACCGATAGAGACTACACTATTACTTTGTTACCTAGTGAGCTTGTAGCCGGCAGCCATGTGCAAACGGCTAACGATGACAAGTACAGCACCAGCAGTAACTATGTGCAGTTTGCCTTAGGAAGTGCTGCCAACGTTTATGTAGTTTTTGACAATAGAGCAACTTCTTTACCGCACTGGCTTAGCAGCTGGGAAAAGACAAGCAACGTTATTGACACTTCGGATGTGAAATTTACTGTATACAAGAAGAGCTTTAATGCGGGTGATGTTGTGTTAGGTGGAAATGGTGTTTCGCCCATGAATGGTGCCCAAAGTAACTATTTTGTGATTGTGAAGTAACGCCCTTGTATTCCCCTTTAGGGGGCGCCGTATGGTGCCCCCATAAAGGTTACTTTAGATCTTTCGGCTAATTCCTCAAGCCTTGCTTGCGCTTTCCCATAAACAGAATCTTTGGGATATCTGCCATCCTCTGTTTTTTCCCCCGCAGGCATACCTGTTAACAGCTCTATTCCTTCGGTAATATGCTTTATCGGATAAATGGCAAACTGGCCTTGTTTTACTGCCTCAATTACTTCATCTTTAAGTACCAGATTTTTTACATTACTCTCTGGAATCAGTACACCTTGTGTGCCTGTTAAACCTTTAACTTTACATATTTCAAAAAAGCCTTCGATTTTTTCATTCACCCCGCCAATAGCTTGTACCTGACCTTGCTGGTTTACCGAACCTGTAGTAGCAATATCTTGCCTAAGGGGTAGTCCGGCCAAACTTGATAACAGTACATAAAGTTCTGCAGAAGAAGCACTGTCACCTTCTACTTCTGAATAGCTTTGTTCAAAGGCCAGGCTTGCCCATAGCGCTAATGGTATATGCGCGAAAGCTTCCCGTAAGTAGCCGGTTAAAATTAACACACCTTTGTTGTGAATCTTGCCGCCCAGTTCCGTTTCCCGCTCAATGTTAACTACACCTTCCCTGCCCGCACTCACCCTTGCGGTGATTCTGGAAGGTTTTCCAAAGGCGTAATCTCCCAACTGCGTCACAGCGAGACCATTTATTTGTCCTGTTTCATATTCTTTGGTTTCTATAAGCAAGGTGCCTTCTTTAATCATATCTTTAATAATTTCGTCGATTTTGTTAGATCTATATATCTTTTTATCGATGGCTGTTTTTACATCTACATCTTGTACGAGATTATGATGTGTCTTTCCTGCCCAAAAGCTTGATTCACGAATAAGGTTGGAAAGAGTTTCGAATTTTGTAGACAATTTAGTTTGGCTGCCTACTATTCTGGAAGCATACTCTATAAAAGCCGCTACCCCGCCTGGCGCAAAATGGATTAAACCTTCTTCTGTGCATAGTTTAGCTACATATCTTGCATAAGCAAGAGCACTATCCTCATTCCAGTCTGTAAAAGCAGAAAAGTCGGCTTGAACTTTAAATAATCTGCGAAAATCGTCATCCAGATAATAAAGTAAGTAATAAATCCAGGAACTTCCTAGAACTACTACTTTAACGTCTAAAGGAATTGGCTGTGGTTCTAGTGTTTTTGTTACTGTAGTTCTGTATTCTTTACCCAGTACTTCTATTTGAATTTCTTTTTGTTCCAGTGCTCTTTTAAGTGCCTCCCAGGCAAATGGTTTAGTAAGAATATCTTGCGCTTTCACTAACAGATAACCCCCGTTTGCTTTATGTAGTGCTCCGGGTTTTATATTTTGGAAATTAGTAACTAGCGCTCCAAACTGTACTTCAAATTCGATGGTACCTACCAGATTATGGTAGTTAGGGTTTTCTTCGACTATGACTGGTGCGCCCTTCTGTTGGGAATTATCCACAATTAAATTTACCTTGTAAGTATCCAGGGAAGGTTTACGCTCAAACAATCTGGCCAGGGGATTCGCGCTATCTTCTTTCTTGCTCATGCCTTTAAACAGATCAGTTTTATCTAAAATATCTTGTTCCACGTTTGTTATAAAGCCGATTACTTTTTTGTACTGTGCATATCGAACTTTTAACGGTTCGATGTGTGGTTTTATGGCTTCTTTTAGCATCTCTTTGTCTAGTGATCCCAGTTTTGTCTTGAATTCTTGCTGGACTTGTTTAGCCTGTCTTAGGATAGTATTAAGTTTTTGTTGCAACTCCTCCTTATATTTTTCAAGTTTTTCCAGGGTTCTTTTATTTAGCTGATCGTATTTATCTGGTGATATAACTTCGCCGTTTATGACCGGCATAACGATAAAGCCTTGTGGTGCCTCTATTACTGTAAAGTTTTTTGTTTTGGCTTCAGTTTCAAACTCTTTAAGCAGATTTGTTTTCTGTTCTTCCACGTCCTTTTGCAATGTTTCTATTTTTTGTTGATATTCTTTTTGTTCGAATATATCAGGAACTTCTGTTTCGAGTACCCGCACTAATCCTGCCATATCTTCGCACAGCTGTCTGCCTTTTCCTGAAGGTAAATTTATTGCTATTGGTTTATCCGGTTCTGCAAAGTTATTAACGTACATCCATTCATCCGGTACTTGTTCATCTTCTGCAAGTTTTTGTAGAAAGCTGTAAGTTATGTCTTTTTTTCTCAGATCTGAATCACCTAAGGCAAATACGTGATACCCGTTATTTTTTATGTTAGTACCAAATGCTAAGGCTTCCATAGCCCGCTCCTGGCCAATAACTATTTCTAGTGGGTCTATTTCTTTGGTGCTTGTAAAGTTAAACCAGGAGGCATCAACTTTGCGTTTAAGCTTTTCGGGTTCCAGAGGTTGTATAGACATGGTATTAAACTTACTGGTTTAAGGTTAAAAACTGATAAGAATAATGCTAGAGTTGTGTGTATCCTATGGTTTGTCTATTTTGGTGACGGTGTTATTTTCTAAAGTTACGTAGCTAAGTACAGCGTTGTTATCTTCGTTTATTTCACTAATGCTATTTGCAGGGTCTATTACAGAACGGATAATATAATTGCCATTGGCTATACCGGTGATATCTATCATCTGGCCTTCCACTCCTGCTCCATACTTATCTATCCAGCCTACCGACAAGCCTTGTGTTTTTTTGTTACACCCCACATAAGTCTGGCTGGCCGCGTTATCTTGCGGCGCCTCTTTATACTGTTCCCAGTCTTGAATACAAAAGCTCATCTTTTCTGTGGCGGCAAGCTTTTCTTCCGGCATCCTATCGTCACCTATGGTCCAGAGTTCGAAATTGGTGATATTTTCCAAATGCCAGTGGCTGTGTTCAGGATGATATATAAATTTTCCTACAACTCTTTGCTGAGTGCCGCCATTTTCAGTATAAATTGTTTGGAGTACTTGGGTTGTATCTGCTTCTGGATTGTCTTTACTGGTCAGCTCTAGAGGCCCCTTACCCAAGTTTGCAAAAGAGGTGCTAAATCTCAGTTCCTTTTGGCCATTAGTTTGTTGTATAAGGAGTTTTTCCGGGGGTAGTATGACAAGGTCTGGCAAAAGTAAGTTTTGTGTATTAACAGTTTTTTGATCTCCCGCTTTTGTCCTATTCTGGTACGCTCTGATGCCTAGTGTTCCTATGACTATTAGTACTGCCAGCAGTATATACTTATGCACGTCGTTAGTATGTGGTGTTGGTATTAATTTAACGTGAAAGTGTTGTAATAGTTGTGTAATTACTTTGTTTCTTAATGTCCTCTTGAGCAATTCTAATTACTCTCTTATGTTCACTGGTTATTCTTACGCAAAGAATGGGGGTGATTAGTGTATGGTAAGTACCGCAGATGTAATGCAAGCAGTCTCAGGGATAGACTTACCTAAGAGTAAGCAGGAAGTTGTTGATTACGCTAAAAAGAAGGGTGCTTCCGGCGAGGTAATGTCTGCTTTGCAAAAGTTGCCCGAACGACAATATGAAGACGCCACAGATATAACTGAGGCTATGGGCGAGATGGAAGAAATGTAAGAGGCTACTTTTGGGGGGTACAATACTGTACCCCCCTTGCGGGGGTACTCGCAATGTAATTATTATGCCGAGTTATGCTACAGCTGTGTTTGGAGCAGGGTGCTTTTGGTGCACCGAAGCGATTTTTACCCGATTAAAAGGTGTAGTTGAAGTTATACCCGGCTATGCCGGAGGTACTACAGAGAAACCTACATATTTACAGGTTTCCAGAGGATCTACCGGGCACGCTGAAGTAGTCAAGGTTATATTTGATCCCCAAATTATCTCTTATACAGATTTATTGGACGTATTTTTCAGTATGCATGACCCAACTACGTTGAACAGGCAGGGGGCTGATGTGGGGACGCAGTATAGATCTATGATTTTGTATACAGCCGAAGACCAGCGTGTGGAGGCAAAACGGTATATTCAAGATTTAGCTGCGTCTGGTAAGTTTGATTCTCCTATTGTTACCGAAGTACAACCACTAGACCGGTTTTATGCCGCTGAGCCGTTTCATAGAGATTATTACGCTGCTAACCCCAATGTGCCTTATTGTGTTTTAGTGGTTGACCCTAAAATTGAGCATCTCAAACGTGCTCAACCTGGTCTGTACAGAGAACTTTAAGGTTGCAAAACTTCTTCTTCACTTCCGTTTACAGTTATTATCACTTCTTCTACTGTAGGGAATTGTTGCAGGGTTTGTGTAATCTGTGCTCTTATTGCTTGTACCCGGCAAGAACCTGCCGCAGTGTTTAGGGTTGTATTGAAGTCCACTGTGGCTGTTCCATCTTCAATTGTTAGATTTTGTAGTTGGGTATTTTCTGGAATATTGGTGATCAGGCCTTGTTCTTGTTCTTCGGCGGTTGTGCCTAGGAGTAGTTGCTCTATGGCTGCTTCCCCTATACGGGGTGTTTCTTCTACGTTTCTTTTTACAGGAATTACTTTTGTGCAGTCCTGTTCTCCTTGTTGACTAAAAAACACTACAACTGTGTTTGTTTGTGGCTGTTCTGTGGTTATAACTTCCAGTCTTGTTACTTCTACGGTGTTGTTTTCCCTGACGCCTCTGATAAGTACTCTATCACCGGGCTGGAGGTTTGCTTGGGTACAGGGAAGTTGTGTGCTGTTAAAGCACTGGCTGTTTTGGGTGATGTTTAATTGTACGTTTAAGGCGGGGGCGCCTGGTTGTTCGTATATCAAAAACCATTCGCCTTGAGGTTGTCCGGGGTTGTTTCTGGTTAGGGTGCCGGTTTCTACGAAGTTGATTTGTTGGCTAGTCTGAGGTGGTGTTGTGGTTTCGGTGTTTATGGTGTCTATTCTTTGGTTTAGTCTGATTAGGGCGTAGGTGCCCATGCCTATGAGCAGGGCAAGTATGATTAGTAGTAAGCCTATTTTTTTATTCATATGCATGTAGTTTGTAGTTTTTTTGTTAAGATTATATAAGAATTAAGTAAAAGCTTGATTAGTATATACTATCCCATAGCTTGACAAATATATCGCTATGGGATTAAAATTCGAGTATTGAGGGGGTAGAGACATGTCAGGGATTTTTGGGTTTTTGAAATTTCTGCTGCGAAAAATCGTCACTGCACTTCTCATTGTTGGTGTTTTGTTTGCGGCACGCTTTATTGCTAGCACAGCATTCGTGCCGCTTATTGAGCTGATAGGCGCTTATTGGCGAGAAATGGCGTTGTACATCATAGGTTACGTGTTCCTATGGTGGTTTTGGGACAAGTATCTCCAAAAAGGAGGAGATTGAGGCCATTACTAAGTAAGGGAGGTGAGACAATATGGGGTAATAATTGGGGCGCTTGTGCTTGGGTTCCTAGGGTTTTGTGTAGGAGGTCCTCTTGGTGCTTTTGTTGGTTTTTGCTTAGCTTTGTTTGCAGGTTTCTTGTGCTCTGGGTGTGGTGACCCAAATGACCCAGGTAAGCCTCCTCCTCCTGGTCCACCGGATCCTACGGACAACGGAAAAGGCTAAGGAGATAGTGATGATGCCCACTTTTTGATGACTCGGGGGAAATGTAAATCCAGACTACATCAGCCTACCACCCCGGGTCTTTTTCGTGCCCAAAAACCCCCAAACTCTTATCATAAACCTTTATTACCCCCCTCTTACCAAACTTTCACAAAAATCCCCTAACATCCCCATCATGCAACTAGAGAACTACGACATTCCCTTTGTCCCCACATCAGACAGTAGCCTCCAGACCATGATCAAGCTTGCAAATATCCGTACCGGTGAAACCGCGTGTGACCTTGGTGCTGGTGAAGGTAAGCTGGTTATAGCTATGGGCAAAATGGGTGCCATTGTAGACGGCTATGAAATTGATGCTAAGCGTGCGCAAACTGCTACTCAAAGAGTGAAGGCAGAAGGTCTTGATGACCGTGTGCGTATTTATCACCAGAACTTTTGGAATGCGCCCCTAAATAATTATGACGTGATTATGTTGTTTGGCATTACCCGCATTATGCCCAGGCTGGAAAAGAAAATTATGAAGGAAGGCAAGAAGGGCTTACGGGTTATTTCTAATGTGTTTACATTTCCGAATTGGAAGCCGAAAGAAAAGGAAGATAATATTTTGCTGTATGTGAAGGATTAAAAACAGTCCCCGGATGTAGGCAAGCTAGCATTTAACAATTTTAATTACCTGGTTTACGGCGGCGGCCCCAATTGCTTGTAGCTCTGCGTGACCATTCTCGCGCACTACGCTGGCAATTGTTCCGGCCAAGGCTCTCGACTTTGATAGGGACGAAACCTTGAGAACGTCCATGCTACTGTCTCCTTTTCTCTTTGAAATGCATTTCGACACCGAAGCGCTAATTATACAATATAAATTTGGAAACCCAAGCGCTATAGGCCGCTGTATATGTTTAGAGTACCCCTGGGGGCAGACAAATTTCCCCTCTTTCTTTCCCTCTAAAATGTCTGCCCCGGGTTTGGCAATAAGCCCCTACTGGCAGGTAAAATTCCTGTCCAGAAGTACTATCAACTTTAATGTTCTTGTTTTGGAAAGTTATAGGAAGTAAGTAAGATTGCTGTAAGAGCCTAAAAATTTGACAAAAGTTTTTGTACAGAGTATTATGAATACGTATTCGGAATTAATAATTTCAATTTGCTGAGTTTCTTAGGGTTTTGGAGGCTTGCCCGCCGAAGCTCTGGGAGCGAAGGCGGGAGGTGAATTTTTATGCCATGGTTTGATAGAACAGGTCCTAGAGGTTTTGGCCCTATGACCGGTAGGGGCTTAGGTCCTTGTGGTAGGGGGTTTGGTTTTGGTAGAGGTCTCGGTTTGGGTAGGTTTTTTGGAAGAGGTTACCAGGAGCCTACTAAACAGGACTTAGAGGACTACAAAAAAACGCTGGAAGAAGAGTTAAAGGCTGTAGAAGAAGAACTTAATGCGTAAAAACCTAAAGAAAACATAGCGCCTCTTAACAGAGGCGCTATAATGTTTAGTACTATATGCCAAGACCAAAAGCACCAAGACGAATAAAATTTAATCCTGATGTCTATTACTTCAAGCCGCGTGGTGTTCCCATGCGTGTGCTGGAAGAAGTTATACTAAAGCCTGATGAACTGGAAGCACTAAAACTATACGAAGTTGATGGTCTGGATCAGATAACTTCAGCTGCGCACATGCATATTTCCCAGCCCACTTTTGCTCGTATCTTATCCAGCGCACACAAAAAGATTGCCGAAGCTATTATATTTGGTAAAGCAATTAGGATAGAAGAGCTTTAAACTGCGTCTCGTCCAAGGTTTCCACTTCCAGTAGTTTGCTTGCTACTTTATCTAATGCCTCTTTATTTTCTGCCAACACGTCCTTGGCTTTTTTAAATGCCTTGCTGATAATTTCCTTTACTTCCTTATCAATCTGTGCTGCCATATCCTGGCTGTAACCTACACCTTCGTTCATTTGTCTTGCTAACCAATCCCCGCCGTTTTTACCTTCGTACGAAATCGGTCCTAACTCGCTCATACCGTACTCTGTAACCATTTTTCTGGCAAGTTCTGTTGCTTTATCAATATCATCTGCTGCGCCTACGGTTAATTCATTGAATACTAGTTCTTCTGCCGCTCTTCCTCCCAACATCATACTGATAATAGAAGTTAGTCTGGTTTTGGTTTCATTATATCTGTCTCTTTCTGGTGGTAAGCTGGTATGTCCGAGGGATGCCCCCCTAGCTACAATGGAAATTCGGTAAACTGGATCCATTTCCGGTACATTAGCTGCCACAATGGCATGGCCTGCTTCGTGATAAGCTGTTAATTTGCGCTCATCTTCTGTCTGTAAAGTTTTTCTTTCTGATCCCATGGTCACTTTTAAGGCTGCTTCTTCAATATCTGCCGGGGTGATCTTTTCTCTAGATTCACGGGCTGCCAGAATAGCTGCTTCGTTTAGCATGTTTTCTATGTCTGCTCCGCTAAAACCCACAGTCTTTTTTGCCACTTTTTCTATGTTTACATCTTCAGTGAAGGGTTTACCCCGCATGTGGATTTTTATTATTTCCTCTCTCTCTTTAAGATCCGGCAGGGGAATTGTAATTCTTCTATCAAATCTGCCGGGTCTTACCAAAGCAGGGTCTAGCATATCTGGTCTATTTGTTGCGGCTAACACAATGACTGCAGTTCTTTCATCAAATCCGTCCATTTCAATAAGAATTTGGTTAAGCGTTTGTTCCCGTTCATCGTGGCCTCCTCCAATCCCCATACCGCGCTGTCTGCCAATAGCATCTATCTCATCAATGAAAATTAAGCTAGGTTGTGTGGTTTTTGCCATTTTAAATAAATCTCTAGCTCTAGCGCTTCCTACACCTACAAGCATTTCCATGAATTCGCTTCCTGCCACACTGAAAAACGGAACACCGGCTTCTCCCGCAATAGCTTTCGCCAGCAAAGTCTTACCTACCCCAGAAGGTCCTACAAGTAAAATACCTTTAGGAATTCTTGCACCAAGTTTTGCGTATTTATCAGGGTGTTTTAGGAAGTCAACAATTTCCTGCATTTCCCGTTTTGCCTCATCTGCACCCGCCACGTCGTTGAAAGTTATTTTAGACCTATCTTTTGTGAATAGTCTTGCTCTAGATTTTCCAAAAGACAAAATATCCCCGCTAGAGCTACGCATCTGTCTGACTATAAAGAACAGGAATAAGATGGGTAGGCCGAACGTTAACACTGTAGTGATTATTTGATCTAAGGCAATTGGGTGTTCTACTCGTAGCTCTCCGGCAATGCTGGCAATGTCTACATCGTTATCGGCCAGGATTTCCGAAAAGCTAATACCGCTTTCTTTTTCCGAAGTAAACTGAGTGCCGTCTTGTAAGGTAACTTCAATAGTATCGCCTGAAACAGTAATGTCTTGGACTTTGCCTTCTTTGATAAGCTGTACAGTTTCGCTGATGGGTTTTTGTTCTATGCCCAGACCATTTTGGAAAACAAAGCCAAAAACCGCATAGAAAATAAAAATCAGAAAAACATAGAAAAAGATATTGCTAAATAAGCCTTTTGGTTTTTGATCTTGCAGCATCGGAAGTTTAGTTTTAGCGCTTTTGCTCTTTTTATTCTTAGTGTTCTTTGGCATGACGTAGGGGATTATAGCTCAATATTTTGGCAATTGCATCCTTTCTTTTGCCAGTTCCAGAGTTGCTTTTGCTTCTTTTTTGGTTGTTATCACGCCCTCTTCAAGTATATTCTTTACTTCATCTATGTGGTTTTCATAGTAGGTATAGCGCTCTCTGATGGGCGCAATATAGGTATCTAGGGCGCTTACAAGTTTTTCCTTAACTTCTACATCGCCTACAGTACCTTTGGTGTAGCGTTCTTTTAAATCTGAAACCTCTTCTTTATTGGGGTTAAAAGTGTCGTGATAAATAAATACCGGGTTGCCCTCCACTTTACCGGGATCAGTTGGGTGAATTCTATTGGGGTCTGTATACATATGCATGACTTTTTCTTTTAATGCCTCCGGGGATTCATCTAGATAAATGGTGTTGCCTAACGATTTAGACATCTTTGTGTTTCCGTCAGTGCCTACTAGTCTTCTTACTTCACCTACCAGGGCTTCGGGTTCTTTAAAAGTTTTTCCATATGTATTGTTAAATTTTCTAGCAAGTTCCTTAGTAAGTTCTATGTGTGGCAACTGATCTTCACCGACTGGGACAAGATCTGCCTGAACGCACAAAATGTCGGCTGCTTGCAGGTTTGGGAAATTAATAAAACCCAAAGAATAGTTGTCACCCATGCCCTTTTCTTTGATTTCCTCTTTTATAGTGGGGTTGCGCAAGGCTCTGTTATGCGGGGTTAGCATGCTTAGGATGATTGCCAGTTCGTAAATTTCAGGAATGGCAGATTCGGGGAAGAAATGAGTCTTTTCAGGATCCAACCCGGCCGCCAGGTTACCAATAGTTACTTGAAGAATTGATTCTGATACTATTTCTGGTTTATCAACATATTTTGGATAGGCGAAGGAATGCATGTCTGCGATGATAATGAAGGTTTCGTATTCTTGCTGTAATTTTACCCTGTTTTCTAGCGAACCAACTAAATGGCCTATGTGGAGTTTACCTGTTGCGTTGTCTCCTGTAAGGATGCGCTTTTTGTTCATGTGGCTATTATAGCAGGAATTGAGTTGGGGAATTGCGTCTCTACCCGGGCCCGTCCCTGATCAGATTGCCGTATTAGGTTGTTGTGTCAATGAAAGGCACGTTTGGCATAAGGGACCAGCCCCCAATCTTATAGGATATTGCTTGAATTTGATTTTTAAGGGTTTTGGCGCAGATGGTTATAGTAAGTAGTGGCTGCGCCATCCAAAGCGTTAGCAGTAATTGGTAGTGTTATTCCCAAACTAGTCCTTCTTCGCTACGAAGGACACCCGCCTGCGGCGGATGGTGCCAACGGGTGGTCTCGAACCACCGGCCTGACGCTTATGAAACGTCCGCTCTAACCCCTGAGCTACGTTGGCGCAGCAACACTTGGGATTATACATGAACTTCGGTTGTAAAGAAAAGATTAATAAGGGGAGTCTGGATTTGTATGGCCGTGCCATTCGAAGCGTTAGCAGTAATTGGTAGTGTTATTTCCAAACTAGTCCTTCTTCGCTACGCTACGAAGGACATCCGCCTGCGGCGGATGGTTGCGGGGTCCGGATTTGAACCGGAACCTTCAGATTATGAGCCTGACGAGGTACCATTCCTCCACCCCGCTATTAGTGACATAAATACTATCAGATCTGAGAAATATTGTCAAAAGAACAAATCCAGCCAAATTTGATAGTTCTTCGCTTTTTGTTTGTTTGCAACAGGTTGTTGCAATGGTTCCTCAGCCTTGTAGCCAAGCGTTTCTGGCGAGAGGTATACTTCTTCTCCAGGTTTAACAAGATTTAGTTCATTTCGCGCTTGTTCCTCAATATAATCATCTGTTTGTCTGTAAGTGATTTTTTCCGTCAGGTCTTGCTTTTCCTTCTGGAGAAGCTCTGCTTCTTTTTTCGTGTTTTCCAATCTTCTACTGCTTTCCAGAATGCGTAAGGTAGTGCGGGTGAAATTTACTGTAGCTATAATAAAGAGTATTGATAGAATTATGTACTTTAGTTGAGCAGGAATTGCCATTAAGCTAATTTTAAGTTAAGGGTTGACTTTAATCAAGTTGTCCAGTATCCTATAGGTAATTATTACATAAGTTTTGTGTTTTGGTCTAGAAGGGAAAATTTAAATGAACTTAAGTGAAGCTCATAAGCTTTTTGTTGATCACTTGCGGGAACTTGATAGAACCCGTTCTACTTTAATTGCATATGGAAAAGATATTGAACAATTGCTCAATTATCTCTCCAAACAAGGTGTTAATGACGTTAACGACGCCGAACTAAGCCATCTGCAAAGCTTTATGCAGAAGCTTGCGGACGATGGTTATACGGCTAAATCTATTTCCAGAAAAACTAACTCTACAAAAACCTTCTTTAAATTTTTGAAAAGCGAGGGAATTGTGGATAAGGATGTAGCAGCCAATTTGAAACACCCTAAAGTGGAATCTAAGGCTCCTAGGATTTTGTCTAGATTGGAATATAGGGCCCTAAGAGATGCTGCCAGAGATGACCCTAGAACATTTGCGATTATTGAAGTTTTACTTCAGACCGGTATAACGATTTCTGAACTTGCGGGCATTAAGATGGAGCACATAAACTTTGATAATGGTACCCTGTATATTCCTGCAAGAGGATCTAAAGGTGAAAGAACAGTCCCTTTGAATAGGGCGGTTATTGAGGCTTTAAAGCAGTATATTGAGGAAGCTCGCCCTGATAAAGAGAGTGACTATTTGTTTATCACAAAAACCGGCAATCCGTTACTGGTCAGAAATATCAGGTCTACCATAGATAGGTACTTCAAGACCGCGGGTGTTCAGAATGCTAAAGTTAATGATTTAAGGCATACTTTTGCGGCACATAACTTGGAAAATGGTACCAGCTTGACTTATTTGTCTAAGGTGTTAGGCCACAAGCGTGTTTCTACAACCGAGAGGTATTTGCAGTTTATAGAAAAGAGTACTCAAGAAGAACGTCCCGAAATCGGTGTTCTATAATCCTTAAGTTCTAAATCTGGCGTAAATGCGGACGGTGGATTTACCGATCTTTTCCTGCTTATAAATCTCGACAGGTGACAGCTCTGATGTATTTTCCACATGGGGGCCACCACAAAACTCTTTGCTTACTGCTTTTTCCAAACTAGTTCCCACATAATAAACCTTTACACTTTCACCGTACTTTTCTGTGAACAACTGCAGCGCTCCAGACTTTTCTGCCTCTTCTTTTGGTAAGACCTTATACTTTACTGGCAGCTGCTTTGCAATCAGGTCATTTACCAAGTTTTCCACGTTGAGAAGTTCCTCATCTGTTAATTTCTCGTTATGGGAAAAGTCGAATCTTAGCCTTTCTCCTGTGATATTACTGCCTTGTTGCGTTACGTGTTCACCCAATACTTGTCTTAACGCCCAATGTACTAGATGTGTAGCCGTGTGATATTTTTTACTTAGTTCACTCTGATCTGCTAAGCCTCCAGCAAACTTTTGTTCCGCGCCTTTCCTGGAAAGTTCCTGATGTTTAGTAATTTCTTCTTTAAATTTTGCGAAGAACTGCTTTTTATCTACAATAAAGCCTACGTCGACAATATCTTCCAGGAAAAGTTCTTCGGGATACCCTGATGACTGATATAGTCTGAATGCTTCCTCTGCTAACTCTTCTTCAGAGGGTTGGGTAAGTTTAGGTAAAAGCTTTTCTACCTGTTTTGACCCAGTTTCTAACATTTTTCTGAATTTTGTTTCTTCTTGGGCAAACAGCTCTTTAATACTATTTGCTTGTTGGGGTAGCTGTGGGTATAGCCAGGCTAACATCTCTGTTACTGTATCAACAAGTTGAATAGATAAGTCTTGGTTTATACCCATTTTCTTACCTATTCTGATCATTTTTCTCAGCAATCTTCGCAAGATATACCCTTGATCCTTATTAGAAGGTTCCACGCCATCCATGGCCAACAAGGTTGCCGATCTTATATGGTCTGCAATTTTTCTGAAATTCTTTTTGTCTTCCTCATAAACCTTGCCTGATAATTTCTGAAGTTTTTCAATAATTGGCCAAAAATTATCGGTCTGGAAAATATCCTGTTTGTCCTGAGTAACCAGTGCCCACCTTTCCAGGCCACCGCCAAAATCGATATTCTTTTGCGCAAGCTCTTCCCAACCTCTATCTGTTTTTACGTATTGCATGAATACGCTATTACCGATTTCCAGAAAATCTATGTCGTTAGCGGTAGGATCTTGCCCCAATCCTGTGCCCTCTTTGCCTATGTAATAAAAGGTTTCGCTGTCCGGACCACCCAGTTCACCGATGGCATCGCCTCTTTGCCACCAATTATCCTTTTTCCCGCACGGAAAAATGTGCCCTTCCGGGTTTACACCATAGCTCTTAAAGATATTTTCCAGAATTGTTATTGCTTCAGTGTCTTTTGGAATAGATTCCTCACCTGCAAATACCGTAGCGTATAGCCTGTTGGGGTCAAGATCTAAGACATTAATATAGAAGTCGTAAATCCAGGTGAGTTGCTCATGCTTAAAATAGTCGCCTAAGCTCCAGTTACCGAGCATATGGAACACTGTAGTGTGGCGGTTTGTTTCACCAACATTTTCAATGTCGTCAAGTCTTAAGGATCTTTGAATATTAACTAGTCTTTTTCCTTGAGGGTGCGTTTCCCCCATTAGAAAGGGTACTAGCGGAAACATACCCGAATTGACGAAGAGTAGAGTAGGGTCGTTTTCGGGAATAAGAGATGCGTTGGGAATTTGTATGTGCCCTTTGGTTTTGAAGTAGTTTATATATTTGTTGTAGATTTCTTGCGATTTCATTTTTTATTTCTGAAGATGGCTGTGCCATCCAAAGCATTAACAGTAGTTGGTAGTGCTATTGTCAAACTAGTCCTTCTTTGCTACGCTACGAAGGACATCCGCCTGCGGCGGATGGAGGCGCAGGAGGGAATCGAACCCTCGCGTCGAGGTTTTGCAGACCCCAGCGTTTCCACTTCGCCACTGCGCCAAATATTCACTTCAGTGTTGCCATTTTACCACTCACGTGGTAATTTATCCTTAATAACTTTGTCGTTATTTACCTATGCAAAACTTAGGCAAAAGCAAATTTCCGTCTGCCCTATTATATGTTCTAACTCTAGCCTTACTAGTAGGCGGTGTGATTTATTTCTTCAAAGATGATCTGACTTCTATTTCCATATTTAGCGGTAATGCTGGTTTAATTGTAGACAGTTTTTATGAAGAAGCTGAAGTTTATATAGATGGCAAACAAGCCGGTACTACTCCTTATGAGACAGAAGATATCAGCGCCAAAGAACACACTATCAGATTAAAAAATGAGTCAAATGCGTATGAAACTTCCATAAATTTTCTTAAGGGTACACAAGTAGCAGTAAACAGAGATACTGGTGTTTCCGAAGTTTTTTCTTCCGGGCAAAATTTCTGGATTGAACAAAACGGTGCAGAAGTATTAACCGTTATTTCAGATCCTGCAGGTGCCAGTGTTTATATAGATAACACTGAGGTTGGTAAAACACCTTATTCGGTAGATAACTTAAGTGTTGGTGAATATGATCTGCGTGTTAGCTATCCGGGTTACGAAGTTCAAAATACTCGTATTAACATTCAAAAAGGTTATAAACTTAACGCTTCTTTTGATTTGTTTCCACTTCCCGTGCCTCCAAAAGTGGAAGAATTTGCAGACTCCGGTGGCCTCTATCAAGTAATCTCAGATAATTCTTCTGTTACTGCAGACCCTGTCACTTGGGTGGCAGGCATTTTGTATTGGAATAAAACCCGCGGTATAAACCTTGCAGGTATGGGTTTAAATAAAGAACCGGTTTTCGACTACTTTATAGATTACAAAGGGTTTCTCTATGATGCCTCCGGTACTTTGGTTACAGACCCTTCCGCGCTTACAGATATTGAACAAGGTGCCTATTTAGGCAGATATTCCGATGGTACAACTCTGACCAAAGAAGCCTCCACAACTTTCCAGGCTCTTTTCGGTAAAACTACAGGAGGCAAGCAGGCAAAAATCTTGGCTACTGGTGTGGGTTGGCTTAGAGTCCGCGGCGGTCCTGGCATTAGTTACGACGAAGTTAGCAAAGTTAATGTTGGTGAGAGTTTTGCTGTTTTGGAAGAAGCCAGCGGTTGGGCAAAAATTCAGGTTTCAGACGAACTTACAGGTTGGGTTTCTACAGATTACGTAGAGCTCACTGAGTAATAAACACTTCATGCCATTCCAGCAGATCGGGTCTTATTACTTTTATTTGTTCCACACTTTGAGCAAATTCTGTTGTTAATCCTAGTTTTTGTTCATACTTGGCTATATCAACTAATGTTCCCACGTCATTTGGAAAACGGTGTTTTAGTTCCGACAAGTATTGTTTGGCAATAGCAATGTATTTTTGGTCTAGATTATTTTGTGTGGTTGGCTGGTAAATATCTTCTACTGACAAAAAATAATATAAGGGTATGTTGTTACGCAAAGTAGCTAAGTTATTAGGATTCAGTTCATACGCTTTTGTTAAGTCTGCCAAAGCTTTGTCTTTCTTTCCCAAAACAATGTAAATTCTTGCACGCTGTCTGTAATAATAAGGTTCTTGAGGATTTAGTCTGATGGCTTTATTAGCTACTTCGAGACCTGTTTCGGTTTTTGTTTGTTCTAAAGCTATCTCAGCTTTTGTTATAAGTATATCTGCCTTATAAAGTTGAGTTGTTTTTATAATGAAACCTGCTCCAATAGCCACTACGATTAAGCTAAGTATTAATTTGCTGCGCATACCTTATACCTTTCAATTAATGCCAGCGCAACCCAGAATAGCAAAGTGGTACTAACTGTAGGCCAACCAAACATATTCGTTATGGCTAGGCCTATGAGTGCAGGGGTTGCAGTAGGATGTCTGGTTTTTAGTCCGTAGCCTAGTATGAGTAAATAAGAGCTTAATCCCAACAAACCAACTTCAGAGGCTAATTCCAGATAATAGTTATGTGGTTTGTTTAGGATAAAATTCCATTCAGAAGCCATATTCATACTTTTTGGACGAAACTGTTGGAATTCATATGGGAAAGTTTGTAACCCCGAACCTATTAGAAGTATTTTTGGTGAGGATATGATTAGCTTAAGAGTTCCTTGCCACATGCCCTTTCGAATGTAGCCCGGATCGGAAATTGTGTAATTGTTATGGTTGTACGTAGTTTGGGCAATGGGAGTATCTACCAGGGTATCTTTTACTCTACTTCCAAATATCCCGGGCCAAAACAAAGCAATGACCAAGGGAACCCCAAGCATAAACATCAGCTGTTTTTTTGTAAACTTATTTAAAACGATGCTTGTTATTAGCATTAGTGCGAAGCCAAGTATGCCTGACAGTGAGTATGTAAACCAAAGTCCCATAGTGCTTACTATATAAAGCATCCAGTAAATTTTGTGGTTTTGTAGTTTTGGAAGCACAAACGCTATACCCATGACTAAGAATGCCGCAGCCCAATTAGGCTGTCCTAATGTGCTATATGCCCGGGTTACTCCTGTGCAATGCTGATATATTGCTACAGCTGCCACTGAACCGAGTATTGCAGGTAGAAGTTTGTTAACAACACCTTCAATACGGGAATTTAACAAGGCTAGATAGATGCCAAAAAAGATTAAGACGGAAACAAGCCCGCCATTAAACCGTGAATAATAGCCCCATACAGATGTGTATACATGGCTTGATGTCAGTGTGGCTATAATCATTGCCCCAACAAACCCCAATGTTACAGCCGGGGGCTTAATATAGAAACGTTTGACATTAATAAGTTTTAGGATAAACAGGACAATCAGTAAAATTCCTGTTATATAAACAAAAAAGGTTTTTGGGAACTCAAACAACTCCTGGGTGTTTCGTACAGAAATCAGCGGTGCTAAAAGTAGCACAGCAATAAGCAGATGTGCTACTTTCTCAAACGTGCTCATTGACGACTTATTTTCCATATTGCTATTATCATAACAGCCCGCGATGTTTTCTAAAATCTTAGTAAAACTCATAGACCAGTCTGTACTACCTGCCATCTTGCTACTTTCTGTTCGGTTAATCTCTGTAACTTTGCTTGCTAATCACTTTGGCATCATGTTCGAAGTTGGGTTCTCTGGCTTTGTGTTTGATTCCCAGACGGATTATATCTTAATTAACTCTTACTCACTCTTGTTTATGGTAATGGCGCTTATGTTAGGGTTGGCATATGTACTGCTTAAATCCCTTTTAATGCACGATACCCATATTTCTCCCAGTATGACAGCTAAGTTATTTACACTAAAAGTGTCTTCGTTAATTCAAAACTCTTTCAATATCTATTCCCAGGGGGTTATCTGGGTTTCTTATTTATACTTACTTACTTTGGTTTCCGGGCTTATGCTGATGTTTCATTTGTTATATGCGTGGGTTTTTTATGTTTCCTTAGCAGGTTCTATTATTTCAACAGTTATTTTTATTCTGGATTTTGAGCGAGAGTTACAGCTTGCTCAGGGTGAAAAACAAATGTCTGATGAAGATTTTGCCTTAAATTTTGGAGATGAATATGTCTAGTAACGTTAAGAGAGTTTGCGCTAATTCTGCTTTGGTAGTCTTGCTGTTGGGTATACTTATTACACCCGTCGCTTCTGTAGCCCTGATGAAGCTAAAAGCCCCGTCCACCCAGGTTCTGTCTTCGCAAAGTATGTATGAAGAAATAGTGGAAGCACCTGAATCAACAGAATCGAGCGTAACAATTCCTAGCTACCTGATGGTAGAAGGTAAATAATCCCCAAAACCGTAATAATCCAAAATAGTACAGTATTAAGTAATGGTTTATCGGATAAAAGTACCCGCTCAGGAGATTCTGCGTCTTCTTTCTCGTAAATTACAAACAGATATCTGGCAACACCGTAAATTACCATCGGAATGGTAAGCATCATCCATTTGGGGCTTTTAAGAATCGAAGGTAGGATAGATGTGAATACGCCCTGTGTATGCTGGGGAGACACCTGGAAAGTGAATAGTGCGTATGTGATTATACAGAAAGTGGCAGACATGGAAATCATGCTGTCTAGCAAAGTATCTGGATAGTGTCTTAAGGTTTTTCTGGTTTCTCCGCCTACGATATTACCCAGATGTTTTGCAAGAATTGTTTTTTCAGACCTTCTTTTGCCAAATGCCATCAGGAGTGATAATCCGATGGTTGTAAGAATTAGCCAAGAGGATAGGGAGGTGTTGGAGGCAAACCCGCCTGCAAAAACTCTGATTACAAAACCTGTTGCCACAAATAAGGAATCTAGAATGATGACATTTCTGATATGTAGTGAATAGCCTAGTTGTATCAACATATAAAAGATAATGGCTAGAGTGAAAAATGTGCCAATATAAAAAACAGAGTAAATAACTGTGCCGATGATTAAGGTAAAAGCTATGATCCAAGCCGTTTTCTCTGTTAATTTTCCGGAAGCTATTGGCCGGTTTTTCTTGATCGGGTGAGTTCTGTCTTTGGGTGCGTCAATAATGTCGTTTACAAAATAAGCACTGGAAGATACAAGACAGAATGCGATAAAAGCCTGAATTGTTGCGGTAAAGACTTTGGGTTCGAAGATGTTACCCGCAAACACAGGTGCGGCAAAGACTGTGACGTTTTTAAGCCATTGCCTTGGGCGAGCGGTTCTTATGATTTGATAGATGGTGTTAAGCACTCTTAGATAATAGGGGTAATGTGAAGTAAGTGCAAGTCGGGAATGACTGCTAACTTCTAACATACTTCCTACAAGGCAAGGTCCGACCTTCTTATGTAACGTTATGCAATTTTCTATAAGGCTGGGGGTGGTCCCTTATGTCAAACATACCTTTGACTGACATAACAGCCCCTACTGGCAGTGCGCCTGGGGCTCGTCCTCACTACGCTTCAGTCGGTATCCTTGGCCGTAAATCGTTTCAATAAACTTTTTCTTTGTAGCTTTCCTAAGCTTCTTGCGCACTGCGTTAACAAGTACATCTATGCTATTAGAACTTATCAGTTCACTTTTTTGCCATATCGCAGCAAACAACCTGTCTCTACTTACTATTTGTTCGGCATTACGCATAAGATATTCCAGCAACCTATACTCTTTCTTTCTTAGGCCAATGGTTTTATTATCTACACAAAGGGTACGCTCTTCCTTGCACAAGTGTAGGCCTCTATAACTAAGGGTAGTTACATATGTTGTTTTAGGGATTCGCCTAAGTAACGCATCTGTTCTGGATAGAAGCTCTTTGAAGGAAAACGGTTTGGTGAGATAATCATCGGCGCCTACGTTAAAACAACTGAGCTTAGAGTCCAGACGTGCATCTCCCGTAAGGATAATTACCGGCACATCTATGCCCGAAGCTCGCAAATTCTTGCACACCTCATCTCCATACAAATCGGGTAGCTTAAGATCAATAATAATAAGGTCATAAGGAGAAATCTGCGCCAGATAAATACCATCTACGCCATTAGGACAAATATCCGCAGTGTAGTAAGGGGCGAAGCTTTTTTGTAGTGTCTCAGCCAAATCTATGTCATCTTCAATTATGAGTATCCTCACAAAGATATTTTAGTACTCACTCTAATTCCAAGGCAAAATGTCGGAATGTCTGTTGAATTGAATTTGTGCTATGAACGTTATATAGTAGGGTTTACTATTTATGCTTCTTACACCTCACACTATAGTTGGAGTTGCTATAGGAGCTACAGTTCAAGATCCTGTAGCTGCCGGAGCTATTTCCTTGAGTATGCATTTTTTAGGGGATTTAGTGCCTCATTGGGATTTCTTTTCCCATACAACTCATGAGCAAAGAAGAACCGGTTGGCGTCCTATTGCTGTTATGTTTGATATGGCTGTGGGTATTTGTATTGGGCTTAGTGCAGTTTTATATGCTTTATGGGTACTAAATAGCCCTATAATAGCGGTAAGTATTTTTGTTGCCGGTATTGCAAGTGTTTTGCCTGATGCAATCGAAGCTCCTCTTATTTATTGTGGTAAAGATATAGCTCCCGCTGTTACTAATGTTCAAAGAAGACTTCAATTCCAAGCACCATTGCCTTGGGGTTTACTTACCCAGGCTGTGGTAATTGTACTTTCTGCTTTTGTGATTTTAAATTCATTAAAACTATAAAAGATGCAGCTAGACCGCTTAAGGTAAGTACTGTTAATACTGTGTATCTTTGTGCGGAAAGAATACCTATCAAGCCAAACACTAGTGTAGTTAAAATGTAGAAAGATGCAATTTTCTGAGGTGTCCAGCCTCGCCTAAGCAGGATATGGTGCAAATGGCCTTGATCTCCTTTAAAAGGGCTTTTCTTATGAATCAGTCTTCTAACTACTGTTACTGCCCCATCCAGGAAGGGTACCAGCAAAATCAGTATAGATGTGGCAATTTTGCTGTTATTAAGGATAGATAGTGATGTTAGCACTATACCTGCGGCTATTGCTCCAAATCCCCACATGATTTTTGAAGGGTGCCAGCTATGCGGTAACATGCCAAGGCTTGCTCCGGCGGCTATTATAGCCATCTTAGCCCAGCCCAGATGCATAGGTTCTACTTCTGTAAATCTTAAAGAGAGTGCAGCTACCATAATAAATGCAATGCCCATCATACCTGAGTATTGGCCATCTACACCGTTAGACCAGGACAGCAAATTAAGTACCCAAGTGATCCATATAACAGTTAGCGGTATTGCTAAAAATGTTGGGAATCCAAGGTTTCCGTCCAGAGGGTTGTTAATAAAATCAATTGTTATGCCCGACAGCGGGATGATACTCACAACTGTAATTAAGGCAATTAGCCTAAGCACCGGACTCTCAAGCATTCTAAGTTTAGATTTTGGATGAGTGTTCTGATAGTCGTCAAGTAATCCCACCAAAGTTACTACAAAAGTGACCATAAGAATGGTTACAATTTCTTTAGTCATTTCTACGAATAATGGTGTTACTGTTAATAATGCTGTAGTAAAAACCGCACCTCCCCCTCTGGCGGAAGGCATCTTAAGGACCATCCCTGGGTGTGTATGCTTTGCTGGATCTGTAATGAGATTTTTATCTTTCGCCAGTTCAATAAACCTTGGTGTAACAAAGTACACTAAAAGGACACTTGTAACGAATGGAACTAATAACTCTAGAAAGTATGGATTTAATATAGGCCGTGTGGGTGTGGAGGCAATGCTTACAATGCGAAATATTGAATAAGACAGTATGACAGACGTGTATGTGATAACAAAAAAGATAATGTTTGTACCATATCTTAAATAAGTTTTCCTGGCATATGCGGAAAATATAATTCCCAAAACTAAAATGGTAGCTAATACTGTAGGAATTAAGAATATACTTGTCTTATCTGCTAGCTGCGGTTTGCCCCAGGGTTTTGTGTACCACAGGGGTATTTGATCATTTAGAAACTCAATACGCAGGTTTAAATAGATGAACTGTACCACGATAATAGTCAGGTTTACGGCAATAAGAGGTATAGAGGGTGCTAGTAGGTCTTTTATTTTTTTGGTAGTAACTACCTTTTTTAAATTCATCTGACTTTTGGTGTGTGATAAAGGTCTTTCATTTTCTTACCAAGGAGCATTCTGGTTTGTGCATCCACAAAGGGAATAAATGAATAGGTTAATAAGTTGACTATGACTAAAAAGCCTTCCAGGAATCCTAAAGTCTTGCGCCAAAACGGCCAATTTTCAGGCATGGGTTTGGCGATCTTAGATCTATAGATGGCATTGGGTATAAGAAAAACCATAGTAAGTGTAAGTATATAACTCATCATATCTGGTAGGCTATAAGCAAAGCTACTTTGCTTTAGATCGGGGTTTATTCTGGTGGCAAAGCCGAATCCGAAGGTGATTAAGAACACAATGTTTATAAGCATTACTCTGGTTTTGAAGTGGTCATATATCCATACTAGTTTCTTGCTTAGGGCTACCTTAGTATCAAGTAAGAATCTTTCCACAGAAAACGGCACTTCTATTACTCCCCAGCCCCATCTTAATAACTGTTTATACAAACTCTTGTAAGATGTCCAGTATGTGTCTCCTTCTACTGCATCTGCTGAATACGGAATATAGTGAGTTGCCAGCTTAAAGTCTCCGTTTCTAATAAAAAATGCCCTCCAGAAGAATATCGTATCGTCAACACCTAACGATACATCCCAATAACATGCGTCGATAAGTGTTTGGAGTGAGACAGAGTAAGCAGCAAATGTGTCTTTTGTACTTTCAGAAATGCCCCATGGTAAGCTTCTGCTTGATAAAGTCCCAAGAGTTACAAAGTTTGCCTCAATTCGCATCATGGCAGGTACTTTCCAGTGGTTATTGTTAAATAAGTGAACCGCTGTGGCATAAAAGTGATGATCTCTTTTGTCAATTGTTAAATATAGATGTGCTAGCCTGGCCAAATAGTTTTTGTTTGGTACATGATCTGCATCAAAGGTAGTGAAAATATAGTTACGCAAATTTTCTCCTTGCTGTGTTAATTCTTCTACCGCGTGTTTTGCCCCCCAGGTTCTATTAGCGGCACCCGCTCCTATGGCTTCTCCCGGGATACCAGCGGGGTGTATGTAGATTAATACTCGTTCAAACTTATCTTTTCTGTCACCAAGAATATTTAAGATAGTCTTTTTTGTTTGTTCTGCGTACTTTTCTTCTAGGGTATACACCAGAGTTATCTTATCTGTAGGAAAAGTCTGATTTAGCAAAGCTTCCAACGGTTCTCGTAACACTGCTTCAGGCTCGTTTACTGCTGGAATTAAAACCAGGTGTTTTGTTTCTTGTAAAGATGGAGGCAAGGTCATCTTTTCCGGTAACTGGTCAAAATCTAATTCTTGGCACTTTTGCCACCAGTCGGTAGCCATTTCCCTTTTATATTTGGGAAAGCCTAATACTAGACCCAAGGTGTGCCTAATAGCCATGTAAGACCAATATACCGTCAAAAAAGTAAGCATGTAAATAACTGCAGGTGGGTACAATAATCCAAGCCAGATTGGAGATAACATCATCGTCCAGGTCAGTAATCCCGGCAGCATTTCCAGCGCCCTATGTACTAATTTTGGGTTATTCTTAATTAATTTTTCTACCACGGTTGCAGATTATACTATAGCGGACTACAGGGTTAAAACCGCGCACGTATTTTGATAGGCATGTGTGCTAACTATATCAATGGGCAAGCTTTTTATTTCCGCTACTTTCTCCGCCACAATTTTAACATTTTTTGGTTCGTTAACCTGTCCACGCATGCCTTGCGGTGGTAAGTAGGGTGCGTCTGTTTCCAGTACAAACTTGTCTAGTGGCACTTGTTTCACAGTTTCAAGTAGTTCTTTTCTGGAAGGATAGGTGATAAATGCAGAAAATGAAATATAAAAGCCCAGCTCTAGTATGTTCCTGGCAAATTCCCATGAAGATGAGAAGCAATGCAAGATACCAGGTTGCGGTTTATGTTTGCGTAACATCGCTAGTATGTGGTTATCACCATTTCGGTTGTGAATAGTCAGCGGCAATTTGACCTTTTTAGCTAACTCAATCTGAGCCTCGAATAGCTCTAGCTGTTCTGCTAAAGGCCTGCCGTTTGCCCGTTTCGAAATGTCTATGCCACATTCTCCTATTGCTACAACTTTTTCCTGTCTGGTTAGTTCTTCTAGTCTTGGCATGAGGTTATTTATTTTAGTTTTCCTGTTTTCGTGTGGATATACACCTACAGTAGCATAAACTTCCCTAAATAATTGTGCTGTTGTTATTGCTTCCTTACTACTGGTTAACGAGGTGCCAATATTTATAAATTTGGCAACCCCAACTTTTTTTGCATCACTAACTAGAGTTTGTACATCTTTTGCATATCTGTTGTCTTTTAAATGACAGTGTGAATCGATAAGCATATTTATTTTCTTCTAAACATCTTTTCCAGGTCTCCCAATTGCACTTTGATTATAGAGGGCCTGCCGTGTGGACAAGTATACCTGGTTTTTGTTTGTGCCAGTTTCTTTATAAGTCTTTTTCTTTCTGTTTTAGTTAGTTTTACACCCGCCTTTATAGCACTTCTACACGCGAGATAAGATACAGCTGCTAAAGAGTGGTCATTTATAGTTGTGTGTTTAGTGCCGCTTCGAACATCTGCCAGAAAACTTTCCAGTACACTTGGCAGTTCCTGATCTTGTAGAAATGTTGGTACTGCACTTATCCTAACAATGTTTGTTCCAAACATATCTATATCAAAACCTAGCTGAGTGAGCAGGTCTAGATGTTCTTGGATAAGAGTACTATCTGTAGACGTAAGTTCTACCAGCTCTGGGGTAGTAAGCTGCACTTTAGCGTTGTGTACCTTACTGGTTAAGCTTTCCACCAACTGTTCGTATAAAATTTTTTCATGCGCGGCATGCTGATCTACTAAGATTATGCCGTCTTTTGCTGGTGTAACAAGATAGGTATTAGCTATTTGAATAATGTCATCCTCATCATAATCAAAAACATCCCACAGCTCTACCGAATCCTTTAGTGTTTGATAGGTATAAGTAGAAAACGCCGGGTTGCCCGAAAAATCCGTTGTATACATTAAATCGTACTGGTTAAGTGTTTTGGCTACGGTTTTTGCGACCAGTTCTGTTATTGCTGATTTGTTAACAAACCGTACTTCTTCTTTTCTAGGGTGTACGTTCACATCTACCATGCCAAAAGGCGCTTCCACAAATAATACTATTACAGGGTGTTCGCCGTTGCTAAGAAGTGTTTGATAAGTGTGTTCAATATAGGAAGTTAATTCGCAAGTTTTAACATAGCGGTTATTTATAAATACAAACTGCTTAGTTTTACTCTTGTAAGTGACCTGTGGTTTTGAAATAAAGCCCCACAACTTGTAGTGAACTGTGTTTTCTGATATAGGCAATAAGTTAGCAAACACTTGTTTTCCCAGCACTGCCCGCACTCTGTCTTCTGCTGTCTGGAAGTTAGGCAACTCTAAAACGGGTTTCTTATTATGTATTAGGGAAAAGCCTACTTGCGGGTTTGCTAATGCGTTTGCTGTAACCACATCACTTATGTGTACCAGCTCCGTTTTTGTACTTGTTAGGCTGTGTTTTCGGGCGGGGGTGTTGTAAAAAATATTTGCCACGGTAACATCTGTTCCTGTCCGCATGCCCACCGGTTTTTCGTTTATAACTACACCTTTTTGTACTTGAACTTCTGTCCCTACAAGAGCATCTATAGTTTTACTTTTAATTGATAATGTACTTACAGCTGCAATACTGGAAAGTGCCTCTCCTCTAAAACCTAAAGTTTTGATAGCTTCCAGGTCCTCTAGTGCTAGAACTTTACTTGTGGTGTGAGGCTCAATGCTAAGTTTTATATCTGTGGCATCCATACCGATACCATTATCGGTTACTCTTATTTTGGATATGCCCGCATTTTCTACTTCAACCTTAATGTTTGTGGCCTGCGCATCTAATGCGTTGTCTATAAGTTCTTTTACTACCGACGCGGGTCTTTCTATCACTTCACCTGCCGCGGTCCTAGCTATTATTTCCGGTGGCAGTCTGACTATTTTTCCCATATCACTAATGTATCACGAAATGGTTTTACAATTGATCTTTAGATGAGTTTATGATACCTTTAGGCCTGATATAGCAGATAGTTAGTTTGTTTTGGTGGGCCGAAGTCCCACCTTTTTAGGCTAATTGGAGTAAAATATAAAGTATGGCAATAACAGAATTTAGTGCAGCACTAAACCAGGTAGCTACTGAAAGAGGTATTCCGGTAGAAAGTGTACTGGAATCTATTAAAGTGGCTCTAGTTTCTGCCTATAAAAAAGACTATGGCAAAGATGACACTGATGTAGTAGCAGAAATCAATCCGGAGACGGGTGAGGCCCGTATTCTTAAAGATAGTAAAGATGTAACACCGTCAGGATTTGGCAGAATAGCCGCGCAAACGGCTAAGCAAGTTATTCTCCAAAATATCAGGGAAACCGAAAAAGAAGTGATCTTTGATGAATATAAAGACAGGGTTGGTACTATTGTTAGTGGTCATATCTTCAGAGTTGATGGTGACACCATTGTTTTAGACTTAGGTAAGGCACATGGAATATTACTACCTTCCGAAAAAGTTGAAACTGAAGACTATAGGGTAAATCAAAGGTTAAAGGTGCTGATAAAGGAAGTTAGGGAAGGTTCTAAGGGTCCGGAAATTATTGTCTCCCGAGCAGATCCTCAATTTATTGTGAAGTTATTTGAACAAGAAGTTCCGGAAATTGCCTCAGGTATTGTAAAGATAGAAGCTGTAGCCAGAGAGGCTGGGTCTAGAACCAAAATTGCTGTTTCATCTACAGATGAAAAAATAGACCCGGTGGGCAGCTGTGTTGGTAGAAAGGGTGTGCGTGTGCAGTCTATAATATCCGAAATATTTGGCGAAAAGATTGATATTATTCCTTTTTCGCCTGTTATAGATAAATTTATTGCTGCAAGCCTATCCCCTGCCAGAGTTACCGAGGTAGAACTTATTGGTGAAGAAAAGCGCGCTGTAGTTTCCGTGCCGGAGGATCAGCAAAGTTTAGCTATTGGTAAGGCTGGCCAGAACGCCAGGCTCGCTAATAAACTTACCAGATGGAAAATCGATATTAAGGGTGCTGCAGGGTTCTTCGATGAAGTGGCTGAAACGCCCGAGCAGGAAGAAAAGAAAGCTGTTGTGGGAGTTTGGGATGCAGCAATAAAGGAACAAAAACATGAAGAGAAAGAACCTGTCGAGCAACCTGCTGAAACTGACGAGTCTGCTAAGGAAGTTTCACAGGAAGAACCTCAGGAAGCACCAGAAGAAGCCTAACACAAGAATGCGAAGAGGAGTTTTAAATTTATGGCAAATAATGAAGCAACTACAACTGAAGAATTACGTGCGCCTATTGTTACAGTTATGGGGCATGTCGACCACGGTAAAACCAGCATTCTTGATGCTATTAGAAAGACCAATGTTCAGGCTAAGGAATATGGTGGTATAACTCAGCATATTGGTGCCTATCAAATAAGTTATTCCGATAAAAAAATTACCTTTATAGACACACCAGGTCATGCGGCTTTTACTCAGATGCGCGCCAGGGGCGGTAGGGCTGCGGATATTGTGGTTTTAGTTGTGGCAGCAGATGATGGCGTTATGCCACAGACTAAAGAGGCCATAGCCCATATCAAGGCCAATAAGGCTCCGGTTATTGTGGCCATTAATAAGATAGATCTCCCTGGGTCAGATCCGCAAAAAGTGAAGCAGCAGCTTGCTCAAGAAAACATTCTGGTTGAAGATTGGGGAGGTGATATTGTAAGTGTAGAGCTTTCTGCTAAAACCGGTCAAAATTTGGATAAATTGTTAGATGCAATCTTAGTGGTAGCAGAGCTAGAGCAATTAAAAGCTAACCCTAAAGGTGAGTTAGAAGCTGTCATTATTGAATCTAGGCTAGACAGAAAAAGGGGTGCAGTTGTTGCGGCTATAGTTAAAAGTGGTACCTTGCGTGTAGGTGATAAGGTTTCAGCAAGTGGTTATAGTGCAAAGGTAAGATCACTAATGGATGACAAGGGCAAGATGCTTAAAGAGGTTGGTCCATCCACTCCGGTAGAGATTCTAGGTTTTAAGGAAGTGCCTAATGTAGGTGATTTGTTAGTGGAAGAAGGTAGCGACTTAGCTCAGCTGGCTGTAGACGAGCAGCGGGTTGAGATTGTTGGGCAGGATACTAAGCAAAGTATTGCTGTAATTATTAAGGCGGATACCCAAGGTACACTTGAAGCTGTTAAAGCAAGCTTGGCGGATTTGGTTGCTTCTTCTGTAGGTGCTACTTTTTCCTTGAAATTCCTCCATGCTTCTACAGGTGATGTGACAGATTCAGACATTTTGTTGGCTCAAAGCGCCAAGGGCATTGTTTTGGGTTTTGATGTACGTATCACTCCATCTGCAGCCGACTTGGCAGATAATGTGAAAGTTAAGTATAAAGTATACAAGACAATCTATGAGCTTATTGATGACGCTAAAGAGCTTTTGGAAGGGTCTGCACATAAAGAAGAGGAAAAGATTAAGGGTAGAGCCCAGGTGCTGCAGACGTTTAAGTTGCCTTCCGGTGATATTGTTGCGGGGTCTAAAGTTTTGGCAGGTGCATTGAAGGAGGGTAGTAGGGTGGCGATTTACGATAAGAATCCTGCTGACCTTACCGATGAAGACGTACCTTTGTATAGAGGTGTCGTTAAGAATCTGAAGAAGGGTAAGGATGAGGTGAAGTTGGTTGGTAAGGATGTTGAGTGTGGTGTTTTACTCAAACCGCAGTTTGATGATATTGCAAAGGGTATGTTCATTGAAGTCTTATAACCTATTTTAAGTTTGTCTGCAGATAGGCAGGTTTGTCCCACTATGTCAAATTTCCATTAAAGTTTTTGAGGATGACCCTCGGTTTTTATACAGGGGTTGCAAAGACCCTCTAGTAATGCTACAATCGCCCGTTCTTATGGAAGATACAAAACCAGATAAAAAAATACAAGGCCTGGAGCTGCAGAATTTGATAAACAACGCTCATAGAGTGGCGGTGGTACCATCTAAATTTACCGGTGTTGATTCATTCTGCGCGGCGCTTGGCTTATATCATTTGCTACTTCAGAAGGGCAAACACACCTCTTTTATATATTCAGGTAACATTCCGAAAGTACTTGAAAACTTTGATCTTATTTCTCCCGAAGAAATGGAAGCAAACACCGGAGATCGCAGTTTAGTAGTGTCTATCGATTATTCCGATACCCCTGCCGCTAACGTTCAATACTCTAATGAGGACAATGTATTGGAGCTAATTGTTTCGCCTGTAACCAAAGATTTTGATATTTCCGAACGACTAAAAGCAAAAGTTACCGGATTTAAATTTGACTTGGTTATTACAGTTGGACTGCAGGCTCTTACAGATTTGGGTTCTGTTTACGAAAACTTACGTGAGGAGCTTTCCCAAACAAGGCTGGTTAACCTGGACAATACAGGTAGCAATACTGGTTTCGGATATGTTAATATTGTCGACACATCAAAGGATAATTTAAGTCAGCTAGTGTTTGACTTAGCAGTAACTTTAGGTATATCGCCTAATATAAAATCGGCAAAAGCGTTGCTTATAGGAATGACCTATCGGGAACCTACTAATTAGTTGATATACTAGTATTTCTTTGTTAAAATAGCGAGGTCTATGAAGGAAAAATCTACAATTATAAATGAATATAGGATACACGACTCAGACACTGGGTCCCCTGAAGTACAGATTGCTCTACTGTCCGATAGAATTAATAAGCTTTCCGAGCATCTAAAAACTCACAAAAAAGACAACCATTCCAGAAGAGGACTGCTCCAGTTAGTTGGTAAGAGAAGAAGACTTCTTGCTTACTTAAAAGAAAAAGACACGGAGAGATATAATAGTATTGTTGAAAAGTTAGAATTAAGTGGTTAATTAAGGTTGGTTTGGCTTTCATCAGATTATCTGTTAAGGATGAAATATTGCGCATACTGTGCCCAGTATTGCATCTTTTAACTCTAATCTCCTGACGTCCAAGTACCACCTAAAATAAATGAATAAATATGTAAAAAAAGAAACAATGTTTGCCGGTAGGAAATTAATACTTGAAACCGGAGAGCTTGCTATGCAGGCTAATATGGCTGTTAAAGCAACATACGGTGATACAGTTGTGCTGGTTACTGCTACAACTGGGCCGCAGAACCCGGACATAGACTTTTTCCCGTTAACAGTAGTTTATGAGGAAAAATTGTATGCTAGTGGTTCTATAAAAACTTCCAGATTTGTCAAAAGAGAAGGCCGCCCGACCGATGAAGCAACTATTACTAAAAGGCTGATAGATCATGCTATCAGACCGTTATTTCCGTCTGATTATATGGATGAAGTACAAGTTGTGGTTACTGTTCTATCTTTAGATGAAACCGCAGATCCGGAATTCATCAGCATGCTTGGTGTATCAGCTTGTTTAATGGCCTCCGATATTCCTTGGACTGGCCCTATGACTTCCGCCAGAGTGGGGTTTGTAGAAAATGATTATATGCTTAATCCATCCAGGGAAATTCTTCATACTTCAGAACTTGATATGATGATTTCCTTCGTAGGTGAAGACAGAAAATACCTAGCTTTGGAAGCGGAAGCAGATGTTATTCCAGAAGAGCGAATTTTAGGCGGTATTGAATTTGCCCGCAACAGTTTAGAGCCATTAGTTGGCTTTATTAATGACTTCGCTTCTGAGATAAACTCTGATGGTAAGAAGTATGTTTATGTATCTAAAGCTTTAGATGAAACAATGGTACGGGAAGTTAGCGCTGAGATAAAAGCCCCCATAATGGACATGCTCAAAAAAGGTTTGGAAAAGACTGAATCTAAAGAACTTCAGAGCAATCTGCTGGAAAAACTATTTGTAAAGTTTGAAGGTAAGTATAAGAAGACTGATTTGGTCAGGGCTTTTGCGGAGGTTGAGAAAGACGCGCTTCAGTCTTTAATCTTAGATGAAGGTGTCAGACCTGATGGTAGAGGACTAACCGATGTAAGGCCAATAACCTCACAAGTAGGGCTTTTGCCCAGAACTCATGGCAGTGCGTTGTTTACCCGAGGTTTAACTCAGATTTTAACTGTAGCGACCTTAGGCTCACCTTCACTAGAACTACTTATTCAAGATATGTATGGAGAAAGGGCAAAGAGGTATATTCACTTTTATAACTTCCCTCCATACTCTGTTGGCGAAACCGGCAGGTTTGGTGGCCCTGGCTCTAGAGAGATCGGTCATGGTATGTTGGCAGAAAAGGCTTTAAGACCGGTCGTCCCTGACCAGAAAGAATTCCCGTACACTATAGTGCTTACTTCGGAAACACTTTCTTCTAGTGGCTCAAGCTCTATGGCTGCTACTTGTGGTTCAACACTTGCCCTGATGGATGCGGGGGTGCCTATTAAAGATATGGTTGGGGGCATTGGGGTGGGCCTAATAGTTAACGATGATATGAGCAAATACCTGATTCTTACAGATTTGGCCTATATGGAAGATGCTTTCGGATTTTTAGATTTTAAAATGACAGGTACTAGAGCAGGCGTAACAGCTATTCAGTCTGATATGAAGCTTCCTGGTATTCCGTTTGAGCTTTTGCCCAAGATTTTTGAACAATCTAAAGAGGCCAGAATGAAAGTATTAGACGAAATGGAAAAAACCATTGCGCAGCCCAAAACTACTGTTTCGCAATATGCGCCAAAAATGGTTACTCTAAACATTGACCCAGACAAGATTGGTGTGGTTATTGGGGGTGGCGGTAAGACTATTAGGGAATTACAGGAAAGATTTAAGGTGGAGATCAATATCGAAGAAGATGGTACTGTGGTAATTTCTTCGCAAAATACTGAGGATGCCCAGAAAGCTATGGAAACAGTGCGCGGTATGACGAAAGAAGTTGAAATTGGTGAAATTTACGAAGGTACTGTAGTAGATATTGCAGACTTTGGTGCTTTCGTGGAAATTTTACCTGGCAAAACAGGCTTGGTTCATATTAGTGAACTTGCCAATAAATATGTTGAAGACGTTACCGACATTGTACAAGTTGGCGATGTTATTCAGGTTAAGGTAATTGGTAAAGGTGAAGGAAAGATTAGCCTTTCCAAGAAAGCTCTTGAGCAGTCTTCAGGTAAAAAGTAGTGTACAATAAGCCTTGATGAAGCAAAGATACTGCCCAGCGTGTAATGCTAAGCTTTATGCATCAAATCACTTTTTTTGTACTTCATGTGGCCAAAAATTGCCTGAAGCACTTGTGGCCAGACCCAAGGTTACGCCTACTTCCGGGCAAGTTCCGGGGGTTTGGCAGCAATCTACGCCTGTAACTAAAAGACTAACGGTAGTTAGCAAAGATAAGTTAGTTGCCGGCTTATTCATGCTTATAGGTATCGCGAGCTTCATGCTTTCGTTTAAAGGCACTCCTGTTTTACTAAATAAACTGCCCTTAGCAGGAAAAACTGCAAAGCCTTTAAGTCAGGGCGCTGTGACAGCTACAGATGCATCTAAAGAACAAAGAGTTTTAGAAACTGATGTAGATACAGTAAGCCTAAAACTTGTGGAAAAGCACGTAAGCTTTATTCCTTCAGATGCCGATATCTACATAGAAGCTGGAGATGTCAGCTGGCTCTTTCTTAACGATCTGTACTTTGATAGTGAGTCTGAAGAGCTTATTAGGAAACATTGCCTCGGCGATTTCAGCGCATTTGCTATTTTAAGTGACGCAGGGCAGCGAGAGTGGGGTGTAGTTATTAGTTTGGTTGATCCCTCAGAAGAAGAGATTGCGATAGTATTTGAAACTTTAGGCAAGGATTATTGGTACTATGAACTTGTCGAAAACACTTTAGCGGTAGCCACCAATAAAGAAGTTCTGGACTTAATGTTGGCTGCTCACAGTGGTGTAATTAAGGACATAACTAAGAACCCAAAGTATGCTATGGCTAGGCCTCAACTTTACGATGTGGGTAAAATACTCGTAATATTTACATCATTTGAAGGCAGAAAAGCTTTGGAAAGCTTAATAGGCTACGAGTCGGAGAACACGTTAAGAGCTATTATTAACAATGTTTTAAATTTTGGTTACAATGAACTGATTATTAGATAACTATGGCAGATAAAAAAGATTATATATTTGAAGAAATTTCAGCGCTTTCGGATAAGATAACCGCCACCCCCGGGTTGCCTAATGAGTTACAAGAAGACCTAAAGCAGCGCCTAGATCGGCTTGATCGTATGGCTAAACTTGGGCACTATGCTTCCGAGTTTGACGCCCTTTCCCGATACATAGATGTGATAACACGTATACCTTGGGCGGCTAAAACTGAAGATAGTCTAGACTTAGATGAAGCTAAAAGAATTTTAGACAAAAATCACTATGGCATGGAAGATGTAAAAGAACGTATTCTTGAGTACGTAGCAACGATGAAGCTTATTAAAGATCGCGGGCAGGACGCTATTGCCCGGTCTCCCATACTGTTGTTAGTAGGGCTGCAGGGTGTTGGTAAGACCACTTTGGCATTTTCGTTGGCCGATGTATTAGGCAGAAAATTTGCTAGGGTGCCTATTGGCGCTATTGGGTCTGCGTTAGAACTTAGAGGCAAAAACAAGTCTTTACCTCAGGCAGAACCGGGCCAGATAATTAAGGCTTTGATCAGAACCCAAAGTATGAATCCAGTAATATTACTTGACGAAATAGAAAAAGCCAGTGGTGAAGAGGGTTTGAGGTCTGATATCATGGCAGTTTTACTGGAAATCCTTGATCCCAGCCAGAATACTGCTTTTCGCGACCACTATGTAGATTTTCCTGTGGATTTATCTGATGTGTTATTTGTTTGTTCTGCTAATAATACCGGGGGGATATCAACTGCGTTAATGGACAGGCTTGAGGTTGTAAAGATGCCGTCTTACACGGATACTCAGAAAATTGTTATTGCAAAAGATTATTTGTTACCCAAAATTTTTGAGAATTCAGGTTTGCGTGAAGGCGAGCTTACAATTCAAGAAGACTTATGGCCGCAGATTGTGAGACCTTTGGGATTTGACACTGGTATAAGAAGTTTAGGTAGAATACTTGAGGCAATTTGTAGAAAGGCTGCTAAGGAAATAGTTGAGGGTAAAAGTAAGAGTGTGGAAATAACTGCTCAGAACTTAAAGTATTATCTCCCGAAATGGTAATTATATGGATAAAAAGCTTGTGCTAGAACAAATCGAGAAAAACGTAAAAGTATGCAAGAAGTGTAGATTATATAAATTTGCCAAAAACCCGGTGCCGGGTGAAGGTAACCCAAATGCTCAGCTTGTTTTTGTGGGTGAAGCTCCGGGTGCCACAGAAGATGCTACAGGAAAGCCTTTTGTTGGAAGAGCAGGCAAACTTCTGGAGGCTTTACTTAAAGAAATCGGTATGCAAAGAAGTGATGTTTGGATTGGCAATGTTATCAAACACAGACCGCCCCAGAATAGAGCCCCTTTGGAAGATGAAATTGTGGCCTGCGCCCCCTGCCTTACCTTGCAGCTAAAGGCTATTAGCCCCAAGCTGATAGTTACCTTGGGCAGATTTGCCATGACTTATTTCTATAAAGAAGGAAAAATTACCCGAGATCATGGACATGTAATAAAAACTCCTGATTATACGGTGTTTCCGGTATATCACCCCGCGGCTGCACTTAGAAACCCTGTGTTTGCAAAGGCCTTAAGAGAGGATTTTAATAAAATTCCCCGGATTCTAAAGGAGTTGAGTACTCAGTCTGCTCAACGAGCCCCTTCTAGTGAGACAGAAGATACCTCCGGGCAGGTAGGATTAGGACTTTAACTATGAATAAATTTTTTAGTACAAAAAAAGATGCCCCGTTGAAAATAATAACGTTAAGCGGCACGGAAAATGTTACCAAGAATATGACCATCTACGAGTATGGTGATGACATTCTGGTAGTAGATTGTGGTATAGGTTTCCCGGATAGTGAAATGCTGGGTGTAGATGTAGTTATTCCAGACATGACTTATTTGGTCGAAAATTCCCACAAAATTAAGGGGCTAGTTTTAACGCATGGCCACGAAGATCATATTGGCGCAGTGCCTTATTTTCTACGCAACTTTCCTGACGTGCCCATATACGCTGGCAAACTGGTTCAGGGTTTTTTAAAGGAAAAGCTTAATGAAAAGCAATACAAAAACCTAAATCCCAAGTTTCATTTGCTTGATCCGGCAGGTGGTGATCTTACTGCAGGTGTTTATAAGTTGGCTGTGTTTAGAGTTAATCATTCGGTACCAGAATCTTTTGGTATTGCTATAACTACACCTCAGGGCAGAGTGCTGCATATGGCAGATTATAAAGTAGATTGGACACCCGTGCTTGATAAGCCAATTGATTTGGCCAAAATTTCGGCTTTAGGGGAAGAAGGTGTACTATGTCTGCTATCCGATACGCTTGGTGTAAATACTCGTGGTTATACGCAATCTGAACGTACATTACAAGCCACGTTTGATGATTTCTTTGAAAGCTCTGATACCAGGCAAATACTTGTTACCACCATTTCAACCAATATTTCCAGAATGTATCAAATTATAACTAGTGCCGTAAGATTTGGCAGAAAAGTTGTACTTAGTGGCCGCTCCATTGAGCAAAGTGTTCGGGTTGCCCGAAATTTGGGATATTTGCCTTTTGCTGATGACGTTTTTGTGAAAGAGGAAGATAGCCAGAAGTATCTCCAGAAGGATTTGGTTTATATTATTGCGGGCTGTTATGGTCAGGAAGGTTCATCGCTAGACAGGTTAAGCAAATCTGAGCACAGGAATATATCTTTGGAAGATAATGCGCTAGTGATTTTCTCGGCTGACCCTAATCCTCCCGGGGTTTTAGAAGATGTGGAGCGCGTTATGGCCAGTTTAACACTACTTGGTGCTGAGGTTATTTATAGTGAGATTCAGGGCGATTTACACGTTTCCGGTCATGGTACCAGAGGGGATTTAGCAATGATAGCTTCTATTGTACATCCCAAATACTTCATACCTATTGGTGGTACTATAACTAAGATGCGGTCATACACTAATATGGTTACTGACCTTGGGTTTGACCGTACCTCTGTGTTTGAGCTAAAAGAAGGTGACTTTGTAGAGTTTTTCAATGGTGAAGGTGAAAGAGCAGGCCATTTGGATGTTAACCAGGTATTTATTGATGGTTCAGAGGTACAAGGGTTGTCTCCTGTAGTTATTAAAGATAGAGGACAGCTTTCCGATGACGGTGTGTTTGTGATAGTTATACCTATCTCAAGGGAAACTAACACGGTAATTGGAAAGGTAGATGTTATTACTCGTGGATTTGTGCATGTAAAAACCTCCAAATCCTTAATTGGCAGATCTAGAGATGTTGTAAATAAGGCACTTGATACTACCCAGGGTAAGGTAGATGACTGGGGAGCACTAAAAAACCGTATTAGTAAGCAAGTAGAAAAATTCTTGTACAAGCAGACCAGGCGCCAGCCTTTAATTATTGTACATGCTGTCTATATCTGAACTTTAATTAAAGTCTAACCTTTGTTAATATAAAGCTAATGGCCCGCAGAGGCAGAAAGAAAAAATTTAAGCTCAATCTTAAGTTCGATGTCCGCCCCGACGTGATTAAGTCTGTGGCTGCGATGTCGCTTATGGTGTTAGGTATCATTTCTTTGATATCGTATGTTGCCTCTGATTATGAGATAAATGCGAAAATTCAAGATATTCTGGGTGATAAATTTGGTATTACAGGGCTTATAGTGCCCTTTATTTTGGCTTTTGCGGGGCTACTTCTGATTGATTCCATTAAGTTTAAATTTAAAGATCTCCGTGTATGGTTTGGGCTTATTGGCACTTTGTTCTCTGTAGCTGGTACTTTAGGGCTTTTAAATATGGATGGTGGCGAGTTAGGTGATACCTTAGCAATACGGCTGACAAACTCGGTTAGTACTGCAGGAGCGGCTGTTATTTTACTGGCAGTTTTTGCTATTTCGCTGTTTCTTATGTTTAATGTTTCAATTAATCAGGTTGTTACGTTTATTGGCGGGCAACTTGGTGTGGTAAAAGGGCTAGACTTGGCAAAGGTTAGGTCAAAGAGAGAAGAGTCTCCAGGTGATGAACCTCCCATAACTTTTCCTGAAAGCACCCCTGATATTGATGCTCAGTTAATCCATGCTATTGAAGAAAAGCCCAAGAAAGGCTCTCCAAAAGAAGACAATGCCGTTTTTGAAGTAATGCCTCCACTTGCCGAACCGCAAATGGATAAAATCAGTGTAAAACCAAAAGAAGATTTCAGTTCGCTAACTTCTATAGCTCCCAACTTACCTTATTCTGATAGGGTTTGGGAATTGCCACCCTTAGATTTGCTGGAAGATTCCAGCTCTACTCCACCGGATGTAGGTAATGTTAAGGAAAGAGCAGCAAAAATCAAGGATACACTAAAGTCATTTGGCGTTGATGTTGAAGTAGCCGATATAAAACCGGGGCCCTCGGTTACTCAGTATGCCCTGCGTGCCGCTACCGGAACTAAAATTTCTAAAATTTCCACACTGCAATATGATCTGGCACTTGCTTTAGCTTCACCCACGGGTTCGGTAAGAATTGAAGCACCAATTCCCGGTAAAGCTTTGATTGGTATTGAAGTTCCGAATAATAATCGCTCTATTGTAAGTTTTAAGTCTTTATTAACCTCCGAATCTATGAAAGCTGTAAAATCTAAGCTTGCTACAGTTATGGGTAAGGATGTAGGTGGCCAGACTGTTGTTTATGACATTGCGAAAATGCCACATATGTTAGTGGCAGGAGCAACCGGATCCGGCAAGTCTGTGTTTTTACACTCGCTAATTTTTTCCATTTTGTACCGTGCGAGTCCTCAAGAATGTAAATTTATTTTTATAGACCCGAAAAGAGTCGAGTTAGTGCACTATAGAGATATTCCACATTTAATGTCTCCGGTGATAACCGAAATTGATAAAGCGGCTTCGGTATTTAAGTGGGCGGTTGTTGAAATGGAAAGAAGATATAAGTTGTTTGAAAGTGCCAAGGCTCGAAATATTGATTCATACAATGAGAAATCCGGTTTCCAGGCGCTGCCTTATATTGTGATAGTTGTTGATGAGTTGGCGGAAATTATGGTGGCCGATCCGGCGGCTGTAGAAAAAAGTATTATCCGCATCGCTCAACTTGCTCGTGCTACTGGAATTCACTTAGTGCTATCTGTCCAAAGGCCCTCTACCAATGTTATTACAGGGTTAATAAAGGCTAATATACCATGCCGCGTGGCATTTAATGTGTCTAGCCAGGTTGATTCCAGAGTGATTATTGATCAGCCGGGTGCCGAAAAGCTGTTAGGTAAAGGTGATATGTTATTTATGGCTCCTGATGCATCCAAACCTGTAAGACTTCAGGGATCTTATGTCTCAGATAAAGAAATTGCTAACTTAGTTAGCTACTTGAAGGCCCAGGGTGTTTCACCAGAATATAAAGAAGAAGTGTTTGAAGCCGCTGAGAAGGCTGAGATGGCGGAAAAGAGTGTAGCTGCGGGAGGTGAATCTGTTGACGATTTGTATGATGAAGCGGTGGAAGTAGTTGTTTCTGCCGGCAAGGCTTCTGCGTCTTTGCTGCAAAGAAGGTTGTCTATTGGCTATGCAAGGGCGGCGAGAATTTTAGATGAGCTAGAGGAGAATGGGGTTATTGGCGTAGCGCAAGGTAGTAAGCCTAGAGATGTGCTTATAAAGCCTGAAGATAATGGTTTTTCCTCTCCGATATCTGAGATTGATGGCTTTTAGCAGCCAGTAGTCAGCAGTCATTTCCTGTGGTAAAACCTACATATGAAAACAGTTGGCCAGACACTAAATCTGGAGCGTAAAAAAAGAAAACTAACTATAGAGAATATCCAAAAGGCAATTAAAATACATCCCAAATTTATAAAAGCCTTAGAAGAAGATGATTATACTGTTTTTGACGGTGAGGTTCACGCCAAAGGCTTCCTTAGAATCTATGCAGACTTTTTAGGTCTTCCTATTGATGAAATGCTTGCTCTATGGCGCAGAGAGCATGCGCAACACTTCGAGACCACTGGGCTAAAAAAAGACCATAGTCGGTTTAGGGCTTTGCAGCCATCCAAAATTGTATTATCACCCACACTACTTATCACCACACTTATAGGAGTTTTGTTATTAGTATTTTTTGGCTACCTTTACTATCAGTACAGACACTATGTGGGTGACCCTCAGCTTACTATAACTCATCCTGACAATAACCAAATCGTAACCGATTCTGTAGTGGATATCACAGGTAAAACAGATATTGATGCGCAGATTTTTGTGAACAATCAGAAAGTATTTCTTAACCCCGATGGCAGTTTCGCAGCTTCGGTTAATTTAAAAGAAGGCATTAATACATTAAGCATTCTTGCTGTAAATAAGCTTGAGAAACAAACTGAGGTAATTAGAACTATTATTCACCGTCCGCCCTCGCCAAGTGTTTCTGTGCCAGAATCTACTCCTTCTGTTGACGAGTAAAGCCATAGTTAGCTATACTTCTATCAGTTAGAAAAACTGCCCATGGATTTACAAGTAATTCTTATTTTTATACTCGCCTTGCTTACTATCAATCTTCTTATTGTCAGTTTTTACATTTTAACTGTACTAAAAGAAGTTAAGACCTCCATGCGCAAGATAACCGGTGTGGTTGAGAGCATTTCGGAATTCGGCGCGAATGTATCGAGACCTTTGGGTAGCGTTGTTAGTTTAATTCTTAGTCTTGTTGAAGGTTATAAGACTGTGCAATCAATTAAGTCTTTGCATGAAGATGAAAGGGGGTTTAATGGCAAAAGAAGATAATCAATCTTCACATTTCTTACTTGGTGTTGGTATTGGTGCAATTCTAGGGCTTCTGTTTGCACCTGCGCCGGGTAGGGAGACACGAAAAAAGCTGAAAGATCAGGCAACTTACTTATATGATAAGGGTAGTGACGTATGGGAAGAGGCAGCTCTTACTTACGAGGTGACAAAAGACAGGGTTGAGCCTGTGGTAAAAGAGTTTATAGACGAAGTCAGCCCTTATTTTGAGGAATTGGGTGAAAGGGCCGAGCCTTATAAGCGGGAGTTGGCAGTGAAGGTGAAGGAGTTTGTTAGGAAAGACTTGGGGAAGGAATTAGAGAAGTTGCGCAAGACAGTGTGAGCCAAGCTATGCTAACATTTATCCATGAGCGTAACCCTGCCTAAAGGCGAAGGAGCTGTGTCAGTTCCAGAAACTGGTTCTGGAACAATTATTCCTGAAGAGCCCTCTGAACAGGCTGTTGAAGCTATAGGTACTTCTGTTAGCAAAGCCGCAAATGTTAAAAATGATTCAGAAAGTTCTCCTAAAGAAGCCATTTCAGCACTTGTAGATCAAACAACAGAAGAAGTACCAGAAGACACCCCCGTTGAAGAAGGTGACCCTTTCAACGAGGACAGTAACAAAAATGAGCAAATGTTTAGGGAACAAGTGATGCAAATTCACTAAAATGAATCCGAGTAATTTTAGTCAAGTTGGATATGTAGCCATGTGGCTCACCATCTATGGCATAATCCTAATTGCCTTCCTTGGAGGTATAATTGCTTTCATCATCTCCGGCTACCGCAAGCGCAACGAAAAACTTCGCCAATACAACGTCACCTTTTTACACATCAAACTTCCCCCACAGAATGAAATAGAAATAAAAGCCGCCGAGCAATTCTTCGGAGGCCTAATGAGTATCAAAAAAAGCTGGTGGCAAGCCTTATGGACAGGCAGAAACCGCGTATCATTTGAAATTGTTTCTAAGGCCGAAGGCATTGGTTTTTATGTAGTTGTGCCTGACGAACTTGCTTTACTTGTGGAAAAACAAATAAACGGAGCTTATCCTCAGGCCGAAATTGACATTATTAATCCAAATGAAATCTGGGATAGAGGTAAGTATACCGCTATAGCGGAATTTAAGTTAAGCGGTGCCCCATATTATCCTATTAAGGTTTATGAAGACCTTCAGGCAGATCCACTAAGCGCGTTAACCTCTACTTTAGGGAAATTAGGTGATAACGAGGTTGTGGCTATTCAATTTGTTATTCAGCCCGCTGATAATAGTTGGCGTAGATATGGCAGTAAATTTGTTTCCGATGTTAAAGCAAAAGGCTCCGATCCAGAAAAGAAAGTTGCAATAGACACTTCGTTTCTGGAAGGGGTGGAAAAGAAAATTGCTAAACCGGGCTTTAATGTCCGTGTACGTGTAGTTTCTATTTCGGAGACATATATGCAAGCAGCTTCTCATATTGATAATGTGGCTTCAGCTTTTGAGCAGTTCACAGAGGTTAAATACAATAGCTTTAAAAAAACCAAGCCCTTATCTTCCAAAAAATTTATACATGACTTTATTTATAGAAAAGTTGCTAATAAAGAAATATATATTCCGATTTTTGAAATTCCTTTGTACCGGAATACTTCGGTGCTCAACATAGAAGAAATGGCCACAGTTTTCCATTTTCCAAATAAAGAAATTCAAACGCCCAACATTATCTGGCTTACCGCGCGGAAGTCCTCTGCTCCCACAGATTTACCCACTGCCGGGCTTTACTTAGGTAAAAATGAGTATAGAGGTGTTTCAAAAAAGATATTTATGCTGGAAAAAGATAGAAGCAGGCATCAGTATATCATTGGGCAGACAGGTACAGGAAAATCTGAATTCATGAAGTCTTTGGCAGTGCAAGATATATACAATGGTGAAGGTTTGGCTTTTATAGACCCGCACGGCAGTGATATAGATGACTTGCTGGAAAAAATTCCTGAATCCCGAATGGAAGATGTCATTTTGTTTGATGCCTCCGATAACCGAAGACCGCTGGGGCTTAATATTCTTGAAGCAAAGTCTGAAGAACAAAAGCACATGATCATTAATGCTTTTATAGCTTTGCTTTACAAGCTCTATGACCCAAATAGAACAGGCATTATGGGGCCGAAGCTTGAGCGTGCTATCAGAAACGTTATGCTTACAGCTATGGCAATAGAAGGAAGTACCTTAGTAGATGTACTTAGGCTTCTGATAGACCAAAAATATGTACAGACCTATTTACCTAAGGTAACAGACCCGCTAGTAAAGCGTTATTGGACGGATGAAGTTGCCCAGACCAGTGATTTCCATAAAAGCGAAACCATGGGCTACTTTGTGTCAAAATTCGACCGATTTGTAACCGACGCTACTATGCGCAGAATTTTAGGCCAGCCAAAAACTGCCTTTGATTTTGGCGATATCATGGCCACTAGAAAAATTTTGCTGGTGGATTTGTCCAAGGGTAAAATTGGGGAAGAAAACTCGAACTTTCTTGGATTGGTTTTAGTGCCCAAAATTCTTGCCGCCGCCTTAAGCAGAGCTACGCTTTTAGGTAAAGAAGAATTTCCGAATTTTTACTTGTACGTGGACGAATTCCAAAACTTTGCCACACCAGATTTTGCCACTATTTTGTCTGAAGCCCGTAAGTATAAGCTAAACCTTATTGTGGCGCATCAGTTTATAGAACAGTTGTCGGAGGACATTCGTGATGCAGTGTTTGGTAACGTTGGCACGATAACTACTTTCAGGGTTGGTGCCGATGACGCGGAGTATCTGGAGCATCAGTTTGAGCCTACGTTTACGGAAAGTGATTTGATCAACTTATCTGTTGGCAATTGTTATGCAAGACTATTGGTGAATGGCCAGCCGTCTGCGCCGTTTTCCCTAAGAGTAGATTGGGAAAGCATTAATGCCACTGCTAAGAACCCGGATGTAGCAGCCAGGATCAGAGAATTGTCGAGGACAAAGTATGGAACTTCGGTGGAAGAAGTGGAAGAATATATTAATAAGCGTGCCGGGTTTGATGAGGTTCCCCAGCCAGTAAGTTTTCCTAAAAAGCCTCTACCTTTTTAACTTATGTCTAATGAGGGTCTACAAGATAATACCGGTAACGAACAAGCACATGCCCCTGAGGCATTTACGCCTGAGCCATTTAAGCCCGTGGAACACATTACTGTTTCTGAAGTAGCTGCCGCTTGTAAGGCCAGTTACGAAAAACTAGACAGGTATTTACCTGAAGGAGCTATAAAAGAAAGGTTATCAACACTTGTTGGTTCGTTAGAAGTCCGAATGGCTGATCTTAACCCATTTGCAGAAGCTGCTCGACATAAAGAAGTAGCACACGATCCTGTTGAGGGATATGTTTATCAAGGGTTTAAGGCTGAAACCAGAGAAACTCTGGTACTCCTGCGTGCCATGGCTGAAGGTGTTTCAGAGGCTCAGAATCCTGAACATTCAGCAAAGTTAGCCATTCTAGCCATGGAAGCAGCGTGCACCAGGAACTTGGTTGCCCGTGAAGCAGCCCGTGAATACGGTTTGGCTGAGCCAAGTGTGGAGCGTTTCCTGGATAATTTCGCACCCATGCAATTTCGCAGGTATGTGGATGGAAGAGATGGTCGCGCTAATAATGCTTATGCAGCTGAATTCTTAGAAAAAGGCAGGCATGTTAATAGAGTAGAGACAGTTAAGCGTGTGCAAGAAAGGGCTGTTGCCCGGGCAACTACTATTGGCAACTTACTTAAAGAATTTGATGTGACGCTAAAGGAGTTACCACCGGATAACTACAGATGGGAAAGATCAGTTACCGTAGAAGTAGATAACACACCCGAACCGGCAGCAGCACAGGTTGCTCCTGAGCAAGATGTTTCTGCCAACCCCTGGAGAGCGTGGGAAGCAGAAGTTCCTATGACTAGTGCTAATGTTATCGACGCTGCCGGACCAAGCCCTGATAGGGTTAGAACGCTCATTGGTGACAGGGGTCGAAGACCTAGCATTTATCTGGAAACTAGAAAGGCACGAGCTCGTAAAGATTTTCCAAACGGAGGTAGTGAAACTCGCAACGTTAAGGTAGTACAGTCAACGGTTAGGCAGTACGTGGCTTTAAGTAAACTTAGGGGTTTATCAGAAGGGGAGGCTTTTTTTGAAAGGGAACAGTTGGTTCCGGTAGCTGTTTTTGATGTCAATGCCCGTAATGTTGAAAAAGTTAATGACTTTTTGGAGCAATTGGACGCTGCAAGAGCTTCTGCAGACGGTCATTACTATTATATTCCTGTTGTTTCCGGGAGAGAAAAGAAATGGCTGAAGGTAACAGATATTTATCGAAATAACTTAGTAAATTCCCTAAAAGAAAGCAGGAACAGTTTTGAACAGGCAGGGTTTAAAGATACTCGCAATAGAACTAGGCGTACTACATCCGCGCAAGCTGCTCAACCTGCACGTAGTAGTACGACAGTAACAAGTGGTTTTAATGAAATCGCATGTGATGAGAATAGCGCTATTGATATTTTGCGTATGGCAAATGATTTGTATGAAGGGTTTAATAGTTCGATGCGTTCATTGAGTTTGACTGGTAATGAAAAGGAACAGTTGAAAGAGCAGAGGGATGCTGCTGTGGCCGAACTACAAGAGCTTTCGGCCAGATACGGCAAGTTGAGTATGTACGAAGGCAAGGCAATCCAGTACCTAAATGACAATAAGAGTAATATTACTGAAGCAGCTATTAGGGCATTGGTAATAGAGTATATTGAGGAGGATAGCGCACGGTTGGCTGCGTATAGAATGTGTATGAAGGAGTTTTTGGAATTACTGCGCGATGTGGTGGGTGATGAAAAGATCAAACCAGAGCTTGAGAAACTTTTAAGTGTTTTTAAATCTACAGTAACTGAGAGATCTAGGCTGATTAAAAAAGGTACTGACCTAAATACTTCCCAAGATACCACTGGTTCAGATGAGTTACGCACTACTGAGCAGGAAGCTTTCCGAGATGAAGCCCTTGGTGTGTGCCAGAATGTTTTTGATGAGTTATCAGCAAAAATGTCGGCAGGAGTTAGAAACACCTTTGCCGATTCCCTCAAGAAGTATCTACTCTTTGGTAGAGTGAATACTGATCCGAGTTATGACCTTATCTCAGGTAGAGGTTCTTTTAGCTCTGTACAGGCAGGTGAGCGTAGTGTAAAAGAAATTTGGAGTGGTGGTGAAAGAACACTTGCACTGACGGATACAGGGCATGCAACTGTTATAGCCAGAGAAACTATGGGCGACTCAAATCAAGAAGTCATGTTTGAGTTTGATCCCTCAACTGGTGAATTTAGACAACGAACTGAATTCAACAACATACCATTTCATGCGAATGCTGTACCTGAGTGGGTAAGAGACGCTACATATAGTGTTTTTGGCGACCGTACTGTACCTGATCTTAAAATGCATGCAGATATATTCGTAATAGGAAGAAATTCTGAAGGTGCTGAGGCTAGTGCTACGTATGAGATTATTAATAAACTAGAAGACCCCAAAGGTATCGTGAGATACCAAAAACTTACGTGTACAGATTCGATAGCTAGAAATGGAGTTGAAAAAAACATAGGATTTGTTGAAAGTGAAGATCTTGATGCAGCCCCAAATATGTGGTTTTCAAATATAGATACTAAACGAGGGTGGCTCAATGAGCTTGTTGAGCGAGTGACGCAAGAAGCAAACGCTTATGTGCAAGAAGATGCGGCTTCTTGAGTAGACATAAATAAACCACGCCTATTTATTGTATAATCACCTAAATGCCAATACTGCCATTTGGTAAAAAATCCAGACCTCTTGACCACTTTCTTGCCATAGAAACAGACACTGCCGGCGTAAAATGCGTTGCTTTCCAAGCTTATACCAACCTTGAAGACCTTCCCACAGCCAAAATAGTTGGCATTAGCCATAAAGTTGCCACTACCCCTTTAGTAAATTCTGCTCAAACCCTAGATTTGCTAACCGACTGTGTTGCCGACTGCCTTACCAATCTAGACAGGCCAACTAAAAAAGTATTGGTTGGGTTAAAGGGTGAACACAGCTTTGGTTTTACTACTAGAACCAGAGTAGGAAGAAACACTCAAACCCCTGTAACAAGAAAAGAACTGGAGCACATGTTCCAAAAAACTTTAGATATAGCCTATACAAAAGCACAAGCAGAACTATTCCAGCAAACCGGAAAAGCCAATGACAAGTTGGAACTACTCAATTCTTCAGTTATTTATACGAAAGTTGACGGCAACCCTATACTTAATCCCATAGGTCAGGAAGCTTCCACTTTGGAAATGGCAATTTTTACTTCTTACTGCCCAAAGTATATACTCAGAAAAATAAAAAAGCTTTTTGCTAAAGCCCACCTTTCTATAGAGCTTATTGGGCTAGATTTACATTCACTGTCTGGTTTACTGGAAAAATCAGATTTGGAAAACACAAATTACTTAATTATTGATATGGGCTCTGATTGTACATCTGTGGGAGTAGTTTTTGGTAAAGCTTTAGTCGCAACCAAATCACTGCCAATCGGCCGAAATCACTTTGTTAAAGAACTAAGCCAAAACTTAGGTATAACCTTTGAAGATGCCTCCACTATGCTCAGGGACTATAGCCGCAGTAAACTTAGCGAGAGCGAAAATATGGTAATCCGCAATTTGTTGGAAACGGTTTTAGAACTTTGGCTTACTGGCATGGAGCTTTTGTTTTCGGAATTTTCGGGCATAAAAACATTTGCGGCAAAGATTTATCTGGTGGGTGAGGGTTTTGATGTTTCAGACATTTATGAATTTATTGTGACCGAGCCTTGGACTAAGTCCATTCCGTTTAAAGAACCACCGGAATTTAGCAAAATAGATTTAGCCGAACTTCCCGGTATATCCGACACTACTGGTAAAGCTTCAACTTTAAGTTGGTTGGCTATTGCTAGTTTGGCGCACTTAATTGTAGAGGACACATCTTATGACAAGGATTGAACTTGAACCGCACGATGATGTGATTACGGCTATAAATAAACTACGTAATATTGATGATACCGGTGTAGAGATTTTTATTCCGGCAGATTCGGTGCTGCTGACGAATGGTTTGAATCTGAAGCTGCTTAAGCAGACAATTGAAGATTTAGGAAAAGTACTACACTTTGAAGTTGAAACCGAAGAGGGTCAAAACTTGCTAGATCTTCTGGAAGATCCCAGCCAGAATTTCGTGGAAGATAAACCAGGTGAACTTACGGAGGCCAAATCATTTTTTCTGAGTACCCTTTTCTCAACTATAAAAACTAAGCTTAGATTACCTTCTTTACATGTGAACTTTAACGCAAAACTTATTCTGATCTTAGGTATTTTTGGATTAATGGCGGCAGGTTTTGCGTATAAGCTAAAGGCAGACCATCGGGCGACTGTCAGAATTGTGGTGGATTCCCAGCCTTTAGCGCGAAGCGTTTCTATAAAAGTATTAGAAGGATCCAACACTAATGCTGATAGTCAGACTCTTAAAGGTATTAAGGTTGAAAAGCTGCTGACTTTGGAAAAAGAGATCGATACGACCGGTGAAAAGCTTGAAGGGGATACTGCCACCGGTACTATTACGGTTTACAACAAAACAACGGGTTCCATAACCCTAAAGAAGGGTACAAAAGTTATTTACAAAGAAGGTGAGGATGATTTAACTTACAAGCTGGAAGATGAGTTAACTATTCCTGCCATGGTGCCAAAGGATTCCAGTGATCCGGCTAGTGTACTAATTCCCGGTCAAGCTGATGCGCAAGTTGAAGCTGCAGATATTGGTTCTCACTACAACATAGATGACTCTGAAACTTTAGAAATAGATGACTATAAAAAGACTGAGCTTGTTGCTTCTTCCAAAGAAAAATTTACCGGAGGAAAAAGCGAAACTGTAAAGGTAGTTGCCGAAGAAGATCTCACATCCTTATCTTCCGCGCTATTAACCGAAGCTACTAGTACTGCTGAAGAGGTATTGGCGGATTCTGTGCAAAAAAGCCAGGAATTTATAACAGGATCTACTTCGGTTGTTAAACAGAAGGAAGAATACAGTCATGATAAGGGTGAAGAAACAGAAAAAGTTAAATTAGTTGCCACTTATTTGGTCTATGGTTTAGCCTACAGTGATGATGATTTAGATAATTTAGTTAATTCTTTGGTTGATAAATATGTACCGGAGGAATTTGAAGTTTCTAAGAAAGACAGAGATGTAAAGGTAGAAATATTGGGTGCTACAGATAGCAGTGTACTATCTTCAACCGAGGCTGACCTTCAGGTTACTATCAAGACTTATGTAGTACCGCGTATTTCCGAAGATTCTCTGAAGAGTGACCTACAAGGCAAAAAACCGGAAGATGCTCAGAAAGTATTAGGTAGTTTGGGTAACATAAAAACCTATGAGCTTAAGATTTCACCTGGTGTGCCCTTTTTACAGAAAGTGCCCGGAGACACAGATAAAATTTCTATTGATGTTGTGAAGGAGAATTAGTGACTGCGGAAAAGGAAACTTTACTTGGCATAGATTATGGCAGTGCCAATATAGGTTTGGCATTTGGTAAAGAAGGGGTTGTGGCCCCTCTAAAAGTTGTGGACGGAAAGAATGCTGAAAGTGCTTTAGATGAACTAACCCGTATAATTCTTGAAAACGAAGTAGATAGACTGATAGTAGGGCTGCCACTTACTGTAGATGGCAAAGAAACACCTCAGTCTTTAGAAGTTAGGAAATTTGTAAAACTCCTGAAAATCAGGGTTAAAAAACCGGTAGTTTTTGTAAATGAATATGAATCTACCAAAGATTCTGTACAGCACATGTTGCGAATGGGCTATTCAAAAAAGAGCAGGCGTGTTGCTGATGACTTTTCGGCAGCTGTAATACTAAAGCAGTACTATGGTTAGTGTTTTGCCTAAATATTTGGACTCTGTTAATCTAACAGTATGGTTTTACTTAAGATTTTAGGAATAATATATATTCTTATTGGAGTGGTTTACGCATCGTATCTTTTGGTTAAAGGTATAGACCCTTGGTATGCCTTTCCTATAAATGTTATAGGGTTTCCGTTTGCTCTTATCCATAATTATTTAAAAGTTAAGGAAAGCTTTAAGCGCGGCCGTGTATAAAAGTATTATTTCGGGAAAAAAAGCAGCTTCATTTGATCTTGATGGTACGCTCGTAGATACTAAGCCTTTGTGGTCTGATGCTATTCAGGAGTTGTGTTTTTCCCAAACTCTACTGTGGCCAGGGTTTGGTAATAGATTTGGTTCAGACTTACACGTTGTTTGGGATCACATTTTTTATTATAACGAAGTCAAGCCTGAAATTGCCATTCCGGACTTGGTTGCTAGAACCGAGCAGAAGTTTCTAGAACTATTGCCCTCTGCCGAGTTGGACGTTAGGGATGGTTTTTGGCAGTTTGCTTTTGAATTAAAAGAAGAAAAGGGGTTAAAGCTGTCACTTGCCTCTAATTCTAAGAAGAGCATTGTAGATGCAATCTTAAAAAAGATTGATATTACTTCTACCTTTGATGTTATATTAACAGGGAATGAAGTTTCTAAACCCAAGCCGGATCCTGCTATATACAAAACAGTGCTAAAGCAACTTGGTCTTAGGCCAAGTGAACTGCTCGCGTTTGAAGATTCTCCTGCTGGTGTTATATCTTCCACTAAGGCGGGATGTACCACTGTTGTAGTACTAGACACAGACTTGGTTCCAAGTGATTATCCAAAAGAAGCTTCTTTAGTTATTGCCAGTTTTGATGACCTGGTTGGCAAACTAGACTATAGTTTAAGTGACGCGCTTAAAGAGCTTGCGCAAGAGCCGGAACCTCAGAACAGCTGATATAATTCCAGCATGCCAACATATTTTCTTCAGACTTATGGTTGCCAGGCCAATGAGGCTGATTCCGCAAAGGTAAAAGCTATGTTTAGAACCTTTGGATTTATAGAGGTTGGGGATCCTAGTGCCTGTGACGTGCTTATAATAAACAGTTGTAGTGTCAGGCAGAAAAGTGAAGACAAAGTGTATGGCATAGCTAGAAAGCTACCTTCACCTAAGCCCCTTGTTGTTTTGATGGGTTGTATGGTTGGATCAGTAGCAGGAAACAGGACTCGCTATAGTTTTGATGAGCTGAGAAAAAGAACCCCCTGGGTAGATGCCTATATTGAACCTTCACAGCTAGAGCAGCTTCCCTCAACTCTTTTTGCTAATAATTTAATTTCTAGAGCTCAGCTTGATAACTTTGATTGGAATAGGTGCACGGATTTAACCTTTAGCCATGGTATGGCTTTTGTAAACATATCATACGGATGTGATAATTTCTGTACTTACTGTGTAGTACCTTATTCTCGAGGTCCTGAAATTTCCAGACCTAAAGAAGCTATTTTGGAAGATGTAAAGCACCTGTTAGCTAATGGCTATACCAAAGTTACTCTATGCGGTCAGAACGTTAATTCCTGGCAGTTATCGAAAGATGAGAAGTTCAAACTTAGGACCCGTAGTGAACAAAAATTACCTTTTGCAGCTCTGTTGAGGGAAGTACACGATCTTACAGAGCTTGAGGAAGTTGCTTTTATGTCATCTAACCCGTTTGACTTTACTCAAGATTTGGTTGAGACTTTGGCACTTCCAAAAATTTCTTCTTATATACACATAGCTGTGCAGTCTGGTAATAACGAGATTTTAACAAAGATGCATAGGCGCCACACGGTAGAAGAATTTGTAAACTTGGTAGAACACATTAGGCATGTTAAACCTGCCGCTAGAATTAGTACAGATATTATTGTTGGGTTTTCCGGTGAAACCCGTGAGCAGTTTATGGATACGGTAGCGCTTTTTAAGACTGTTAAGTTTAGTATGGCATTTATTTCAATGTATTCTCCCAGAAAAGGTACTTATGCAGAACAACACTATGCCGATGATATTCCTTTGGAGGAAAAAAAGTGGCGGCATGCTTATTTAACCAAAATCTGGAAGGAAACACTTAATGACTAATATTGTAATTTTGGCAGGTCCTACCTCTACAGGTAAGACTTCTTTAGCACTTGAACTTTGCAAAAAATATGATGGAGCAATTATTTCTGCAGATTCCAGGCAAGTGTACAAATATATGGATATTGGTACAGGAAAGCAACCTTTGAGTACATCTGCTCACATCGAAAAAGCCGATAACAGATGGATTTTTAACGGCATTTCTGTGTGGGGTTATGATCTGGCTTTGCCCTCTGAACAGCTGTCAGCCTATGACTTTGTCAGGTTTGCCCTGGCTAAGGCAAGAGAACTATTAGCCGCGGGTAAGCAGGTGTTTGTAGTTGGTGGTACCGGTTTTTTCATCGATGCTTTTACAGGCAGAACTCCATTAGAGCCTGTGGAACCTAATCCGGAGCTTCGTGCTGAACTTGCAGAGCTAAGTACGCCCAAGCTTTACGCCAAGGCTGTAGAACTGCATATTGAAGTTCCAAATGTTTCTGAGCAATCAAACCGGCATAGATTAATTAGGCGTATCGAAAAAGCATTAACCTCATCAACAGCTCCTAAACTTAGTTACTTACCCGATGTGGCTTTCAGGTATATTGGCCTAACCGGGCCGCGCGAATTGTTATATAGTAAAACTGATGACTGGGCAGATGCTGTGTGGCGACAAGGCTTAGTTTTGGAAGTTGAGAGGTTGCTTAGCCTTGGGTTTGGAGCTGCTCCACCATTGCATGGGCTTGTTTATAAATCTGTTTTGCAGTACCTAGAAGGCGGCCTGATTGAAACTGACGCTTTGTCTACCATAAAGTCCGACTTACACGCCTATATTAGAAGACAGCTTACATATTTTAAGAAAAACAAAGACATTGTCTGGTTTAGTACAGCAGATAGTTCGCACAAAGCAGCTATCCGGGAGTTTTTAGCAACACATTTATAAATCAGACTAATTCTTGTAGAATAGCAATAGGATGGATAAACAAATAATTGTTACTATACGAACGATACTTATTGCGTTTCTACTTGTATTAGGTGCCTATGTCTTATACAGACTTGGTCCGGTTATTGGTCTGTTTATTATTTCCCTGATCATTGTTATTTCAGTTGAACACGCCGTTAAAAAGTTGATGCAAGTCACTTTTTTAAATAAACCCTTAAATAGGGGTACTGCAGTGGTTTTAACTTATCTTCTGATAGTTTTAGTTCTCCTGGCAATATTTACTATAGGGTTGCCTCCGGTTTTAATGCAGGCGCAGAGTTTATTATCCAGCATTTCCACATTGCCCGAGACCTTACAGATCGGTAAAAATATTGAGATTTCATTAGTTGATTTGGTCCCGCAATTCTCAGAATTATCCCGAAACCTGTTCTCGGCCACTTACTCGATATTTTCCCAGTTTACCGCTATTGTAAGTATTCTTGTTATCTCTATCTACATGTCTATTGACTGGCTGAACCTAAAGAGTCTTTTTATAAATCTCTTTCCGGAATACTTAAGGGATGAGGTTGATGACATTATTTATTCTGTTGAACAAAACGTTGGTCACTGGGTTAAAGGCCAGTTGGTACTCATGCTGCTTGTAGGTGCTATGAGCTTTGCAGCGTTAGTCTTACTTGGTATTAGGTATCCTTTGCCATTGGCTTTATTAGCAGGGTTGCTAGAAGTCATTCCAATTTTAGGCCCAGTAATTTCTGTGGTTTTGGCAAGTATTGTGGCTTTTGTGCAGGCACCTGTTAAAGGGGTGTTAGTGTTTGCCGCCTTTGTGGTCATTCAGCAGATAGAAAACAATTTGCTTGTACCCAAAGTTATGCAAAAAGTTTCAGGCTTTAGCCCGTTAGTAATACTTTTTGCAGTACTTACAGGCACGAGGTTTTTTGGTGTGATTGGTGCCATTTTAGCAGTACCTGTAGTTATGATTGTTGTTGTAATTGTGAGAAGAATTTTAGGATATCCCAGAAACGATTCATAAGCAGGAAGCCGGTAAGCCAAATTCTGTTTTATACAGCCATCTGTCTAAGCTCCATCTTTATACCAATGCCGGGCCGGCTTTTTATGGTAAGTTCGTGGATTGCTGCAGGTGGGATTGCCCGTTTCACACTTTTTCCATGGCCAAGAGGCGTTAGGAAAAAGCTCGTCTCTGTTGCTCTCAGAGGGTGTTAATTCGCCCTCTGTTTCTAAGCCATTTCTAGCCTAAAACACCAGCACTTACGTGTCGGAAGTTGCCTTCCGTCCCTCTGCCCTATGCAGTTTGGACTTTCCTCGATCGCTAAGCGACCGCGGCTGTGTGGCTTCCTGCAATCGTTATTCTAGCATTTTTATGCTAATATTGCTGTATGTCCGAACAACTTGATCCCCAGAAATATCACGTACTTACTAAAACACAAAAGAAATTACTATTTATTATACTAGCGCTCTTTCTCTTGGTTAGTGTTCCGCCTTTAGCCTATCTTTATTACAACTTCGCAGTTAATCGGCCTACACAGACTGCCAAAGAGCTTACGTTTAAGATTAAGGGGGGTGATTCTTTGTTTGAAATTGCCCAAAACCTATACGATGAGGAAGTATTAAACTCCAAAGTACTTTTCACGTTTTATGCTTTGGTTAGTGGCAAAGACAAGAACATTCAGGCGGGTACCTATAAGATTCCCGCCGGTACCTCTGTAAAGGGTTTAGTGGAGCTGTTTCAGCATGGTACCGATGATGTACAAATAACCTTTTTGGAAGGCTGGCGTATTGAGGAATATGCTCTGGCTGCAGCAGAACATTTAGATAATGTAGACTACGAAGATTTTATGGCCTTAGCCCAGGACTATGAAGGCTACTTATTTCCGGACACTTATAAATTCAATATTGATGTGACGGAAGAAAGTGTTATAGACATATTAAGACAAACCTTTGAAACGAAAACGGAGACTGTTTTATCGAAAGAAACTCTCGCAGCTGCTGGAATTGATCGGGGTGAGGCGGTAATTTTGGCATCTATAGTAGAGCGGGAAGTTAGTAACGAGACTGATAGGCCTGTAGTAGCAGGTATATTGATTAAAAGGTGGCGTGAGGGTAAGACTTTAGGCGCGGATGCTACCACGCAGTATGTAGCTGCTTTAAACAGAGTAGGTTGCCTAGACGAAGCTGCACGCATCTGTCCGAGTGACAATATTGCCTTGGAGGTTGAGTGGTGGCCCAAGAGCCTGACTGCTTCGGAACTCGATCTGGATAATCCTTATAACACTAGAAAAGTTGTGGGTTTACCGCCAACGCCTATTTGCAACCCAAGCATATCCGCTTTGGAAGCAGTACTAGGTGCTGTTACAACAGATTATGAATATTATTTAACAGACTCCAATGGTGTTACTCACTATGCAAGAACACTTGATGAGCATGTAGCTAATATTCAACGTTATCTTTAGTTGGTGTGCCTACAAGTGCCTGTTCTATAAGTTCTTTCGTAATCTGAATTCCCTGGTGTTTTAGCAGCTTATCCTTAACATAAATGTCACTATTAAAGCAGTCTGATAGGCATAGCGCGTCTTCCAGAGATGTATTTATGTCATAGGTTTGTTTTTCTGACCTTATATTTACATACGCATAGAACTTTCCGGCTTTATATTTGTATATGATGACAGCAGGAATAGAAAGCGCGGCAGCAGTCAGCATACGTTTTATGCTGTTAAATGTGCTGGGTTCGACAAAGTTATTTTTTTGAACTAGTTCTTTACTAATATCTTTATGTAAACTGATGGGCAATAAGTATTTAGTTTCTTTATTAAACAGATATGCAGTGTTGTCTATAGTGGCCAAAAGCTTGACAAGCTTTATCATAATTTCATTCTAGTCAGCAATTATTAAAAAATCATTAAATTTCGATAACATTGGGGTATGAAACATTTAAAAATATGTTTCTTTGGTTGATAGTGTATAAATTGGTATCCGCAGGCTTTAGTCTCGGGTAGGTTTTTGCTATTTTACTTCAATTCATAAGTAACAGTTAGGGTTACGGTGTCTTGCGATGTGCCGGGTACAATACCACCTCCGCCGCCCATCGGTCTGGATTCCATAAAGTTGTATGTTGGCACACTATACCCTTCCACAATATTCACAATTGCCCCAACACTTCTGCCTTCACTCTTTGCAATCATTACCGCCTTCTCTCTAGCATTTTCCAGTGCCTTATCGTAATAAACCTGCGCATTGGCTCCTTCCGCATCCTGATAAAAATTAGGTCCATTAACGCTACTTGCGTCAACCGTGCTTAATAGTTCTGATAATTCTGTTACTCTGTTTACATCCCGCAACGTAATTTCCAAACTATTTGTTACCTGCCAGTCACCTTTTCTAAATTTTTGCACGCCATTGTCATAGTAAGGTTCTTCTCTCTGATAAATATTGATGGATTGAGTTTGCAAATCCTCTTCCGGAATACCAAATTCTTTAACCCTGGCAATAATAGTTTCCATAGTTTGAGTGACACCTTCCACAGCCTGTGCTTTATCTGCGTTTGTGTCTTCTACGGATACTGAAAATCTAGCTATGTTATTACTTTCCAGCTGAGAGTATTCACCTACTACTGTAATTAGGTCTTTATTAAAGACTCGAAAGCCTTGCCACTTAAATACAACATAAAATGCTAAAACTGTAAGAAATGCTATAAGGAATAGAGTAGTAAGTTTTTTCATACTAAAAGTTTAGCATACATTTTTAGTTCTCCTGGCTTCTTATGTTTTTCTTACGGCTATCTAACCCGCTACTTAAGCGTGTTCACTAGCATCTTACTTATGGAGCAAGTAAAAGCAGCTGTTCTAGATGAACTGAAACTGGATAGTAGGGTAAATGTAGACAATATAACGGTGACAGTAGAAGATGATGGCGCAGTTGTGCTAACTGGTACAGTTCCTTCTTTTGCTGCTAGGCATGCCGCAGAAGATGCCGCGTGGCGGGTATTAGGTGTTTCCTTTGTTGAAAATGATCTTGATGTTAAGTACCAAGACCACCTTGAATTACCATCAGACGAAGAATTGCAGGAAAGGATTGAAAAAGTATTAAGTTGGGATCCTGAAATGACTGCTGAGGATATTGCTGTTCAGGTTGTTGCGGGAAGGGTTATTCTAAAAGGTTCTGTTGACGCCTACTGGAAATTGCTTAGAGCAGAAAGAATAGCCACTAGTGTTATTGGTGTTATGGGTGTTGATAATTATCTTAGTGTAGTTCCCACGCATGACTTTGTTGATGAAGAAATAGCCGATGATATTGTTTCGGCTTTTGAACGGAATTTATATATCGATCCTGAAAGCGTGCATGTGACGGTTGCAAATGGCGTAGTAACTTTAGAAGGAAGTGTGCCCGATTTTGTAGCCTGGCGGGCAGCATATGATGCCGCAGCTGCCACTCATGGGGTACTAGACATTGTTGATAATCTCAATATTAGTTCTGAGTATGGGGAAGACTAGCCTTTAACTGTAGTGCATTCTCTATCGCAAAACCTTCTGTGTCATTATTAAAGTATATGTAAACACCCAACTGCGTTTTTTGCCAGCCTGTTATTTTTTGAGCCCACGCTTGGATTTGCTCTGCCGAATATTTTCCCGAGTAGTTGCCGCGCGTTCCGTGCAGTCTGACATACACGAAGTCTGCCGTTATAACTTCTGGAGGAGGCGCGTTAGTGTGATCGTGTATGCATAGGGCGCAGTTGTGTTTCTCCAATAATTCAAAAATTTGTTTTGTGTACCAGGTGCTGTTTCTAAATTCAAAGGCGTATTGATTGCTTTTTGGAAGTTTAGTTAGGAAATCTTTGAGTCTTTGGCGATTTATAGCCCATCTTGGTGGTAGTTGGAACAGAATTGGCCCAAGTTTATTCTGTAAGCCCTGAAATCGTTCTGCTTGAATATATAAAGACTCGGGTGCTTTTAGATATTTTCTATGTGTTATATAACTGTTGGCTTTTACAGCAAACAGGAAATTGTCTGGTACTTTTTTGTACCAATTCTCAAAAGTTTCATTTCTGGGAAGCATATAGAAAGTGTTATTTAGTTCTACTGTGTCAAAAGTTTGTGCGTAAAAGGATAGCCACTCTGATTGGTTAAGCTGAGGTGGATAGAATTTGTCTCTCCAGTGTTTATAAGTCCAACCGGAGGTTCCGATTCTCGGGCACATATGTGTAGAGTACATCACCCCATAGTACTTGACAATGCATACATCCTGTAGTATTATTAATGTATTGAAAATTGCATATATAGTTTGCGAGCAGAATTCTGCCTGTAAGGTACGGAAATACGGTGTCCACCTACCTTGGAAGAATCTTATTTTCTGTCCATAACCGGAGAAGAGACAGCGGTCCTACCGGCCATTACAGACAGGCTTTTGCTTGTAAATACAAAGTTTATAGAAAGGAGACTTATTTTAAAAAATCGTTTTAAGACAGGATGAGGCTGTCTGTAACCTACCTTTATAGATGGCTTCATCTGTTTGTAAATGATTTTCTGCCACCAGAAAGATGCCTGTATACGCCAAAGAGTAGAAGGTAGGACTACTTTTGTATGCAGGCGTCTTTTTGGTTCTATAACTTTTTTTCACCCATGTACCCATCTTGAATTGTTTTCCTATACCTTATAGTATATAATGCACGTCAGTGTGGGCATTCCTCATGCCCTAAAAATCCAATCTACCTAAGGAGGTCTGAGACATGTTTCGAAAAATTTATCTAGTTTTGGTTATTTTGCTGGTGCTTTTGTTTGTTGGGTGTGAGGCCGATTCGTCAAGCGGCGACGCTGCCCCGGCGGAGGATTCCTCTGGCGGAGCGCAACCTGTCCGCGCCGAAGCCACCCCCACCCCAACTTCGGAAGGCAGATGGCTTGATCCCATACATTTACATAACCAATATGGGGATTTCACTGTCAAAGTTAAGGTTGATAAACATGATTATGTGGAGCTGGTTGAAGTACGTACCGAAAAGCTGGTGGACGGGTTCAATCTCCGCCGCATATCATACTATCCTGAGGAAGATGATCTGAATCCCATACACGCCGATGGTGACCGCTTCTACGCGGTATGGCCGTGGCCGGAAAGCACAAATGGGTTTTTCAGATTTACTTTTGAAAGGGTGTCGGATGGAGTGGAATTACAGCTAAACGTCATAGTTGATTTGGTCCGCTGAGGATTATCGAGTGCCTGGTGGCTTTGGATTTTATCCATGGTTGCCAGGCCTTTATTTTTCTTGACTTTAACAGCCCCATAGTATATAATCCACAATATCACAATCAGGGCACCACAAGTGCCCCAATTTTTTTCATGGGAGAAGACAATGAAGAATTTCCGATGGCTTTTGGTATTGCTGACTGGTGTAGTTTTGTTTGCCGGCTGCATTGGTGATTTCACAGAATTTGTGCCGGCGAGTGGGTCTTGGGATTTCGAAAAGTCTCTTGATTCGATTAACGACATCAAGTTGTTGGTCGAGTCCGATGGTGTCGGTAACCTGACTGTCGAGGTACTGACCCCGGGTCAGGAATTCAAGTCTTGCACCATCAGTCTGCGCGATGGGGACACTGTGCTCCAAGAGGTTAGTCTGGGAAGTTTTACTGACAGCACAAGCTGCACGTTAGCTTACTCAGATGAGGAGTGTACAATCTGTGTTTCCTTGGAGGATGACGAGAATGGTGGAACTTCCACTTTCTCTGTAGCCCTCTATCCACGCGAGAACCAGTAGCTATCAAGCGCCGAAAAGGCATTGGACACTGTCCTCCTTTTTGGCGCTTTTCTTTTTCCCAGAATTACCACTCCCATTTGTACCCTTACCCCCATAGTGCTATTATGTGTTTTACCCATAGGACCTATAGGAGGTGACATATGCCATATGCACAAGCTTATTGTGACAGGTGTGGCAGGAGAGTTCTTCGCCAAGTGACAAAGGGTAGTGTCACTATACCGTGTGACAAGTGTGGCGCGGATGCGACAATTGATTGGAGTACAGATATCTCCAAAAGAAAGATGCATGTGAGGGCAAACAATGTCAAGCACAGACAGGCAAATGTTCGATGCCCTTACTGTGGTAATTATGCGTTACTTTGGATAAGAGAAGGCGCATCCACTGTACGGTGTAATAATCCCCCGCCCTTTTGCGGCAGGGAGATTCTGGTATGTCCAAAGTATGTGCAGTATTTGGATGAGGATGATGGAGAGTTAATTTAGCGCCGGAGTGGCAATAGACACTGTTTGTTACCAACCCGGCGCTTTGAACTTTTATTGCCTTAATTACCCTGTAGTTGTATTATACAAGCTAACTGTTCCCCAAATATAATATAGAAAGGTTGAGATCATGAAGAAAACCGTTGTTGGTTTGGTGCTAGCAGCAGTGTTGCTGCTGGCAGGCTGTGCTGTGGCAGGAGACCCTATCCATGACACAGTTGCCTTTTCTCCTGAGGATGGGGAATCTTGGACAGTACAGTCCGAAAAATCCCACGCGGATATTGAGTTCACACGCGCTGGTGACAAATTGACTGTTACTGTCACCCCCGCTGAAGACCCACCGAGCATGGTGACGGTGGATGACGCGGATGCTCAGGTGGCACCGAAGGCGTGGATCATCAAGATCTACGTGGATGGTAGCTTGGCTTACGAATCGGGGGTCACAGGGGAGACGGTTTCTTATACACTCCCAATTGTGGACAAGGATACGGAAGTAGTTGTATCACTATGGCAGGGAAACAAGGAACATTCGTACTCCTATGTTCTCAAGCCACAAGTGCCCTAACAGAGAAGGAGAAAGATGGCACCACTTAACAAGAACGGTAAAAAGGCTCTCATTTCTAGTTGCATACTCCTGTTGTTTGTGCTGGGGGCAGTTCTATATAAAGGTGGCTCAAGGCTTGTTTCCAATTTTGGAGCAAGCTCTTCTGGCCCGGTGAGAAACCTGCCGGTTGAACTGCCTACTGATGACTCTGTAGTATCCCAGCCAACGCTGGCGCCGCTTCCTACACAGGAGAACCCAACCCCCGAACCCACTGAGGTTGTTTTTAACAAAGCAGCCTGGGCAGAGGGTTCTACGGCGATAACTCTTCCGAATGGTAAGGCTGTTACTCTGGAGTGTGTCTACAACGGGGAAATAGGCATGCTTCGCATAAACAAGCCCAACCTTCCCGGTCTTCGGGAAGTAAGAGTGAACATTGGCCAGATGTTGCATCAGGACAATTATACGTCCTGGGTTGCTCCTGACAGCATAATCTGGAACTCTACTGACTTGTCCTGGATGCAAAACTTGCGTATGGATGGCGTAAACATCCATGTTGGAAGTAGTATCGAGGTTATTGCCTTCTATGCCAATGGCTCCATTTCTTTGCATTGTACTGCCCAATGACCACTTGCGCGGGGAGGGAGAGATCTCCTGCCGTCTTTTCCTCCCTTCCGCTTTTTGCAAATATAGCCCTATAGTTATATAATGTTGCAAATTCTACACAATGTGTTCCAGAGGAGGAACAATGGATAACACAGGACGCGCGCTTTTTTTTACCCTTGTTGCTTTGTTTTTTTTATGGCTTGCCGTTGTTTATGGGGGTCTATCCGTACCAGCATCCGAAGGTGTTTCCAGCTATGCCAATGAGGCTGTTGGTGAGAGTTCTCAGCCTATAGTTGTTCCTACGCAAATTCCAACTGCTAGGCCTACCAAGGAACCCGTCTTCCTCCTCACCATAGGAGATGATGAAGACACGGCAACTCCTACCACAGTGCCCCTACCGACCCCCCTGCCCCCCACGGTGTTGCCTCAAGAAGACACTGATGTACAGACCTGGCAGGCTTTACACATCGTAGGGGAATACAAGGTGACATATGAGTACTGGGGGGGTTGGTTTATAGTAACAATCAAAACTAACAACCCTGCGCGTATTCGAGTCACCTTTGACGGGTCTGATCCTTGCACCAACTGGGCCATGGCGTCGATGAACATGCTCCAGTTTGGTACCTATAGCACTGCCAGTTATGAGAAGAAGGTAATGCCTCGTGGTACAGTTGTGCGGGTATGTATTCAGTTCGATGACCAAAAAATCGAAGACACTATGGTCATCGAATAGCCTGCTGCGCGGGAAGAGAGGTGTCCTACACATCCCTTTTCCCGCCGCTTTGTTTTAGAGCTTAATCCAAGACCTCAAACCTAACCCCATAACGGGACAAAAACCCCTTCATCCCTTCCCAGCCCTCACTCTCACTAAACCTAGTTTCCTTACTCTTAATATCAAACCAACACTTACCAGTTACATCCAGTGCCTTTCTAGTTTCTTCACTAATACCTTCAAGTACCACATAAACATTCCCTTCAAACTCTGTCATACCTTCCAAAGACTTCTTATACATATATCTTGTTGAATTTACTGACACAGTAATACCCTTCTCCACGTCACTAATTGCTGCGGGCTCGCCTTTGAATTCACAAAACTCTGCAAATGATCTGAAAATTGTTAGTAACATCTCATGCTTTTTCTCTGCCGAAGGCTCCCTAATAAACTGTCTGCCCCTTAATAACACCTTTGCTGGAAACCCCGATGCCAATGAGTGATCTGGAATATTTGCAGTTACCACCGAATTAGCCCCAATAACACTACCTTCCCCAATTTCCACATTAGGCAAAATAAACACCCGCCAAGGCAGCCACACTTTTTTCCTGATTGTAACCGGGCCAAACGTTACAGGATAACCATCCAGCATAGATAACCACGAACTATGTGTAAAAATATAACTGCCACCGCCAACTCCAACGTCATCTTCCAAAATAATTGGCTCAGTGGGGTTAATAAAACTAAAAGAAAAAATTTTGGCCCGCTTTCCCATACTAAGCTTTGATCTGGGTGTTAACATACCGCCAATAGTTACCTGATCTAAAATAATTGAGTCATCATCCATTTCAAGCTCTGCCAGTTCTGCCGCCACCATCATCTTAATACTCACCCGTTTGCCCAGTTTTATCTTGTGGGCATCGATATAACAAATATGCCCAATTTTTGTATAATCGCCGATTTCTATTTCTTTAGCATTTAGTATGGAAAAAAAGCCAAACGAAACATGCTTTCCTATCTTGGCTCCTTTTGCTTTGTAATACAGCTTTTTTAATGGAGACGGCAACAAACCGATGGTTGCCATCTTGATAACCGGAACGGCCATATTAATCCTTTCTAACCACTACAGCTACAGCCACACACATGCCTGCAGCGTGAGTTAAACTAACTTGTGTAACGTACTTAGAGGCTAACTGTTCAGGCAAATGTGCAAATGGTACGCCAGATTCATTATTAGTTATTTCTACCCCCTTACAATGAATATTAAACTCATCCAGAGAGTTCAAGGCTTTAATAACAGCTTCCTTGCAGCAAAACCTCACGCCTAAATGCTGAGCAGGTTCTTTTTTTCCAAAACAATAAGCAAGTTCTTTTTTCGTGAAGATTTTGTCTAGGAAAGTCTGGTTAGGCCTATCCTCAGTTTCGCTAAATTTTTGACTGTCCTGAATATCTATGCCAATGCCAAATGTATTCATACAACAAGCTCTACTTTGCGGGCAAAAGTTGCTAATAAATCTAGTCCGTCCCAATAATTAGAAAACGTAAGTGCTTGGCCGAAGGGCACTACCCTACAAATCCCTCTGGGCTTATTTTCCTTAATAAACGTGCTCAACTGTTCCTTAGTGATACCAAAGGCGCTAAGTGTCTGATCTTTGGTTTTAAGAAAGTTACCCAGTTCTGCTAATTCACTAATAGTTGTTTCATAAAAAAGCCCACCTCCACAATGGGCATCTCTGGAAATATCTTCAAAAGACTCAATGAAAACTCGGTTAATAGCATTAGAGGCGCTTTGTTCTACCGTAACCTGACTTTTAGCATTGAATATGGTTTGCACTTCAGCAGTTAGCTTTTGTACTGCTACAGCCGGTTGGACTGGTACATTCTTTGTTGTTATATATTCTTCCAGTAACTGCCAGAAAATGTTTCTTGCCGGTGTAATGTCTTTTTCCGCACCACACCATACCACAAGTCTTGGTGATGAACAGGCATTTTGATCAAACCAGAATGCGTCGTTATAAAAATATGCAATTGTTTCCTCCTTATTTGTATGGGCTAACCACTGTTGAGCATCAATTACTGCATAAGAAAATCTGTCTGGAAAAACTACTTCTAGTGCTGTAGGGTTAAGTTCTAGTGCCCTAATACTTTTGATAGTTGCGTCGCCACCCCAGATAATACGTAAATCACATTGCTTAGAGAAAAACTCTGTTACTTCCGTATCGTGCCCATACCTTAGTAAGGCAGTTGTGTTTCTAAGTTGCTCAAATTGTTCTTGAGCTAGTATATTATTCAAAATTGCCAGTAAGGTCTCAAGCTGGTCACTGGTTTTAGAAGAGAGTCTTACAATGTTAGTGTTACCTACCAGCAAGGAGATAAACCAGGAGTACACAAAAATTGTGTCTACGTTTGCCGGGGCTATATGAAAAGCCAAGCCTCTAGGTACTTGAATGTAATCTGCGTTACTGTTTATAAACTGTTCTTGTAGTTGCTTTATGTGTGCTGATCGCATCCAATAGGCTAAGGCAATAAGTTCAGGATATTTTCTTAAACTGTGGTCTTTCAAAATTGTTTCCGAAACGATATTTATAAACTGCAGGGTAATTTTTTCAAAAGGCTCTAGCGGTTGTGCCGCCACTACTTTGGCAAGATCACCTGTGAGTGGGCATATAAGTTTGACTTTATCCTTAAATATATCCATGCTAAACAGCGGCTGTATCACTACAGCCCCTAAGTTCCGCTTTGGGAATGCGGCCGGCGACCCTGAAATATTTGCCGTATCTGCCACAAGGGCAAGTATCTTCCCCCATTATAGTACCAAAGTCTTCGGTAAGAAGTATGTGGCCGGGATAACTGTGTGGCAACACGGAAAGTATTTCGATGATGCCTTGGGTACCATGCGGGAGTATTTGCCAATTGGCAGGATCCCTTATAAGTATGTCCGAAAAAACGGAAGTGTGGAAGTTGCCTTCTTCACATTCCATAAAAACAGAACCTACCTGTTCGGCCATGCCGTAAAAATTATATACATGTTTAATACTCAATTGTTCTTTTAAGTGCGCTTTAAATGTGCCATTATCCACGCTTTGTTCTATTAGCTTTTTCCACCCGCCACTATGAACTAAGATGGCATTTGATAAATCTAATTTGATGTTTTTAGCAGTCAACTCTTTATACAAATATAGCCAAACCAGATAGGTAAACCCAAAAATCAAATTTGGCTCATTTTTGTACTTTTCTGCAAACTCCAGTAGTCCCTCGATATCCATGTTCATGTCTTCGTCTAGCAGGTAAAAGTGATTTTTTCCAAAAGTAGCAAACCCTAAAACACCAGCACCTCTGGCGGAAAAGCTTTCTTTATCTTTAAAGACCGCTTTTGTATCTACAAATATGGTGGGTAGCCGTTCTTTGCCTATAAAATCTTGCACAATATGGGCCAGCGCCTTGGTTTGTCTTTCTGAGGTTAGCTTGTCTAAATAAATAGCCGAGGGGGTTTGCCCGGTAGTGCCTGAGGATTTAAGTATTTTAATAACGGCACTTTCGTTAACGCTTGTTAGCTTGTTTGTCTTAAAGACCGTTACCGGCAAGAACGGGAAGTCCTCGACTGCCGTTAAGTTGCTTGGATCACAAAAAGCTTTTGCAAACTTACTATATTCAGGGCAATTTGCTATGTGATGTTGGGTTACCGCTGTTAAGGCTTCCAAAAACAACGGTTTTTTCTGCGCTGCTTTTAAGCTAAATGGTGGATAGCCAAATAAATCTTCTATCATACTGTTACATTCCTAAATATCTGTTCGTAAGCCATTTTTCCGGTACCGGTTCGTGCTAGTTCCTCTACATAAACGATGGTAATTACGTTGGGGTTTAGCTTATATTTTTGCTGCAGTTGCCTTTTTAGTTCTTTTTCCGGTACTTGTTTAGTGAAAGCAATACATAAGGCGTCATCTTTACCTCCACAAGCGCATTCGTAGCCCTGTTGTTTCAAAAAATTTTCTAGGTCATCAAGGTTAAATAAAACGCCCATCATTTTCAAAAAGCGCTTACGTCTGCCAGTAATATAGCAAAAGCCATCTTCATCAAAATGTGCAATATCTCCGGTAAGAAGTGTGCCATTTTGCTCATCTCCTTTAGCTAAATCTGTTCGGGAAGTTGCATAGCCCATCATGACATTTACACCTCTGTATACTAGTTCCCCGTCAATAAATGGTTTGGTTATAGTGTTGCCATTGGTGTTTATTATGCTCAGGTTGCCCCCCGGAATGGCTTTTCCTACACTTGTAGGTTTTACCAAAGTATACTCTGGTGGTAAGTAAGCTATGCGGGCAGTAGCCTCTGTCTGTCCGTACATAACATAAAACTTTATACCTTTTGTTTGGGCATAGCTTCCAAAGTCTTGCACGAGCTGCGCGTTAAGTTTACCTCCTGCTTGAGTCATATATCTTAGACTAGGAAGTTCCATATCTAGAAAGCCTATTCTTTTTAGTAGTTCGTAAGTGTATGGAACTCCGCTAAAAGAAGTAGCTTGCTGGTCTTTAAAAAATTGCCAGAAATCTTTGGTGATAACTGAGTGGTCTGTTAACAGCATAGTAGCCCCGGCTAACAAGTGGCTATTTAAAATTGACAAACCGTAGGTATAGTTTAGCGGAAGCGTAGTTATAGCTTTTTCCGAACGGGTAATTGCTAAATAAGCTACTATGGCTTGCGCATTAGCTAGCACACTTTCACCTTTAAGCCTTACCAGCTTAGGGTTGCCTGTACTTCCGGAAGTTGATAGTAACAAGTTTAGGTCCGGGTTCAGTTGTTCTTCACTAGGCTTAGGGTTTTGAACTAGTTGATAGTTTGCGTGAGTATAGATAGCCTTGTCACCAAATGTATTGGTGTTTTTCGGTTCCCAAATGTAATCCGGCTGATATGTATCTACCAAATTAGCCAACAGCTGTACATCTATATCAGCAGCAAGTAGCAAGGCCACATTATCTGATCTTAGCGTGCCAAGATATCCGGCTATAGCTACTACAGTATTTGTGCAAAGGATAAACACTAAATTCTTTGGTTTTGCTGTAAGTTGCCTGGCGAAGGTGTCTGCAAGTGTGGCAAGTTTGCTGTACGAAATACTTTCTAAACCGGTAACTAACGCAGTACTTTCTGCAAATTTTTCAATGGAATCAAAAACTTTCACACAAGCATCCCCCCGTTAACACCTATTACCTGCCCGGTAACATAGGATGCTAAGTCGGAGGCTAGATATAAAGCACCGCCCGCAATATCTTCCGGAGTACCTATCCTGCCAAGTTTGATGGCGTTAAGTTTTTCGGTAAAAGCTTGTTCCGGAATTGATCTGGCCATAGCTGTGTCGATAAAGCCCGGAGCTATGGCATTTACACGTACATTGTATCTAGCCAGTTCTTTTGCCGCAGATTTAGTGAGCCCAACTACTGCCGCCTTGGTTCCGCTATATGCTACTTGTCCAATATTACCTTCTACCCCCACAATAGACGCCAGATTGATAATGCTCCCTTGTTTTTGCTTCATCATTATTCTGGAAGCATATTGCATGCAGTAAATTGTGCCAAAGACATTAACTGAAAATAGCTTGGTAAGAATATCCGGGGAAATCATTGGCAATAGTGCATCTATCATAATGCCAGCATTATTTACTAAAACGTCCAGTTTCTCAGAATGTGCTTTAACCTTGTCAAATGCTTGCTTAACTTGCTCACTATTGGAAACATCAAAGTATAGGGGAGTTATTTCCACTTGATATTTGTCTGTTAATGCTGTGGCTATACTATCCAAGCTGCCTTCCACTACATCATTGGCAAATACCGCAGCACCATTTTGAGCAAACATTTCCAGAATACCCTTACCAATACCTTGTGAGCAGCCAGTTATTAGTGCTACTTTACCTGCAAGTAACTTAGAAGTTAACACCATACTTAGTAAGAATTTCTTTAGCGGCAGCAAAAGAGCTAAGGTTGATTACGTCGTCTGTACTTAAAGTGATACTAAAAGTGTCATCAATAGCAGCAACTAAGCTCATGTGGGCAATGGAATCCCATTCGGGTAGTGAGTGATATTTTAAGTCATCGGTAATTTGCTCTAATGGCAAGCCAAGTGAATCGGCAAAAACTTGTTTTAGTTTAGAAGTAGAGTCCATTGTTTGAGTTTATAGGATTACATTTTAGTTTGCAAGGTGAGTGAATCTAGTTCGTAAAAATAAAATGGCATACTACGTGTGTAGTAATGGGTGGGGGGCACCATGCATTTTATGGCATCAGGTAAATTGATACCTGTTACACTTGTGATAGGTAAGAATTCATAAGTGTGGGGGCTGCAATCCGGAGCCAGATTGTAGTGGCTATAATAGTGAGTTAGTTTTTGTTCATTAGTTAACACACCCTCAAGTTGTAATGGCCTGTCTGATAGTAAATAAGTCTTAGCGTAGTGAGTTGTCAGCTCTGCAATTTGGGGAAGTTGTAGCTGCTGGGGGGTGTCTAGAATAAAGGTATTTAAGTCATAATAGTATTTAAAGGGCCCCATAGTAAAGGTACTGAAGTTATCAAAATAGCGTTGCGGTTTGGATTCATCCGAATGACCACGATACAGTAATAGCAAGTCATTAGCTGTTACTGAGGCATTAAGCTTGTTGTAAACTTCACCGTAACCCATTTCTGGTCCTTGAAGTAGTGCGCCAGTAAACACGCTAAAATAACCTATTATAAGAACCAAACAGCTTAATAACACCACTCTAGTTTTTTTAGCGTGTGCTAAAGCTATTCCTAAATAAGTACCGGCAAGGGCGATGATATAGGGAATAAGCTCACTAAAAAAATATCGAAAATCGTAGTAATAATATCTGATAGTCCATATGTATTCCGTATTCACAGCGAAAAAGAAGAGAATGAATAGCCATAGATACATGAATTTTGGTTTTAATTTGTCTGGTAATTTTAGTAACGGCAAGATGGCAAAGATGCCAAGTAACAATGGGCCTACTTGTGCAAACATTGTATATGCCAGTATGTATTTAACTTTCTCCCAGGCGAATCTGTAAACGTACCACTGCCTCTCCAAGACAAAGTCTGGGAAGTTTGCAGGTGTGAAGCTTTGTTCAGCAAGTTTGTAAAAATTAAGCCCTATAACGGCGAGTAGCCCTAGAACAAAAAAATACCTGTAATATTGCAGAATATTGGTCTTTAATTTTGTGAGTCTATTTTGGTTACTCAAATAATATAATATTCCCAAGCTAGCGATCGTAAGGATTGTGTATGCTGTAACTCTTGTTACCGGTTCCTGGCCTAGTATCTTTTGCAATGTGCCTGAGTAAACAAGATGAAACAGTGGTGGGATCTGATAATAGTAGAACGCAAGAGAATTTCCAACCATCCCTATTAGTGCAACAAAATACAGCAATAATGCCTTTTTCAATCTGAATTCTTGCGTAAATAGTATAGTACAGGCGGCTAATAAGATAACAATTGGGATATATAGAAATGAACTCATGCGGGTATAGCAAAAGCAATTAAACAAAGCTGCAGACAAAACCAAATTCCGCGTGTTAGCGCCTTTATCTTCAATAAATCTATATAGATAGTACGCAGTAAACACTATAAAATACACTGCTAACATTTCGCTTACCGGTAGTTTAGAAAAAAAGACGTGGCTTGGGGAAATGGCTACAAGCAATGCTGCAAGATACCCGGGTAGCTTTTTTCTACCTGCAATTTCATAGCCTAGCAAATAAAAACCGATAATAGACAGTATGGAAAAGAAGGTAAGTGCTAAGGTTGACAAGTTTTTACCCACAAAAGCTTCAAACATGGCCAGCCATGCTGGATGAAGCGGATAGAATTCCATGGTATATTCTGAAGCTGCTCTGTCCCAGTACTTTATACTTGGCATTAAGTATGGATTGTGCTTGTCGTAGAGTTCTTTTTGCTCAGGAGTCAGGCCTTCCCTGAAAGCGTCTTTATACTTTAGCTGGCCGTTTCTTATGTACTGATGGGCAATATTTACATAAGTGCCCTGATCCTGGCCGCCCATAATGTATTGATAAGGTCTAAATCGTAGTATAAGGGCTAGTGCTATAAGCAGCCAGATATGCCAGCTGAATCGACTATCGCGCAGTTCTAACTTAAAATTGCAAACCCTAACAATAAGTAACTGTAGAGCTAAACTTAGCAGGACTGTAGTTACAGGGTTAAATATTTTCAGAATAAGTAGACTAATTGCCACAGTACTGACGATTACAGTAAAAACACAGATATTATCGATTATGTAAATTGGTTTTTTGCTTTGCACGTTAGTTAGTAAAGCTTTGACGCGGCATTAATTTGCTCTATTACATACTTAAATGGTACCTCGGCAGTATTACAGTACCACATAAGTGATTCAATCCTAGGCTTGTTTTCCTCTTCAATTTTTACCATGCCTTCTTCTCTTGTCAAAATGCCTTGCCTGATTTGGGTACTTCTGAAGGTATCATTTTCTGTAAAGCCTGCCATAGTGTAATAAATATAGTTATAAAAAGAGGCAGTACCATCGCCGATACGCCAGGTACACTTAGTATCCGGTGAGGTTTCCCAGTCAAACTTTGTTATAAGTGTGTTCTCAATTTCCTGTTCATTCCAGGGAATAAAATCGTACAGCAGATAGAAATCATTTCTAGGCTCAAAGTAATAAGAGAAGAAAGCCCATGCAGTGTCCAGTAGTGACGCGTTTAAGTATGCAGGGTTGGCTACAAAGTTTTTCGCATAAAACATGGCTAATTTAATTTTATTAACAGTAGCCAAGCTTTCGATATATTTTTTGTTAAAGTCGGGCTTTATGCCGCAAAAGCCGCTTTTGAAATTAGTTTCTTCCAGCCGGTTGGCCATCCAGACATTTAGTTTAATGTTGTAATCACGCTTTAATTTATTAACATAATAGAAGAATTGCTTATCTCCTGCCATGAATAAAGGTACAGTACCAAGGCATGGCTTCTTGCTCCAGGCCATAACATTTTTCCTAACATTTTCTCTTTTCTTCCTGATGTCCGCAGAAATTAAGATGTTTTCAACTCCAAGTTGGCCGCACATTCTGGCAATGTTTCTTCGCGCAAGGTCTGTGATCATGCCCCAGTCGTAGGTAAAGGTAACGGGGGTTAAACCTAGTTTGTTTTTCATATAGTACAAGCCATAGCTGCTGTCTCTTCCGCCGCTAAAGGGTACTAATACATCAGGCATGCCGTTGTGTTTGCTATAGCTGGTGGCCAATTGCTCAAGCGCCTGTTCCCCCTTGTAAGTTATTGTCTTGGAATCCTTGCAAAAGCTACATACACCTTCATCATCAAAGGTTATATAAGGGATGGTTTCGGGGAGCAAACATCTGGTGCATCTTTTTAGGTTTTGGATTTTTTGCTTATTGGTCGCGTATTCCCTATCTATCAGTTTTATAGTGGCGGCAATGTCTGCTTCGGAAGTATAGACTTTGCGAGGTTGAAGTTTATCTGTCATATCAGACACTAGTTTTACAGTACGGTTTGCGGTTGGTAGGGGATATAACGCTATACTTCCCGGAGTAACTTGTTTTATCCGGGCATGTTCGGTGACCTCCGGTATGAGTGCTTGTAAAAAGCCTCTTTCTGAAGCAAACATAGCTAAGTTATCTGAACCGTCCGGTGTGTATGTATATAAAGATCCGGTATTGGAAGCCAGGACTAAGTAGTTATAATCTTCAAATACTACTGCCACAGAGTAAGCTCCTTGCAGTTGACCTAAAGCTTTTTCCACTGCCGGTTGAAGCTGCTCACCGGCTGTTAAATAATGTCTGATCAGGGTATTAATTATCTCAGTATCGACTTCATAGTCACGGTGTAAAAAAGAATTAGTTTCCCATAAAGCCTTGTCGTTAACAATTATGCCGTTATGAATGGTCACAATGCCATCTTTGATCACCGGTTGATTATTGAAGCCTTTTGAATAGGAGCCATTTGTTTCCATTCTGGCATGGCCTATAACAATGGATGCTTCACCAAATGACTTAGCGAAAGCTCTGTACTCTTGCGATCTGACGAAATCCTTAACTCCTAAAGGTGATTTAAGTACTTTAATTTCGGAATCTGTTACTGTGCAAACTCCAGAAGCATCTTTGCCCCGAGATTCCGATAAAGTTAACGCTTTTGTCACAAGATCAGTTGAGGGCTTATTTACTATTCCGAATATTCCACACATACTCACATATCATACTAGTAAGGGGTTTATATCTGCAAACTGAGGGGTTATTATTATGTTATGAGTTGTGACAACTTGTTCAAATCACTGTCTGCCAATATTGCGAAATTGTCATATCATTTAGGAGATTTCGCTAAAGGTACCGGTATGTTTGCTGCTATGCATGAGCTGGAAAAGCTACAGTATGTTCCCCGTGAAGAAATGAGGCTAGTTCAATTGACTTACTTAAAAAAGTTACTGGAACATGCTTACAGCCACACTAAGTTTTATAAAGAATATTATGACCAGCACGGCGTAAATATCTCACAAATTAATAGTGTGGCAGACCTTTCTAAATTACCTATTCTTACAAAAGAACATGTAAAGGAGCACTGCAGGGAATTATTGGCCAACACTAACCCCGTAGGAAAGTACATTCATATTACAAGCAGCGGTTCTACCGGCCAGCCTAAGCACCTATATCTTGATAGGAACTCTTATGGTTGGCGAATGGCCAGTACCTTTCTAGCTTGGAAATATGCTGGCTTTAAGTTTGGGGATTCTTATCTTCGGTTAACCTTAACTCCCAGAAAAGGTTGGCTGCCAAAGGCAGTTGATTGGTCGACTAGGTGTACCTATGAGGATCTTTACCATTTTGATGAGCTTAAACTAGAGACAATTGAGAAGCTCCTAGATACCAAAAATTTTGACTTTATTTATTCTTATGCCAGCTCCGCTTATTTGTTGGCGCAATATTTGAAGAGCAAGAACAAAAGCTACCACCATCTAAAGGGTATTATTACTCAGGGAGAACTACTTTTTCCTCATTACCGCGCTCTTATAGAAGAGGTATTTAATACCCGCGTAACAGATCTATATGGTGGAGACGGTACTTCTATTTCCGGTCAGTGCTCTTACGGTAATTACCATATTATTGATCCAGAGGTAATTATAGAAATTGTAGATGATTCAGGTAATTTGATGCCTGGGGGGGTTATAGGCAGGTTACTAGTGACCGACCTGCATAACTATCCCATGCCCTTAATCAGGTACGAACTAGGTGATCTGGCCGCATTATTGGATGTAACTTGCCCATGTGGGCAAACATTTAGTGTTATGAGTCAACCTTATGGTAGAGATACAGATATAATAAAATTATCTAACGGAACCCGTCTAATAGTGCATGTCTTTACTGTTTTATTTTCAAAATACTCTGAAGTTAAACAGTTTCAAGTAGTTGAACTGGCGCAGGATACTTTGCAGCTTAACTTGGTGGTTACCCAAGAGTATGGATCTGAGACTCTTACCCGTATCAAGTCCGATATCTTAGCACATACTAAAGGTGTAGGTACAATATTAGAAAATCTTGTAGATGAAATACCATTGACACAGTCTAATAAGCGTAGGTTTGTTATTGCTAAAACGCCCCCATTTGCCCATTAGCTTAGTTTTACAATTAGCGCTTGATTGGTTGCCAGCGCGAGTGGCGCTTCTTTTTTGTCTGCACAAAATTCCATAAAAGCTTTGCGCACACCTGCAGAAAATCTGTAATCGTGGGTTAAGATAATGCCCCCCTGAGCCATTTTCGGATAAAAGAACTTTAGCGCATCAAGTGTACTTGCATATAAGTCTACATCTAGGTGCACAAAAGAGAACTTTTCTATTATGCCTTCTGCTGTAGCCGGAAATAAGCCAACATGCCAGTGTATCTGTTCATACTTTTTAAGTAGTTGCTGCGTATTTTCCATACTAGCTTTGTATTGGTTTTTCTTAAAATATGTACCATACGCATCATTTTCAGGTAGGCCTTCGAAAGTATCAAATAGATGTAGCGTATTTGTACCTTTTCTTTGTGCGATAAGTAATGCGCTGCCCCCATTAGAAACACCTACTTCTGCCATGCCGCCGGGAATTGTTGTGCAGCGCGCTACACACTCGCATAACTGAATGGCTTCCGAAACAGTCAGTAGCATGAGCTGCTTTTTTCGTAATTTGTCTATTTCATCTAGTAAATTGGGATCCGTACTATAGTGATAGAATAGTTCTAGCTTGAGTTTAGTTAGTAGTGAGTCAAATGCACTATATAGTTTAGTCTTCAGGCTGGTCATTCACTATGAACTATAGCACAGAACAATTCGTTTATAATTCGAGCATGTTGAGTTTTAGTACTAACATCTTGGTAAGTTACATTCTCACCCCCCTTATTATTTATAGGATCCTGTACCGAACTTGTTATAGGACAGCAGATGGCGCTAAGCCATTTTTTGTTCTAGCAGCTTTTGGTATAGGACCTTTAGTGCCTAGTTTGCTGTTATATTACTTATTTTTATTAGTGCCCGGCAGGCCTGTCCTCTTTTACTTGATAAATGTATTTTTGGTGTTGGCAATGCTGTACGTTACTGTAAGAGTATCTCCTAGGGATATTCTTGCAGCTATAAAAACTACATTTGTGAATGATTATGGTAGGTTAGTTCGTTGGGCATTGATGGTAGCTATTGCTGTTTTTTGTGTTGTTTGGTTATGCTTGGTAGTTGAAACACCCATAATCAGGCACGATGTCTTTGAGTATGCGACTTTAGCCAAGCTTTTTGCTAGAGACAGGAAAATCGTTTATTCGGAGCATTTATTTGATCCAGTTACGCAATTTTATTATGTGGGCAGGCACGGCTTCTTTTTTCCGCTTATTGCTTCTTGGGAAAGACTAGTTAACTCCGCTTTACATATAGACAGTGACTTGTTTTTTAAAAGTATCTCGGGTTATTACCTTTTGTTAATAGTTTTAGGGCAACTGCTAGTATTTCACAAAAAACGCCCTTTGCTTGCTTTGTTTGTGCCCATGAACACGCTTTTGGTAACAGCTCTTGTTTCAAATTTAGTTTATTTCCATCTAGATACTGTTAGGCTATTTTTTATAGGCCTATGTACGTTGTTTGTGTACTACTTTATGTACACCAAAAGCCCCCCCATCTTGTATCTGTTGGGAGTTTGTTTGGGTTTAGGCCTTAATATACATGCAACAGCTTTGATGTTTGCTGCAGTTATGTTTCCTATTGTTGTGTTTATTCCACAGGGTTTTTTAGCTGAGAAGCTTAAGAGGGCTTTGGCACTAGGTGGCTTGATTATTATGTTTGGGGGTATTCACTACATACTGGATTTATTTATTGGCAGAGGTTTGCACATATGGATTTCTTGAAGAAGCATAGCTTAGTTTTTTTACTTTTGGTTTTTACCGTCACTGTCATTTACAGTGTATATTGGTTACTTGATAAGGATTCTGTAGCGGACTTAATTATACCCAACAATCTCAGCCTGCATAGCTACAGTACATACATTGCTGACCGGTTGCCCACAGCACAGGATAAGGAGTTTGTTTCAGAACTGTACGACTATTTCCCATCCAAAAAGGTTTATAAGCTCAAAAGCTCTATTACAGATGCAGAAATAAGCAAGTTTAAGTCTTTATTAATAGCTAGCGGTTACTACGTAGATTTCAGTACTATAGACAGGGATTTACATACGCATGCAAAACGCGTGTTGAATGGTTATTTAGGCCAGTTTTTTAGGTTTAGGCTCTTAGGAGTACTAAACTGGTTGTTTATTCCTGCAGTTACCTATTACTTATTTGTGGACCGTAAGTTTAGCGCTAGTTCTAAGATACTGCTTGCTGCAGTCTTAGTCTGCATATGCATTGTTACTGTTTATGGGTATAACTATAGATATCAGCTGACATTTGTTCCGGTTATTCTCTCAATGGCACTGCTATTTATTGATGACTTATTGGAATTATGGGATTGCGCCAGATTAAAACTTGCGGTTTATTGCTTTTTATCAGGTCTTATGGTCATAAATATTTTAAAGTATTTCGGTAGCTTAACTGCTGAGTCTGTGTTAGTAAGTTCAACTGTTTTGACTTCATCAAAGAATACGGAAAACTGGTCCTCCGAATCATCTAGTATGCTGAAGATGGCAAACTTTATTAATAGTTTATCTACAGGTTCAACGGCTAACTTTTTGATTAATAATCTGCCTTTTTTCTACTACTACACTGATAAATCAGGTATCTATTATTGGGCATATGATGACATTTTATTCTATGCCTCTCGTAGAGAGTTGCTTTTTACACACAGGAGCGTAGGGGATGTTTATACTATCCTTTTTGAGGAACTAAACTGCAGATACATTTTGTCTTCGCATTCTTACAACTCTTATAATCCGCGGTTTGATGACTTCTTGCGGTTATATACTATCCCAATTTTCCAAACAGGAGACTATGTGCTTTACGAAGTTCTTGTGCCCAGTGATCTTGATGATTTTTCGCAAACGCCCCTACAAGTAGCCCAATGATAACTAGAACGGCAATTATGTTGCCTATTATAATGTTATGTAAATTCTCATGAGCTAACGTTATGTATATGTATTGGAAAGCCATTGCCGGCAAAAATAGTCCAAAAACTTTTGTTTTTTCCACTGCCAGTAGGTAAAGTGAAAAAAAGTTCATTATTATAAACAGTGCTATGAATATGGCATAAGTTCTAATGTAAGGAACGGAAGCGTCAAATGCAGCACCAAAAAAAACTTGGGAAATAAGTTCAGGAAAAGTCAGATACACAAATAAACAGGTAAGAATTAAGCCAAACTGGATCTTAAATAACTGAACAAAAACCTTTACAGGGTTTTTCTTTCGGGCATGTTCTGCTACAACTTGTGGGTACATAACCGTTGCTACAGATGTACATCCGAACAAAAACAGCTTGCCCAGCGTGACAGCCCCTGCATAGTATCCGGTAAGTTGTGGATCAAAATATCTTCTTACCAGGACAATATCCATATTCGTTAAGTAAGTTTGGGTGATTGCTAGCAGTGCTGCTGGTAGCCCGAAAATAAAAAGCTTTTTATAGTCTCGTTTTATGTTTTTAAAGTCTGCTTTGTTTATTGCTACATTAACAAGTACTATGGCTAGCGTAAATGAAATAACTAGTGCTACAGACATGCCGCTAAAAATACTTACCAGGCCTAGGCCCATATATAAAGGTATTAGAGCGAATGTCATACGCAAAGAGCTAAAAACCATGTTATATACAGCAGAAGCCGTGTATTTGGTTAAGCCCTTTAAACTTGCTGTAAATATACCTGAGGGAAAGGTAAGTCCCGTCAGGACTGCAAATACTGTGATAATGGTCGAGTCTGCAATTTGCAATTTGGTCTGTATAAAAGGCCCTGCAAGATTAATCCCTGTAAACAAGATGATGCTTATTAGTAACGCAAAGCCAATTAGGGAATAGAAGAAACCTGCGAATCTATTCAATTCTTTGGTTGCTGCCAGTTCTGAAGTTCTTTTGATTATTGATATGCCCAAAATTTCTGTAGGAATAACCAACAGAGTAGATAGAGAGATTAGGCTGCTATATAAACCATAGGTTTGTACGTCCAGTTTTCTGCCCAGGAAAAAAAGCAATAAATAGCTGAAAAAACTTCCGATAATACCTCCCAAAGCAATAGTCAGAGTGTTTTTTATGTTTTGATTCGTAACTATTTTATGTACTATTGCTTTAAATGACTTCATGTGATAACTAATTATACAGTTTCTTAGTTTGCAGGTGTGTTAGAATTCATACAATTGTATGCAAGTTCCCTTTGTAGACCTTAAGATGCAATATCAGATGCTAAAAGCCGAATTAGATGAGGCCGTCTTTAACATATTGACGGAAGGTACGTTTATTATGGGGGAGCCTGTTACAGCTTTTGAAGAACAAGTTTCCCGGTATTTAGGCACTAAGGCTTTGGGATGTGCCTCCGGCAGTGACGCTTTGTTGCTTGCTTTAATGGCTTCGGATATTCAGCCCGGAGATGAAGTTATTACTACACCTTTTACTTTTTTTGCTACAGCCGGTGCTATAGCTCGGTTGGGGGCTAAGCCTGTTTTTGTTGATATAGACCCTCAGACTTTTAACCTGGATCCTGTACAGACTGAGCGGGCTATTACGGAAAAAACCAAAGCAATTATTCCTGTCCATATTTTTGGGCAAGTAGCAGACATGGATATGGTTACGGCCTTGGCCAAAAAATACGCCCTGAAAATTATAGAAGACGCTTGCCAAGCTATTGGTGCTGAGTACAAAGGTAAAAAGGCGGGAACTTTAGGTGATTATGGTTGCTTTTCCTTTTTTCCCACTAAAAATTTAGGTGGAGCCGGTGATGGAGGCCTACTTTCCTGTACCAGTGTAGAAGGTTACGATCGGGTTAAGTACCTTAGAGTGCATGGTGCCAAGGTCAAGTACTTCCATGATACTGTAGGTATCAATTCCAGGCTTGATAGTCTTCAGGCTGCTATTTTGGGTGTTAAATTAAAGTACCTGGATGACTGGAATGCCAAAAGGCAAGCTATTGCCGATCTTTATACACAAGCACTAAGCTCTTATCTGACTACGCCATATGTATCTTCTGAGACAAAACATGTTTTCCATCAGTATGTGGTTTTAGCAGACAATCGGGATGAGTTTATGAACTATTTAAATGAGCGTGGTATAGCTACCGGAGTGTACTATCCTTTACCTTTGCACCTACAAAAGTGTTTTACCCATCTTGGTTACAGTGAAGGTGATTTACCTGTAAGCGAAAGTGTGTCCAAAAAGATTCTAAGTTTACCCGTTTATCCGGAAATGACTGATGAGCAAGTTAATTATGTGATTAGTACAATAAGCGGATTTTTTGCCTAATTACTTTTGTAAAGCCTCTCGTTATCCATCATATCCATCCACATAGCAAAAAATAAAGACTGGAACCCAGCAATAGTTAGGAAGATAAAGGCCATCGTACTCTGGTCTGAAACATAAGTGCCTAGTATTAGTGCAGTTATTATTCTTACAGCAAAGATGACGTCTATTAGTAATAAGATAAAGCCCAAGTGATACAGCAAAAATAGCGGATGGAAATCTCGAAAAAAGTATTTTGTGTATAGCCTTTTGAAAAAGAGTTTTAGCAACAAAAAAGAAATTTTAGGCACCGTCTTTAATACTTTCATTTTAGACTTTTCCCCAACGTTATAAACCGGTTTACTAGGCAGCTCTTTAAGAGTGCAATTCACCATATTAAGTTTTACCAGAATGTCATTGGGGCAGCCATAGTATGGATAAATATCGTATATTTTTATAGACTTAAGCGCTTTTCTATTTACGGCAGTATAGCTGGTCTGGGTATCGGAAATACGCCAGTAACCGCTGGCAATTTTTGTTAATAAAGACAAAATGGAGTTACCTATAAATCTTACTCTGGGAATAAAAACTGCGGCTGCAGGGTGGCATAGCCTGTTAACTTTGGTGGTATCCACTTGCCCTGTTACTACAGGCATACATACGCCTTCCAGTTCTGCAGGATCCATTTGGCCGTCCCCATCCATTATAGCGGTGCAATCTACGCCATTATCTCTGCACCATCTATAGCCGGAGGCGTACGCCCTTCCCACATAGCCATTTACCAGGTGGTCTATTAACACTATTCGGGAGTTTGGCAGAGAAATAATATCTGCGGGAGTGTATTTATCAGCTTCATTCTTTATCATTTCCTGGGCTACAACCTCTGCTTGGTTGAAGGGTGTATTTTTGATTTCCATATCCGAATTAATCAGGGATGTTACTTGCCTATTATCTTTGCGCATGTATTCAAGCACGACTTCTTTGGTTTTGTCTTTTGAATGGTCGTTAATGATTACAATTCTATCTACAAAATCAGGCATAGTTTCAATAACGTTGCCGATTTGTGTTTCTTCATTATATGCAGGAACTACTACTGCTATGGTTTTGCCATTTAACATATGCTTTCCAGAAGCTTATAGCCTCATAATCTTATCATGAGTTACCAGCTTTGTAATGTGCCGGATTAATTGTATCATTGGCGTATGTGTGGCATTGCAGGAAAATTTGTGTTTAGCGGTACTGAGGAAATTAGCCCAACCCTACTGCAAAAAATGTGTGCGGCAATAAGGCATCGGGGACCGGATGACGAAGGTATCTTTTGTGACGGGTATTTTGGATTTGGCATGCGTAGGTTAAGCATTATTGATCTAGCCGGAGGGCACCAACCAATTTTCAATGAAGATAAATCACTGGCAATAGTTTTTAATGGCGAAATCTATAATTACCAAGCCATTATGGCGGAACTACTTACAAAAGGCCATACATTTACTACCCGCAGCGATACCGAAACAATTCTTCATGCTTATGAAGAATATGGCCCAAGGTGTCTGGACTACTTTAACGGTATGTTTGCTTTCGCTATCTGGGATAGCGCAAAAAAAGAACTGTTTATAGCTAGAGACAGAATAGGTATTAAGCCCTTGTTCTACTATGCTGACAATGCCAAGTTGGTATTTGGTTCGGAATTAAAAGCCATTTTGCAAGACTCTACACTAAAGCGCGAACTAAATCCTGAAGCATTAGATTTGTTTTTAAGTTATGCCTTTATACCAGCACCTTATTGCATATTCAAAAATATGTTCAAGTTAGCTCCTGGGCACTATCTGGTGGCAAATAGTAAAGGTGTTACAGTGAAACGTTACTGGGAAGTTTACTTTAAACCTGATCAAACAAAATCACTTGATCAATTTAAGTATGAGTTTAATGAGTTATTTGAGGATGCAGTTAAGCTTAGACTGCTAAGTGAAGTGCCGTTAGGGGTGTTTCTGAGCGGTGGTATTGATTCAAGTGCCATTGTGGCTGCAGTTTCCAAAGTTAGTTCATCGAAGCTCAAGACCTTTTCAATTGGTTTTGCGGATGGTGGCTACTATGATGAAACATCTTATGCCAAACAAATAGCCCAAACTTTTGATACGGATCACACCGCTTTCAAAGTAGGGGCAGAGATACTAAACTTATTGCCTAAGTTTAGCCATCATTTTGATGAACCCTTTGCGGACTATGCAGCCTTCCCAACATTTGTTTTGTCTGAGTTGACCAGGAAATATGTGACCGTGGCACTTAGTGGTGATGGTGGCGATGAGCTTTTTGCTGGTTATAGGAGATATCTTACGGAAAGTTTCTTAAACTACTATCAACGTGTACCAGCCATAATTCGTTCAAAGCTTTTATCCCCGTTACTTTATCAAGCTAAACATATATATCCGAAAGCTGCGCGCTTCCATACGTATTTAGATTCTGCACACAGATTGGCTACTTTTGCCCAGGTAGATACAGACACACGCTATATCAGAAGTTTTTTCAAATTTTATCCTACTAAAAATGCTGAATTACTAGTTACAAATCTAGTTGACCCGGATTTTTCGGAAAGTGTGTATAGAGCTTATATTGATGACAAAAAAGACTACGATACTTTAGCAAAGCAGTTGTACTTAGATATAAAGACTTCTTTATCTGAAGATATGCTTACCAAAATTGATCGCACATCTATGGCACATTCTTTGGAAGTTAGAGTGCCTTTTTTAGATTATCGTATTGTAGAGCTGGCTGCGACTATCCCCTCGGAGTATAAAATCAGAGGCCCTAATCTGAAAGTTTTCCTTAAAGAAGCCTTTGCCGATACTCTGCCTAAAGACATCTTGTATCGGCCAAAACATGGTTTTACAACCCCGATTCACACTTGGTTGCGTAATGATATGCAAGAACTGGTATACGATGTGTTAAGCGAGGACACTATCAAACAGGTTGGTGTGTTCGAGCCAGGTGCAGTTACTAAACTTGTAGCCGATCATATGACTGGCAGGGAGAATAACGGTATTCAAGTCTTTATGCTGCTTTCTTTCCATATGTGGTATGTCGAGTATATGGCTTAGCCAATACAGTATCGAGTATAGTATTAAACGCTGCTAGTGCCCTGTCTGCAGAAAAGGCATCTAATATGGCCGAGGTATTGTTTTCAAGTTGGTGTAACTGTTCGGCGTTGGTTTTAAGTTTTGTTATGATATTTGCTAATATATGATAATCTCCTATTCCTATAAGATAGCCATTTATTCCATTTTGGATTAGCGTATCCGTACCTCCCCCGGTTGTGGCAACTACAGGTGTTCCCACAGCAAGTGACTCTAATACAGCATTAGGCATGCCTTCTCCGTTAGTGGAGCACAGTACTGAAAGATCACTCGCCTTTAGAATTGCGCTTATATCTGGCCGTTTGCCAAGTAGCATTACGTTAGTAAGTTTCCATTCTTTTACCCACTGCTCTATAGCTGTTCGGGTGGGACCTTCTCCGGCCAAGTAGGCAACTATATCTGGGTTTAGTTTTGTACATTCTCTGATTGCTTGCAAAAACGTTTTGTGATCTTTGGTAGATTTTAGGCCTGCAACCATAGTAATAATAAATTTATCCTCTGGAAACCCCAGAGCTGCTCTGTACTCTTTTTTAGTTTTTTCTAGATTAGGTGGTGTTAGACTATTAGGCAAAATAAATCTACCTGGTTTGTCCCATTGGTCAAAAGCTTTTAGTCCTGCCTCTCCGTTTGCCACAACATAAGGATATAAGTTGTAGAGTAGGGAACTTAGTTTTGTTTGTAAGTTCTTATGAACTGGAGCGCTTCTTATACTAGCGTTGATTATTGCAAAGCTAAATTTACCCAGGTGCTTAATAATAAGTGTTAGATAAGCAGTAGGTCTTGACCAACAGAATACCACATCGGGTTGAAATTGCTTCAGCAATTGGTAATAGCCAATAATATTCCACCCTTGGATTTGCTTATTGGTGCTAAAACATGTTGCTACTTGAGCTTTGTACTCGTTTCCAATACCCCAATGAACAAGCCCTAAAATTGGTGTAACATGCTCGCGCAGTAGTTCACCCAATCTGAGCAACTGAGTTTCTTTGCCTCCCATTATCAGAGCTCCTATAGTGAAGAGTATACGGGGATCTTTAATCATTGGTTACAGCTATCATACCACTATGCTGAAAATGATATATAATTTATGCGTATGAATAGCCTCATTAAGCTTATTAAAAATTATGCAGTGGGTATCTATCTTAAGGTATACTACTTTATTGGTGAACGCCAGTTTAGGTGGGATGACACCACCATTACCGGTGTAGCTATTAAGAAGAAAAAATATAAGTCTTACGATCAATATGTGAAGCACCAAGGCTCCAAGCTTGAAAAAATCAAAGGCGTTTTCTTTGACGAATATGATAAAAAATACCATCAGGCATTGTTGGAGAGGTTACGTGACGCTAACGTTGTGAAATCAGGTTCCACGGTTTTATGCTTAGCTGCTAGGATTGGTACCGAAGTAAAGTCTTTTTTAGATTTAGGCTGCTTTGCAATAGGTATAGATCTTAATCCTGGGGACAATAATAGATACGTGTTGCATGGGGATTTTCATGCTTTACAGTTTACAGATCATACTGTTGATGTCATTTTTTGCAATTCTATTGATCATGCTTATGACTATGACAAACTGATCAGTGAAATTAAGCGAGTGTTAAAACCAAATGGTATTTTGATTTTGGAAATATCAAAGGGTGAACAAGAGGGTAGACACGCAGGTCTATATGAAGTGTTTTCTTGGGAAAAAACAGAGGATGTTGTAGCAATTTTTCTTAAACATAATATGGTAAAAGTCTATCAGAGTGAGTTTGACTATCCGTGGCTGGGCTATCATATTTGCCTAAAGGCTAACTAAACTATGAACTTAATCAGATTGCTTAGTTCTATTGATTCTTTTTTTGCACTGGTGAAGAACAAGTTGACTCCAAAATATATTGAACGCATAACGGATCCGGAAAGAGCAAGTATCAGCAAGTTTATTGAGGAGGTGGCGCAGTTAATTGAACCCGGGGCCAAAGTTCTTGATGCGGGAGCTGGGAGGTGTCCCTACAAAAGCTATTTTTCCCACGCAGTATACGAGTCTACGGATTTTTCGGCTACAGTAGAAGCGGGAGCTATGGATTTGCATACATTTGAATGTGATCTACATAACATACCTCGGGAAGTTGCCACCTATGATGCTGTTATTTGTACTCAGGTACTGGAGCACGTTGAATATCCGCAAAAGGTTGTGCAAGAGCTTAGTAGGGTTCTTAAACCTGGCGGCATTTTGGCTCTAACTGCCCCTCAGCAGTGGAAAGTACACGGAGAGCCTTATCATTACTTTAATTTTACAAAGTATGGTTTGGCATCTTTATTTAAAAATGCTGGATTAACAGTAAAGTATATTAGTCCTAGGGGTGGGGTTTTTTGGTACATCAGCAAAGTCTTGAAGTCCTTACATTACTATATTTTGTACCAGTATATGTTCCAAGAACAAGCCGGTAAAAAGACATTTGCCCCAAGTGCTGCGGCAATTATTCTTATACCACTATATTTAGTGGCTATTCCATTATTTGAGTATATTATCCCAATAGGGTTTTATTACCTGGATGCTATTGATAAAAAGCAGGCACATACACTTGGATATGCCTGCTGCTGTATAAAGGACTTTCCTAGTAATGCTTAAGACTCGGATTGTAAAACGCATCTATCATAGTCCTGTAGCTAGAAATACAGCATGGGTATTTATAGTGTCTTCACTGGCAAGTGTGCCCATGTTTTTTCTCCCCTCACTAATTGCCTACTACTATCAAGTATCAGCTGCCACAGATAATTTCTTTTTTGCTTATGCCATTGTGTACTATTTAGCTAACCTCCTTCGTGGGGCGGTGTCTACCTTGGTTGTACCTTTTACGGTAGAGCGCTTAGCAGATAAACCCAGACTAGAAACCTTTATAAGCGGTGCCTTTTCTCTTGTTTCTGTTGCAAGTGTTGTATTAACTATTGTTTGTTATGCCGTGCTTCTATTAGTGAAAAGCTTTATTAACCCAGGACTTGCCCAGGCAACTGCACTATTTCTACCAATAATCTATTTTCTGGTGCTCAACAGCCTGTTTGGGGGGATCCTAAACTCTTTTAAAAAATATACTGTTTATTCTTTAATGCCTTTGATATCAGGTTTATATGTCTATGTAGTGACCATAGTTTTTAACCAGACTTTAGGCATCTATAGCGTAATGGTTGGATTTTTGTTAGGAGAAGCTGTACTTTTCCTTTTTTGTCTATATTATCTTCGGAAAATTTTACAGATAGTTATAAAGCCAAATCTGAACAACATTTATGGTATGAAAGACTTTGCTAAAGGCAGTACTGAGCAGTTTATAGGCTCGGGATTGGCAGGCGGCAGCCCCTTAGTAGATAAAGCCGTTGCTTCCAGGATAGCCCTTGGTTCTATATCCCTCCTTGATTATGGTCAAAAGCTTTTTTCGGGCTTTAATGCAATCTTGAGTAGTTTCTTCGTTGTTATGCTACCTGTTTGGGCAGAAAACATCGGTAAAGAAGAAGACCATCGCAGTATGATAAAGTTTAATATTCGGGCAGTAACAGCAATATCTGCAGTTATTGTATTTGTGGGTCTGATTGCTGCTAGGCCATTGCTTAGGGTTATGTACCCAACAGTAGCTGACTATGACTTCCAGCTGATTGTTTCTATAGTAAAGATAAACATCATTGCTCTTTTATTTATTTCACCTATGCAGGTTGTTAATCGATTTGTCATTATATTTAAGTACACCCACCTGATTGTTAGGATTTCAATTGTTAAATTCATTCTGAACGTTGTGTTTGATATTGTGTTTACGCTAAAATTTGGTCTGCTCGGATTACCCTTGGCAACATTGCTAAATCAAGGTATTGGCTACCTGCTGATGGCAATTTGGTTTTACAAGGAATTTGACACTCGCTATGCGAAAACGTAGATTACTATTTTTTACAGGTTATTTTGGTGTAGGTGGCAAGGAAAGGCAGCTTACTGAATTAATAAAGCACCTTCCGGATGCTTATGAAGCATATCTTGGGGTGAAAAGTGCAGATGCTTATTATCTGGATGAGCTAAAGGGTAAACTTGCCGGGCACTATTCCCTAAACAAACAACGGTTTGTCCTATCCGACATTTGTTGGGTTAGCAAGGTACTTAAGGAAGTACAACCGGATGTTGTACTATGCTGGTCTGATGTACTTGCCCATTTTTGCTATGTTCTAAACAAGCTCTCGAGTACAAACTATCAGCTGATCAACTGTACTGTAAGAGATGCGCCGGTTTTTCCCACACTTGGGCACAGATTAGAAGCGCTTTTGCTAAATTTGTATCCTGTGGTAGTAGGTAACTCTGTAGCGGGTTTGCACGCCTATGGCCAATGGGGTAAACCCGGCAGGTATGTTATTTATAATGGTTTTGATGCTAAGCGTATTCCAGAGGCAACTAAGCTTGATGCAAGGTTGCAGTGTGGATTTGCAAAAGAGCCCTTTAGTATTTGCATGGTTAGTGCTATGCGGGAGGCCAAAGATCACCTTACTCTACTGTTGGCAGCTAATGAATGTATGCACAAAGACCCTAGTATCAAGTTTTACATTACCGGTGATGGCCCTACAAAGGAGTATGTTCAGGCAAAGGTTTTACAGCTAAAGCTTCCTAATGTGCAGCTTCTGGGTAATAGAAAAGACGTTGAATATATTATGCGCGCGTGTGACATATCTGTATTATGCTCAGCCAGATGGCACGGTGAGGGCATATCGAACGCCATTCTAGAGTCTTTGGCTTGCGGAACCCCTGTTATTGCAACAGATAATGGTGGGACTAAAGAAATTGTACTGCACGGAGAAAATGGTTACATAATTAAAAATGGTGATTTTATAGATTTGGCTGAGAAGATACTTTATCTTAAAAACAATCCAAGCATTCTTGATGCCCTCGCGCAATCTGCCCCAAACGTACTTACTAAATTTACTATGAAAACAATGGTTGCGGGGTTTTTAAACCTTATCAACGAACAAGTTGCCTAATTGCTAGATCAATTAAAATTTAGAATGTACACACGTTTATTTTGCATGGGAACTGTAATAGCTCCCCTTTCATCATAAGCGCAGTTTTTGGCAAACGTGGCAGTTTCCTCATAGCCTTCTAGATCTACGAAAACTAGTGCGTCGTATTCGGGGGGATCAAAAGTTTTCTCACACGTATAGTGTTTAGGTTTTATAAAGAGGGTTTTATTGTCCGTTAACGCTTTTTGATGTTTTTTAGCTGGTACCCAGTCTTTTAGGCCCCAAAATGTTTCACTGGTTGTGCTTGTGTCTTCCCGAAAAACTGCTAATAACTCTGCGGACATATTAGTTGGCACAATGATCTTGCTACTAGTATCTATGAGTTTGGCGATGCTGTCATATTCAAGGAGATAACCGTATCTGTCTGCAAGATATGCCTGGCCATACACACTTGGCCCTGGAGACCACAAGTATTTGTAGGTAATAGCTAGCGAAACCACGCAATAAAGCACCGTAAACATTGCAGAGGAGCCATTTCTTGCTAGAGTGTTTCTTGCAAATAATATGATTACAAGTAGACCGGCTAATACTAAAGTAACTGCTATTTTTACAGTCACAAATGTATCGTCAAAACGAAGCTGTATAGCTGATGTTATTAGTATAAGCGCTAATAGTATTGTAGCTTTTGTTCGAGAAACCGCGCTTTTGAAGAACAAGATAAGAAACATAAAAGTTGTAGGATATAACGGTATAAGATATCTATTCGTGTGATGGAGTATTGAATAAAAGATGAGGTAGCTTAACTGGAAGACAGACATAAGCTTAATCAGTTTGCTGTATCCGGATTTTCTAGATAAGACCACTAAGGCATAATATGTTGATGGGATAATGACGATAAAGGGAAGAGACATCCATCCGAATGTGTCTGTGTGCAGCAGTATTAGCAAATAGTCATAGCCTGTTTTCACAAGTTTAGCTGTTATTGTTCCTAATGTGTTGTTTACCGAAACAAGCTTGTTTGATTGAATTGCCGCTACTATGTCACCATTCCCTTGTTGGGCTAGATCATTAGTTATAGCTGTCACTCCCCCCGCCAAAGAGTTTTGTGTATAAGTTAAGAGGTTTTTATTTCGAGTTAACATAGTAGCGTAAGCAAGGTAGATATTTAGGGGGATAAGATTAGTAACAAACATTACTACTGTGAATAAAATAGGCAGACTAAAAGTAAGTAGTATTTTTTTGATGAAGGTCAAGATGTTAGCTAGACGGACTGATCCACGGGTCTGAATAAGTTCAATTAGTTCATAAATTACAATTGCAAAAGCAAATGCTATAAATACGTACTCTTTGGCGTCCAGTAGCACTGTTAACCATATAGACACTATAAACCTGTTTTTTACGTTAAAGTAAATATATAGACTTACTATAAGTGCCAGCAATAAGGGTATTTCCCGAAGAAATGTTGGTGTAACCAGCAAGAACCGCTGGCTCGTAGCAAATAACGCCAAGCAAGCAATACTCCACCATCCCAGCTTTAGCCTATTTCTTAGCAGTAGAAAGTATAGACTACATGTCAGTACTGCCAGCACAACATTATATAAAGTTGCTGCCTCTATTGATGGTCCGGTGAAAAAGTAGATCAACGCTGCCGGTAGTTTGAATAGAAAACCATGCATTCCAACCCCATAAGATCCAATCCACTTTCCCGCAAGCAGGGCTTTGTGCATAACTACAGATTCAAGCAAATAAAAAGCCTCATCAGATATAGGCGCTCTGTAAAAGGCAGTAATGACTGATCCGTACAGTGCCACATGAATGCAGATTGCTACTGCGGCAATAGCAATATTACTTTCCTTGGCCAGGTAGTTACACAAATTTTTGGTATGTTTAGTTATCTTAGTTATTAAGTCTGTTAGTAGTGGCATTTAACTTAGTAGTAGTTTAAATATATCTAGAAAAGTCGCATTTGAGGTTTCTTTGCTTAAGTGCTGTATCGCATATTCACGCGCTTGCTTTGCTGATTGCTGTAAGAATTCTGGCTGTCTAGAGATTTCCGCCATAGCCTTAGCCAACGCCTCAGCACTGCCTGTTTTGCATGTTTTTATAAAGTCAGCGTGTGTTTCCAGCTGGGCGAACACCGGAATATCCGAAGTTATGCAGTATAGACCACAGCTTAGGGCCTCTGCTAGGGTTACCGGAAAGCCCTCAGCATGTGAGGGTAAAATAAAAACGTCATTATTATTGTATTGGTCTGGCATCTGGTCATTTGGAATAACTCCCCGTAAGCTAATGTTTGACGCCATAGAGTGATCCATAATCTGCTGTTTGATATAGCTTTTTAGGGGGCCATTCCCCACCATATCAAGATGTATATTTGGTAGCTGGGCTTTGCTTAGCCTAATTGCTTCGACAAGCTCAATAACTCCCTTGCTCTCAATTAGAGATCCTACGTATATAAATCTTGGCTGTTTATAATCTTTATCCGAATTTGGGGTAAATTTATCTGTGTAAACGCCTGTTGGTATGACATATACTTTTTTTGCATAGCCTAGTTTTTCTACTTTGGCTTTTAGTATTTCACTTACAACGGTTGCTTCATCTACGTGGCTTAAGATAAATTTCTTAAGGGTAGTAGAGATGGGGTCATTAAAACTGTTAATGTCACTTCCCCGCATGGTTAACAGAATTTTCATGTTAGCCCTTGTTAATAGTTTTACAACTACTGCAACTAACCCAGAGGGTAGAATCCAGTTGGCGTGTATAACACGTATTTTGTTTGTCTTGATGGTTTTTAGTGTGGTTATACACTGGGCCAAAAAGTAAAAAGGCACGAGCAAGAGTAGTGCCTTATTACGCATTATATTAGCAAATATTCCTTCCCCTGTGTTTAATCCGAAGTCCCCAAATGGTAGGATCATATGCCGATATACTTCAATATTATTCAGTTTTTCATGGGGCAAGCTATTGGCACATCTGTGTGTTACTACAACCACATCATACCTCTGGCTTACATACTTAATAAGATCAAGTAGGAAGTGTTGGCCAGTTTGCAAAGCGTTAGGGAAAGACGTTGTTAAGTAAAGTATCTTTTCGCTCATACATTAGTGATTAACACCTATTTTGCAAAAAAAGCAGTACATATGCTAATACTATCACATTAGAACTTAATAGCTATATGCACTATAATAACTTTATGATTCAAAACACATCTTGTAACTTTGCACTTATTGGAGCTGGTGGTTATATTGCTCCCCGTCACTTAAAGGCTATCAAGGATACAGGTAACAAACTTGTTGCAGCTGTAGATCCTAAGGATTCAGTTGGTATTTTGGATGGTTATTTCTTTGATGCCGAGTTTTTTACCGAATTTGAAAGATATGAATCTTTTGCAGAAAACCTACGCAAGCAGGGTGATGCCCATAAAATTCAGTATGTAAGCATTTGCACCCCTAATTATTTGCACGAGCACCACATGTTATCTGCACTTAGGCTTGGTGCCAATGTTATTTGCGAAAAACCATTAGTATTAAATACTGCAGGGCTAGATAGAATTATTGGCTATGAAAAGACCTATGCTGAAGGCAAAATAAATACGGTCTTACAGCTCCGGCTTCATCCGGCAATCCAAGAACTAAAAGCCAAAGTCGATGCAGATACTTCTGGTTCTATTTACGATGTGGATTTAACTTACATAACTCCTAGAGGTAAATGGTATTTTGAGTCTTGGAAAGGCTATGAATACAAATCCGGCGGTCTCGCCCTAAATATTGGTATTCATTTTTTTGATATGCTGATTTGGATTTTTGGTAGTGTGAAAAACGTGGTTGTGCACAAGAGTACACCGTCTATGATGTCGGGGAGACTAGATTTAGCGAAAGCTTCAATTAGGTGGTATTTGTCACTTGATCAGGCAGATCTTCCTGAAGAGAACAAAGCTCAAAATAAGGCATTCAGAAGTTTATCGCTTAATGGTGAAGAGTTTGCCTTTTCCGAAGGTTTCACAGATTTACATACTGAGGTTTATAAGAAAGTATTGGAAGGTAAAGGGTTTACGCCTGAAGATGTGAGGTCTGCTATTGAGTGTGTTGAAACGATGCGAACTGCCCCATTTGTTGAAGCTGATATTGACAGTAAGCATCCATACCTTGTTGACAGCTTTGATCGTCACTAACCAAATTTGTAAGCTAATGAAAAAGACTTGTATATACTGTGCACTAATTTTAGTAACTGCTTCTGCGTTTTTTACTTATAGGTATATCAAGGATTCGACTTATAAACCTTTGGATTTAACATTGAAGGTGGATTTTGGTAAAGACTTGGGTCAGTCTGTTGGTACCTTACTTACAATAAAAGACAAGAGCTTAACTCCTGTTATTGGTGTCGGATTTCCTGATACGTACAGTACTTCAATAAGGCATAATAACAGACTATTAACACTATATTATAAAGGCAACTGGTTTCCTGTCTATACTAAAAAGCGCTTAGCTAAGCCTTTTCCTGATAAAGCCGGAGTAAGAACACTTAATCTTGGTAACAAATTATGGGCGTTTCCAGAAATTTCCAGAACTACCTATAGAGAACTAGATGTTGTAACTGACGAGTGGTTGGCACCCCAGGCAACAGAAACTCAATTTATGGGTATTCAATATGTTAACAATTTGCCCTTGGTATTTGCGGACAGGCAGGTTTTATATAATGGCAAAAACCTTATACCTAACCTAGAGCAAGACACCATTAAAGAATTTTACTATGTTGATGGCAAGTTGTTTATTTTTGTACGTTCCGAAAATTCCCAGTTATATGTTTGTACTTGGGATAGTTATGTGTCAGATCAGATTGACATAACTAGATGTGAGTCCTTTGGTTTACATGGTTATCATGCAGCAGTATTTGCTTTTGGCAATTTGGATGGTGATGTGATTATGGCTTTGAACACTGGTAATATCTTCAGGTATCGCAATGGGGAGTTGAGCTATTTATTTGAAAACACAGAAAAGCTTAGCAACCAAATGTATTCTTCGGTAGTTTATTACGATAACTTGTTTTTTGGCCACTATCCTACTGGAAATTTGCATGTATATGATGGCGAGACTTTGCATAATTTCGACTCAGCCACGTTTCCGGGTGCCCCAGAAGTTCCCAAACGGGGAAATGAACTGCAGTCTTTGGCGCTGTATGGTGGTGATTTGTATGCGGGGCTTTGGCCCTTTGGAAGACTATGGAAGTACAATTATCATAGTAACTCCTGGAGTTTGGTAGACAGATTCTTTACAGCTCCCCCGGTTTTTAGCGGCAGAGTTGGTTTTGAACCTTATGCCGATGATGTACTTGCAAGAGATTTAGCTATAGAAAACAATGCCTGGGGCCAAAGAATCTTGTCGCTCACGCCATTCATGGATTCCTTATATGTTAGTACCTGTAATAAAAGAGGCGAATATCTAAATGCTGCTGAAGACCAGTTTATAGAATCTGAAGTGCTTGAGGAGTACGGGTTGGTTTGGCAGATCAAAAACGGTTATAACATGACGTGCCCCTTTGAATGGCCTCAGGAAGAATTGGAGCTAACAATTAGTGTTAAAGAAGATGCTTTGGAAGTATATAGCGGTGTAACTTTGCTTTGTAGTTTGCCCATTGATTCTGCACACACACTGTCCAAGCCCGAGCTTGGCGAAGTTGTGGTTGGTAAGGGCTCCTTCGGTGACTTTAATGGCGAAAGTATTAGCTTAGTAGACTAGCTAACATTCAGTTGCTCCAAGTTATAAGCTGCTGGCCCGTGTATAACCTTTCCATCAACACTAAACCTAGACCCATGACATGGGCAGTCCCAACTAACTTCAGCAGTATTAAAACTAATAGTGCAGCCCAAGTGTGTACAAGTTGGCTTTATAGCGTGTATGTTACCTGCGGGATCCCTATAAACTGCTATCTTTTCACCTTCCCACTCAATAATATGGCCTTCTCCTTGTTTAATACTGTCTAGTTTTTCCTTTGGTACACTTTTAAGTTTGTCTTTCACGTAAGTTTCTGCTACGCGCAGATTTTTCTTAACAAAACTTCCTGCTTTCTTGAATTGTTCAGATCTTGCCGGATTAAAAACCTCTGCCCATGAGTTGCCTTTTTTTGCAATAAGATCAGCCAGCAGCATACCCGAGACAACTCCATTAGTCATGCCCCAACCACCAAAACCCGTAGCTGTGTAAATATGTTCGGTTGAGGGTGTGATTTTACCAATATAGGGTACATCATCTAGCGTATGGTTATCCTGAGTAGCCCAGAAATATTCAATACTTGTTACATTGAACGTAGTTTTCACCTTGTCGGCTAGATTTTGGTAGTACTTATTTGTATTAATTTCATGCCCTGGTTTGTGCCTGAATCCGGTAAAGATATGTAAAGGGCCTTTATCTGTTGGTTGTGGCCTAATTGAAAAAAGTGGCTCTTCGCTGTTTATGTACATGCCTTTTATGGGATTATCTTTTAAGTATGCCGCAATCACATAAGACCTGTATGGCGTCAGCCTGGTAAAAAACATACCCTTATTTAAAATTGGGTAATGGGTAGCCAGTACTAAGTCTTGTGCCTTAAATTCGCCTCTACTGGTTTTAATTATGCAGGGCTGCCCATCTTCAAAATCTTGTACAATTGTGTTTTCCAAGATGCTAACATTCTGCTTTATAAGCTGTTGCACAATACCCAGTAAGAATTTTCTGGGGTGAAAGTGTGCCTGGTTTGAAAACTCAATAGCTCCTTTAACCGCAAATGGTAACTCGGTTTGTACTGTAAAGCTGGCAGGCAAACCTAATTCCTGTGCAGTGGCTACTTCTTCTTTTATAAGTTGTAGATTTTCTTTTTTTTGCGTATATGTAACTGCCGGGGCTTTAACAAAATCACATTCAATTTCATGTTTTTTCGCAATTTTCTCAACTGTATCTATAGCTTGTTGCTGTGCTTGCCCGTATAGTTTCGCAAAGTCTTTGTCGAAAGCTTTAGCTAGTTTTGCGTAAATTAGTGTGTGCAGGGAAGTAAGCTTGGCTGTAGTATGTCCGGTAACATCCTGAAGTACCTGATCTCGTTCAATTATCAAAATACTTTTGCCTAAGGTGCTAAGAAAATAAGCGGTCATTATGCCTGCAATGCCTGCCCCTGCAATAATGACGTCGTATGTTTTTGAGTTGTTAAAGTATATTTCAGGATTAGTAGTTGTAGCCAACCAATAGGATGTATGTTTGCCTTCCAGCTCCATGCCAGCAACTGTACTAAGTTTTATTCAAGACCAAATTAAGATTATGTAATAGAGCTGTAAGCAGTTTGACGCACCCCATTTCAACTCGCATAATATAACTATGCCTAGAAGGAACTTTTTTATTCTCATATGTTTTCTAGTACTTGCTTTATGTGTACGGCCTACAGTTTCTGCTTTATCGCTTGAATCAGTGGGTAGTCGGGTTAAGAAAGTTGTTTCCACTAAAGAGCAGCGTAAGGAAGTAGTTAAAGAACAAATTCAACAGCGCAAGTGTGAAGTGGTTGGCAATCTTATTCATAACAGAGTTAATAGGTTTAGTGAAAATAAGAGCGTGCATGTGGAAAATTACACTCGCGTAAAAGAAAAGTTAACAGAAATTATGGAGAAATTGGGAAATGAAGGGCTTGATGTTTCTGACTTGCGCGCAGATCTTGTAACGTTTGATGAAATGTTAAAAGAATATACCCAGCTTTATACAAGTTTTATTGCTGAACTTGAGGCGTCTGGTGAAGTAGTTTGTGGTGATTCAAATCAGCCATTTAGAGATTTGCTCTCCCGTTCCAAGGATAGCTTAGAAGAATTACGGGCCAAGAGGCAAGAAATCAGGCAATTTTATGCACACACGCTTCGAGAAGATATTAAAGAGTTAAGGGAACAAGCACAAGCCCTTAGTACGGAGGAAGAATAGATGACTAAGCAAAAAGGTTTTGTGAAAATTATTGTTTTGGCCTTGATCTTATTTGCAGTGGCAGCCTTCTTGTTGCTAAGGACGCAAGAGCCCGTTTTAACAGGTCTTATGTCCAGTGTTCAAGAGCAGGTTTCTTTTGAGAAATTGGAAGAGGATACCTCTGTGCCGGAAGTTATTGATAATAGTGCTGTTGAAGAGCTTGATGCTCTGATGGAAGAAATCGACGCCATGCCTACCGAAGATTTGTCTGATTTGGATTTGTAGACGTAAGTTTTTATTCTGGCTGTTCTAGATCTTCAGTATTTTTCTGGTTTTTATTTTCGTAGTATTTCTTAACCAAAACTATTGTTGAGACTATTGGAACGGCAAGAATTGCACCTAGTGGCCCGAAAATTATAGATCCCAGGATAACGCTTGCTATAGTAACTAGCGGGCTTAGGCCTACAGCTTTTTTCATAATAAGTGGATGCAGCACGTAGCTTTCCAGCAGTTGAATTGCGATATAAACCACTATTGTTAGTATAACTGCCTGTAGGGAGGTAGTTATTGCTACAATAAATGCCGGAATGAACCCGATAACTGGTCCTATGTAGGGCAAAAATTCCAAAAAGAAAACAAATATAGCTAGAGGTATGTAGTAGGGAAGACCAATAAAGTAGAAAGCTGTTCCGGAGAGTATGGCTACAATTAGGGCTAAAAGAACTTGCCCTTTAAGCCAGTTAATCCAGTTGTTTTTTATTTTTTTACTTAGTTCTTTTTCCATTGTTGCTACAGTTTATCACAGCCTCTAGTATACTAACTAAGTATGAGTAAATTTTCTGAAGACGTACTTACAATCGTTAAGCAGATCCCTTCAGGCAAAGTAGTTAGCTACGGCCAAGTAGCACTGTTGGCAGGGCATCCGAGGGCTGCACGGCAAGTTGGTTGCATACTCCATTTTCATGGAGAAGAAGTTCCTTGGTGGCGGGTTATAAATAATGCAGGCAGAATAAGCACTAAGTGTATAGAGCATAATGCTGATTTGCAGCGGGAGTTTTTGCGGGAAGAAGAGGTTGAGGTTGGCGAAGATCTTTCTGTGGATATAGCATTTTATCGCTGGTACTTTCCTGAAACAGGGAGTTAAGAAAATCTTTTTTTGTTAGTTCCAAATCTTTGTGCAAGAGCTTGTGTAAGTTTTGCTAAAACTCCACGTTCTGGTTCTTCTTTGCTTTCATCTTGCTTATAAGCTGAGTATCTGGCAACTGCTTTTACTATTGTTGGCCAATCTTCTAGTGGAAAAGGATAGAGCACTGCTGCTGCCATATTTCTCGTATATTCACCGTATCCGAACTGTTTACCGTAAAAGGCCCACAGTTTTCCTACTGCCCCCTGGCTCTCTCTAACTAACAGCATAAATTTCTCTGTTGCAGATTGGAGTTCTTTTTCGGGGGCTCCCCCTGCTTGCATTTTTCTGAGCTGTACACTCAGTGCTTTATCTCTGGCGCTTTTTATTTCTTCTTCCGGTAAACTAAGTATGTCTTCATAGTTATATTTTTCAGTTAAAATAATGTAGGGGCTTTCAGCTTCTGGGTCGTAGGGATCCCAATCAGTGCTTTCGTATGCCAGTACTTCGCTCTTCAAACAGAATGCAGTGTCAGTCTGTAAGATCCAGTCTGTTTCTTTTTTCCTACTTCTATTATGTGTCGTTCTTTCTTTGTCTAAATCTGATGCTACCATAAAATCAAACAAGTGCTCGTTTTCGTGTTTGGCATTTCTTCTATTTACTATAACTTGATTATCTATCTCTCCCTTACTTAGAAGAAAACACACCCCCAAATCATGATCTTCTATAGTCCCAAGTTCCGATGGTAAGCCATATTTGGTTGGTACAAAAAACCCACTTACTTCGGTTACTTGATCGGCACTATTTGCTATTCTCATGGACTTGATAGTATCGAAGATTTTCACTAATGCTTCCCTATTTTTTGTAGTAAAGAGAACGCCTTGCTCAATTTCTGTGTAGTGCAAATCTTCAGGTTTTTCTATGTCTGGAAAGAGCACAGCAAACATCTTTCCTGCTATTAATCTGTTCCTTTCCAAATTATCCTGGTCAGGAGAACTTGGAGTATTTTGCTCAAAACCGTCTACAAATTGTCTCTTACTTCTAGTGATATCTATAAATCTATTTATCTCTGGTAATAAGGTTTCCTTGATTGTATCTTCTACTGGCAGTTCTTCTAGTTGGCGCAAACTCACGATAAATACTTCGTCTGCTGCCGCCACCAGGCCTTCATTAAAGGGACCTAGCTCTTGAACCAAATTATAGCCTTCGGTTTTAATTCTGCCTCTTGTTTCCAGTACGTGTTCTAGTTTTGCAGAATAATCTGCCTTAGCTTTTGCCACTTCTTCAATTGTTCTGATGAACTGTTCCGGTCTTGGTCCTTCTTTGGATTCAACTTGTTTTTGTAGTGTTACTTCTGGTTGTTCACTCACACTCTAATGATAGCAAATGTAGGATTTTGGAAGTGTGTGCTGTTACCTTGACCTTTTTTGATTACAGGGTTTTTGTTTTGGTTATTAATAAATAAAGGAATCTACACAGTCAGGAATTTTGGCGGCCTTATCCTGTCTGCACAGCGTGTAATTCTTATTGCCAGTCTTCACCTTGTACTCGTATTGATTTCTGTTTGTTGTTTAGCCCTTACTGCTTGATATTGCGCTGGCAGAGTATTACCCAGGTGAATAAGTGCGTATGCAATGCCACATACCACCAGAATGCCAAACGCACCAATCAGTAAATAGGGCAATTTCTGGCTTTTGGTTGGATTAAAGTCAAATGCTCCTTTGTGGGCTTTAAGATAGGTATACATTAAATAAACATAAACTAACATGAATGGTGTAAGTAAAAGGTTTATTGCAGTAGTAAGTAACTGAGACTCTGTAACACTTGCTGCAATTCCGCCAATAACCATCGAAGCTAATCCCACAAGCAATATCCTGCCGTAAATATAACCAAACTTACCTCTCACATATTCCTTACTTTTTAGTAAGGCATTCATACCCTTGATGTCCTCCGCAACTAATATATACAGCGCCATACTAAACCAGAAGCCCAAAATAATACCCGGAATAATGAGTAGAAAGACGCCGCCCATTGTTATGAATCCTGCAAGTAGCGCAATGCCCCAATAAGCCCATACTTTTGGCCATGCTCTTTTAAATGCCTCTTTAATGCCGATTTTTTCATGCGGGTCTTTGATAACGTATATAAGTGCCAGTTGGCTCCATGCTTGTACTACAACAGTTACAATGACTAGAATCAGACCAACAATGACCATTAATATCAAATTTCTTGTCTCCGGGAGCTGACCACTAAGCAATATAGCTGTTATGCTTCCACCGAATAAGACTGCAAAGAGAACACTCATTGCAAGTGTAGGTAGTATGTGTATGGCAAGCAAAGTACCAAATCGATTTTTGTATATCTGCCATGCGTGTGCAAAATGTTCTGAAACAGAAGGTAGGGAAATACGGGCTTGGGGTGGTTGCGGTACTGTTTGTGGATTTTCTATAAAAGCAAAGGCTTCATCAACAGCTTTTTCCTGCCAATTGTTGGCAAAAAGCGTGTTTCTGATTTGGTCTCTACTAACACCTTGTTCCAGCTGTTTTTTAATATAGTCTAGTAATTGTTGATCTATCATGGCTATAATAATAACAACCTAGGCCTACAAAGTCTATGAATATACTGCGCAGACAATTAAAACTACTTGCTCATCCTTACGTACTGGTTGTAGCTGTTTTTTTACTGGCTGTATTACTTATTAATCCTTGGGGTGAGCACGCGGTTAATGATGACTGGGCTTATTTTATTTCCACTAAGTTTTTTTTAAACGGTCATTTTGCCAAAGATGCCATAATAGATGCCAACTTTGTGCTACAGGCACTTGCAGGCATGGGATGGGCTAAGGTGTTTGGCGTAAGTTTTGTTAGTTTTAGGGTTCTTACTTTGCTGGTAAGTTTAGTAGGGCTATATGGTATTTATAAAATCCTGGCGGTTTTAGAGGTGGAAAGGAAAATAATTATCCTAGCTTTACTGTCGATTGTTTTTAACACTTTATTTTTTACTTCCGCACTTTCGTACATGACAGAAAATTATTTTTTAACCTGTGTGGTATGGAGTTTGTACTTTTTTGTCAGGTATGTTCATACAATTAGAGTTAACTCTCACCTAATTTTTTCAGCCTTGTTTGCAGGTGCCAGTTTGTTACTAAGGCAATATGGCTTAGTTTTGTTTGTAGCTTATGGTCTGACCTTAGGTTTTTGTTATTGGAAAAACCGAGAGATTAACCCCTTAGCTGTTACTGTTCTTATCGGTATTTTAGGTTTATTTTCTGTGATTTTTGCTTGGTGGCCAAAAACATCTGGTTACGAATCTGTGACTTTTCTTGGTGTGGATCCAACTGCTTATACAAAAATATATGAATTTGGTCCTTATGTATTAAGCTATTTAGTACTGTTTTTATCGCCTTTTATTCTGGGGAAGTTTAAGGGGTTTCAGAAGACTCCATTAGTTTTGTGTGCCTTAGTTGCCGGATTAGTAGCCTGGCAGTTATACAGAGCGGATATTTTTCCAATGGGAAATGTATTTTATTTGGAAAAACTTTACGGCAAGAGCCATTTTGCTCATTTCCTTCATCTGTTTGATAACATACCTTTCAAAGTATTTATGGCGTATTACGTTTCCTTCTTGTTAGTAGTTAGTAGTTATTATGTTACTAGATGGTTTAGATCTGGTGTGGTTAATCTAAAGGTTGTTTCGCCATCAACTTTTTTATTAGCGTTAGTTACTCTTGGTATGTTTGCGGTGGTCTATGCCGGAATATTTTTCATAGGAGATTTTTATGACAGGTATTTCCTTAACGGTTTTGTACTGTTGATTATTTTATGTGCGGTATCTTTGCCCAAAGTTTCTACTTATAGTTACGGGCTAGCAGTTGGGGGTTTAGTCTTTATAGCTTTTATAACTGTCTTGTTGACATGGGATTTCTATGCCTCAGAAAAGACACGCTGGCAAATGGGTAGAAAGTTACAGGAAGAACAGGGGCTGCAGACTTCTGTGTTTGTGAACGGATCTTTTTTACGGTTCACGCACTATAGTGGCTTTGTTACTCCTGAAGAGTTAGCTAGAGTGCCACAGGGCTCTGTAACATATAAGTGTTTTATAGATTTTTATACAAAGACTGATAATGCTAATCTGCTTTATAAGGTGCTGAATAGGTTTGAGAATAGTAGGACTCTAAATAAATACATTACAAACCCTGTTATCTATGGCAGTAAACCCGCAGCAGGTGTTGAGCCCTTAGGCTGGCATTGGAATGATATCTTTTACGAAGAAAGCTATTATTCGCCTATCTATGCTTTATTAGGTGTTAAGCCCGTATTGGCAGCGTACTGTAGAGATAAGTAGGTTTTATCTTATCGGTTAACGAGTTATACTTGTGAATCCAACATAGATTGAGCTTCTTCATACCTTTTTTGCTCCTTTAGAACCTTGTATTCTTCGAATTGCTCAGGTGGCATAAAGTATCTTTTTGTTCAGGTACTTTACTAATATATAATATCTATGTGGATGGTAAATCCCTAGGACGAGAAGAAATATATGGAATAGTTGCAGCATATAAAGGAAATGGAGAAGGTATCTCTGGGGGTGAGGGTGAAGTAAGCAGAATGGAGATAATTGAATCTGTTGCAGATACTCTTACTAGAGAATATGAACTTATAGGTAAATTGAGCACAGCCAGAGGACAAGATAGCCCCTTCAGAAGAGAGTTGGACTATGATTTCACTGAAGCAATCTCCCCCGCATTTGTAGAGCAACTGACTCCTGTAGAGCAACGCATTAAACGTAGTGATTCTCTAGCACTACATTATGCAATAGCTACTGGTGGTGTAGATCACGTGCTAGAGACTTATTTAGATAGTCTAACCCCGGAGGAATTAGCTGAAGTTAAAAAAGATGACGATAAACTCCTAGGGGTCACTGCAGAAGTTGTGGCTAAGTTTGTAGTAAAGCAGCGAGAAAAAAGCGGAGAAGATGAATTAGTTGAAAAATTTCCTGATGCTCCAACAACAGGTTTTGAATTTGAATATACTGATCCCTTAAGAGCTCTTACAAATGAGCTTTATCATTGCCCCAGACGTTTGGCCATTTTACGTGCTTTGCTTAATAATGATGAAGCCCAATTGCGGCAATCCATTATTGATAAGGAAGATGTGGCGTACTTTGATGAACTAAAGGCTGCTGCGTTAAAGGCAATTACAGCGGATAATCCCAATGGGGATCGTGCCTATGTTGAACAAGAAGTTAGGAGTCAGGAAGCTTATCAAGCTTATTTACTTAAACATACTAGGGCCTACCAAGGGATGGATTTACAAACAAGACTTGAGTGTGGTATGAGGTATACTCTCCAGACTGCGGCAGCTGCTCAAATTGCTGCTGAAGTAAAACAGCTTTCACAACTGAGAAATTCTGCTGAGGAACCTTCAGATTCTGAGAGAGCTATCCTTGAAAGACCTCTGCATCTTGTTTTAGGCAATTTGCAGGTTTCTCAAGGTGAGGATCTGACTATTCGGGATGTTAATGCTATTAGGTTACTAGTCCCCAGCCCAGCTAAGCGGCTGGAGGCTTTTGCCCCTTTTAGAGTTAAGGATGAGCTATTTTCCCAGGAGGAGCTAATAACTGATCCTTCTGTGTCAGTTAGAATGCAATTAAGAGATTTTGTCTATGCGGCGAGAGCTGGTGCTTTTAGTGATAGGCTTAGTGTTCATCAGACTATTGGGGGCGTTGAACTTAACCCTGAAAGGACAGACTTTATGGAAGTAACAGCTATCCTAGACGCGGCAGACTATAATTCTCCTGGTAGAGATGTTTCAGAAACTCTTCTAGAAGTGATTGAAGCTGGGCACAGCGCATTCTCTGATCCTTATAGGAAAATTTCCACTTGTGTTGATGGTGGCAAATACTATTTTCCATATCACAAAGTTAGGAGTGAGAATGCCGCAGTAGCTTACCCTCAAGATAAAAGGCCTCTAGTAGAACTACGTGCAAAAAGGGCGTTCTATCCACAGGTGTCTTTTGCTGCACACGTTAGAGCCAGTACTTTTACCTGGTTAGCTGCCTGGGGAGAACAAGCTGCAAATATTGAAGATGCAAGTAGAACTCCTCAACAGCGCGACCTGGCAGATGCGTGGACAACCTTGCTATCTGATTGGTCTCACGTTTTGAAAACAAAGGACATTTATCAACCTCAAGGATCTGAAAGGTATCAGGATGTAAAAGAGTCTGAAGGGCACGTGGCAATTGTAGGTGAGGAAAAGTATTCATTATATATAGACCGTATTGTTGCTCGAAGGATAAGAGAACAACAGCAGCAGATTTCTAACAATTCTGATTCACTTCAATATCAGGCTAGAAGGCTTATAACAGAATATGACAAGAAGGTAAAGGCTATTATTGGTTATTAACTATACTATTCCGCGCTCGTTATATTTCTTTTAGTAAGTAGCTACCCCAAACAAGGCTGTGGGCGGTACACCTTCTACTCTGTTTCCAAAAAAATGTGCTGGGAATAAGAATTGCCCAAACAGAAACACCTTGTAGAAGCCAAAATTGAAGAAATTTCCGCCAGATTTCTCTTATGCCGTAAAACCTTTTGTCTTTCTTAATCTTTTTGATTCGGATAGAAAGATAGCCCTCTAGTCTAATAGCCCAGATAGAGATCATTGTTACTAGTATTAGAGCAAGAAGGGTTATTCCTGTCTTTAACAAAGCATAAAGTGAAACAATTATGAATGTTAAAGCATAAGAAACGTCTGTAAGTTTGTCTGTTTTGCGCAGGTATGTGGGTATGAACATGAGTAGGTCTATGGTTAGGGCTATGATTAAAGTGGGTATGAGTATGTGCATACGCTTAGTAAGTGGCTCAATTGTACTATCTTTTGAAAAAAAATTGACAGGGCTAGAGAGTAATAATATACATACTAGTATGAAAGATGAAAAAATATCTAATACAAACACTAAAGGACAGTTGGTTATTCCTCCCGTCAAAGCCGTTATTCCTGATATTCCTAATAATAATGTTTATAGGCAAGTGCTTGAAAGTACTGTCGGCTCTTGGAGAAATGATACCTACGAAGAGACTATTAAAAAAAGGCAGAAATTAGAGCTGGAAGCATCCCGCAAAAGGAAAAAAGAGTGGTAGTTTTGGATACTAGCATTATTATTGACCATCTACGTCAAAGAGCTGGTACCCAGACTCGTTTATTGAAACTTAATGAGACAGAAAGTATGCAAAACTTATGTATCTCCGTTATAACCTTGCAGGAATTATACGAGGGCCAAAGTACGAAAAATGAACAGCGTTTAAATCAGATGCTTTCTATCTTAGCCCCATGGAATTTGCCGATGCCGCTATAGCTGCAACTTGCATTTATAATGATTTTGAACTTGCTACCTTAAATAGTAAACACTTTTTAAGTATTGCTGAACTTAGGTTATATGATAGAGATTTTTGAGTTCTGCTAAGGCAGTTTTTCAATTATAATCTATAGTCACCTTTGGCCTGCACTCCTTTTGTAGGGCTGATGAGGTTTTAAGTATTTATCTGTTTACTAATTCTTCGTAGTTTTCCATCATGAAATCATGGTAGAAGTCATTTTCCGATAAATACCTGTATACATTTGCAGTTTTATCCGGAGATTCACTATTGAACTCTGCACACAGTTTATCTATTTGTGGCTCAGTTTCTTGCGATAAGGTTATCTGTTGTATGTTGCCGTCCGGATGCTTGAAAACAAAGAAGATATTGTTTTTACCAATTATTTCATTCCAATAACCATTTGAAAGTTTACTTTTTAACTAAACTTATGTATTGATCTATGTTTTGGTCTGGGATTTTTAGCTTTCTGCTACCGGAAGGTGTTGTTTCGATGATTTCTGCATCTATGTCTGCAAGTTCAGTGTTGCTAATGTTTTCCGCACCTATGAGGTAGCTTAGGTAGTAGTTCATGTAATTAGTATACAATTTTTCCGTAATCACCCATATGATACGACGGTTTTTTTTATAATCTACAGCGGGCGGTTAAGACATCTTCAGCCCAACGCAGTCGCGCTTTTGGATCGGCAAAGTCTGTAAAAGTGCTGTTAAGAATTCTCAGTTTATTCCTAATTTCCTTTTCGTGGGTGCTTAACTCGATTTTGTCAAAATCCTTGTCTGCATGTTCCAAAAATTCTTTGACTGATTTTTGTGGAATTTCTTTAGTTAAATCTCCGGTGGCTGTTACAATCCTAAACAAATCCATTTTTATAGAATCAATGATAAATTTTTTGTCTCTTGTCATATTTCCAAAAACTCCTTGGTAAGACTAAAAAGTTTATCTCTTATCTCTTTGTCCATTATTTCATAAGTTGTTTTGTTAAGTGCTGGTTTATAGTTACTCATTGCCATATATTCTACTTCTTTTGTACTTATTCGATATCCACCGCCATAAAGATTTTCCAATCTTGAGCCTTTGTTTATGAGTACCTCTTCACAATCTATGTGATATTCTCCTCCAACTGCCAGAATGTTTTTTTCAATATCAATAACGGTTTTTATGTAGTCTTGATAAGCTTCACGTGCTTGTTCGAATTCTTCGGGGATTATTTTCCTGTTTAGGACGATGATCATGGTCAAATTCTATCACGGTTGTTTCTAAGTACTTATCTGTTAACAAGTTCGGCGTAATGATCCATCATGAAATCATGGTAGAAATCATTTTCCGATAAATACCTGTATACATTTCTTCTTCGAGTTGGTACGTGTTCGACACTATAACTCTTTGTGGTGTAGAACGTCTATTGAGTTTTCATCTCTTTCATCTGATTTGCGCGCTCTATGGCTTCTCCAGGTCTAGCTGTAGATAGTATACCTATTGTAATTGGCACAATTATAAGCACTAAAAAGATGAATGCCAAAATTATCAGTATTATCTTTAACCATTTAGGCATAAAAAAACTCCTTGCTTATAGTTTACACTTAAGTTTATTCGTGAGCAAGACCTCCTATTGGTTTTTTGTTTTTCGAGTGGTTGGGGTGATCCTCCTACGTCCTTCGGACTTCGGCGGGCAGGGACTCGGTTACTTGTCAGCAAATGTGGCCGTGCCATCCAAAGCGTTAACAGTAGTCGATAGAATTATTTCTAAATTGGTATTGTCTAGCTATTCTATAAAGGAAATCTGTCTGCGACGGATGGTCGGGGAAACAGGATTAGAACTGCTCAATATACTAAAAGGTATTACCATCTTTGCTGTATAATTGCACTATGGACCCAAAAGGTAAAAAGCTGATGACAGTATTTGCCCATCCTGACGATGCTGAAATATGGGCAGGTGGAACAATAGCCAAATGGGATAAACGTGGTGGTAAATCCCTGGTTGTTTGCTTTACAACAGATGGCACGAGAAAAGATGAGGCGAGACGGGGCGCAAGTATTTTAGGGTCCGAACTCTCAATAGTTGAAGATAACCCTGAATTCAGTAAGCCCAACATCGAGCTAGTATCAAAGGAGATAGAAGAATTTAGTCCGGAAATTCTTATAACACATACATCGCAAGACTCTCATCCGGAGCATCGCGCTGTCTTTGAAATAGTGTCGAATTCGATAATTAACTCAAGAATCAGGCAAGGAAAACCCAAGTTGTTGTTATGTGCGGATACATATAATGAAATTTGTTTAGATGGAGTTTTCAATCCAAACATCTACGTTGATGTGTCTGATTATTTTGATCTTAAAATGGCGGCGATAGAAATTTACAAATCACAACCGTTCGACATGTGGAAGAAAGTGGCCACAGATCAAAATGAATTGCTTGGCTCTAGACTGTCGGAAGTCAAATATGCGGAAGGTTTCATCCAGGTACCCATTTTAGGGAAGTTAGCCAATCTTTCCCTCTTTTGATGAGAATAGCATTTACATTTCTGACATATGGTACAAATATTTTTGGGGGTATTGAGAATGCACTTTTCAATTTAACTAAAGGCTTGAAGGATATTGGGCATGAGGTCTCTGTTTTTACTAGTTCAACATATCTAAGTACTAATGGGAATCTTCCCGCTAACGTATATCAGTCGAAACATCTACCTACAAAATATGATGGGAATGTAAACAGACTCATTTCCTATTTGCAAGATCATAGCAAACTTATTAACAGTGACCTTGATTCCTTCCTCGAGAAATGTAAGCCAGACCACGTTGTTGTTGTGGATCCTATTTGGGGAATCCTAGAAGCGACCGCTTACATTAACAGGAGAAACATCCCCATATCTATGTCTTATCATATAGCCAATGATTGGCCAGAAACAAGACCGATAATGGAACGTTCCCTACTTAACCAATACGCTAACTTTTTTGTTGTAAGCAGGTTTTTGGAAACAGAAATAAAAGGTAAATTTAATGTGGCTAGGGATGTAAAAATGAAAATTTTACCAAACTCTATCGATACTTCCTTATATAGTGATCCTTCTAGCATTCCAGAGGAATATATCTTCTGTAATTCAAGGATAGCGGAAGGAAAAAATGTTGACGTCTTAGTCAATGCCTTCAGCACAATTAAGGACGATGGTTTGGAATTAGTACTTTGTACAGGAAAATTTCCTTTTGGGGATTCCGCTAACGTAGTTAATAAAATGGAAAGACTTGTCAAAGAACTACGGATAGAGAATCAAGTTAAATTTTTACCCAACATAAATTGGGTGGATGTCCCAGCGATGGTTAAGAAATCCTATGCTGTTGTATTACCCTCAACTTATGAGACGTTTGGAATCGCAGCACTAGAAGCCTCCGTTGCTGGTGTTCCTCTGATAGTTGCGGATGCCACGAATTTTAAGAATCTTGTAAAACGGAATGCACTTTTTTTTACACCGAATGCTATAGAAGATCTAAGCAAAAAAATACGGACGCTACGTAGAAATTACAAATACTATAGAGACAAATCTAGTAAAGACAAAGTGCATTTTATAAATAACTTCGATAATATAGTTGTTGCAGAAAGGCTTGTGAATGAAATACATTCTAACAACGTGTAGTAAAGACAAAGATGAGAGCAAGGTCCTTCTTCCAGCTATTCAGAGATATACGGACAACCGTGTTGCATATGTATACAGAATAAGCAAGAAATTGTCGTTACCCATGATCATATTTTCTGGTAAATACGGGATCTTGAAAACCAATGATCCGATTCCATTTTATGACCTTAGATTGGAGAAAGAACATGTTGATGCAATGGTTGAAAAGGTTGCGGGTCAGTTCCACCAGTTAAGTGTTTCCAAAATAGATTTCTATGGTTTAGATGAACAAACTCATACTGATTGGGTACCCTACTATGATGTTATTAGAGAGGTTTGTGTACAAGTTGGTACAGAACTGAATATTATCCATTTAAAAGAGAGTGAATATGCCACAAAATAAACCTTTTTTACCGCACTGGTTTAAGTATATTGACTTGGAAAGCAAGAGACAGTTCAATGCTGAACTGTTCAAGGATGGTTCATTTCGTATTTATGAGCGTGAAACTATCAGAGGTCAGGATCAAAACATTGCAATTTTTCTCGATGGTGTATTCCACCCCACTACAACAGGAGCTGCCTATTACTTTATGAATCTTTTGGTAGGCCTTGCAGGAAGTCCGCTAAATGTTTTTTTGTTTAGATGTTATAGAGGGTGGGAAGATCCATATATTTATGAAAAATTACCATTTAGTACTGTATGTATAGATCCAGAAGTATTTTATGATGATCTTACGTCACAAATAGACGTATTACGAAAATACTCTATTCGTACTCTGATTTTTGACACATCTGAAGTTATTTTACGACAAGGGGTTTACTTTAAGGAGACTTTGAAATCAAAAATAATCCACGATATACAAAATGTAGACCATGTTTTATCGAAAATGGGAGGTTTGTCCCCTGATGTAGTGGAAAAACAAAAACAAGAACTTCTCGCTGCAGATAAATACGTGGATTTATATTGGGCAAAGACGGAAATGGATAAAGTACAACTACAGAATGTAGGGATAGACCCGCATAAAATCAGAGTAAGGCATCCTATTATTGATACTAAGAGAATACGTTACTCCTTAAGGAAGAAACTAGGAAATCCTGTTAAAGCACTCTTCCTTGGAAACATGTCTTATCCCCCCAATATAGAGGGTTTAGAAGTCCTGGAGAACACCTACAAAGATTGTGTGACGAATGGCATTAGGCTTGAAATTGACGTTGTAGGAGAAGGTGATTTGGCAACGCTTGCAGAGAAGTTCCCCCACCTCAATTTAAAAGGTAAAGTGGATAGCATAAATGACCTCTTCTTGGATTATCATTTAGCATTCGCTTGTCCCTCGTATGGATCAGGTATTAGCCTTAAGGTTTTGGATTATATGGCAGCTGGATTGCCTGTTATAGCAAATGACATAGGAGTTAGAGGACATTCCCAACTGATCAGTAATTATGTCCTGATCGATAACAGAGAGTCACTTTATCCCGCTGTTCAGAGGTTATTCGAGAACCCCGAGTTTTATACTCGTTTGAGTTCGTCAAGCCGAGTATATATAGACAAATATTTTAATCCGGAAAAAGATATACGTACCTTTGAGGATGATATAAGGGAAATTAATCTCTGTCCTTGACCAGGTAAATGCCAGGTAAGCTTACCCCAGTTACGATAGCCTTCCATACTATTTGACCTAGTGTTAGTCCTAGAGCTGTAGATATGCCCAAGGATTCCCCACCAAAAATCAGAGGTAAGGTAGTGAAGGCCAAAACAGCAAATATCAGTGAGTCTACTGGCAAACTTACAGCATTACTGACCAAAACCCTTGACCACTGGGGAAATTTGGCAAAGCGACTTTTCCACAGCTGGTATATTTCAGTATCTAACAATTCGCTAACAACTTCAGCTATTATAGAAGCAATAGTAATTGAAGGCACTAAACCAAAAATTGAATTCCATGCCCCCTCTAATGCGAAGAACTTTGGGGAAGGAAGAAACGTCATTAGTTGTAAGTAAAAAGCCATTATCAAATTCAGGCCTCCCGCTGTTAGAATTGTTGCTCTTGCCCACTCTTTTCCTAGCCTCTTATGTAACATATCTCTCAATGTAAAAGTTAAGGTGAAAATGAATGTACCCGCAGGTATAGCAAAACCATAAATCCGCACAATCTTTGTTGCTCCTATATCAGCTAACGCTTGAAATACGAGGTATGATCCCACAAGCAGAACTATTGTCCATATTTCTTTTTTGTTAAGATTACTCAGACTCATTTTTTATTGTAGTCAAAATTTTTACAAGTTCTTCTTCTGTTTCAGCCATATTCTGTCCAATACTTTCTGTTATCATAATATTATCGTAACCCTGTTTATCCATGCTTCTTATATCTGTTTTAAAACCAACACATTTCTTTCCTAAAATATAAGCCATTCCAAGTTCAGCACATGTTCCTTCGTCTGGTACCCTTCCATCCAGTAAACACAATATTATGTCACATTTTTTAACGCCCTCTAAATCATTATTAAAAATTGTTTTTCTTAATTTTGCGGTGTCACTTGTGTTTTTGCTTAAGTCACTAAACCTACCTGCTTTGTCTTGTGGCAAGTGGACTACAAAACCCAAATCCTCAACGAGTTTTTTTATATGTAAATTTCTGTGCCACTCCATTTCATTAAATAGTGGCGCGGCGATATATATTAAAATTCCCATATGCTGAGAATAATATCATATAAAATCCTCTAACAATAATGCATACCTGGTATACTAAACCTAGGCTGAGTTAGGGAGATACACGCCTAATTCAGCCTATTTAATATGACAACAGACTTACTCGATAAAGCCTTTAAACTTCTAAGAAGGAATTATGGTTGCCCCGGTCTAGATGGCGTTTCTTTAAGAGAGATAAAAAAAGATTATAACAAGCATAAAAATGTGGTTTTGGGCAAATATACTGAGAATCAAGTAAACTCCTTGTCAATAAAGACAACTACTATAATTGATTATGGAGGTAAAGAAAGGGAAATATTTGTTTATTGCATCCATGAAAGATGGTTGCAAATGTACCTGAAATTACAAATTGAACATGACATTGAGAAGAACTTGAAAAGTTATGTTTTCGGTTATAGAAAAGGTGTGACAATGAAGGACTTGCATAGCTACTTACTTAATACCGGTCTCGAGCATATCCTTCATTTAGATATAGCCAAATATTTTGATCAAATTGATAGAGAATCACTCTTTAATTTTCTAGAACACAATATTGGTGTAAGTAGAGACATCCTTGTTAAGATTCAAAAGAGTGTTTCTCATACAAATAAAGGATTGCCGCAAGGCAATGTTTTGTCCCCTATTCTATCAAATGTCTACCTTATACCCTTTGATAAGTGCTTTCCAGAAAATTATGCAAGATTTAGTGATGATCTCTATTTTGCACTAGGAACTCCCAGGAAAAAGGATGAAATGGTTAAGAAAATTAGCGAGCATCTACTTAAACATAAGCTTAAGATAAATTATAGTAAACTGGAAATTAAGAATGTTAACAAATTCTAAAGAAAAAAGAATACTGATAATGGATGGAAGTCACTACCTATATAGGGCATATTATGGAGTTCCAGATAGTGCAAAATTGCCAAGTGGTCTGCAAGTGAATGCTGTATATGGTTTTTTTGCATACCTAAGAAAAGTGGTGGATTCTGTAAACCCTTCTAACATTGTTGTTGTTTTTGACTCGGAAACCGGTATCTCTGAAAAGGTGGCTCAAAATACCTCCTATAAAGCAAACCGGAACTATTCAGATACGGGAATGTATGAGCAGTTGCCCATAATAAAGAAAATCTTAACCTTTTTATGCATTCCATATATTGAACCTGACAATCTTGAGGCCGATGATTATATAGGGGCATTAGCTGTGAGAAGCAAAGCTAGAAGTTATACATTGATATTTTCGAATGACGCAGATTTTCTCCAACTGTTGGATGATTCCCTTAACGTAGTAAAGATGGGAAGAAAACAACCAGAGATCATGGATAATGATAGTTTTTATGAGGTCTTCGGTTTTGAAAGTAAATACTATGTTGATTATTTAACGTTGAAAGGGGACCCAACGGATAATGTCAGGGGGGTACCGGGTATCGGCAAAAAAACTGCCCAAAAGTTTATTTCCACCTATAACTCTATTGATAATATATACGCAAATCTTTCTGATCACCCGGAGAGAATGCGGCATTTACTACTTGAGTATGAGTATGTTGTGAAAAGTACGTACGAACTACTGAAAATAGACACCTCTGTTGGGACCGAGGATATTGAAGAAATACTCAAAATCCCGTTTCAAAAGCATGATGAGTTGAAGAATAAAACTAACCACTTACTAACTTGCGTTGGAACTAACACTAGATGAACGTGGAAATTGTGAATGATGAAGAGTCGTTTAGAAAGATGGCAGCTGATTGGGAAAAATTATACAAAGTATTTGAGTATACTACACCCTACCAAAGCTGGAATTGGAATTACTTGTACTGGGAGTATTTTAAAGGGAAAAAGCAGCTAAAAGTATTTAGATATGATTTAGACGGTACTGTTAGCGCAATCTTTCCAATGTGGGTACGAGAACAACTAGGTCTTTCCGTATTGGAACCAATAGGAACCAGAGGCACTGATTATATACATTTACTGCTAAAAACTGAGCAAGCAGAAGATGTAATTGATAACTTTCTCGAATGGTTTAGTCTCTCTAGATTAGACGTTTTAAATTTGGAAGATATACCGCATTCTGCGTTTTATATTAATATTTTGAGAACAAAATCAATTAAACATGGATTGTTTTATTATCTAGATAGTAAATACTGCCCTTGTTTTGAAATAGATCTCCCTGATAAATGGGAGGACTATCTAAGAACGTTATCTAAAAGAGATAGGTCTGATATAGATTACTACCGCAGATATGCTGCTAGAAACACACAAAATGTTACTTATATACAAGGTGGGTTTAGTGATTTGAAAGAGCACTTTCGTCTACATCAAAAGGTGCGTGAAAACAGAGGTGACAAAGGAGCCTACAAAATAACTCCTGTTAGAAACCTGGTAACAGAGTATATTTCGTCTTTGGAAAACGAAGGCGACTTGAAATTGGTTTTTTTGGAAATAGATAAAACGCTTTGTGCAACAATTCTGGGTATCGAGAAAGACTTGGTTAGATTCAATATGACAATAGGGCATGATCCTACATTCTCTAAGCTAAGACCAGGAACTTTGCTTTATGGATATGATATCGAGAATTGTATCAAGCAAGGTGTAAAGAAGTACGACCTTTCTAGAGGTCCCGACCCTTATAAGAGTAAAATGGGAGCAAGGTTGAAGTTTAATACGCGAATGGTGCTAACCAAATCAAAGGAGCATGCTAGTCAGTATTTAGAAAATCAGAAAATATATTGGAAGAACGAAGACTACGCACCAACTGAAAAGTAGCTAAATTAAAAAAATCAAGCCAAGTCAATCAAAACAGCGGTTCGGGAGTTTAAAAAACAACAAGGCTTTTTGCAAGCCGTTAAAAGAAAATTTAGGCATACTGGTCACTTTGATGCCCATTCTGGTCGGGGTGACCCTCCTACGTCCTTCGGACTTCGGCGGGCAGGCAGGGACTTGGTTACTTGTCAGCAAATGTGGCCGTGCCATCCAAAGCGTTAACAGTAGTCGATAGAATTATTTCTAAATTGGTATTGTCTAGCTATTCTATAAAGGAAATCTGTCTGCGACGGATGGTCGGGGTGACAGGACTCGAACCTGCGGCCTCACGCACCCCATGCGTACGCGCTTCCAACTGCGCTACACCCCGACGTGCCGCCATGCAAGACAAATGTTGTTGCGGCGGATAATCATAACCTAGTTTTCAAGAATCTTCTCCCAAAACCTGTCTTCAAATACTTTTCTCGTTTTAAAGCATTTTCTTTACTTAGGCAGCCCTCAAAGTAAACGAGTTCCCAAGGACGCCCATATTTTGTTGCATCCACTTTACCTTTGTTGTGTAACAGAAGCTGTTTCCTTATTGATTCAGAATAACCTACGTACAATTTACCAGTTTTCTTGCTTTTTAGCACATAGACATAGGTATAGTAAAACATCTTACGCTACCAACTCCCGCCTGCCATCGCAAGACTGAGCTTGCTCAGGCGTTGCGGGCAGGGCGCTACACTCCGCTATCCTGCTAATTCTCGCTATTTTACCACTTCTTCCATATACATATTCAAAAATATATGTAAAAATACACTCCAAAGGAGGTGAAGTTAAATGGATGAAATTAATCAAGAAAATACGACTGCTGAAAATCCAACAGAAGTTCCTCAACCACCTCAACCCCCGGCGGAGCCTCAAGGCCCAATAGAAGCTGCGGCTTCAGTAGCTAGTGTTAACTATGCGACCTTTGGTGAAAGATTTGTTGCTCTTATTATCGATGCTTTCTTAGTAGGGTTAGTAACAGGCATATTAGGCGGTATCTTTGGCGTGTCACGAGTACAGTCTGGCGAAGGCTCTGTGGTTTATTCCAACCCTTTTAGTTTATTAGGTCCTGTCTACTATGTGGTAATGACTGTTATATATGGTGCCACTCTTGGCAAAAAAGTAATGAATATTCGTGTTAAAAAAGACGGTCAAGAAAGAAACCTTAACTGGGGTGAAGGCATACTTAGAGAAATAATCGGTAAATTCCTGTCAGCTATAGTTCTTTTACTAGGGTATCTTTGGATGTTGTGGGATCCAAAAAAGCAAACCTGGCACGACAAACTTGCAGGAAGTGTAGTTGTAAAGACAAAATAATGGTCTTATATTTGAGGGAGTGGTATAGCCATTCCCTCAAATTATCGAGTACTCCCGTTTCTCAAACACCAAATGAAAAATTGGCCGCTTTTGGCCAAATGCCAGTTTCTTACTCCAGGTAGTTTCAAGTTCCCTTAAAGCAGATTTATTCAGAATACTAAATTTTACTAACTCCAACCCGAGTTGCGTATAGGCTGGAACTAGTTTTTTCTCAATATATTCGCCACTTATTTTAGCTAAGCCCAACCTCTCAAACTCCGAAGGTTCAAATTCTGGAGAATAGCCGAAAATGATATTTAATTTACCTTCTGGTTTCAGTAACCCTATTATATCAATTAGTTTGGTGGTATCGGGTGCAGCTACATATTGTAGTAACGTTCCCCAAGGCAAAATAATAAACACCTCATCTGCGCTAGTAGTTAGTTCTTGCGGAATATTTTCAGCCGCAGCAGGTGCAAACAGTACATTAGGCAATTTCTTCCTGGCAGCCTTTCTGGCATAAATTTGCAGTTGCTTAGGTGCAGGGTCAATGCCGATAAATAAAGTATCCGGGTGTGTTAACGCGTTCTTATAAACAAACTTGCCGTCCCCAGTTCCAAGATCAATTACAAGTCTGGAGTATTGTTTAATGAGCTCTGTTACATCAACTTCCTCTAGCTTATTTCCCTTAACTACCTTCATTACTATACATAATACACTACCCATCTTTTGTGTTACACTATAAACCTATGAACCAAGAATCAATTAACAAACGTCTGAAAATAATTGCAGATTTGCAGGTAGAACTTAAAAAATTAAGAGCTCTATATCAAGAATCTCTAGAAAATGACCCTCAGTACCAGGAAATTCAAGAACAGGCTCAAAAACACAGAGAAGAAACGAAAGTAAGAAAGGACCAGGTTTTATCCAACTCTTCCTATCAAAATATTGCAGACAAAATTAAAGATGTTCAGACAGAGCTTAAAGAGCATAAAGAAATTTTGTCTCAAGATTTGGTAGATTTTTACAAAGAAAGCGGTAGCCCGGAAATAGAGGACGAAGAAGGTAATGTCAAGCGCATGAAGTTTTCTGTAAAACTTGTTAACGGTTAGTTCTTCTTAACAAACAATTTATAATTGCCAAACTTAAGTTCTGAATCAGGCTGGTAAAATTCATCAGCCATCTTGCCTTCATCTGCGGCAATAAACACACTATATTTAGGATTACCTACTACAATTTGATCCTCCGGCTCAATAAAAGGCCAGCCGCTAAAATCTTCATAGGGGTTTTGCGGGTCATATAACTTAACTTCCGCATCCTGCACATAATATTTGCCTACTACAAATTCGATAGGAGAAGTAAATACAATTGCTTCATTTCGGCCGGAAAACCTTTTAGCCAAAAGTTTCATTCCTTCATAGTAACCAGGGGAAGAAATTCTAAGCAAAGTTACAATATATAGAACTACCATTATGCCCATTGTTTCAAATCTTACCAATTTGCCTAATACTACTGCTGTTACCATTAAGTAAAAGATTGCTGAAGGTAGTAAGTATCTTTCCACGTAAATGCTTTTATTAGTCACAATACCGTAAAAAATAACCACTAGCTGAGGAATTACAGTCATGGCAATTAAAAACACCACTTTTTCTGTTTGTGCTGGGTTATCTTTAGTTTTATAAATTAGAATGGTGACACCTACCACTAGTGCAATAAAAATGATGGTGCCTAATGAGGTGGTGTCCAGAATAAAACTCAGGTCATTTAGCGCATCACTTCCTGCCAATCGGGCTTTCACTCCAAAAGAATAGGCAGTTATGCTTCTTTGAATATTTGTAAGTTCCGATGGACGCGCCCAGCCAATGTTTAGGTCATTATTGCTTTGGTTACCCCTCATAAAAAGCCCTGCTGCTATTGCTCCTATAAGTGCCAGTTTAGGTAACTCTTTTAGTAATGTTTTCCTGTTACTAAAGGCATAGTACCCCATAAGCGGTGGTAGAAAAGCAAAGGTCATGTAGTGAGTTGCTAAGGCAGCAATGACAGTAAATGTAAACAGCCAGTACTTTCTTGTTATTAGAAAGTACACAGCCAGTAGTATTACAAAGCCAAAAAATGTGTAAGATCTGGCTTCAATGGAATAGGTGATTAGAAAAGGGTTGATTGCTGCTAAAAATGCTGCAATAGCTCCTATTTCTTTGGTGAATAGTTTTTTAACTGTTATGTAAATTAAAAATACTGTAAAAACTCCAAAGACAAGCGGCAGTAATCTAAGGGTAAAGTCACTGACGCCGAAGAGTAAACTCCAGCCTTTGTTAATAAATGCGTAGAGTGGGGGGTGTACATCATTAGTTATTTCTTTTAGGAAAGAAGATTTATCCGCGCGCATTAGCAGGCCAATAAAGGCTTCATCAAACCATAGATCGTCTTTGGTTATGTTTTTTAGTCTGGTGACAATAGCAACTGTTAAGATAATTACTATATCTATGTAGTTGGAAGAAAGTAGTTTTTTTAAAGAGTTCATTGACTTCTATTTTATCATGCGCTATTTAAATAAATGTTTATTTCTGTTAGAATTCATGTGTTATGACAGTGAAAAAACACAAAAAGCACGCACAACCAAATAAAGACAAGAAAAGAATCCGCAAAAAAGCAAAAAGGGTTTGCTAGATAACTTCTAACTGCTTACAGCTAACTACTAACTTTAAAAAAGTCAGAAGTTAGTAGTCAGTAGTTAGTCATAAACATACACCGGTATTCCAATTTTTGCCCATTCAAACAACTCCTTAGCCTCTTCGTATCTAAGCTGAATACAACCTCCAGTAGCTGGGCTGCCCATAGTGTTTTCATCCCTTGAATAAATATTTCCGGCAGCATCCATGTGATATGGAATAGCATGAAAGCCGAATTGGTAAGTATTAAAAATCTTTCCAATAGGCAAATAATAAGGCATATACCAATTTCCAAAATACGAAATGGTCATTTTTTGCTTACCTAATACTTTATATGCGCCAGCCGGTGTGTCCCAAGTTAGCCCTGTTGATACAATATAAGTTTTTACTAACTTTCCGTGTTCAAACCTGTATAGCCGCTGCTGCGGCTTAACAACTTCAAGGTATGCGTCATGCAATTCTCCGTTGGTTCTGGGTAAACCCTCAATAGGCAAAATTACTGCCTGGTTAACCTGTTCATCTGCCGCCCGGTACAAAATTGCCCTTCTTACAGCGGTAACGGCATCTGTTAATAGAAGTTTTACATCATCAGATTCATATTTCGGCATTAGTTCTTTAAGATAAGTTTCAATTCTAGAAGCCGAAATGAATCCATGCATCAGCCCGTTTATTTCCTGAGTATAAATAAAAGCTGCCATTTGTTCTTTGGGAACATATATGGGTGTACCTCCATATTTGATAAGTAGTGGCGTAGTTATTTTGTCTATCAAGGCTTGTGTCTCAGTGTGCTGCAAGTCAAAGTCATCTTCAGTTTCTACTGCTAAATCTATTTTTATACGCTCTTCATTAATGACTTTTGCAATAGCCGCCCGGTCAGCAAAAGGGGATCTGTCTATTTTAATTACTGCATCCGGGCTTAATGTCCTAAACGAGTAGTCATCAAAATTAATAATGTTGTTATTTTTTATATAGGCCAGCTCAGTTTCCAAACTGTCTAGATACGCATCTAGCTTGGCAAAATTTACGGCCAACAGCTCATCTGCAATGACTGGCTCATTAGATGTGTTTTTACAAAAAAGCGGGGGAGTTATAACTCTGCACACTCGAGTGTATCTAAATAACCTATCTCTATTTAAGCTAATGCCAATTTCCGGAAAAGTCACTGCTCTGCTGGTGTTTTGGGTATTTAGATAAACAGGTTTAGTGAAGATGCCATTTATAAGGGCTGTGCCTTCAGGCCAGCTTTTACCACTTAGATCTATTGTTCCAAGTCTTACGTTGGGTTTAAAAATGGTGGTGGGTTTTTGGTCAAAATAACTAACAGCTAAAAAAGTTACTAAGGAGACAAAAAGTAACGCCAGTTTTACTTTCATGTTTTATATTCTAGCACTCAGGAGTGTGGTTTTGTTCTTTAGATAAAAAGGTTCGAGTATGCCAATGTAGTTATCCCAGCCTTCCGGTTGCTTTAGAGTAGTTGTGGAACTTGCATAGTTAAATATTCTATATGGTCCCCTAAAGGGGTCGTGAATAACAAGGGCTTGTGCGGTGTCTCCGTTGTAGCCAAGCATACCCACAATAACCAAGGCATGGCCGGTTATACCGTCATAGTTCTGGACATTTAGAATAACTGGGTTACCCCTAACTAAGGTCTCGTAAATAGCTGTAGGTGTGTTCTTTATTTTTTGAGTTTCTTTTGCGAAATAACTAGCACCTTCGTATAGATTATAGAATCTATCGCCCTTGACATATACACTAGTTGGTAATTTGCTAATAACCTGTGACAAAGTGTAATCTTCTCCAAGATAATCCAAGATCATGGTTAATGCTGCCGGGCCGCATGCAGTGCCCCTAATATAAGATTTTTCAGTTTCCGGAAGGTCATTTATTTGGTGGGTAAATGGAACATTAAGCAATATGTCCTGGGTTGTTTGCACAATGATTTGGCTGTCAGAGGGCAAAAGAAGGTCTGCCTGTGGGGTTAAACCTGGTTTGGAAAGAGAAATTACCAGAAAGGCAATTAGGTTCAAAATATTTGAACTCATAGTGTATGGGGGCAGCCATAGGGGTTATTGTATCTAGTTATAAAACTTTTAGCAATTTAGAGGAAAGTGTGTATAATCCATAGGTATTATGATTAAACTTAACTTTATAAACAACCTGAAAAACTCCCTGTCTAAAGAATCCCTTGGTAACAATAAAAAGCTAATATCTCGAGTGCTTCTGTTGGTCTTTTCTGTGCTTGTTTTAGGTGGCGCCGCTTACTTGGTGAAGGAAAAAAAGGATCTTTTTGTTGTAGCTACAATAGATAACAGACCCATATTTAGATATCAACTTACTGGCAAGTTAGTTCAAAACTTTGGTGCAAGTGTACTGGAAGATCTTATTTCCCAGAATTTAGCAGAGGCTGAATTAGATAAGCAGAAAGTGGCCGTTACCGAAGATGAGCTTGCCGCAAAGCTTGATGAGATAAAACAGAGCGTTGGTGGCGACTTGGAAGCGGCCCTTGCAAGCAGTAATATGACTATGAAAGATTTGGAATCGCAAGTGGTGTTGCAGCTACGAATGGAAAAGTATTTTGCAGACGATGTGAAAGTAACTGATGAAGAAGTGGCGCAGCTATTGGAAGATTATGCGGATCAGATTGATGGTACTGAAGATGAGAAGAAGAAGCAAGCTGTGGATTATTTGAGGAATCAGAAGTTGCAAGGGAAGATTTATGAGTGGTTGGAAGGCCTAAAGCAGCAAGCAGATATTAGGAAGTTTATTTAACTACTGACTACTGACATGCTCTTTATAAGAATTCCCTGTTAGTTGTTAGAAGTCAGTAGTTAGTCGTTAATCGTTACATTTCCCTATTGACATTTTCACACTATATTTTGCATAATTGATTTTAGGAGGTGGGCTCCCGCTCGCTTCGACTGGTTCGAGTTGATTGTTAGTATCCGCAAGGTCTAACACGGGAGCCCACTCTTAGAGACTACTATCCGCCCGGAAGTGCTGTTGGAAGAAAGTGACTAGTGTTCTGTTCATGCTTTGGCTAGTTCACTTGTCTTCCACACTTCCGGGCCCTTCCTTTTTTAAAATCTCTTGACTTACAACACCAAAATTTGCTATATAGTAACAAAGCCCTATAGGAAGTTATAGATTGGAGAAGCGACTTCAAACAGGACAAACCTCACCTGTTTTTGAGTAACCGGGTTGGCAGTACTGAGGAAGCTAGTCTTCTTCCGAAGGGTTACTCTCATCAGGTGGGACTCCTAATACACACGAAGAGTGTGCTTCTCTAATCTCTTCCTGTAGGGCTTCCTCAAGGAGAGATCAATTCTATGTAGGAGGGGGAGACTGAGGGTGTGCTGAAACATCACATAAAAGTAAGCCGCCATCAAAGCAGTCTCCTTCTCCCACTCTTGCACTAAACCTCATACAATGCTAAAACGTATATAGCCTCAGAAATCTGGAATTACAAATTGGCTCACCGTCTAAACCCCTCCAATTTGTGATATCCAATTTCTATTTTTCGTTCTCCTATTTCTGCCCCAGCTATGCGCAGAGGTTTGTGTACCATAGTATGCAGCCTCTGCTCCTCTTTTTACATTTGATAAAATATACACATCTTAAAAAATTCTTCGAAAGGAAAATAGAATGAATCCCTATGTAGCAAACATCCAAGAAGAAACCCTTGCCAACGAAAATTTCCGAAAAGTCTTATTTACCGCTCCCAACAGTCAACTAGTTGTTATGACCCTTCAACCTAATGAAGACATTGGTATGGAAGTTCACGGCAACATAGATCAATTTATTAGAATAGAAGAAGGTGAAGGTGTAGTAATTTTAGATGGGCAGGAAACCAAAGTTGAGGATGATTTTGCCATAGTCATTCCTGCAGGTACTCAGCACAACTTAATTAACACATCTGCAGACAAGCCTCTAAAGCTATACACCATCTACTCGCCTCCGGAGCACAAAGAAGGCACAGTTCATAGCACCAAACAAGAAGCTATGGCTGATGAATATGATCACTATTCAGCTTAAGCTTGTTAGGTAACGTTACCGTAAAAGTAGTGCCATAATTTAGTTTACTTTTTACCGAAATGTGACCGTGAAACTCGGTTTCAATAATCTCTTTGGTAATGCTTAGCCCAATACCCATATTGGTACCAGCTTTTGACGAATAAAAAGGTTGCCAGATTTTATCTAGTTGTTCTAAAGGTATACCTGCCCCAAAGTCTTGTACGGTTAAGACCAGATTGTTCTTAAGTTTTTCCAGTCTTACCATTACATTACTTTCATCTTGTTTGCAGGCTTGCACCGCATTAGCCATTAAATTGCTAACCGCTTGTGCGAACTTTGCGGGGCTGCCAAAAAGCTGCTCTGATGTTTTACTAACTATTTTTACGTTTTCAAATAAACTTGCTGCTTCTTTTAGTTCTTCCGTGGGTGAAAATAAAACATTTGTCTTTTGGTTTTTAAGCTGTGCGCGCACTTCCTCAATGTAGCTCTCCATAATTCTGGCGCTTCTTACTGCTTTTACTAAACTTTCCGGTTCCGCCGTTTCTTGTAAGTATTCCAGATTGATAGTTAAATTGGTTAAGGGTGTTGCCAAATCATGCACTAAAGATGCAGTGGCTTTGCCATAATCTGCTAACTTATAGATAAATCTAGTCCTTTCTTTTACTTTTTGTTCAAGCAGCTCTTTTTCTTGTTGAAGTGCCCGTTCACTTCTTTGGGCGAGTCTTAGTGTTTCCCGTAGTTTTCTATTAGTAAGCCATGTGATTATGAGAATTATGCCTAGTAGAAAAATAAAAGGTATGAAGTTAACAAGTGATTCTAGTTGGGCATTTTGCCGCGCAGGCGTTGATTGGCTTAATCCTAGTAAAAATAAACTACAAAAATAAATAGTACCGGTTTTTGGACTGATAATAACTCCAGTTATGAGTGCCAACAGGGCGATAGATAGTATACCCAGGTAAAAATTGCCTGAACTGGTGATTAGTGTGTATACCGATGGAATAGAACACAGGAGGATTAGGTTTAGGAAGGCCAGTTTATGAAAGCCCAGTTTGGACAGGAAGTATAGGATCAGGAGGATTATTAGAATAATTGTTGCAAGTGGGAAGCTTATTACAGGGCTTATGTAGTTGAGGGAAGTTAAACAAATGGCGAACAGAATAAGGGAATTGGTGATAAATTCTTTTCGCCTGGGTTCAATGTTATGCACCTTGACTATTTAGTATAGGGTATGGTGGACTACGGGGCAAGGAGGGGGTAACCCGCCTACGTTCCATTACGGCGGGTAAACTACTATTGTGCACCTTATTATGTATAATTTTTCTATGGACAAAAAAAGAAATTTAAAAAATGGAAGTTTTTGGAAAAGTTTTAAGTGTGCTCTTAGGGGTATTTTTTCTTGTGACAAAGAGCGAAATCTAAAGATTCATTTAATTTTCTTTATGTTGGTTTTGTTTTTTGGTGTCTTTTTTAGTATTAGTGTTTTTGAGTGGCTGATTATTTTTGCGGTTTCCGGGTTGGTGATGGCTTTGGAGTTGGTGAATACATCAATTGAGGAGGTGTGCGATAGGTTGAGGGATGATTTGGGAATGTCTTATGAGGCTACGGCGAAGGCGAGGGATGTGGCAGCAGGTGCTGTACTTATTGCGGCGTTTTTTGCCGCATGTTGTGGGCTTGTGATTTTTGTTCCACGCGGGGTGGGGTTTTTGGTAAGTTGTTTTTAAAAATGCGAAAAGCCCTGCGTTCTGAGTGTTGAAGATGGTCATAGACCATTTCTCATCAGAAGCACAGGGCTTTTGTTAACGGGCTGTATCTACAAGCTTGATGACATTTCTGTCACTTTAGCGAGATGCAGCCCGATAGAAGTGTGATAGCGCTGGCAGCGCGTATTTGGCTATTTAGCCAGCGCTGAAGACTGGGTTCTACTTGCCGTAAGGCTCTGGTGTGAGACCTATGGCAGACATCCGGGTGGTGTCGACCAGTTGCAGGTCAACGAGATTCACACCCGGATTGATCCAAACCTTTGCGACCCAGAAGCGACCAGTTATCCTGGGGTTGTGCTCGTTGAGCACGGTTTGCTCCAGGATGACATAGTCATTCGGGCCGCTCCCCGTCCACATAATGACTCCCCGAGGGTTGTTGTCCCCGAACGGGTTCACCTGTGGAACAGGAACATATATGTAAACCCACATCCCCTCCTGCATACGCAGGAAGAACTGGGATGCAGGGCATTCCCGGGCATCGGCCGTGAAGAACCCGCCTTCCATCCACATACCTCCCTCAACAGGGATGAGCAGAGGTCTCGCGGAGAGACCCTCACCACCTTGGAGAAGGAGATTCAGCCACGTGTCTGTCCCGCTTTCGGGGACAATGGTTGGAGTGGCCGAGGGCGCGGGTGTAACCGTGCTGGTTGGTGTCCACGTCGGCGTTTCCGTTTGCGTCGGCGTTGACGTGAGCGTGGGCTCCGGCGTATTCGTACCCGTCGGCGTGATCAGCGGTATAGTCTGCGTCGGCGACGGGGTGGACGAAGGCGTGGCGGACGGGGCGGGCGTGTTGGTCATTGTCGGCGGAGGTGTCTCCGTCGGCGTGGAGCAATCCACAGACGAATCTGGAATTGCCCCGTGTGCGAATCCCTCCACCATCAGGACCTCACTCTCCCGGCGTCCCCCCGTTGGGAACAGGTATTCCTGGGGGTCTGCCTGGAACTCTTTAGGTAGGCACCTGTCGATTTCCGCGACCGTTACCTCGCCTTTTGGGAGTTCCGTTCCAGGGTCCCACACGAAGTTGAATCCGTAGACGCTTCCCCCAGTTATAACTTCTTGGGGGGTTAGCCCTACGTGCAGAAATCCTCTCTGCCGTAGAGAGAATCCCTGCGGAACCCGAATCCTGGTGACTTCCCAAATGAACTTGGGATATTCCCAGGTCCAGTGGAGATCAATTTCCACAGGGCGGCCTTCGTACTGTCCCCTGATGAAGATGATCCCCTCACCCGTGTTGTTTGCTTCTTCACGGGCGAACGCGGGGTTGGTGGAGGCCAGGGAGCCTGCCACCAAAACGACGATAGCCAGAACGACGAGCCAAAACTTGTTGCGCGACATGTTTCCTCCAATGTTGTTTTGAATATGCGAAAAGACTATGCCAATACCGCCCGAGGGACAAAAAAAAGACCAACTGTAACCATTTACAAATTGGCCTACAGTCCCTCTCCAAGAACTACGTCCATCATTAAAATCTATCGTAAAAGCCTTTGTTGTCAAAGTGCTATGATGTAATTATACTTTAATATACCCTATAGGTCAAGTGGGGAAAAATTCATTATTACAATAAAAATTGGCAAAACCTCACCCCCTTAATCCCCCTCTCCATCAACTGCTGATGGAGAGGGGGACAGGGGGAGGGGGTTAGGAGGTGAGGTGTCTTAGGAGGGCGACAACATCCGGATCGCCTTGCACATCGCCGTCTTTCAACTCCAAGACCTCTCCGCCCTTTCTAAGCAAATTAACCACAATAAAATTCACCAAACTCTTATTATTCCCGTCCTTCCTTTCTTTCCTCACAAACACATGCTCTACATGCCCGTAACTTGCTTCTTTAGCAATCTTTTCCAAATCATCTACAATAACCCTACTACTTCCCATTGCGTCATTAAGTTCTTCTACCCTTTTCTGCCGTTTGTTTTCAACAAACCCTTGTGCTACTTCCCAAGCCTGTTTTGCCAGCTGTGCATTGCTCGCCGTATGTGCGTCTATTTTTACAGACTCATCTGCTACATTTACATGCGAACTAATATCTTTATAAATGGGGTAATATTCGTCCAAACACGCCAGTATTAAAGGTGTTTCTTCATCTGTTATCACTTCTGTTACTTTTTCATTTACTTCTATAAAGAACTCTCTGATATCTTCTTCTTTTGCGTCTTTAAACTCACCCTGGCCGTGAAACCGCAGTGGCGATTTTTTTGACCCAGTGGTATGAAACTGTAGCTGTTCCGGTACATTTATGAAATCAAAAAGTTCATTAATATTATTGGGAATAACGTGCTTGCCCACTTGTCTGCATGCCTTGTTAACGCATTGCAGAAGCCTTACATTTTTGAGATCAAGTGCCAGAACATAATAATCTATGTGGTCAAACATGTAGTTAACAAGTTGTGTTAGGTCAAAGTATTTGCCTATGTAACTTCTTTCTTCAACTGGTGTAGGTAATTGTATTATTTCTAAACTTTGGGGTGATACATAAAGCATTAAACCTTCCAGTTGTTGCTGCCAAAAGCTTTCATCTGTTTCTAGCCCCTCAAGTTTGGATAGCAAATCATGCTGTAAAGCTGTACTGGCTTCAAGTTCGGTTTTTACTTCTTTTATTTGATTAGTGAGCCTGATTTTTGTCTGTTCCGTATTATCCCATTGTCTTTCTGATGGTAAACTCACACTAACTTTTATGACACTAGTATCTTGAGCTAGTTCTTTAAGTTCTGCGAGTAGATTTTTTTTGGTTAATAATTCCAAGTGGCTTTTACGCCCCCACTTCTTAAGTGAAGTGGGGGATTAATTTCTGTTAATAATTAGTTATTACGTCTCTGCGCATTGCGCTTATTAACATATCTATGTTTGCAACCGCATCTGCCGCGCTTTGCCTGATTTGTACTTCAAGTAATTCCATACGGGCATCCAGGTGTTGCACTTGTTCTGCCATTTTTCCTGTAGCATTAAAGTATGCTTCCTGCAGATCTTTACGCATACTCTGAATGTCTACAATAAGTTTCTCAATCTCCTCAAGTGTCAATTGTTCATCTATCACTCTTGCCCTTAAGCTTAGTAGCCTTGCTTCAAGCCTGGTACGTAAGGCCACCTGTTTCAAGCTTTCGGTAGGTTCCTCCTGCTCAGCTACTGCGCTTTGCATTGATTCCTGTGCCAAAGGCTCAAGTGTTGTCTTTTTTCTTTGATTGTATGCCAGTAGCGAAACACCTAGCGCTACAGTTGCTAATACAATTGCTGTCCACGTTGCAATCTGTCCCTTTTGTTTTTGCACGAGTCTATTCATATGCTATCTCCCATTAACAAAGTTATTTGTTAGAACTTGTTCCTGTATGGGATTTTGTTCTATCCACAATATTTCTTGCTTCAGGTTCCAATGCTCTTCCAAAAGCAAGCCCTAAAGCTATAGCTATTGTGAAAGTTAAGCCGTTAGCGATGGCGGCAAGTACCTGCTCTCCAATACCTAAGTAGTCTAGAATGACTAAGACCAATAATACCTTTGCTATGGGTACCATGACCCGGATAATGATGTCTCTTAGTTTATCGTCGATATTCCATTTCTTGATATCCAGTTTCTTCAAGCCTTTTACTGCAAGGTCAATCAACCAATTACCCAACCACCAGATGACAATAGCTACAATAATTAAGGGAATAGCGCTTAAGATACTGGAAATGAACGAGCCAATGCCTGATCCAATTGCATCTATAATGTTCATTAAATTCACCTCCTTAGATAAACAATTTTTATGGTTTGCTAATAGCAATATCCGCTACGCTGTTGCCGTTTTCTTCTTCCATAATTTCTTTAATTCTTTCTGTATCGTTTTCTTTAGCAAGTACTCCTAGTAATGTTTCACCGTTTCTAACGCTTTCTTCATATTCATTAGCAAGCCTCTCATCTACACCAATTTCTTTTAGTGCGCCTACTAAGCCTCCAGCTAAAGCTCCGGTTAGCGCCCCGGAAGCTGTTACACCAAGTACCCCTGTAATACCTAGTGCGGCAACGATTGGGCCGGCAATAAAAAGTGCTCCTAAGCCTGGTATTGCTAGTACTCCCAAGCCTGCCAGTAAGCCTACCAGGCCGCCCGCTAACGCGCCCACTTTGGCACCCTGGCCAATATTCTGGGAAGCATCTGTCTCAATCTCTATGTTTTCTTCTTTGGTTATTACCGATACTTCTTCTGCTGTGTAATTTTTATCTTTCAGCTTTTCTAAAACACTATCTACATTTTCTGTGTTTTCAAAAGTTCCAAGTACCGTTCTTCTCATGATGTTTTGCTCCTTACCTAATAAGTCTTACAACTAAAATAATTACTATAGCTCCTAAGATAGCTACCAGGATGCTGTAGATGTTAAACCCGGTGATGCCTTCAAACCCCAATAAGTTCATTATGATACCGCCTACAAATGCCCCAATTATGCCCAAGATGATGTTTGCGAGAATGCCTTGCTGGTCATCATTTGTGCCCATAATTAAAGATGCCAGCCAGCCCACTAGGGCACCAAACAAGATCCACAAGATTATGCCCATGTAAAATTCACCTCTTTCTAGCTCTGCTAGCCAACTTTGTTGATAGAGTATAGGGAGGATGGTTAAAAGTGCCTTGAGAAAGATGTAAAAAGGTTATAAGAATAACGACTGACTGCTAACTGCTAACTTCTGACTGGAAGGTACAGTGAATATTGCTAGATCTGGTAGACAATGGTACAATCCATGTTGTGGTATTTCGATACAGAAATTTCAGTGTTTATAAGGATGCTCAGGAATTTCATAAAGAAATCCTGCAATTTACCAGAAAATTTCCTTACTACCTTCAAGATCAAATTTGTAGAGCTTCCCTAAGCATTATTCTTAACATTGCTGAAGGTTCAGGTAAATCCACAGATAAAGATTTGGGTAATTTTTTACAAATATCACTGGGTTCTGTATCTGAAGTTATGGCATGTTTAGAAGTCGCAGCATTAAATAATCTTATAGACCAACCTACCTTTAATAAACTCTCACAAGACTGTGAAAAACTCTCCAAACAGCTTGGAGGTTTCAGAAAACACCTGAAAACCACAAGTTAGAAGTTAGTAGTTAGCTGTCAGTCGTCAGCCGTTAATTCCTAGTCTTCGATTTTGTAGCCAAATCCAATCACTGTTTGAATAAGCGGGAATTCGAATGGGTAATCTACTTTTTCTCGTAAATAGCCGATATAAACGTCAACAATTCTGTCGTTCACATAGGAAGTTTTCCAGACGTGATTTAGGATCATCTCTCTTGATAGCACCTTATTTTTGTTAACCACCAGATAATGCAGCAGTTTAAATTCAGTTGGAGTTAAGACAATGGCCATATTCTGGCGCTTAACTTCCAAAGTTTCTGTATTCATAGTCAGATCTTTGGCGCCAATTACAGTCGCACTTTTACCCTCCACTGTGTTTTCTTTAGGGGTCATTGCCACTTGGACTCTGGCTAAGAATTCTTCGGTAGATATTGGCTTTATCATGAAATCCACTTTGGGATTTTTTAAAACATCAGAAATCAATTGCACATCAGATTCATTGCCGATAAAAACTATGGGGATTTTGGGGAATTCTTTGTGAAATTGCTTAACGAAAGATTGTGCAGTTATAGTTTTGCAGCCATAACAAGTTATTACCAAATCCATGTCTATGTTATACATATCTTTTAAGAGTGCCACTTCGTCTTTGGCTGTTATTACTTTATATCCCGCCTCTATTAGGATTCTCTTTAGGAATTGCAGGTAGGCCTCATCATTTTGTATTAATGCAATTACCTTCATTGCTCTATTATATACTCCTAACTGAAGTTAAAAAATACTCTTTTCTTCCTTCTTACCTTGTTCTTACGTAGCGTTTACTAAACTCTCTAAAGTTCTTTGCTACATTTAGTTTGTATTTTACTAAATATATATGCAAAATGCTATCTGTGATATTTGCCATGTCAGACCTGCTACCACTGCAGTTTCGGTGTTCGATCACGGCGTTAGAAAAACAATAAACGTATGTGATTTTGATTATCAAAGACTTCAGACAACACAGGCAAGGCGCACTATGCTGGAGTCTTTGTTTGACATGGATCCGTTTCAACACTTTACTTATACACAAGAATCAGACCTTTTTACACCAGAAGACGATATTCAGCAAGCCGAAGCGTTAGCAAGAGACTACCTTGAGATTTCCAAGTTCTTTTCAGAGCAAACCACAGACATTTTCAAAGAGGCGGGCAATGTTGCAGAAGGTTTTAACCGTAACGAAGTAGATACTGAGCATGTGCTTTATGCCGCTCTAGGCAATCCATTGGTAGTCAAACTTTTAGCTAAGCTTGGCACAAACGCTGATGATATTAAGGCATATATAGACACCAATGTGGCGCAAGGCACCTTGTCTGATGAAGCTTCGCTAGCTGCAGATTTAACTATTTCACCAAGAGTAAAAGATGTTTTAGAGAGAGCCTTTCAGGCTTCACGCGACCTTGGTTCCAGTTATATAGGCCCTGAGCACATACTAATAGGCCTAGCAGAAGAAGACGATGGCTTAGGCGGTATTACTCTGCGTAAGTTTGGAGTAGATCCAACTGCCCTTAGAGATGCCATTAACCTACTCCAGAAAACTCCGGCTAAAGCTCCAAGAGTAATTTTAAATGTACCAACATTGGCAAAGTACACAAGAGATCTAACGGAGTTAGCTGAACAGGGCAAGCTCGACCCGGTAATTGGCAGAACAGATGAGATAAGTACGTTGATTGAAGTTTTGTCCAGAAGGACTAAAAATAATCCGGTCTTGATAGGTGAAGCAGGTGTAGGCAAGACAGCTATAGTTGAAGGTTTGGCTCAACGTATTGTGAACGGGGATGTTCCGGAGCACTTGTTAACTAAACGGGTATATGAAGTGAGTGTGAATTCTCTAGTTGCAGGAACAAAGTATCGGGGAGAATTTGAAGAGCGACTGGAAACTCTTATCAACGAGGTTATAGCAAACAAAGAGCATTTGATTTTGTTTGTTGATGAACTCCATATGATTGTAGGTGCCGGCGCCGGTGGTGAAGGTGAGACCGGTGATGTTTCCAACATTATTAAACCCTATCTAGCCCGAGGTGATATCAACCTAATTGGTGCAACTACACTAGGTGAATATACCAAGTACATTGAAAAAGACGCAGCACTAGAAAGGCGGTTTCAGCCAATTCTGGTTGCTGAGCCTACAGTTGAGGAAACAATAGAAATTCTGCGAGGTTTAAGGGATAAATACGAAGCATTTCATAAAGTACGCATAACCGATAGAGCCATTGTGTCTGCGGCTGAACTTTCAGATAGATATATAAAAAACCGGCTACTTCCGGATAAAGCCATAGATTTAGTAGATCAAGCATCCGCGCGCTCGCGTATTAGTTCGGGAGTATTTTCTGCCGAAATAAAAAGGCTTAACAGTGATATAGAACGGTTAGGTATGGAAGAGGATTTTGCAGCCACTTACGGCAATTATGACGAAGCGGAAAAGATCAGGGACAAGCTTGATAAATTGAGAGAAAGAAGGGATGAAATAAATGCCCAATGGGAAACTGAACGAGGTACTACTTCTGTAGATGTTACAGAAGAAGATATAGCTACAGTGGTTTCTAAACTTACCGGTATTCCTGTTACTCAACTTACCCAAGAGGAACGGGCTAAACTGATGCAGCTTGAAACTGCTATTCAGCAAAAGATAATTGGTCAGGAAAAAGCAGTTACTGCCGTAGCACGAGCAATTCGAAGGTCACGGGCAGGGTTGTTAGCAAGTACTCGGCCTATTGCAGTTTTTATGTTTCTTGGCCCAACAGGTGTAGGTAAAACCGAACTAGCCAAGGCTTTAGCCAGAGTGATGTTTGGTGATGACAAAGCTTTAATTAGAATAGATATGTCTGAATATAAAGAGAGTCATACTATTTCCAAATTAATTGGGTCGCCACCGGGATATATTGGTTATGAAGAGAGTGGCTATTTAACAGAGAAAGTGCGAAGAAGTCCGTATAGTGTTATTTTGCTAGATGAGCTGGAAAAGGCGCATCCTGACGTGCATAATTTGCTGCTTCAGATTTTTGACGAAGGCAGGCTTACAGATAGCAAAGGTAGAACAGTAGATTTCACTAACACTATAATTATTGCCACCAGCAACTTGGGTTCTGAGTATATTCAGAAGTATGGCAAAGTAACCGAAGAGTTGCAGAAGCAAGTTAACGATTTTTTAGCTAATGTATTTAGACCTGAATTTTTGAACAGAATTGATGAAGTGATTATTTTCCATTCGTTAAGCAAGGAACAAATTAGACAAATTGTGGATTTGAGGCTTAGTGAAGTATGTGAAGTTTTGGAAGGCCAGGGATTAACAGTAGATTTTACAGACGAGTTAAAAGATTATCTGGCTGAGCAAGGTTATGACCCTAGGTTTGGAGCAAGGGAATTAAATAGGATTATTCAAGCGCAGGTGATGGATGTATTGGCGGAAACATTGTTAAGCGGCAAGGTTGACCCTCAGAAGGTGCAGAAGTTGCAAATAGATTATTCCGATGAGCAGGGTAAGGTAGTGGTGGAGGGTTTGTGAATGCTCCCTTAACTAGAGGCTTAAGCCTCTGGTTAATAGTGTGCCTTATTTCTACGCAGTCTTTTTGCCGGGAACAAGCTCTACCGGCGGTAGCTTTACTGTTACATCCTTAGTATATCTATTTCCCTCTTTCTTTTTGTGCCTCCTAAACAAAGGCTCCCTAATAGTTACTTCAAGATGATATTGCCCCTCTTTGGGTATTTGCCAGTTCTCTCCATAATGATACAAGAACGGATGCCAGATGAATCTTTGCTTCTTTTCGCCAACTAGTCCATCTTGCCCATCAACTAACTTACAGTAAATTTCCAAATAAGGTACAAACTTTAAATTTTCCTTATCTTGTACCATAACTTCTATGTGTTGGTTCTGATTCAGATCCGGTGTAAGCCATACTAGTTCGCCTTCTACGTCTGGAGTATACATGCCTTCTGCTTCTTCGAATGCACCGGTAATGATATAGTCATCGGTCTCCTGCTGCACGGATGTATGTAACTCCATAAAAAAATCCAAGGTTTCTTTATAAGCTTCGCCTTGTTTCTGGCTTAAGCTTTTTAACCTTTCTTCCTGCTCTTTAGTCATAAAGCTCCTTAATAAATAATTACTTTAGTTCCGGGATCCGACGTAGATGGCAGGTCTATCCAGTTGTACAGATCCTTGGCGTCTTCCGTTCTTAAATTCACACAGCCATGGCTCATTGGATTTCCAAAGTTATTGTGCCAATATGTTCCATGAATTGCATAGCCTTCAGTCTCAGATATTTGGTTATTAGCAAAATAAACTACATAAGGCACATTGGGCAGATCATAATAGCTTTCTGTACCAGGTACTCCGCCTATCATACGGTCGTACCTTAGTTTTATCCATGGATAAAAGGTTCCTTGTGGCGTAGGCCAGGTTGGCAGCCCGGTAGAAACAGGTATGTCATAAATAAGCTTATTGTTTTCAAAGGCATATAGCCTTTGGGTTTCAGTATTTATCATTATTTGTTTAGAAGTTTGGGCGTGTGCAGTACGTGGCACTACCAGCAGTGTTATTGTTATAATTAGAGCAGTAGCAAATTGTTTTAACATGGTTTGGTTACTATAGCCTGGGTTTTTTAAGTTGGCATAAGCCGTTTGTAAGAAAGTTATAGGAGGATTCTTATATGTTTAATAAAGTCAAAAAGTATGGCTTCTATGTTTTCTTAATATGTGGCGCCATGGCAGTAATAACTTTAGTTATTTCATCAATTCAAATTGGTAATCATGTACAAGATCAGTGTGCTTATGCAGTTAGTTTGTATGGTAGCGATTGTGTTACGGCTTTAGGTAGTCTGGTGCAGGATGCTAATAGAACTTATGGAGAAAGAAATAACGCGATATGGGCATTGGGGCAGTTGGGTGACGCGCGTGGTTTACCTATTTTGGAGAAGTACTATACAGGAGTTATCCTCGATAAGGAGCCTTGGAATGGCGTTTTGTCTCAATATGAATTAGGCAAGGCAATTAAGTTGTTGCGTGGTGGCTTTAATCTTACATCCCTATTTCGCAAAGATATCTAGCTCACAGTTTTCTTACTAGTAGTTAACACGTATCAAATCGATAATTGTTACACTAAGTTTATGACCAGAATTATTTTGTTAGTTGTGATTGCTGTAGCTATACTATTTGGCCTTTACTTGATGTTTGGCACTGATGAGGCTATTTCTGAAATGCCTTCTCAAGCGCAGCCTCAAAGTTCTGAAACTATTCAGATTATTGCAGAAAATTTGGAAGTTCCCTGGGCGCTAAAGTTTTTGCCCGACGATTCCATTATTTTTACAGAACGTGTGGGCAACTTAAAATATATGGCTGCCAACTATAACTTAGCTTCCGCGCCTATTGCCCAACTTCCCGATGTAGTCACAATAGGTGAAGGGGGCTTATTAGGTTTGGAAATACATCCAGACTTTGAAACTAATAACTATATCTATATGTATTACACTTACACAAGTGGTGGTAATACACTAAACAAAGTTGTTAGGTATAAGCTTGAAAATATGGAGCTTACAGAAGATATGATTATTTTGGAAAATATACCCGGGTCAGCTAATCATAACGGCGGCAGGCTTGCATTTGGACCGGATGGCTATTTATACATAACTACAGGTGATGCTGGCAATGCCTCTTTAGCTCAAGATACTTCTTCTTTAGCAGGAAAAATTTTACGGATGGCAGATGATGGGGGTATTCCGGAAGATAATCCGTTTAGTAATGCTGTCTACTCATATGGTCACAGAAACCCTCAAGGTTTAGCTTGGGACAGCCAGCGCAGATTGTGGGCAACTGAACACGGTTCTTCCGCGCACGATGAGCTTAATTTAATTGAGCGTGGTGCCAATTATGGTTGGCCGGATATTACAGGTGATGAAACCAGGGAAGGTATGCAAGCGCCTGTAATACAAAGTGGTGATGCAACTTGGGCACCTACAGGGTTAGCACATCTTAATGGTAATTTATACTTTGCTGGGTTGCGAGGATCTGCTTTGTATAGATATGACATAGAAGATGCAAGGCTAGATCAATTTTTGGAGAATGCCTATGGTAGACTTCGAGCAGTGGAATTAGGCCCCAATAACTTGTTATATGTTTCAACCAGTAATCGTGATGGCAGAGGCACACCTGTTTCAAGTGATGACAGAATTATCGTGATAGATCCTACTAAGTTTTAGTCTTTAGTCTTAGGCTCTACTCTATATATTTTAACCACAGTTGCACCTTGGGCATTTTTTATTTCGTGAACTGTGTGTTTGCCATGTATCTGGGACATTTTGTAATCATACTGTAAAGACAGAGGACGTTTAATACCAACAGCATAAAAAGGTTCACTAGTGTTTGCATCAACTGTCTTAACATCCATGTAAAAGCTGTCTATTCTGATTTCGTTCGTGTAGTAGCCTAATTCTTCGTTATTCAGTTTATTTTGTTCTGTGATAAATGCATTTATTTCTTTCCAGTATCTTTTATGGGGAAATCCTGTCCTATGCCGAATGTTATCGGAATGTTCTGCTTCTTTGGTTTTTAGCCCCAAAATATTCTCAGATTCCATTGGATATTCAACCGAGTGATCTACAAACAATAAATATGATTGGTAGTAGAAAAACGCTAGCACCAGCCCGGTAACGCCCAGAAGAATTGGTTTAAGTTTTGGTACCAGCCTAGTTATTTGGAAAATTCCCAGAGCGCAAATAATTACCCAGGGAATGAACATATTATAAAAATGCAAGCCTGAATAATTTATGAAAAATCTAAAAATTAGGAATATAATCAGTCCCCAGAGTGCCACTAAGTAATTTTTCTTGAAAAAAATTGCGCCTATGGCCATTGTAGCTAAATAGAACCACAACGTGATAAACGGGTTATAAAGCAGAAATTGTACTAAGTCCGGCCGATCTATAAATCTACCTCCCATACCTACAATAGAGCTTAAATAGGCCTGGTTGCGCTCTGATTTCATGTAATAGTTAATGTAGGGAATCATGAAGGGGGCGAGTAGTACTAATGCCAACCCCAAATTACTTAGAGTAAGTACTAGTTTGTATTTTGCTGCAAAATTTTTATTAAGTAAGAATTCTACGTACAAATAGCCAATGGGAATTAGAATATAAACTGCATCCCAATGCGATAAAAATGAAAGCGCGAACATAAAGGTTCCCAGCAGAGTTTTCCCCAAGTGTTTTGCTTCTGGTTCCCTCAAAGAAGTATAAAAATATAATGCAGCAAACGAAAACAATAAATTTAGGTTCTGATATTGTGCTATCCTGCCGTATGCTACTACTAAGCCGTTGGTGGATAGCAAAGTGGTGGATACAAACGCAACAAATGTATTACCTGTAAGCTTTTTAACTACGAAATAAAACACTACCATGGCGGCACTTCCTGCCAGTGCAAAAGGCAGGCGCTGGGCGAGTTCATTTTCGTAGTTGCCAACAATGTAATATGGAATTAAGCCCACGAAAATCTGCATAGGACCTTTGCGTTGTTTTAACAGGAATTCCCATTTAGATAGATGCCCGTCTGCGCCATAACCTCTGTAGTAGAAAGTTCCGGGTTCATCAGACATGTATTCCGAGTAACCTAAGTTAATTAGTCTTAATGATAAGGTTGCAATTATAAGTATCGTTAGAAGTACTCTTTCTTTATGTTTGACAATAAGTTTCACTCTAGCATTATACATATTCTTATGTATTTCTTGAGAACTTTTTACAGTTATTAAATAATCAATCCTTACAATCGTTATAATAAATAATTTTGTAGAAAGAGGTAATTACATGAATCAAAATGAAGTAATAATTGGAGTTTTTCCGGATCATAAAAAAGCGGATGATGCGATAAAAGATCTGGAAAAAAACGGTGTTGATGCCAGTAATGTTTCTATAATTATGAAAAGCCCCGGTGAGGGTAAGCCAGTTGCCGGAGATAAAAACATTAGTGTAGTTGGTGGTGTAGTTAAAAATTTGGCAGGAGGTGCCGGAACAGGTGGCATTATTGGTGGTCTGCTGGGGTTGTTAGTGGGAATTACGGCAATTACTATTCCTGGGCTAGGGGGTTTACTTATTGCGGGGCCTGTGGCTGAGGCGCTTGGGCTTACGGGTGCTGCTGCTACTACTGTAACGGGTGCAGTGACAGGTGCTACGCTTGGTGGTTTGATAGGAATTTTTGAAGGAATTGGTGCTTCCAGGGAAGATGCTAAGATGTATGCTAAATATGTGCAGGATGGAGCTATTCTTGTGGCAGTTCCTGCCATGATGCAACAGGAGTTACAGGTGGAAGATATTATGAAAGAGCATGACGCTCAGCAGGTGGGTACTATTCCATTAAGAGGCCAGCAGTAAACTTTGTCTTTGACACACACTATAAAACCACCTAGACTAAAGTGGTAATGCCCAAAGACTTAACTGCCCTGTTCTGCCCTAAAACTCTTGCCATTGTTGGCGCTTCACGCTCTCCTGAAAAGGTTGGTGCCGTTGTCCTGAAAGGCATTCAAGAGGCGGGTTATGCAGGTACAATATATCCTGTAAATCCTAAGGCCGTTGAGGTTGGTGGTCTTAAATGTTATCCAAGCGTGACCGATCTTCCTGAAACTCCCGATCTAGCTATTGTAGCTATTCCGGCACCTTTAGTTTTGGAAGCATTAGCAGAAATTGGAGAAAAAGGTGTACCAAACGTAATTGTTATGTCTGCTGGTTTTAAGGAAACCGGTGACGAAGGTGCAAAGCTGGAAAAGCAGTTAGTTGAATTGGCAGACAAATATCAAATCAACATGCTTGGTCCCAATTGTATGGGTTATGTAAATACTTTGTGTTCACTCAATGCTACTTTTGCTCATACTCCTACAGAAGTTGGTAACTTGCGGCTGGTTTCTCAGTCGGGGGCAGTAGCTGCAAGTATCTTTGATTGGTGTGACTCTATTAATTTGGGTTTCAGTACTTTTATAACTTTGGGTAATAAGGCACAGATTACTGAAACTGATATTTTGGAATTTTACAAAAACCAGACCTTTGAGCTTGATAACAAAGGATTGTCACACGTGAGACCCATAGGTCTCTACTTAGAGTCGGTTGCTCACGGTACAGAATTTTTAAAGTTAGTAGAAGCTGTTTCCAAAACCGATCCAGTGCTAGTCATTAAGCCCGGCAAAACTTCTGCAGGCGAACACGCTATGGCATCACATACCGGTTCTATGGCTGGTGAGGATGTTGTTTTCGAAACTGCTCTTAGGCAGGCAGGTGGTATAAGGTGCAATACACTAGAGGATTTCTTTGATTTAACTAAAGCTTTTGCCTGGGAAGATGCCCCCAAGGGGCCTAAAGTTGCGGTGGTTACTAATTCTGGCGGGCCTGGTGTTATCAGTGCCGACGCGGTAGTAAGCTCTGGTTTAGAATTAACCCCTATTACAAATGAACTTAAGTCAAAATTACTAGAAGTCTTACCTCCGGCTTCTGGTTTAGCCAATCCCGTTGATGTGTTGGGTGATGCTTTGGCCGATAGATATTATCAGGCGGCAGAGATTTTATTTGAAAATGCGGAAGTTGATGTCATGCTGTTTTTGTTAACCCCTCTTTTAATGACAGAAATAGAGCAAACAGCTGAAGCTATAAATAAACTTTCCAAAAAGTATCATAAGCCTATTTTCTGTTCATTTATTGGTGGTACAGAGGTGGTGGCAGGTAATAAAATTTTAGATACCTACAAGATTCCTGCATATAACTTCCCTGAAAGGGCTATTTTTGCCATTTCTAAAATGTATGAATGGCAGAGAAACAAACAGCAACATGATGACATTGTTTCACTTGTCGATATGGCTGCAGATATTGATTTTGAGATTTCCAAACAGATTGTTTTTGGAGCTATCAGAAATCAGCAGGTAGCTTTAGATAATTTCCAAGTAAACGATATATTAACTTCTGTGGGAATTACAGTGCCTGCTACTAGGCCAGTAAGAACATTGGAAGAAGCACAGATTTTCTCAGCAGAAAATGGCTGGCCAGTGGTTTTGAAACTTTCTGCCTCCGGTTTGTTACATAAAAAAGACATTGGAGGTGTTATTACATCCATTGACTCATTTCAAGCCTTGGAAGAGTCGTGGGCAAGAATTAACGAGGCTCTTAACAAACTAGCTCCACAAATGCAAGAGCTGTCAGCTATCCAAATTCAGCAGCAAGTGCCTGACGGTGTTGAAGTAATTGTTGGAGTTAAAAAAGATGCTACTTTTGGTAATGTTTTGTTATTTGGTGCCGGCGGAACTTTAGCTGAGCTTATTCAAGATAGGAATTTGTATGTTTTACCTATGGAAGATAATGCAGTTGATAATTTTGTAGCCAGTTCGAAAATTTATAAAGTCCTCAAGGGTTATCGCGGCCACGAAGCTTATGCGCTAGATAAACTTTATGATTTGCTTATCAGGTTTGCTAAAACTGCTGAGGCACACACCCAAATAGCAGAAATGGAAATTAACCCGGTAATAGTTACACCAGATGCTGTTTGGGCGGTAGATGGTAAGGTAGTATTAACACAGCAAGCCTCCTCAGTACCTGCCGGGCCTAAGTTTTTAACGGCAAAAACCCTTGAGCATAAAGTGCTGGCTACAACTTATCACTATTTCGAATTTGAGCCTGATGTACCGTTAAAATATCAGCCTGGCCAATATTTAAGCGTAAAAGTCTCCAGTGACCGTATTAACTGCTACTCTATTGCCGGCCAGAAAGGTAATAAATTTAACTTATTAGTAGATGTGCTCCCGGGCGGCCCCGGATCTAAATTTTTTGAAAGCCTTAAGGTAGGTGAAGATGTTAGTTATTTAGGACCATTTGGCAATTTTGTGCTGCACGAAGATGATAATGCTAAGCATATTCTCCTGTTAGCTACTGGTTGTGGTTTTGCCCCACTAAAGAGCATTTTGGAGACACTTTTGGTTGATCGCAAGACTACTATTCCCATCAGCTTGTACTTTGGTTTTAGGAAACCCCAGGATGTCTTCTGGGAAGATTATTTTGCTAAATTAGCCTCAACATATCCGAACTTTAAGTATCACCTAACAGTGGATAAGGCAGAAGGTGATTGGTGTGGCAATATTGGCTATATAACCGAGCTTATTAATAAAGATTTTGAAGATCTGAAAGGTTTTTCTGCGTATCTTTGCGGTAGTAAACCTATGATTAATGCGGCAGTTGAACTGCTTACAAGTAAAGGCTGTTCGGAGGATAATATTTATTATGAAAAGTTATAACAACTTAAGATTTACTATAAAGATTGGTGGTGAAGCAGGTCAGGGTATTAAGTCTGCAGGTGTTATGCTTGCTAAAGTTGCTACACGAAGCGGTTATCACACATATTCGTATACAGAGTATCCCTCACTGATTCGTGGAGGCCATAACGTTACGCAAATAGAAATTGCAGAAGAGCCAGTTACCGGGCCTTCTGATAATACAGATTTCTTAATTGCTCTAAACCAGGAAACTTTAGATTTGCACGCTAATGAGCTAACTTCTGGCAGTGGCGTTTTAATGGATACAGATAAGAAATTAACTTTACCGAAAAATTGTCCGTTTGAAGTAGTAAGCTTTCCGGTTCCCCTAAAAGAATTGGCCGGAAAAGATCTGCTTGTTAATACTGTAGCCTTAGGCGCAACGTTAGCTTTGTTAAAAGGTGATTTGGAAATCTTGAAAGATTTGCTGCAGGAAGCATTTGGCGCCAAAGGTGAAGAGGTTATTGCTATGAACGTAAAGGCCGCAGAGGCTGGTTATAACTATGTTGTAGACACTTACGCTAAAGGTAAGAATGTTATATACAAGAATTATCTGGAGAAAAAAGAAATAACTTCCGACCAAATTGTTATCAATGGGAATGAAGCCGTTGCGTTGGGAGCTATTGCGGCGGGGTTACAATTTGCTGCTATTTATCCCATGTCTCCCATTTCCAATATTTTGCACGTACTGGCAGCTCACCAGGAAGAATATGGCTATGTTTATAAACAACCAGAAGACGAAATTTCTGCTATCAACATGGCTATTGGCGCCTCATTTGCCGGTGCCAGAAGTATGACTACTACTTCCGGTGGCGGTTTTTGTTTAATGACCGAAGGTTTAGGATTAGCTGGAATGACGGAAACGCCTTTAGTTATTGTAGATGGTATGCGTGGCGCTCCTGCTACGGGTTTGCCTACCTGGAGCGAGCAAAGTGACATGCAAATGGTTTTGCGCGCGCATCAAGGTGATTTTCCTAGAATAGTTCTTGCTGCGGGTGACCCCGAAGAAGCGTTTTATTTAACTATGCAGGCATTTAATTTGGCCGATAAGTACCAAACACCTGTTGTTTTGCTAATAGACAAAAATATCTGTGAAAATGACCAAAGTTTTAGTTTATTTGATACATCGGGTTACAAAGTAGATAGAGGTAAATTCACCATGACAAGAGTGGAAGATTTCAAGCGCTTTGCGTTGGCAAAAGATGGTATTTCGGAAAGAAGTGTGCCGGGAAGTGGGAACTTTTTTATAGCGAATTCAGATGAACACGATGAGTTTGGTTATTCCAATGAAGAAATTGCTAACAGAAATGAACAGATGCAGAAACGCATGGCGAAACTTGAGACCTGTGCTACAGAAGACATGGCTGCCCCCGTTTTGTATGGCCCGGAAGATGCTGAGGTCACTCTAGTTTCGTGGGGAAGTAACAAGGGCAGTATTTTGCAGGCGATGAAAGGTTTTAAAGAAAGAAAAGTTAATTTCATGCATATTACTTGGATAAATCCCTTCCCGGCAGAGGCTGTAGCGGCAGTTTTAACTAAAGCAAAGCATGTTGTAAATATAGAATGTAATTACAGTGCGCATATGGGAAGTTTGATTCGGGAAAAAACCGGTATTGAGATTAAAGATAATTTACTAAAGTATGATGGAAGGCCGTTTTTTGTGGAAGCAATAGAGGCTAAGTTAAGGGAGGTATTATAGACATGACTGATCAAATCGCTTCAATTACACCTGTAGCTACAGATTTAAACACACCGTGTTCCCCTACTTGGTGCCCCGGATGTGGTAATTTTGCGATTCTTAGTGCATTCAAAAAGGCTGCAACGCAAGAGGGGTGGAATAACACTAACACTTCAATGGTGGCTGGGATTGGGTGCCATGGGCACATAGTCAATTATGTAAAGCTAACTTCGGTAGAAGGTCTGCATGGCAGAGCCATTCCGGTGGGCACTGGCATTAAAATGGCCAATCATGAGCTTAATGTGTTTGTGTTTACGGGTGATGGTGACTGTATGGGCGAAGGTGGTAATCATTTTATTCATGCCTGCCGCAGGAATCATGATATTACAATAGTTCTGCATAACAATAATATTTACGGGTTAACTACTGGGCAGACGTCTCCCACTTCGCCGCATAACTTTAAGACCAAGTCGACGCCGGATGGCAACCCGGATTACCCGTTGTTGCCAGTACCGTTAGCGATAGCTAGTGGGGCTACATTTGTTGCCAGGGAGTATGCAGGAAATGTGAAGGAGCTTACGGAGCTCTTGATTAGGGCGAATTCGCATAAGGGCATTTCGATTTTAGAAGTGGTGCTGCCGTGTGTTTCGTTTAATAAAGAGTTTGGGGCAGAATTTTTTAAGGAGAATACGTATCGTTTGCCTGAAGATTATGACGTTACAGATAAGGTTGCCGCGTTTGCGAAGGCGTTGGAATGGGGGTCTCATCAGGTGCCGCTGGGAGTGTTTTATGAAGAAGCTAAGCCTTCGTATGAGTCTGAAATTCCCCAATTACAGCACAATATTTTGTTGGAAAATACCTATATGGATCGAGATGTGACGGGGTTGTTAAGGAAGCAAGGATAGGTTTTGTTAGAGGACGAGCCTGGAGAGTATTTCCACAGAGGTTATGAGTAGAGAAAATGTGAGGTTCAAACTGGGGCTCGTCCCCAAAAATCAACCCGGGAAGTGCCCCTATTAACCCTTACAACAATGAAAGATACGTTTGGCATACCGGGACGAGCCCGCTTAATCCTGCAAGTTTGTGCCAAATACAATTGATTAGTGTTAGACTCTAGTCATGCATCCTAACCAGAATCGAATAGACTACAAAGGTTATATTGTGCCAGTTCTTAAGGAAGTGTCAGATGCATATGGTTTTGGTAGTTACAAAGAGCATAAGGTTATTGAAACAGGGTACGAAGACTTCAACGTAATACTGACAACCAATCTTGGCAGATTTTTCCTTAAGTTTTTTGCCAAGTTTAGAGATGAGATTGAGTGTCAGCGGTATGTTGATATTATGGTAGCTGCCATATTGCAAGGTGTCAGCCACCCTAAGCAGTATGGCTCTCCCATGGGTTATATGTTTACCAAAGAAACTGAAGAAGGCATTGTAAGACTTGTCGCCCTTGAATACATAGAAGGTAAAACATTTTATGATATGAAAAGGAAACCTGACGATAGCGAAAGTGCTCTTGTAGTACAACAGGCTGCTCTGATAAATAAGATGCCCATAAAGCCCCAGTATTTCTATGATGATTGGGCAGTTGTAAATTTACTAGTAGAGTTCGAAAAACTTAAGAATCACCTGTCCAAAGAGGATATTGCCTTAATTGAGCCTGTTGTAGCTAAGTTCTCTGATATTGATATTCCTAGCTTACCCAACTGTTTTGTGCACGGTGACATAATTGATACCAATGTTTTGCTTGCAGATGATGGAAAAGTTTATGTTTTAGATTTTTCAGTTGCAAATTGCTACCCTCGGGTGCAGGAACTGGCTGTTATGCTCTGTGACATATTATTTAATGCTAATGCCTCCACATTCCAGAGGAAAATGGATCAAGCTTTAGTGGTTTATCAGGAAATTGTTTCCTTGGAAGCGCGTGAGCTTGAAGTATTGCCGATATTTGTGCAAGCAGCTCACGCTATGCATATTATCGGGGCCTCGAAGTTTGCTAGTACTGGTGGTGCGTCTGCGGAGAATGATCATTGGTTGGAAGTAGGTAGAGCTGGCCTTAAAGCTTCTATCGAATTTTGGGGAGATATTTAAACTTTCTTGAGCCAACCCCCTATAACTGCTAAACTTTTTGTATGAATCAAGATCAAACATACCAAATAGGCAAATACAAAGTTACCGTTTTACGTGATATGTGCATAGGTGCAGCCACATGCACTGCAGTTTCACCTTCCACTTTCCAGCTGGATGCCGAAAACAAAGCAGTAATTCAGGAAGCTAGCACCGATACCCCGGAAAATATAGTAATGGCAGCGCAGTCTTGCCCAACTAGAGCCATTGTTGTGGTAGATACCGAAACTGGTGAGCAAGTCTGGCCGGTGGAATAACTCATGTCAGCTTCTGCCCGAAAAGGCGTTTATTTCGCCATAATCCCTGCTTTAATATCCGGAATTTCTATATTTGTTAACAAATTTGCTGTTGGTGCTATTACACCGCCTCTGCTTTTTACTACTGCAAAAAATGTAGGAGTTGCTTTGGTTTTGTTAGTGTTGCTGTTGGCCAGAAGTAACTGGTACAAAATAAGAGCTTTAAGCAAAAGTGATTTTCTAAAGCTGTGCCTGATAGGTCTGGTTGGTGGCTCGGTGCCCTTTTATTTGTTTTTTACTGGGCTGGCCCAAATTCCTGCCATCAGTTCAGCAATTATTCATAAAACATTGGTGATTTGGGTTGCTCTTTTGGCAGTACCTTTGCTTAAAGAAAAAGTTAATGTGATTCAGGGAATTGGTGTGTTGTTACTTTTTGCCAGTAACTTTGTAGTTGGTGGGTTTAAGGGGTTTGAGTTTTCGGTTGGGGAGGTTCTTACGCTTGCCGCAACGCTGTTATGGGCAGGGGAGACTATATTGGTTAAAAAATTGTTACCAAAAATCGATTCAGATCTAGTCGCGTTATTCCGAATGGGTGTTGGTGCTTTGGTCTTAATGATGGTCTCGGCACTGACTGTGCCCTCGGCTGCAGTACAGCTGACCGTTACGCAAACAATGTGGCTTGGAGTTACTATGGTTTGTTTAGCCGGGTATGTTTTGAGTTGGTATAAGGCCTTAAAGTACGCGCCCGCTGTTGTGGTGACTTCGGTTTTGGTGCTTTCCACGTTGGTCACGAATGTTTTGTCTGCTGTCTTTATCACGCATAGTTGGAGTTTTTCCGGCACGTTGCATGGTGGATTAATAGTGTTAGGGTTAGTAGGTGTGTGCTCGGCAAGTGGGTTTCCGGTGCTCGCGGAGCTACGCACGCTGCGCTCCGTAGAACCCCCATTGCCTCGCAATCCTGTAAGCAGTCAGTAGCCTGCCCCCCGTAGCCTTGGCGAAGGCGGGTTAGTTGTCAGAAGTTAGAAGTTAGTAGTCAACACCCGCTCTGTCCAAAACCTCAACTTATGCGCTTCGTCTTGCGTTAACACTTTTACTACCACACCCCAATGCACCGCTACTACTTTTTTTGGCGTAACTTCCTCTATCAGTCTCTTATCTACAGTCAATTCTTCAGGTATCACCGTCAGCTCATGTTTTCCTTCCGTGCTTTGCATCAGCGAATTCAAGTCGGTCTTAATAATATTATCCTGTACTTCTGTAACCTTGCCCCACCTGATCATACAATTATTAATCGACTCTATGTTGAATGTCACCGCGCCACTGCTCCTGCCTACCCCCACATGCAGCACCTGAAACAGATGGTTTGGAATAAATGCTTTTGGTTGTTTATGTGCCAGTTCTTCCAACAAATTTTCGGGTACCCCTTGGGCTTTAAAGTTTTCCAGCAACAAACTGTAATCTTCGAGCTTTGCTCTTTCCAATAAATCATTTCCCAACCAATAAGCCTCTATAACTTCATAGTCAAACATAATTTTGTTTGAAATCTGTGCCAAAGTTTTTAAATAAGGATGCAAAACAATAAAGTGCGGTATTTCTGCAGTAACTTGTTCACAGTTGCCGGTTGCAATACACCCTAAAAACTTTGCTGGCGCACTATCTTTTCCACAGTAACCCAACGCATTTGGAGACAGCGAAAATCTACTTAATAGTTGAAGAGCCTTTGTGTTCATAACGGGTTTAATAATACCTACACTTGTGGGTAAAATACAGCTATGCAAGTTTATGTTTTTGGCAATGAAGATGTTTCACATGACAATGCCGCTATCAAGGTCGCCAAGGTTCTTTCAGGAACAATTCCAAACGTAGCATTTGTTTTTGTTAAACCCAACGAAGACTTACCATTTGCCGGAAACCAAAACGTTGTATTAATGGATACTGTTCTGGGAGTTGACGAAGTAAGGTTACTGGAAAATGCAGATCTAGACACGCTTATATTAAATTCCCGTACTTCTGTACATGATTTTGATTTGGGTTTTCAATTAAGATACTTAAAAAAGCTTGGGCTGTTGGAAAAAGTTACGTTAATTGCGTTACCCATGCAGGGTGACGTTGACTATACTCTTATCCAATCTATCTTAAGGAAATTAGTGGCACAAGACATACACGGGTCATAAGCTCTGATAATTTTTTCTGCATTCAGCTTAAGTTCCTTTTCCGGTTTATCCAGATTTTCGTTGAAATAATGCTTTAGATCTCGTTCAATATTGATTTGGTTTTGGGAAGTTGGAACAATCACGTCGTAATCTTCAATTTTGCCTGAAGCATCAATTTTTGCCATGTGATATAAAACGCCGCGTGGTGCTTCCACTACGCCTACTCCTGTTCCTGCCCTAACTGGCGCTGTTACAGGTTTCTCCTCTGTAATTTTAATGGTTTTTAAGATATCAATAGCATCATCTACACACTGCAAAATTTCGATAGCTTGGGCAAGGTTGTTGTGATAAACATTATCCGAAGGAAATACGCCAAGATATTTTTTAGTGTCTTTAACGGTTCTTTTGTGCAGCAAGTCTTTATTAAAGTTAATACGAGCCAAAGCGCCTACTAAATAGTCTTCTTTGGTTTTCGAAATAAGATAGCCCTTAGACTCAGAATATGGGATTACTACAGTTTTCAAAAAGTTCATGAACTCTGCTTCGGGAATAGCAGGCCCGCCGGAAATAACGATGTTGCCTTCCAGGAAATCAAACTGCTTGTCATTTCTTAAGTAAATATAATCAGAATCTCTGACCAAGCTTTCCTGCCAGTCGTAAAAAGTTTGAATGCCCCGTAATACTTGCGGTCGAACTGCTTCTAACCGGTCTATTAGTTCCGGGAATTTCTGTGGATCCGGGTTTCTTAGCATGCCCCCGATAGTAGGCAGTGGTGCGTGAATGGCTGCCCCAATGGTAGCTTCCGACAAGTCTGTTCCCAGTTTTTTAATATCAAACGAATCATGCAGCAAAATATGCCCCAAATCATCACCGTCATCTGGAATATCTAAAATAGAGTCCAGACCCAAAATATCCGGTAAGACGAAGAAGTATAAGTGCAAGGCGTGGTCTCTGATCATTAATGCATTGTAAGCTAGCCTTCTAATCAGCTTAGTTTGCTCAGTGATAGTTATACCCTGTGCTTTTTCAATAGTTTCCAGTGACGCAAATAAGTGTGCTACCGAGCAAGTGCCACAAATTCTGGATAAAAAGGCAGGTACGGCAGTTATAGGTGTACCCTTAACTGTTTGGGAATAAAACCTGCGGTAGTCGTTAATGTAAAACTTTAGGTCTGTAACTTTGTTGTTTTCGATTACAACCTTAATGCCCGCACTACCTTCTATTTTTGAAATGCTTTCTATGGTTATATCACCTGAGTGCACATTAATTCTCCTTTTCTACTACACCAAACAGCTGTAGGTATTTAAACAATGTTTCCAGGAATTTTACTTTATTCATAGGGCAGCCATGAACCATGTCATCTACTTTAATTACATCTGCCAGTTTTTTAACTTTGTCATTGTAATTAAACTTTTTCATGTACCAGCCGATTTCTTCGGTAATGTCTTGGGCTACAAATTTATTTCTGCTTGCCGATGGCATGCCGGTACAGGCACATGCGCCAATGGCTACAACATACTTAGCGTTTTCTCTGATGGTACGGGCACGTTTGGCTTGGGATTCTGAGGAAATTGCCCCTTCGATAAAGGCCACATCAAGGTCTCTTAATTCATTTTTGGATTTTAAAGCTTTGAAGTATCTGAACTCTACAAGTTGTTTAAGGTCATCGTGCATGTCGTTTAAAATTTCGGTAAGCAAGATAGTACTGTCTTCCGAACAGGTAAAAGAAAACCAGCCAACGATAAGTTTTTTAGGTGTGTTTGTGGTGTTTGTTTTTGTAGTCATGGGCAAGTTTTATAACGCTGTTCTATAATAGCATAGCATGTGTTTAGCAATTCCGGGGAAAGTTATTAATACAAAAGGTCAGAAGGTTACTGTGCAGTATCCGCAAGAGCGAAGGGAAGTTTTTGCCGGCGGTATGTCTGTTGTGGTGGGGGATTGGGTGTTGGTGCAGATGGGTATTGTGGTGAAGGTGTTGTCTGAGGAGGAGGCTTTGGAATCCCAAAAGGCTTGGGATTATTAGTTTGAGAATTTAATGCTCTCAAGTACTTTGTTGAAGTAATCTTTGTTTTCTTGTCCTACACCATCAAAATAGATTATTTCATAGATGGTGTTACTGGTTTTAACTAGTATGTATGTTTGCCAAAATTGTCCATCATAAGGATCTTCTTTATATATACTCCAAAACCCCGTTTTGCCTTCCAGCATGTCCCCCTCTATACCATCTACTACGATTGTGCTAATCTTTTTATTTTCGTGGCTCCACTTTGAAGCGCGCTCTCTTAAGGAATTATAATAATTTTCTTTTTCACTGAGGTTCTCAAATGGGCCGTATGGTTGAATGATAAATGTTTTGTAAGGGTAAGTTGCATGCTCCATGTGTATCTCTACTCTTGCTCCCATACTGTTGTCTCCCCCCATAAACACGTAATTTTCCGGATACATAAATGAGTAATTATGCTTTGTGCTTGTAAATGTTATCCAGTTAGTTGGCTTAATATTTTCCGGAATTACTTCATTGTCAGTTAATGTTTTCTCAGTAGATTCTTGTAGCTGCGGTACAGGCTGTACGTTTGACTTAGTTGCTGTTGTTAGTTCTGCTGCTTGCCTAAGCTGCTTTTGTTTGTACTGTTTATGTATCTCTAATCCAATTAGGCTTATTCCTATTGCTATGAATGCGGTAATAGTAATTAGTATTAATCTTGTATGGTTATGGAAAAATGAGTTGAACTGCTGTTTGGGGTTAGCATTGGAGTTTAGGTTAGTTACAGTTTTATCAGAAGTTTGTTCATCCATCTTTTGTTTCCGCTATAAGTGTAATGTTTAATCGGGTTGTTGTAAATATTCTTTCAAACCCCGCGCAGGGTCCGACCTTAACTATTACTCATAACAACAGACCTGGTTTTTGTAATCTATCCAGTTTAGAACTTGTTTAACCTTGTCCAACTTCCGATTGTGCAAGAACCTCTCTAATAGCTTTAACGACTTCTGCAATGTTTTCTGGAACGGCCTGATTTTCAATATCACCTTTATCTGCATAAAGTTTTAACTTATCAAATTCCCCTAACAATTTTTCTGCTGCTTTTTCCATTCCATACCTGTTTACAAATTCTTCGAATGGTTCGTTCCCTGGTTGGTTTACTATTTTAACAGCATAAGGGAACTGTTTTTTAAATGTGGCTTGTACTCTCCTTTGATGAAATGGTCTTGACACCAGGATGACTTTTTTAAATTTTAAGCCTGCTTGTTCCAAGATGGGTCTGGCGTGTGTAATGTCTTCCAGGGTGTTAGTTGAGGTATCTTGCACAAGGATATTATTATCAGGTACTCCCCCTTTGATAAGGTAGTCTTTGAATGTTTCAGCAATAGTTTTTTCTTCTTTCCAAGTAGCTCCTTTTTTTCCCGTCACTAATATTTTTGGGGCATATCCTTGGTTATAGAGTTCTAGGCCTTTTTGAGGGGCTATGTTAAATAACCCGCCGAATAAAAAAATCAGATCTGCTTTTTCTGGTTTATCTTTAACTGCCAGCCAGTTTAGAAGGCTTTTAGTATTTTTCTCTAATGTAGTCATCAGGTTAATTTCACGCCTAACTCAATCAAATCTCTTTTCAATTGAGCTGCGCTTACAAACTGAATGCCATTAATACCCAGGTCTCTTGCGGCTTTGGCAAATTCTGCCCTGTCATCAATAAAAACAGTTTCTTCAGGCGTTGTCTCTAGCCTTTGTAACGCTAATCTGAAAATTTTTTCTTCAGGTTTTCTGCAACCTACTTCACAGGAGAACACTGTTGCATTGAAATATCTGAAGAAATCTTTGTTTCTAAGAAAGTTCACATGTGCCTGATTTGTATCTGAGATAATCCCCATCTTATAGAATTTTTTTAACTTCCTAACTAGTTCCATAACATCTGGGAATGGTTTAAAGTTTTTGGCTAATTCTCTTAACAATAGTGAGTTTTCAGGTAATTTTTTTGTGCATTTAGTTAAGCTTTTGAACTTATTCCAGAAGTTTTCTTCTGTGATGATCCCCTTTTCAATTTGAGGTAAAAGTACTTCAATGGTTTTTTCTACAATGTTTAAGTTAAGGTCTAGTGTTATACTTATATCGTGCTTAATTTCACTCATCGGATTAGTAATAAGCACACCGCCAATGTCAAAGATTACGGTAGTTATTTCCATAGTTGATTTTATACCATGTGGCATGTTACTTGGCTAATTAATCAATCTTTTTAGCATCTCGTAATTCAACATTGCGCCATTCAAAGCTCTATGCTCCTCAGGCTCTGGTGTCAAGTTCAGAAATTCTGCCACTCTTGCTAGTTTCAATGATGATAAATTGGAGTTTCTGTATTTTTGCCACACGATGGATGGAATATCTATGCAATGGTGATCAAGTACATTTTGGATTCCAGTTCTTAGGCAACTTTCTTTAATGAAACTTAAATCAAAGGTTACGTTATAAGCGCAAAATACTGCGCCTGAAGTTTTGGCAAAGTATTGCTGCAGGCTTTCTTTAAGGCTGATGGCATCTTGCCACTGTTCCTTGTTGTAGCCGTTTAGTTTTAGTGCTTCAGGTGTAGCTGTTTCTATGTGTTCCGGAATTACTTTAAATTCTAGAGTATCAATTATTTTCAGGCTAGGCTATCTAACCAGCACAAGTCCAATCTCAATTATTTCGTGTGTAGAAGAATCTAGACCAGTAGTTTCAAGGTCTGTAATGGCAATGTTTCTGGTTTTAAAATTTTGAGTTTTTTCCACAAAGCTATTATAACAACATTAATACTTCTTTTAGGGTGGTTCCTTTCCACCCGTCACAAACCTAGAACCCTTTAATCAAAAACGCTGTCGAAGCAATATCCCAGCCTACCAAGTCATTGCCAAACTTTCTTTTGAGCTGATCAGAAGTTTTGTCGAAATACTCATCATGGGCTTCTTTAGAACCATCCCCAGCGTAAGCAAAACCAATTCCAAACTGATCCTTACTTGTTTTTCTAACGTACAAATTCACATATTTCTCATCTTTAGCCCATTCATTGGCTACTTCGGTCAATTTATCCACACCAACTCTTTCATGAAACTTCCACAGACCCATTATCAAGCTCTGTTTTTTATCATCCATGTAAATCACCTCCTTAAAACAAAAAAAGTCCGTGCTTTCCACGGATTTCTTTTACTACTACTAAACTAAGAAACGAAAAGAAAAGGAATGGAAAGGAACCGCTATTATTATAGTACTTTTTGGTGCCAGAGTTAAAAGCTATAGGGCAGAGGATCCAGGCTTTTTATCCTGTATGAGCTACTTTTTTACCCGTTTCAATCTTTCTCAAAGTTTCTCTTACGGCAATTGCAGGAAGTTTTTCTTTATTTTCCTTAACATATTTGTATACATCTGATTTATGTAGTTTTGTCATTTCCCGTAGCAACCAGGAAATTGCTTTCGAAATAAGTTTATTTTTTTCGCTTTTTAATCTGTCAATGTTTGTAAATGCTAATTCTTTTAACCTTGCGTCTGTACTATCTCTTACTGGTTTAGTAAGTAGCACTAACGAAGCTCTTCTTTTACTAATGTGTAAAGACTTGTTGAATCCCACTAAAGTTTTTTTCCAGATATCCCAGTTGTTAAGCATTTCTTCTGCTCCAAAATTTGACTGGCAAAGAGAATCAATTTGTGCCCAACCTGTTAAGTTTTCCAGCCATCTGTCCAACCTTTTGGGATCTAGTTGCTTTCTATATTCTGGAAATAACTTGAGAATACCTCCGCCTAAATATTTCTCTGTTGCCGACTCGCTCTGGACGTAAATAGAATCTAGTAAATTTTGGAAGTCGTTAAAACCAATGTCCTTGTGCTGAGTATGCCAATTATTAAGTAAAGTTTTTAACTGTGGATTTGTAAGTGAATATGTTTTATCAGAGTGTCCAGCGTATTTTGGTCCTTGCGTGGTGCTGAAGGGGTTTGTAGCGCTAAGTTCTTGGATTGATTGGAGTAGTTGCTTATGTAATGAGTGCATAGTGTTATTCTATCAAGATTTCTGTGCTATCATGCCCTACTATTTTATTGGGCTGATTAATGGTTATTTTGGTTTATTTTTTGCAAGGTTGCTCTCTTCCAAGTAAAACTCCAATTTTCGTGGTACAATACGCTCCGCTGTTGTGCTTAATAGATTAGAGTTTTAACTATCTAACCCTTTAGATTTGTTCTCCAGTCCATTTTGGACACTAGCCCTAGAAAGAAAACATGTATAAACAAAAAAATACTAAAAATTGGCGTTCTAGCAGAACGTCACATAAAAAATGGTCTGGTAAGAACAGAAAACTCAGGCGAGAAAACATAGCAGCTTCTATGTACATTTCCAAACCCGAAAATACCCAAGCTAGCGCTTATATTCCGGAAAACACTTTCTACGATTTTAAGCTTCACGGAACTTTGGCAAAAAACATTGCTGATAGAGATTACGTAAACCCTACCAAAATTCAAGATCAGGCAATTCCTGAAATTTTAAAAGGTAAAGATGTTTTAGGCATAGCTAGCACAGGCTCCGGCAAAACTGGCGCATTCCTTATACCAATGATCGATAAAGCTTTAAAAACCCCCGCAACCAGAGTATTAATTGTAAGCCCCACACGTGAGCTGACAAGCCAGATATATGCTGAATTTAAAAAATTTGCACAAAATACCAGGCTTAACATTGTTTTGGTAATAGGTGGTGCAAGTATTCGTGATCAGATCCGCTTGCTTAAGAGTAATCCTCAGTTTGTGGTAGCAACCCCCGGCAGGCTTATTGACCTTGAGAAAAGACATTGCATCAACTTAAGCACTTTCAATAACGTTGTATTAGACGAAGTAGATCAGATGCTTGATATGGGTTTTGTGGAAGATATTAAAAGGCTTATTGCTAAGCTTTCGCCGCAAAGACAAAGTTTGTTCTTCTCTGCTACGTTGGCTCAAAAAGAGGAAATCATTGCTAACACTTTATTGGTTGATCCTGTAAGAGTGCAGGCCGATAAACAATCACCCTTGAAAAACATTCATCAGGGCATAGTACAAGTAAAAACTCGTGCCCAGAAACTGCAAGTGCTTCAAGAACTTTTGCAAAAACAGGAATTTAACAAGGTTTTAGTTTTTGCAGGTACCAAAGCAGGTGTTGACTTCATTACCCAAGAGATGCAAAAGCAAGGTATAAGAGCTGGAGCGCTGCATGGAGACAAATCACAGCGTGATCGTTCTAAAGTGTTAACCAGCTTTAGACAAAATAAAATAGATGTCTTGATTGCTACTGATGTAGCTTCCCGCGGCATAGATATTCCAAATATTTCACACGTAATAAACTATGATGAACCCGGTAACTATAATGACTATATACACCGTATAGGTAGAACTGGCAGACTTGGTAAAAAAGGCACTGCTATAACATTTGTACTAAGCAAATACCATAAATCTTATAGATAGTAACTATATGAAGTTAAGAAACATAGCCATAATTGCACATGTTGATCATGGAAAAACCACAATTGTTGATGGTTTGCTAAAGCAATCTAAAAATTTCAGGGAAAATGAAGCTTTGATGTCTCAGGAGTTAATAATGGATTCTAACGATCAGGAAAGGGAGCGTGGCATTACTATTTTGGCGAAAAACACTTCGGTTATTTATCAAGATACCAAGATTAATATTATAGACACTCCAGGGCATGCAGATTTTGGTGGTGAAGTTGAGCGAACATTAAATATGGCCGATGGAGTACTTTTGGTGGTAGATGCGCAAGAAGGCCCTATGCCGCAAACCAAGTTTGTATTACGTAAAGCTCTGGATCTGAATTTAAAGATTATTGTGATTGTAAATAAAATAGATAAAAAGAACGCACGTATTCCCGAAACATTATCAAAAATCTATGATCTTTTTTTGGAATTAGCTACAACCGAAGCTCAGCTTGATTTTCCTGTGCTTTATGCCACAGGCAAAGCAGGCAAGGCTTGGAAGCAAATGCCTGCAGACCCGGAAGAAGCTGCAGATTTTTCTGATATTTTTGATGCAATTCTGGAAAACGTGCCTGAACCTATGGTGGAAGATGATACTAACTTCCAAATGTTAGTTTCCGCACTAGATTGGGATAATTATAAGGGCAGATATGCTATTGGTAGAGTAAAGAGAGGTGTTGTGAAATCCGGTCAGCATGTTTCAGTCATAAAGTCTGATGGCACTGTTTTGAATGGTGTAGTAGACAAAATTTTCACAAATCAAGGACTAAAACGTGTAGAAACTACAGAAGTATATCCGGGAGATATTATTGCGCTTACAGGTCTGAATGATGCAGAAATTGGTGATACTATTACCTGCACTGCTAAGCCAGAAGCTTTACCTACTATTAAGATTGGTGAACCTACGCTAAGTCTAACAATTGGGCCAAACACTTCTCCGCTAATGGGTAAAGAAGGCAAGTTTTTAACTAGCAGACAAATATTGGAAAGAATACAACGGGAACTGCAAACAAATGTTGCTATGAAGTTTAGGATTAATGAAGAAGGAAACTATGTGTTATCAGGGCGTGGTGAATTGCATTTGTCGGTTTTTTTGGAAACTCTTAGACGTGAAGGTTTTGAACTTGAAGTAAGTAAGCCCACGGTTATAACAAAGGTTGTTGATGGTGTGGAAATGGAACCGGTAGAAGAGCTTACTGTTGATGTAGATAAAGCTTATGTAGGTTCTGTTAAGGGTGAAGTTGGCAAAAGGAAAGGTGTTCTTATAAATCAGGAAGAGCTCTCAAGTGAAACCGACAGATTGGTTTTCGAAATTACTACCCGTGGTATCTTAGGGCTACGCAGTACCCTGTTAACTTTATCTAAAGGTACTGCTGTAACAAGTTCTGTTTTTATACGCAACGAGCCTGTAAGTTCTCAGTTGCAAAAGTTACGCAAGGGGGTTGTTGTTTCTTCTCATTTGGGTAAAGCTGTTCCTTATGGTCTGGTTTCTGCTCATGAAAAGGGTGCGGTTTTTATTGGTCCCCAAACGCCTGTTTATGCGGGCATGATTGTGGGTGCTAATGGTAGAGACGAGGATATTGAGGTAAATGTTTGTAGAGAGAAGCAGTTGACTAATAACAGGTCTGTGGGAGAAGAGGGAATTATTTTGCCCCCACCAATAGAGTTGAGTTTGGAACAGCAGCTGGGCTTTTTGGAAGATGATGAACTGTTGGAGATTACTCCGCATAGCCTGCGCCTAAGAAAAAAGATTTTAGATGCCACTATGCGTCGCCGCGCCGATAGACGCTAACTGCAACGCGTTGTTTAAGATATATCTGCAACATAGTATAATCATTTTATGAATAAAAAATTTTTAATTTCCGCTATCCTGTTAGTTGTACTTGTTTCTGTTTTCATTGTTTCTAAACAAGCAGCTGCACCAGAAGCTCCCGCTGAGCCAATTGATATGACTGATGCAGACACCGCTTCGTTACCTAATCCGGCTTCAGCATACTGTGAAGAACAAGGCAGCACTTTGGAAATTGTTACTTCGTCTGACGGCAGCCAGTTTGGCATGTGCAATTTAGGTGATTATCTTTGTGAAGAATGGGCTTATTATGGAGGAGAATGTGCTGTTGCTGAAGATGAAACTGCTATTTTGCAAGCGCTTAAGGCAAAAGGCCTTGATTTGACAGATATGAAAGTGGTAATCAAAAAGCATTTAGGTGAGTATATCGAAGGCGCTGTGGTACCTGTTTCCGCTCCTGCCGGTGGCGGTTACGTATATGCTGCAAAAACGGATGAAGGTATGAAGGTGGTAGCTGATGGTAATGGCGTAATTATGTGTTCCGCCTTTGCGGATTATCCCGATTATCCCACTTATCTTATACCTGAGTGTGTGGATGATGAGGGTGTTGTGATTGAACGTTAGAAGTTACTTTAAGTGTCACGAAAACTCGATTAAGTAACAAACTTATTTCAGTTGTTTTTCCATAGAAACCATATCTATTCCATCGTAGGTTATATTTTCTACTCTTCTAAATCCTAAGTTTCTATAAAAAGGTACCGCATTTAATGTGGCGTTAAGTGATATCTTATCTTTATCACTTTTAATAAAGTCATCTTCAATATATTTATATAGCTCCCTGCCGTATTCCCTCCTTTGATAATCTGGATCCACCTGTATTTGATATAAATCCATATCTTCTAAATCATATTGAGCAAAACCTATTGTATTATTATCTTCTTTAATAACTATCCATGTGGTATTTTCAAATTGAGCTAGTACACTTTCCTCATTTATTAAATCTAACCAACTATCAATGACACTGTTACTATAAACCTTAGAGTTAGTTCCTTTGATACACTTTTTGTGTATTTCCACTATGGTTGGTATATCTTGTTCTGTGGCTGATTGAATGTTGAACATGTTTTTATTGTAGAACGAAAAAAGGAGATTCGGTAACCTGTTTTTATCTGTAACTCACTCACTTCGTTCGTTAACATCTGAAAGCCCGCTACACTCGCTTCTTCGCTACTCTGGGTCCGCATTATACTCATCCTTTGTCCAATAATGAAAAATTCCCGCCAACCTCTCGCTTTGCTCAAGGCTTACGGGAATTTTCATGGCTGAGCATGTCGATCAGGAACCTTATTAATCCTGCACAATATCAATCCTGCTTGATACAGCAAAACCTACCATTCCTCCCCATTGAGTGGCTGTTTCTGGAGGCGTGTTATCTAAAGCTACAAATAACACCAAATAAAAAGCAGGTTTAGAGATGAATTCAGTGTCTACACTGGGGGAAGTTCAAAACTCACGTTTGTTGAATCGATGGGTATAGTAGATATAGCAAGGGGATAATTTTCTCCGGAAAGACTGTAATAGCAAGGACCCTTGTCTTTTTTAATTGCATCGATTATTTGATTCTTATAGTCTAGTGCTACCAAACAAACAGATATTTCATCCGCATAGTAGTTCAGAAGATAATCTTTGTTTATTCCTAATAAAAATTGGAGCTTATTACCGTCTTTTAAGCTATCGGTGTACTTAAGTATTTTAATATTATAGTTATCACGCCTGTCTTCAAAATTGAATACTCCTGTTGCTTCAACGATCGTTGAGTCATTTAAAGTACTTTCTGGTAATTTAGATGGGTTTTGCTCAAGGAAATAGTACCCAAACACTCCGACAACTATTAATAAGGGTAAGAGGATAAAGAGGACTTTTCTCATATCTAATGTATATATATCTTCCCTGAAGTATCAACACTTTGGTTTGAATCTAGGTTATGCATGCATATATTTGCTAGCCATAAAAGGCTGTCTGAGGCCTCTTGGTCACTTATGTGCCTATTCTGTTGAGAGTCTATGTTAACTCGCTAACTCTCGTTCAAAATAACCCTTCAGCATTGTAATCAAGGTAGTTCTGCCTCTATTTGTTTTAAGATATTTTTCTCTTCTCAAAGCATCTTGTTTGGAATTGTAACCCTCAAAATGGATTAACTCTAATGGTGTGAACTTCTTTGTAGAAGTTACTTCCTTGTTATTGTGTTTGTTGATCCTGTTCTTTAAATTTTCGGTGTATCCAATGTAGATAAAGCTCTTTTGAGCATTACGCAACACGTAAACAAAATAAAAGGACATGGGTTCAACTTAACAGAAAAGTATTAAAAAATAATTAAAAAAAGGTTTATTGTCAGGCACCATTAGTTTTTTGTTTTGAAAAAGAATGTGAGATTTTGGTATACGCAAATTACTGTTATTGGCCTGCCAGGTGCCGAATGGTACCTGGCTGCAAACTGTTGACGAAGTTCGAAACTATTTTATGAAGGATGCAGACTATAAATTCAATATCTTTGCTGCTTAGAATTCGTGTGTGTCAGCGGCCATTTTGCCACCATCAACAGTAATTGTTTGTCCATTGATATAAGAGGAATCTTTGCCAGCTAAGAAAGATACAACACTAGCGACCTCACTCACCTCACAAACTCTTCTCATTGGATATTGCTTTGAAATATCTGAGTACCATTTTTCTAGCTCTTCTGGCGATCTGTTATTTTCGGAATTGGCTATTTTGACAAATCCTGGACAAATAGCATTTGCTCTAATGTCAGGAGCAAAATCTACTGCAATGGTTCGTGTTAGGGCATTAATTGCAGCCTTTGATACAGAATATACACTGAAATTTGGGAGTGCATTAAAAGCAGCTAAGGAGGATATATTAATAATTGTTCCTCCTCCTGATTCCAGTATCAAAGGTATTGAGTATTTTGCCATTTTGAAATATCCATTTAAATTTACATTTAATGTTTCATTCCACTCTTCCTCAGTAATATCTACAATGTTTTTAGACATTCCAGATCCATATCTTGCAACACAATTAACTAGGCAATTTAATCCATGGAAAGTTTCTTTTGTCGTTTTGATAATTCTTTCAACGTCTTCTGTAATTGTCACATCGGCTTGTATAAAAATGGCATCTCCACCCGCATCCTTAATATGCTCTACAGTTTTGTTTCCCATATCACCCAGATCGACTACAACGACACAGAAGCCATCTTTTGCCAAACGTATAGAAGTTGCGCCACCAATAGAAGCACCTCCAGATTTATAACCCATCGCTCCCCCAGTAACTATGGCTACTTTTTTAGTATTGTTCATATAAATATTGTATCAAAACTTAACATACATAGATGTCTGGTTCGAACCTAAAAAATTCGGCTCGATTTTATTGTCATAACAATATTTAGTTATATGGTATATGCGCGTATTGTCCCGATTTGGTTATGTGAAAATTGATATAGTTCGAACGCTAAGAAAAGCTTGAAATGGTTAGGTTAGAACTTTGTCCCTAATGGTTTATCTCTTACTGGCTGGGGAACAGGGATTCGAACCCCAATTCCTGCATCCAGAGTGCAGTGTCCTACCATTAGACGATTCCCCAATAACAACACTGTGGGATTTTACCATAGAAATTCTATTTCAAATCCCACAGATAATAAGGCCATTAAGACAAAAACTTATTTACATACCCAACATTTTCTTGAGTTTGGCTAAAAATCCACCCTCTTGCTGAGGTTCTACTGGTGATGCCTGTTGAGTTTGTGCTGTCGAATCAACTTGTGGTTCTTGCGGTTGCATTGGTTGCGTGTTATTTTCTTGGTCCACTTACAAACACCTCCTTTATAACTTAGCAAAATTATTATATCCTTGGTCTAATAATAATATTTTCGGAAAGGATAAACAAATGTCTTCAACAAAACATCCAGAACAGCGTGTGGGTATCTTCGTAGATGTACAGAACATGTATTATTCCGCCAAAAACCTTTACTCTGCCAAAGTAAACTTTAAACGAGTTTTAGATGAAGGAGTTTCCCAAAGGAAACTTATCAGAGCTTTTGCTTACGTAATCAAGGCTGACGTAGGTGCTGAGCAGGATTTTTTTGATGCTTTAGCCAAGATAGGTTTTGAAGTTAGAGAAAAAGAGCTTCAGATTTTTTATGGTGGCGCTAAAAAAGGGGATTGGGATGTAGGTTTATGTATGGACGTTGTGCGTATGATTCCTAAAATTGATGCTATGGTCTTAGTTTCAGGCGATGGTGACTATACAGACTTACTGGATTATGCCCGCAGTCAAGGTGTGCGTACCGAGGTTATTGCCTTTGGCAAAACGGCTTCTGGTAAATTAGTAGAACGAGCAGATGAATTTACTGATCTGGGAGCAGCCCCAAGTAAATATTTAATTAGAAATACCAGGTCAGAACGAACAATCAAGCCCGCGGATGCTGACAAACAAACTCAGTAAAACCTTATTATGGCTATTTGAGCGTAAGTACACCAAGTGTTGTCTTGGTGCTGTTGGTGTTGTACTCCTGCTTTTTTCTGCCTATCATCTGTATTTTGCGCACAGAATTATTCCTGGAGTTTACGTGGGTGCTGAAGACCTAGGCGGGTTGACTTCCAATCGAGCTCACCGTGTTTTGGAAGAGGCTGGCGCAGAAAATAACAAAATACTTACACTTACGACCGGTGACTATACTTTTAACGTAACCGCGGCGGATATTGAATTAGAGTACGATTGGAGAAATACCATAGCCAGAGCTTTTGAAGTTGGTAGAACAGGCAATATTGTTGTGGATACCAAAGATAAGCTAAAGGGGCTTATAAAGCCGGTGCCTCTTAATGCTTTTTATACCTTTAATGAAGATTTACTTAGCCAGAAGATAGCCCAGATACAAGCAGAAGTTGCGCAGCCGTCCGAAAGTGCCTCTTTTATTTTGACAAATGGTAGGTTGGAAATAAAGCCTTCTAGATTTGGTACCGCGGTTTATTCTTCTGAACTCTATAAGATGTTGATAGCTGCCTTTGATAAAGTAGCATTTGGTGTCAAAGAATTACCTATAGAACAGGATATTCCTGAAATACTGGAAACCGAGCTGCTAACTGTTCAGGAGGAGGTTGCTTCAATTATTGCTCAGGACTTAGCAGTAATTTATGAAGACACGGTCTGGACTTTGCCTCCAGAGCAACAGTTGGAGTTCTTAAGATTTAAAAAAGATGCAAATGCTAAGTTGGAAATTAGGCTTAATGAAGATAAGTTTGAGGCTTATCTAGATGAGTTAAAGCTGGCCATAAACACAACCCCCAAGGGGGAGGTTATGCAGTTGGATGGGGATAAGGTGCTTGATTTCCGAATTATCGAAACCGGTGTAGCTATAGATGAGAAAGCCTTTACAGAAGCCTTTAAAACTGCCTTGTTTGATAAACAACCTGAGGTGGCTGTTAGTGTGGTTGCCACAGGAGGTTCTGCTGATGCCTCGGATTATGGTATTTATGCTGTTTTAGGCGAAGGCATGTCACATTATTATGGATCTGCAGCAGGTAGAGTACATAACCTGAATTTGGCTGCAGAAAGAACTAATGGTGTACTAGTACCGCCAGACGCTGTATATTCGTTTAATGAAGCCGTAGGTGCCATAAGCGCCGCTACCGGTTATGATACTGCATATATTATTTCTAATGGTCGCACAATTTTAGGTGAAGGAGGGGGTGTATGCCAGACTTCCACTACTCTTTTCAGAGCTATTCTAGACGCGGGGCTGCCCATTGTTTCCAGACACCCGCATGCCTACAGGGTTTCTTACTACGAATATGACAAACCAGTAGGGTTTGATGCCTCAATTTTTCAACCTTCCTTAGATCTTAAGTTCAAAAATGACACTCCTAACTATGTGTTGATCCAAGCTTATTCGGATAGAAGTCAGAGTATGTTGGCATTTAAAATTTTTGGTACCCCGGATGGTAGAACTGTGGAAATTTCTGATCCGGTGATTACTAATGTGACTCCCCCACCTGAACCTTTATATAAAGACGATCCCACTTTGCCCGAAGGAACAGTTAAACAAATTGACTTTGCTGCTTGGGGGGCTAATGTTAGTTTTACCAGAGTAGTTAAGCGCAGTGGTGAAGTTCTGTACGAAGATGTGTTCAGCAGCAGGTATCAGCCGTGGCAGGCTGTATACCTTAAGGGCACAAAGAAAAACTAGTCAGCCCAATAGATATCTATAATTGCTAGTGTTTTGCCCGATTTTTCTTGTCTGGCTGAAGTGATTTTTACTCGTTCATTTCCGTTTTTGTATTCGGTGCTGTAGAACTCTTCAAGTTGGGTTTCCCGCTCTTTTTGCCAGCCCTGCTCAATTAAAGCTGTCTGATAGAAGGTCTGTAGCTCAAGTGCGGTTTTGCTGGTATGGAAGACAAGCTGTCTGCCAATAGTTGTTTGTGAGTTGCTTAGTAATGTGTAGTCGGTTGGGAAAGGTAAACTGCAATCTGTCATGTCTTGTGAGCCTTTTACCTCCTGTCTTTCTTTGTTGATGTCTGGTTTGTAGGTCATAAATTGTGCATAGGAATAGACAGGAATGCCTAAAACGGCTAGTGTCCCAAGTGCGAAGGTTATGTATTTTTGGGAGTAAATTTGCATTGTGTTGATTATAGTAGGGAGGTTGGGGCTGTGGCAAGTTAGACGTTAGTGTTTTTGCTGGCCTGCCAGGTACCATATGGTATCTGGTGACCCACGGGGAGTCGAACCCCGTTGATAGAATGATTGAGTTTATTAATAGCTGCATTTGATTTCAGTGTAAGTACTAATTGCTTATATATTCATTTTTATAGCCCGTGAACACTTTACTTATATCATCAATAGATCTGATCCCGAGATCCCAAGAGTCTAAAGCTTCGGCAAAAATTATATAATGCCCATAATCTTTTACAGCGTGTAAAGTACTCATCTCAGGATTCACTTGGTGCCATTTATCGTTAATATAAACTTCGGCAAAAACATGCCCTCTAAAAGGTCCTTCATAGTCTGGATCAAGATACTTCTTATCTATGGCTTCAATATATTTTGTGGGGATACCCTTAGCACGGGTTAACGTAACAAAAACAAGAGCAACATCTGTACATCCTGTAAAAAAGCCATCTTCTAGTATTTTGTCTGCAGATCTATTTCTAAATATATCTCTCCAATTATGATGTTTCCTTTCCATTTTCAAATCTTTATTTATTCTCACAAGGGTATTAACTACAAAGTCAAATTTGTCACCTGTGATTCCTTTAATATAATCCTTAATCTTTTTAGTTATTTCAGTTTGTGGCCCTTCTTGGAGCCAATAATTGAGATCTTTCATATTACTGATTATACATTTCAAACGAGTTGGGAGTGCAAACTAGTGTGTAAAACCATAGTTTGCACTCCTGCGCCCGTCTCTTTCCTTATTCAGCAAGTGCCCGTTGGGTTTCTTGCACACGTGTCTGAATGTGTACCATGATTTTCCTAATAGCTTCACAAGCTGGGGTTTTCTCAGCGAGCATACCCTCTCCCAAATACTTGTGAAAGGAGCATCCATTGTGACAAGCACATAGCCAGGGGCATTCCTGACACTCGTCGGATAAACGTAAGGCTTTTGATAGGTACTCTTGCCTTCTGCTGCCAGTGAGGATCTGATCCAAAGGAGTGGATCTTAAGTTTCCGAGATCAACACCGGAATATCCGGACATCCGTCCACATGGGTACACAGTTCCGTCAGCGTCTATTTCAAGAAAACGCCAACATCCATTAGACATAGAACACAAGTAAGGTTGTTTCCCTATTGCTGCCTCAACATAAGAATACAAAGTTCGTACTCTCACGGAGGGGTTATCCTCTTTCCACCAAAGGTTGAATACACTGCAGAAGAAATCTGCGTACTGCTCAGGTTGGATAGGGAATAGCAGGTCACCATTCACTCCGATAGGAGAAAAACAGGGTGTAAAGCTAAACGATCTGAAGTGTTGTCTAAAGAATCGATAGAATCTTTCCGGCTGTGTTACATTCACAGAATTTATGACAGCACTTACGCCCACTTGTACACCCATCTCCTTAAGGAGGACATAAGCAGCAAAAGACCTACCGAATGTACCAACACCTCCTTTGTCCTTTCGAAATGTGTTATGCATATCAGCAGGACCATCAATGCTCATACCAACCTTCCATCCATTCTGGAGCAAAAAATTCCCCCATTCACGGGTAATCAGAGACCCATTAGTCTGCAGCCACTTTGCCCACCTCCTTTCCCTATAGATTTCCCATATTATACATTATTGATATACAAAGAAGCACGATTTGTTTACTTTAAAGAGAGATTATTTGTTGCTATGATGGATAGGAGATGATTGGTTATGGTGACCCCACGGGGAGTCGAACCCCGGTTACCAGGATGAGAACCTGACGTCCTAACCACTAGACGATGGGGCCACATCTGCTCTTACCAGCGCTATTATAGCAGAGATTTTGAACAGCAGCCCCTTTAGTTAATCAGAATTTTTCCAGCTTTATTTCCTCGTATATCTTAAAATCACTTACGTTATTAGTTGCTATATGCGTTACAGCATTTGTTAAAGCTGTTGCTACCAGATAAGTATCATAAATATCATTTGATGTAATCTTATATTTTCTGACTAATTCATAAAACGTATCTCTTGTTTCTATGTTAGGTGTTATATGTGTGCACTCATCCGAAATTCTCCGGACTGCTTGTAATGCTGTTCTTGTATTAACAGCTTTTTTGTACTTTGTATGGGTAAGAATACGTATAGCTTCGTTAACGCTTTGATCCGCTATTGCCAGCTTTGGTAAATTACTGTTTATATATTCTCGAGCCCTTTCGCAATCCGTGTCAGACTCGTTAATTGCATACACGATAATATTTGTATCTAGAAGAATCTCATGCATACTTTAGTCTTCGTAATAATCTTTTCTACTTAGGTTATGTGGTATATCTAGGTCTAGTCCTATGAAATCTATTTTCTTCTTTTTGCTAGGCATTTGCTTTTGCAATTCGGAGAATAAGGCTCTGTTGAAAATTTCTTGCAATGTTACGTTTTCGCGAATAGCTTGAATTTCAGCCAATTTTTTTAGCTGCTTGTTTATATATAAGGTTGTTCTGACCTTCTGTGGTTGTGCATTCATATTCGCATGCTAGCATAAAAGCATATATATGTCTATCATTGTTGTATAGATTGCATATATTTAAGATATAATTACCGAACAAAACATGAACATCACAAGTCTCCTCAACACTCCCATAGACCAGCTAGACTTCTCCGTAGTAGACGTAGAAACTACCGGTATGAACGCAGAATATGGCAGGGTGATTGATATTGGCATTGTGAAAATGAGAGGTTCCAAAGTTATTGAAAAATGGGAAACACTAATAGACCCTAAGCAGGAAGTGCCCTACTGGATAACTCACTATACTCACTTATCAAATAAAGACGTTGATGGTCAACCTACGTTTGATTATGTTATGGAAAAGATTAGTGGCTTGCTGCAAAACTCTGTTTTTGTTGCACACAACGTGATGTTTGATTATAGTTTTTTGTTTCATGAGTATAAACGTAACGACGCCTCCTTTGAACTGCCTAAGCTTTGTACTGTGCAGCTTGGTAGGCGATTAGTGCCTGAGCTCCCTAGATTTAATCTAGATACTTTGTCTTTTTATTTTGGTATAAAAATTGTTAATAGGCACAGAGCCATGCCAGATGCAGAGGCAACGGCGGTTATTTTTGGGAATTTTTTATCACTTGCCCAAGAGGAGTATAGAGTTAGGAACTTTCTGGATTTGGAAAGACTTCAGAGGTTTGGTTTTAAAAAACCAGAAGACACAAAGACACTGAGTTTATTTGAAAACTACCCCTAAACGTCTATTGCTTTTGCCAGAAGCCAATAAGAAAACGCCTTATACAAATGTTTTCACATTGCATAAGGCGTCTCTCCTTTCACAAATCACAAAACATCTGTTTCTGTTTAATATTCTTGCGAATATTCCGGATGACAACTGTAACAAGGCTGATTGTGCTCTTGGGTAGGACAAGGTACGTAATCGGGTTTGTATTCCTCTCTTGTTGGACACGGAACATATTCTCTTGTTGGATAAGGTTCATATTCTTTGGTTGGGCATGGCACATAATGAGGTTTTTCCGTGGGATAGGGTTCACACGTTGGGCATGGAGAGCATGTGGGGCAAGGTGAACTTGTAGGATAAGGTGTATACGTTGGTGCCGGCGTTACTGTGGGTAACTCGCCGCCACCTGCCTCCGGCAGTAGCTCCGCTGGCGGCATGGTCAGTGCCCTTGGTGCCACAATCCCCACTTCCCGTACCGTATCGCTTTCATTAATCCTGGCCGTGACGCGCAGCAACAACGCGCATGCCTGTATATCTTGCGCTACGGTTATTCTGCCTGTTGGATTTACCATCGAGTCCCATACTAATTCATCTTCACCAACCAACTCTTCATCTATCGGCATGTAAAGCTGTGCCCTGATTGTTGTGCGTTCTCCTTCAGGGGCAGGTGTGACTATTATGCCCCAGACAAGATCATCTTCTTCCCAAAGGTACCATACTCGAAGGACAAAACCTCCTTCTCTTATAGCAAAGCTTTGGCTATTTTCTGGAAGACTGTCCTCCAGAAGATTTTCCAGTGGTTCTTCCTGTGGCGTCATTTGAAGCTGGAGTTCATCTCTTTGGTTGAATGCCCCCAAAAAAAGCCCTAGCGCAAGTAGAATAAACACTACCGCTATAATCCCTATTATTATCCACTTTACCATCTTGGCTACTCCTTACTATATATTCTTAAGGTGCTTTTAGACCATAATCTTTCCTTGTTTGTTAACACGGTATCAGTTTGGTGTATTACTGTTGTAAGAGCTTGTTAAGAAGCAAGTTAGTTTTTGTTAAGTGTGAATATGCAGTTCCTGGGCTAATTTGAGTATTGTGAGTATTACTGTCACTAAGACTAAAGTAACCGAATTAATAGTTGGTTCTTTACTTAGGAAATAACGTAGGCCTGCATAAAATACAAAATAAAATTCAAAAACATTTGGAAAAATAACAAGGTATATACCATTGCTTGTGTATAAAAATAAAGTAGTGCCTATTACCCTTAGTAAAAATGTTATTGTAGCGATTAATTTGGCATTTACTTGCTGCCACTTACGTGTTGTTATAAAAGCAAGGAATAAAAAATATATATCGAGCAGCTTATCTATAGCCTGGTACTGGGAATTCTCAAGCTGATTCAAAATCTCCCAGTCTACAAAGTCCGCCAGCATCGCTACTATGATTCCTGGAAATGGTTGTATCAATATAGCTAGTGGTAATATTAGTCTGGCTAGAATTATATAAAGTATGCCTGTATTTTAGCCTGTTTACAGAAAATTGTTATTCTACTAAGATAAATACGTACATGCCGTTTTTTACCAGACAGCTCAAACAAAGTTCAGCGCTGCTATTTTTGGCTTTTTTTTCTGTCCTACTGTCTAGAAAAGCTGTAGCTCAAGATTTGCAGGTAATTGGTGCATCTGCTTCTTCTTATGCAGCTGCTGTAGAACGATGCGAGAGCTTTGATAACCCCAATAGGTATATACCTCCCCAGCAAGGTGTATTTCAGTGCCACTCGATGAATGCCGGTTATTTTGCTAAAGACTTTGTATATGGAGGAGACCTTATTTTGGAATGGGCCGCTTTCGAACCTTCTCCCGGAAACTACGATTACTCACAAATAGATAGATTTTTAGACACCCTGAAATCTGCAGGTAGAAGGGGCTATATTCTTTTCCAAACGTATGATTATGATCTTGACACTGCCTCTGGCACACGCAGCAAGGGGTTGCCTACCTGGTTAGAAACTGATCCTTACAACGTGCCTACAGTAGCTTTTGGTTCCAGAAATATGGCACTTCCTGTTCCCTGGAACAATGATTATATGAATAGGCATGGTGAAGCAATAGCAGCTTTAGGCAGTTATTTAAGGGCTCATGATCCTTGTAAGTTAATTCAAGCAGTGCAAATGTCTGCTGGTGGTTTATGGGGGGGAGCTTCTATTTATTCTCCTACTATAGATAATCCTCAAAAACGAAACTTTATTGCAGCCTATAATCGTAGTTATGATCCAGAGTCTGGGCCTCCATCAGATGAATTAAGACGTAACTTTGCCCGTAACTATTCCGATACTCTTAAAGAAACTATAAACAGGTATATGCATGGGATAACTGATCGCCCTGTTGTACTAATAAATGCGAAAGCCCCAGGGTTTTCCTATGAGGCACCTGATCTTTTACCCGGTTATTCCAGCAGTACTCTTACTGAATATTCACATTATGCTGTTAGCACTTATGGCGGCAGAATGTTTATGAAGGAGGCTGGTGTAGGGGGCCACGATGACAGTTGCGGCATTCGGCCTTATATGTATAATTTTTGTTCCGAGGCTTCCGGTAGTGGTTTGGGCAGATGCGTTTTTGGTAACTGCCCTGCAACCAGGTGTTTGAGTGAACCTTATCTTAGGTTTGAGGATTTTGTTGAAAGCGGCTGTAATTATGGTTATTTGTATGCACACGAGGCTATGAACATGGACACAAAACAGCCATCTGGTGAAGAAATGCGTGGAGAAACCGTACTGTCTATTAGGTCTTCTGCTTCTTGTATATATTCCGGTCCCTTGCAAGATTCTGCTCTCGATTGGGTACATGAGAAATTGTCAGGTTATTCGGGTTTTCATATAGATATCAATGCTGTTAACTTTACTCAATTTAATGGCAGAGTCGGAAAAGTAAATTTGGGTATGAATCTTAGTGGTAATCTGCCTCCTCATGTATATAGGATGGCTGGTGCCAAGCTAGTGCCCGAATCATTAAAATTACGAATTTATCTTAAAGAGGGTAATAACTATATTGACGTGGGTTATTTTGAGCCTACAATTTCCAGTTTGTTCTGGAGAGAAAATCCCGATCCTAATACTTATGAATCCGATGCTGTAACTGCGCATTACAATATTGGTTTTACTTCAGACATTAGCGCAGGCAATTACAGCTTGTATGGTGCCTTCTTTGATCCGTTCTATGTTTACAATTGGCCGGTAACTGGGATGGAGTCAGATTCTGAGCATAGGTTTTTTATTGATGTAATTAACGTTACTGAAGAAGGGGCTATTGTGTTACCTGAAGACCCTGAAAACCCTCTGTGTAATAATGTAGGTGATGGATGTTGTTATTCTGATGCTCAGGGGTTTTATTGTATCAATGGGTTGGTTTGTGAATATGGAGAGTGTAACATTCCCGAACCTGATGATTCTGGAGATGGTGGCACCGGAGGTGCCTATGACCCAACATTGCCCTTTAATCCCGGTGGTCCTCTTAACCGTCCTGCTGAATCCCACGTGGGTTCCACTGGCCCTGGCACTACTCCTGTTTATGAGGTAATAAGTGCCCCTTTAGTGATAAAGCTTTTACACGGTATTATTATGGCGCTTGCTATAATCATTGGTATCTTTTTAATTGTTCTTAACGGTTATGAAATTCTTACTAGTCAGGGAAATCCCGAGCAATTACAATCCGGCAAAGAAGGCATAACTTCGGCGATTATTGGGCTGATCTTTGTCATTTTATCTATTGTAATTATTCGGCTTGCGTTGGGCAGTTTGCTTGGTTTTGACCCTCCGTTCTAATTGGTGAATTGAAGTGTTTTTAGGATTTCGGCAAAGATCTTGTCAAATTCTTCAGACGTTTGAGGCTTTACAATAATCAAAAACTGCTCCTTACCGGGTATTGGCAAGTAAATAGCGTCCCCCCACCAGGCATATCCCACAAGCATAACTCCCTGTACTCCACTAATAGTAATTTCCTCCTCACTTGGTTCTGGATTCTTACCCACAATTATTTGGTATTCCTGTATTAGCTTTTGTTTTTGTTCTGTAACATAGGTTCCGAATGCCTTTAGCTCAGGATTTTTTTCAATAAATATTGCAAAGCCTTCGGATTCTGTTCCCAATGTAATAAATCTGCTTACAGTACTTTGGGCAGGTCCAATTATTTCGCAGCAGTCTTGGGTTAGTTTAGGATGTACAAAACTAAAGCCATATTCTTTGCTTGTAACTACTTGATGTGTACTTTCTGGCCTGTAAATATTGGTGAACCTAAAGGACTTGAGGATATCCCTTGCTTTGGTTTCGTATACCTGGCTGATACCTAAATCACCCTTGTAGGTGAGTGCCAATTCATATAATTTAGACTTGTTCGTAACAAAATAGTGTTCTATGTCTTGGGGGCAATCTTCAATTGCAAAGAAATTGGCAGGTAACCCTTGAATCATTAGGTCTGAATTATCTGAATATTTTGCAGTCTCTTGACACAACTCTTTGTATCTTTCCTTTTTCCTGTTAGAAAGTTGCGTGAGTGGTGTATCTAGGTTTTCATATACAGATACCCTGAAAATGTATCCATCCACTAGATCTTGTTCGTTTACAATTTTTTCTGTTTGACCAGGGCCTGCAAGTACTACTCTGTAATGGGTGGGCTCGTCGGAAAAAGGTGTAAGCTGTTCGTAATATGCTTCTTCTAGAAAGTCGAATCTAAACCCTTCCTTTTCATTTTCATAGGTTTTATATCCATCTTTAGTTTCCGAAGCTGTGCTTTCGGGAACCGGTGGCGCGGCTGTTTGTTCTTCAGTTTGATTACTTGGTGTTTCCTGGTTTCTGTTGCCCAGTGCACGTTGGCTAATATACCAGGCTAGCACTAGAGATATGGTCAAGAGCAAAGCTGCGCCTAAAATCACGCCTGCCTTCTTAGCCAGCTTGGTGATCTTTTCTAGGGTGTTTGGGGTTATTTCCTTAACAGACTGTTGTTCAGGTTGTGGGGTTGGTTGTGCGGGTGTAGTAGGTTGATCTTGCATAGTTAAATTTTGCCAAGTTTTTTGGCTAATTTCCAGCTATTCTCTAGTAACTGGTTTTGTGCGTCAAGCCCCCGATGCCAAAATTGCGCAGCTGTAATATCTATACCTGCCTTGGCAAATATTTCCGCCGGAGCTTTACTAGATCCCGCGGCCAGCACTTGCTTGAATTTGTCTATAGCAATTGGGTTGCTCTTAACCATGCTTTGGAAAGCCTTAGAAATAAGAAGACCGCTGGCATATGAGTACACATAAAAAAATCTTCTAATATGGCCCCAGTATACCCACCAGTTTTGTGAATTTGTTGGTTGATCTACAAAGTTTCCCATATAGGCTTGCATGTGTTTCTGGAAAAGTTTGCCTATATGTTCTTTAGTAAGGTAGCCTATTTCTCTAAATTGTGTATGCAGTTCCTGCTCAAATCGGTAACAGGCAATCTGCCTTTGTATTGCAGCAACATCGTCATCCAGTTTTGCTATTTGAATTGCTAAGCGTGTTTCTTCATCAGCTTCCTGCATAATTTCTTCCAATACAAAGTCTTCCATAAAAGTGCTTGCTGTTTCTGCTATAGCAAGTGACGTATCCTGATTTACAGGACTTTGTTTTTCTTTCATGAGTACATCATGGATAGCGTGCCCCATCTCATGGGCTATAGTTGTAACGTCAGCTAATTGTTGTGTGTAATTTAAGAGTACGTAAGATGGTTGTTTTGCCAAGCCCCTACTACAAAAGGCTCCGCCAACCTTTCCTTTCTTAGGAAAGACATCAATAAGACCTTTGGCAGCAAAGTCTTCAAAAATCGTGCCAAATTTTTTATCAAGCTTATTAAACGTTTTTAAAATCAGGTGTTGCGCGTCTTCATATGTATATTTCCGGGCTACATTGCCGTAAGGTACAGTCCTTTCGTAATAAGCCAATTTGTCTACATTAAAGAGCTTGGCCTTAAGTTCGTAAAAGTTTTGCGAAATGGCAAATCTACCGGCTACAGTTTCTATTAGTTTGTCTACAACTTGTGTATCAATATCGTCACTTATATGTCTTGGAATGTCCGGTCTTGCTATATTTCTTAATTCATCTATAGTTTTTTTGTTTTTTAGAATTGAATTTAATTCGTGTTCTGCTATAGGAGCGTATTTTTTAAGTATAGAGTTAAATGCTTTGGCGGCATTATCTCTTACCTGTTTGTTTGTGTTTCTAAGCTCTGCAGTAAGTTCGGCAAAATTTCTCTTTTCCCGTTTTCCGTTTGCTGTTACAATTATTCTTTCTTCCGCTGCCAGAAATTCACTGGTCATTTGTACCCAATTAGCGTACGAAGTTTCTGATACTAGGTTCAAGATTTTTTCTTCTGCCTCTGTTAGCAAGTATTTAGCATTAGCAAAAAGTGTTTCCAGGAAATGCTTGTAGTTTGCTAGTCTCGGTTCTGCTAGAAACTGCTGCTGCTTTGCTAGGGGAATTTTCGAGATGTGGTATGTAAAAAATTGGATATCATTGGCAATTTTGTTGCTAGTGTCTGTTAATTTGCTTAATTGTGCCTTTATCTGTGGATTTGTTTGATCAAGAGCATTTTGTAAGCTTAAATAGTAGCCTTCATTACCACTGGTACCAAAGTTACCGGCCCAATGCTCATATTCCTGCAAAGCTTCAAGCAGTATCTCAGGTTGTTCTAGATAATCAGTTCTATTTTTCCATTTATCTATGAACTTATAGCTCTCTGCCAGTAAGTTTGCTCTTTTTTCTTCAAGTAAAGCCTCTGCAGGGTTTGGAATAAGATATGAAAGATCCCAATTAGTCTTGCCTATAGCCATGCGGATATTTTACCATAACTACGCCAAAAAACCATAGTCGCGCAATTGACAAACTTGGGTTCATGTGGTAACCTTCTGCATGAATTTGATGCCAAGGCCTGCTGCCGTGCTAGGCATCTTTTTTTAATTTTTTAGAGGAATCAGTGAACGTGGATACAAAAGCGAAAGCAAATGACATAATTTATATGACTAAAGATGGTTTTGAGGAGCTTAAAGAAGAGCTCCGTATTCTGGTTGGAGAAAAGAGACCTCAAGTTGCTCAACGTATCAAAAGCGCTCGTGAAATGGGTGATATTTCCGAAAACGCAGAATATGACGCAGCAAAGCAGGAGCAGGCGTTCCTAGAGGGGCGAATTTCGGAACTGGAAGAAATAATCAAGAGTGCCAAAGTTTCGGATTCTGCAAAGGCAGATGCTGTAGTGGTTGGCGCCAGAGTTACAGTTCATGTAGATGGTGATGAGGAAACCTTCCATGTAGTTGGTGCTCCCGAAGCAGATCCGCTAAAGAATAAAATTTCACACAATTCACCTTTAGGCCAGGCGTTGGTTGGTAAAAAAGTTGGGGATAAAGTTGAAGTGGAAGCCCCTATTGGCAGAGTTACTTATACTATTTTAAAAATCGAGTAATGGCAAACTTCTTGAAATAAACCTGTAAGTGTGACATATTTTCCTTATGGCCACATTAAAGGAACTTAGAAACACACGTCTGGAAAAGCTAAACAGCCTAAAAGAATTAGGTATAAACCCGTATCCTGCTAAAACATCAAAAAACACTACTAATAAAGAAGTGCTAGATAAGTTTGATGAACTTGCAGGTACTACAGTAACTGTGGCAGGTAGAATTGTTTCCATTAGAGATCACAAAAATTTGTACTTTATTGATATCAAAGATGCTTCGGGTAAGTTGCAGCTCTATATTAAGGAAGAAAATTTACAGCATCCCAGCTATTTAAATAGTGAACTTGCTTTTAAAGATTTACCGCTTTTAGATTTGGCAGATTTTGTAGAAGCACGTGGTGTTATAACGAAAACCAAAAGAGGCGAGGTTTCGGTAGAGGTTGAGTGCATTAGGATCCTTACCAAAGCCTTAAGACCTTTACCTGATGCGTGGGACGGTTTAAAAGATACTGAAGTCAGATTCAGGAGACGTTATCTAGACACAAATATAAATGATGAAGTGTATCAGCGGTTTATCAGAAGATCACACTTTTGGCGTGCCCATAGGCAATTTTTCAAAGATAAAGGCTTTTTAGAAATAAATGTGCCGGTTTTGGAAGCAGTACCGGGTGGCGCTGATGCTACACCTTTCGTAACTCATATGGACGCGATCGATCAAGATTTTTATTTGCGTATTTCACAAGAGCTTTATTTGAAAAGGCTTATTGGTGGTGGCTATGAAAGAGTGTATGAAATCGGCCCCAGGTTTAGAAATGAAGGCCTATCAGATGAACACCTTCCCGAACATATCGCTATGGAATTTTATTGGGCGTATGCCTCCTGGGAAGAAGGGATGGATTTGATAAAAGACTTGTATGACTTTATTCTAGACAAAGTATATGATGGCAAAAGGGAATTTGTGATCAGAGGTTTTGAGGTAGATTTTTCCAAAGGCTGGGAAGTAATTGATTTTGAAAAGCTGATGAAGGAAAAATACAACATAGATGTAAGAACAGTAACTGTTGAGCAAACCGCGGATCTGTTGGAAAGACACGCTATTGAAAAAGATTTCAATATGAACTTGCACCGGGGGATTGATGCTTTGTGGAAAAACTTGCGCAAAGATATCGCGGGCCCTGCCTTTTTAATTAATCACCCTAAGTTTTTGTCCCCCTTGGCAAAGGCTCACTGGGATGATCCAACTATTGTAGAAAGGTTTCAGCCGATTATAGCAGGTTCAGAGCTTGGTAATGGTTGGTCTGAAATAAATGATCCGCAAGATCAGCTAGCCAGATTCAAAGAACAACAGGCTTTACGTGATGCAGGTGATTCAGAGGCCCAAATGCTTGATATCGACTATGTAGAAATGCTTGAGTATGGTATGCCTCCAACTTTTGGTTATGGCCACAGTGAAAGAACTTTCTGGTTTTTGGAAAATGTATCTGCCCGTGAGGGAGTGCCTTTCCCGCAGTTAAAGCATGAACTTGATAGTACTACTAAGGAGCTTTATGATCTTAACTAGAGCAACTGCCGAGGATTTATTAAGCGAATACGTAACAGATGACTACCAGAAATTGCACGCCCATATGGTGGCTTCTGTAATGGAAGCATATGCTCAAAAATATGGCGATGATAGAGACCTTTGGTATATTACCGGTCTTGTACATGACCTAGACTTTGACCAGTTTCCCCACGAACACCCATATAAAGAGTTGGCATGGTTTAAGGAGTGGGCGCTTCCCGAAGAGTTAGTTCACGCAGTTGACGCTCACGCACATAGTATTACAGGTACGCAGCCTAAGGCAGATTTGGCTAAGGTTTTGTTAGCTGTAGATGAGTTAACCGGTTTCTTATATGCTTATTCCTTAATGCGGCCGGAAGGATTTAAAGGTATGAAAGCTTCATCAGCTGCCAAGAAGTTTAAAGATAGGTCTTTTGCCGCTAAAATAGATAGAACCGAAGTGAGTTATGGTGTTACGCAGTTAGGCATAGATTTTTCTGAGCATCTGGCTTTTGTAATTACCGTTCTGGAGACCTTCACCAATGCTTGATATTAATTTCATAAGAGAAAACCAGGATAAGGTAAAAGAAGCAATAAAGCATAAGCAACTGGAAGGTACGGTTGATGTTGATGAAGTGCTGGCTTTAGACAAAGATTACATAACGTTGCTGCAGGAAGTAGAAGAGCTTCGAGCTTCGCGCAATAAGCTTACTGATGCCATTGCACACGCTGCAACTACTCAGCGTCTTGCTCTTATAGAAGAAGCTTCTGTTATAAAAAAGGAACTAACAGAATTAGAACCCAAGCTTACTGCCCTTAAGGAAGAGCTAGATGCCAAGTTGTTGTGGATTCCCAATATTCCAGCAGAGGATGTGCCTGTTGGTGAGGGAGAAGACCAAAATGTGGTGCTTAGGCAGGAAGGTGAATTGCCAAGCTTCGAATTTACTCCTAAAGATCATATGGAACTAGGAGAAGCTTTAGCTATGATTGATACGCAACGGGGTGCAAAAATTGGTGGTTTCAGAGGTTACTTTTTAGCAAATACCGGAACTCAGTTACACAGAGCTATTCTCCAGTATGCATTGGATTTCTTAAGACAAAAAGATTTCACTATTATGGAAGTACCCTGGCTGGTTAAGCCTGAGCATTTTATCGGTACAGGCTATTTTCCATGGGGTGAGGAAGATCACTACAGTGTGCAAGATGGCTTAGCGTTAATTGGTACTGCCGAAGTTTCATTAACTTCTTATTACGCCGATGAAGTTTTGGCTGAAAATGATCTACCTGTTTGCTTGGCAGGTATTAGCCCATGTTATAGAAGAGAGGTTGGTAGTTATGGGAAAGACACCAAAGGAGTGTTTAGGGTGCATCAATTTACGAAGGTAGAACAGGTTGTACTACTTCCGGAAGGTGAAGAACTTTCTCGGCAATGGCATGAGAAACTGTTATCTAATGCCGAGGAATTTTTGAAAAGCTTAGATCTTCCGTATCAAATTAAACTGATGTGTACCGGAGATATGGGAGCCTCGCAAAGAAAGAAATACGATATTGAAACATGGTTCCCGGCTCAACGTACTTATAGAGAAACTCACTCAGATTCTTACTTTCTAGATTTCCAGGCGCGTAGACTTAACATGAAATATAAAACCAAAAAAGGTGAGGTTAAGTATATTAATACGCTAAACAACACTTTAGCTGCCTCACCAAGGTTATTGGCAGCTGTTATGGAAAATTATCAGGAGGAGGATGGTTCAATTAGAGTGCCAAATGTACTACAATCGTATATGAATGGTTTAGAGATTATCAGATGACAGTTTTTGCAGGTCTAAAAATGCCAAAAGTAATTTATGAAGCGGATTCCCAATATAATGGCAAAATTCAGGTAGTAAAACAAGGAGAGGTGCTAAAGCTTAGAGTAAAAGAGTTTAATCAGTCGATCAGCCACTCATCTGTTAATGCCAAAAAGATGGTATGGGGTCAGCTGGTGGATTTACTTAAAGAGCAAGCACCCGATTTTACAAGTGCGCTAATTCTAGGATTGGGTGGTGGCACTATGCAGCATTATATTGCACAGGCTTTTCCCAACGTCCATATGACAAGTGTAGAGATTGATCCGGTAATGATTGATGTTGCCAGGAAGTATTTTGACCTAGATACCATTCCTAATCACAGAGTTATTAATGAAGATGCCTGCAGAGTAGTAATTGAGCTCGCTGAATTTGATCTGCAAAAAGATTCTTTTGATGTAGCGATAGTTGATATTTTTATTGGTGATGTGTTTCCGGATTTGGGGAGTTCGGGGAATTTCCTCGCTGCCCTAAAGAGCCTTGTCAGGCCGGGCGGTTTAGTAGTTTTCAATCGAATTTACTTACAGAGATACCAGGACGATGTGAATAACTTCATTGACTTGCTTGAGAACTTTTTCCAGAATGTTGATAAGAAGGTTGTTGCGGGTTATACCAATTCGGACAATGCTCTGATTTACGGGAGAGTTGTTGCGGAATGACCATACTTCAGGCTACTGTTTTAGGTTTGATACAAGGCATTACAGAATTTTTTCCTATTTCTTCTTCGGGGCACCTTATTTTAATTCCGGGACTATTTGGATGGGGCGCAAGTCCTCTGGTTTTTGACACTACCCTTCATTTAGGTACCTCTTTAGCTTTAATTCTGTACTTCTGGCAGGATATTAAAGATTTACTACTTAAGAATAGACGGGTTTTGGTTTATTTAGTAGTCGCATCTATTCCGGCTGCACTGTTTGGCTTCTTTTTTGATAGCTTTATTGAGCTTGTTTTTCGGGATGTATTTAGTGTGTTGATTTTTTTGTTGCTAGGTACGTTTTTTATGTTTTTGGCAGAACAACTCTATTCCCCGGAAGGCACACTTACGCTACTCAAAAGCCTTTATATTGGTTTTTTTCAAACTTTTGCGCTTTTTCCGGGAATTTCTCGTTCGGGTATAACTATTTCTGCAGGTATGTACTCGGGGCTTAATAGAAGAGAAGCTGCCAGGTTTGCTTTTCTGCTAGCAATTCCTGTTACCTTGGGAGCTGGATTGTATGAAGGACTTAGTGCTTTTGGAAGTGGGCTGAATGTGAGTTTACCTGTTTTGTTTGCCGGCGCGTTTGCAGCTTTTATTTCGGGTTATTTGAGTGTGAAGTTTTTGTTGAAATTTTTAACTTCCCATACTTTGTATCCTTTTATCATCTATCGTTTGTTTTTGGCTTTAGTAGTGGTTGGTGTTGTGATACTTTGATTCCTGTCAGTAGTTATTCGTCATCTGTTATAATCTCTCCGATATGTTTGGGTTTACGAAATTATTCGATTCTAACGAGAAACAACTAAAAAAACTAACACCTGTTGTGGCAAGAATTAACGACCTTGAGCAGGAATTTGAAGGTTATTCCCAAGAACAACTCAGGCAAAAAACTGCCTCCTGGCGCGAAGATTTGATCAAGTTAGACGCTTCTGAAAAGGCAAAATATCTAGATACAATTTTACCTGAGGCCTTTGCAGCCATTAGAGAAGCTGCTAAACGTACTCTAGGCCAACGACCGTTTGATGTGCAGCTAATGGCGGGCATTGTCTTGCACCAGGGAAAAATAGCCGAACAAAAAACCGGTGAAGGTAAAACTTTAACCGCAACCTTGCCCCTGTACCTCAATGCCCTAACCGGCGAGGGCGCACACCTGGTAACGCCCAATGATTATTTAGCCCGGCATGGCGCCGGTTGGATGGGGCAGGTTTATCACTATTTGGGTGTGTCTGTTGGTGTGATTATGCAGGAGAAGGCTTTTGTCTACGACCCCGCTTTCGACAACGTTCAGTTTGAAGACGAATATGCTAAACATCTAAAGGAAGTTCAACGAGCTCAAGCTTATCAATGTGATGTTACCTATGGCACTAACCACGAATTTGGGTTTGATTACTTAAGAGATAACATGGTTGGTCAGCTTGCCGATATGGCGCAAACAAACCGTAACGGCAATTGGGGTGTACATGCCTTTGCGATTGTAGACGAAGTTGACTCTATTTTAATAGACGTTGCCAGAACACCCCTTATTATTTCTACTTCCGATACCCAGGCTACCAGCAGATACCTTGATGCCTCGCGCATAGTTAAAGGGTTACTTAAAGATACAGACTATGAAGTTGATGAAAAATACAAAAATGCTAATTTAACAGATTTAGGTATTAGAAAAGTAGAAAAAATGCTTGGTGTTGGTAACCTTTATGAGCAAGATTTCGAGATGGTACATCTGTTGGAACAAGCGTTGGCGGCTCATACCCTTTATGAAAAAGACAGGGACTATGTAGTAAAAGACGGTCAGGTCGTTATTGTAGATCAGTTTACCGGGAGGCTTTTACCTTCCAACAGGTATTCTCATGGGTTGCATCAAGCGATAGAGGCCAAAGAAGGGGTACAAATCCAGCAAGAATCTAAAACTTTAGCTGAAATTTCTTACCAGAATTACTTCAGAATGTATGCCAAATTAGCTGGTATGACCGGTACGGCAGTAACAGAAGCTGAGGAATTTTTCAAGATTTACAAGTTGGAAGTTGTCGTTATTCCTACAAATAAGCCAATAGCCCGAAAAGACTTTAACGACATGGTTTATAAAACGGAGGCTGGCAAATTTAAGGCAGTAGCCGATGAAGTAGAAGCTTGTTATAAAAAAGGTCAGCCTGTTCTAGTAGGTACTACTTCCGTGGATAAATCACAGTTACTGCATGAATTTCTAAGCAGAAAGAAAATTCCCCACGAAATCCTCAATGCAAAAAATCACGAAAAAGAAGCACTTATTATCGCGCAGGCTGGTAAGAAGGGTGCAGTAACTGTTTCTACCAACATGGCGGGTCGTGGTGTAGATATCATCTTAGGTGGGGACCCTCCTACTCCTGAGCTTCAGGAGGAAATTAAGGCGCTAGGCGGTTTACATGTAATTGGTACTGAACGTCATGAATCCCGCCGAATTGATAATCAGCTAAGAGGTCGTTCCGGGAGAATGGGCGATCCTGGTTCTTCTAGATTCTTTGTTTCCCTGCAAGATGATTTGATGCGGATCTTTGGAGGTGCTCAAGTTGAGGCCCTTATGACCAGATTTGGGCTTGATGATTCTACGCCTCTAGAGGCAGGTATTGTAAGTCGGGCTATTGAAAACGCGCAGAAAAAGGTAGAAGGTTTTAACTTTGACATGCGAAAAAACGTGGTTGAGATGGATGATGTTATTAACGTGCATCGAGAGGTTGTTTACAAATTGCGCAGGCGTATTCTGGAAATCGGCGAACACATCACAGAACATGTGGATTGGTTTAGGGCGAATTTAGCGGAGCATACGGATTTTGACGCCGCTCAATGGGAGCGCTTCACTAACAAATTTGGTAGCGACTTGTGGCCAAGAATTGTAGCACAGCTAAGTCTTCCTGTAGTAGATATGCTATGGATGGAACATTTGGTTAATATGGATCATTTGCGGGAGGGTATTAATCTAAAAAGATACGCCCAGCAAGACCCGATGGTTGAGTACAAGCGCGAAGGTCATACTAGGTTTGAGTTGCTGGTTTCCCAGATTTACACAACTATTGCCGACAGATTGACAAAACTGCAGCAAGTTGAAGAAATTCAACAATCACGTACTCCTGTAGTACGTAATGTTCAGTACCAACGGGGAGAATTGGAAACTGGAGTAGCTGATGAAGGTAAGCTTGTCTCTCAAGAAAGCCCCACACCCAGGTTAAGAGTAGAACCGGTAAGTACTTCTGGTGAGGATAAAGTTGGCAGAAACGATCCCTGCCCTTGTGGCAGTGGCAAGAAATACAAAAAGTGCTGTGGCAAAGACGCCTAGTTACTAATCAGCCTTGCTTCCATACTTTTTACGGCGGAGGTGGCATCTGGGTCGCCAGGATTTAACTCAAGTGTTTTATTGAAGTATTCAAGCGCCTTCGCATAATGAGCTTTTTTGCTTTCAATCAAACCTAACAAATAGTAAGACTGATAGATATCTGGTTTTATTTCCAAAGCTCTTTTAATAGAAACTTCCGCCGCGTCTAGGTTACCCGCAAGTAGATAAGTTCTGCCTAAATTATGATGAGCTTCTGCATATAACGGTCTTATGGCAATAGCCGTCTTAAAATGTTCAATAGACTTTTCATAGTTTTCCTCAGTAGCGTAACTATCTCCCAGATTATTATGAACTCTGGGGCTGTTGGGAGATACTTCTGCAGTAGCCAGCCATAGTTGTTTTGGAGTTTTCCAGTCTTTGTTTCTGTCAATTGTTCTTATGGCAAAGAGTACACTAATAGCAATGATAATTGCCACGGTGAAATTTTTGATTGCAAACTTTTTTTCCAGTTTGGTTAGTACCAGTACCACTACCATAGCAAAGAAAGCTGTTCCTATATACATGTACCGTTCCGCAAAAAACCAAGCTACTTGAAACGGGCTATATGAGGGCGCTAGGGAAACTAGTACAATAGTAAGTAATCCTGCGGCCAGTCTGGTTTTTTTGTATAAATAAACTACAATCCCCACTACCACAATAAATATTATTTTGCTAATGAGCAAGAAATGTATACCTAGCAATTCCCCTTCGTGATAAAAAGTTAAGGCTTGTGGGTATAGAAGCAGTTTTAGAGACATAGTCACTGTATATGGAATTGTAGTTATAGGTGTTAGTTTTTGCTGATTGTCAAAGTTAAGCCCTTCTACATATTCCACTCTTGCAAGTATTGAGGGCAAGAAGAGTACTAAAACGTATGCCAAAGTTGCTACTAAAACCGGTGAGAACTTAAGCAGACCTTTCAGGTTAATTTTCTTTCTGATAATAAATTGGTCTAGGGTTATCAAAATGATTGGAATTACAAATACCCAAGCTGACTGCAGCAGAAAAATACCCAATATGTAAAGTACTGACAGTGTTACAAAGTAGCTTTTTCTACCCGAGTGTACATGCAATAGATACAATGTGATGGTAATAAACGCCAGGACGCTGTTTAATAAGTAGCTAAGTGCGGATATCCAGGCCACTGATTCCGAAAGCATTGGATGTACAGCAAAAAGCAAAGCACTTAGTAGAGAACCCTTTTTTCCGATAAGTGTGTATGCAATAACAAATACTAGTATAGTTGCGCAATTATGAAGTACCACTGAAACAACGTGTAATGGTGTGGGATCCAGCCCAAACAAATTGAAAGTAATAAATTGAATCAACGCCTGGACACTGAAGTACCTAAAGGTGAGCAACATTTTTATGTCACGCATAACTGGGTTTTGAACATACGCTGGTATATCATCAGATACAAATTCACCATTTAGTGCGTTTGCATACACTAACCAACATATAACTGTAAGAATTAGTATGGCAGGTATATTTTCTTTTAGTAATGTGAGCAACCTTGCGCAAGAAGTAAGTTTGTATGTCTCTGCTTGTTCATCTTCGGTGCGGGTTTTATGTAAGCGCTCTGTTTGTTTTAGGTAAGCAACAATGGTTTTTTCCGAAAGCCCCGTTTGAGCGGCCAATTGCTGTGTTGTTAGCTCTTTATAATTCTGTTTAATAAATTTCTTATGGCTTTTACTTAGTTTCATAGTTTGCTAAATTTATTGTCTATTATAGAATATCACCTATGAGTAAGAAAAACTTTGCAGTGGAAATGTTTGAGACATTCTTGAGCTCTATTTTAGTGTTGTTTGTAATTTACATGTGGGTGGCTATGCCTGAGATGGTATATGGCGCCAGTATGGAACCAAACTTTCATACGGGTGAGCGTATTTTAGTAGAAAAAATTACAAAACACTTTAGAGATTTTGAACGAGGTGAAGTAGTCGTATTAAATCCCCCTGAAAAAGACAACATAGACTATATAAAAAGAATAGTAGGGTTGCCGGGCGACATTATTAAGGTAAAGGACTGTGGCGTTTATATTTCTTCTGATGGAAAAAAATTTAAATTACAGGAAGATTATCTGCCTACGGGCACGTGTACAACCGAAGGCCCGATGCTAAAAGAAGGTAGATCTGTTAAAATAGATGCTGGTTCTTATATGGTATTTGGAGACAACAGAGATGAGTCTGCAGACTCTAGGGTTTTTGGATTAGTAAAGCAGGACAGAATACTAGGAAGAGTGGTCTTTAGATTTTGGCCACTAAATAAAATTGGTTTTATATAAAAAAAAGAATAGTTTAAATAAAAGGGCTTGACAGAGCTTTAAGCTTATGTTAAGTTCACTTTTGTTCCAAAATAGATTTCTGGAGATAGTTATAGGCCTTTCAAATTTAAAAGATAAAAATTAAAGCATGCGACATAATTTTTCAAAAAGAAAAGTAGCTCTGCCTTTACCCAATCTTTCCGACGTGCAGCTTGAGTCTTACGACTGGCTGTTAAAGGAAGGAATTAATGAGGTTCTGAGTGAATTAGGCACAATAGAAGATTATTCCGGTAGAGGTTGGGTATTAGAACTTAAAAATTCTTTTGTAGATAAACCCAATTTGTCCCTGGAAAAGGCATTACATGATAACAGAACTTATGATGCTCCGTGGTATATTGATGCCGAAATCCACGACCCCGTAACTAAGAAATCCAAAAAACAGACTATTTATATGGGTGATATTCCATTAATGACCACAGCCGGCACTTTCGTTATTAATGGGGTTGAAAGAGTTATTGTTAATCAGCTTATCAGATCCGAAGGCGTTTTATTTACTGGCGAGCCTTCTCCGGTCACCGGACAGTTTTTGGCGGGAGCAAAATTGTTGCCCTTAAACGGTGTATGGTTGGAAATGGAAACCTCTCGAACCGGTGTTATTAGTGTTCGTATGGATAGAAAGAGGAAGATGACGGTAACTACACTTTTACGTGTATTTGGGCTATCTGAAGATGACGATATTCGAGACGCGTTTGCCACAGTAGAAACCAATCCTGAAATTAATTATATAGAAGCCACACTGGCTAAGGATCCTGCATCTTCGTACGATGAGGCTTGTTTGGAAGTTTATAGAAAGATGCGTCCTGGGGAGCCATTGGTATTAGAAAACGCGAAGGAACTTGTTAATTTAATGTTTTTTGATAAGAAGCGCTATAGTCTAGGTGATACCGGCAGGTTTAAAGTCAATCAGGTGTTAGGGTTAAATTTCCCGAATGATCCGGAACATAGACTACTTCAACTGGAAGATTTAGTGAAGATTATTTCCAGAATTATTGAGCTAAATAACGGTATCGGAGACATAACTGATGTTGATCATTTAGGCAATAGGCGTGTCAGAAGAGTTGGCGAATTACTTAAAAACCAGATAAGAATTGGCTTTTTACGATTAGAAAGAAACGTTAGAGAAAGAATGACATTACAACCTAGGGATGAATTACCTGAACCTTCAGTGCTAATCTCTCCTAGAGCAGTTTCTGCAAATATCCACAGCTTTTTTGCTACCGGTCAGCTTTCTCAATTTCAGGATCAGCAAAATCCACTGACATCACTTGCACATCTACGTAGGTTGTCAGTACTTGGCCCTGGTGGACTTACTAAAGAACGTGCAAGCATGGCAGTAAGGGACGTACACTACTCTTCTTTTGGTAAGGTCTGTCCGGTTAGAACTCCTGAGGGACCTAATATTGGGTTGATTAACTATCTGGCTATGTACGCCCGGGTTAACAAGTATGGCTTTTTAGAGACCCCCTACATTAAATTGGAAAAAACTAAAGACGGCAAAACAAAAGTTACTGATACTATTGAATATCTTGCAGCCTACGATGAGGAAAATAAATACATTACAGATGCGTCGGTAACTATCGATGACAAAGGTATTATTACTGATGAGCAGGTGCCTCTAAGGCATGGTGGCAGCTTTTTCTTAGGAACTGTTGCAGACGCTGAGTATATGGAAGTTATTTCCAGGCAAATAGTAGGTATTTCTGCAGGGCTTATTCCCTTCCTTTCCAACGACGATATTTCGCGTGCATTAATGGGCACTCAGCAAATGTCTCAGGCAGTGCCTTTAGTAAAGTCAGAATCTCCAATTGTGGGTACCGGTATAGAAGCAGCTATCGCAGAAAATTCTAATGCAGTAACTAAGGCAGAAGCCGCCGGTAAAGTTGTGTATGCTGATGCTTCTACTGTAGTAGTAAATTATGAAGGTAAAAGAGAGAACACCACCTACAGTCCATATAAGTTCAGAAAATCGAACTTGGACACCTCTTATAACCAAACTGTAAAAGTTAAGACAGGTCAGGTTCTTAAGAAAGGTGACATTTTGTTTGAAGGTCCGGCAGTTGATAACGGTGATTTGTCTATTGGGACAAATATTACCGTTGCGTACATGATTTGGGAAGGGTACGAATTCGAAGATGGTATCGTTATCTCAGATAGGTTAGTGCAAGATGACACCTTAACCTCTATTCATATTTCAGACTATCCTGTTAGGGTTTTAGAAACAAAACTAGGTCCGGAGGAAATTACTGCGGATATACCTAATGCGTCTGAAGAATCTCTAAGAAACCTGGCTGAAGATGGTGTTGTGGCTATTGGTTCAAAAGTAAATTCCGGAGATATCTTAGTCGGTAAAGTAGCCCCTAAAGGTGAAGCGGATTTATCTGCTGAAGAAAGGCTTCTTAGGGCAATCTTTGGTGAAAAAGCAAAAGACGTAAGAGATAACTCACTTAGAATGCCCCATGGCAAACATGGTGTGGTAATTGGTGTGAAAAGAGTTACTAAAGAAGAGAACGATGCTCTCCCTGCAGGAGTAATTGAGGAAATAACAGTTTATGTTGCAGAGCAAAGGAAAATTTCCATTGGTGACAAGTTGGCTGGTCGTCACGGTAACAAAGGTGTTATTTCTGCCATAGTCCCTGCGGTTGACATGCCTCATTTTGAGGATGGCACACCGGTTGATGTTATCTTTTCTTCGGAGGCAGTTTTAAAGCGAATGAACGTAGGCCAGACTCATGAAGCTTTATTGGGTATGGCTGGTAGGAAATTGGGAAAGACCTATGATATTCCTTCGCTAGAGTCTATTTCGGAAGATAAGATTGAAGCAGAGCTTATAGAAGCAGGGCTTCCTATTACGGGAAAGATGACCCTAATTGATGGTAGAACTGGGGAGCCATTTGATAGCCCTGTGGTAGTAGGTGAGACCTATATTTTGAAACTTATCCATATGAGCGAAGAGAAAATGCACGCCAGATCTACCGGGCCTTACTCGTTAATTACCCAACAGCCTCTTGGTGGTAAAGCTCAATTTGGTGGACAGCGTTTTGGTGAAATGGAAGTCTGGGCATTAGAGGCATATGGTGCCGCGCATATCTTAAAAGAAATGTTAACTGTTAAATCTGATGATTTAGTAGGCAGAACAAAAGCTTATGGTGCAATTATCCAGGGCGAAACCATTCCGGAAGCAACTGTTCCCGAAACATTCAAGCTGTTAGTAAGACAATTAAATGGACTAGGTATTGGTTTAGAGGCGCTAGCTTATGGTGAAGAAGTAGCTGAGGAAACAGGTGAAAAAGAGGATGTGACTTCTGCCAAAACAGTTATTGATGTTACTGGCACTTCTGATACAGAGGAGGCGGATGTTGATATGGAAGAAGAGCCGGAGGAGGAAGAAGATTAATGAAATACTTAAGTGATCTAAAAGATTTTGATGCTATTAAAATATATCTTGCCTCAAGTGATGAGATTTTAAACTGGTCCTTTGGTGAAGTAACTAAACCTGAAACCATTAACTACAGAACCTTTAAGCCCGAAAGACAGGGGCTTTTTGACGAAAAGATTTTTGGGCCTACTAAAAATTATGAATGCTACTGTGGAAAATACAAAGGTGTAAGATACCGTGGGGTTATCTGCGATAAATGCGGCGTTGAAGTAACTCACTCGAGGGTTCGTAGAGAACGAATGGGCCATATTGCGCTAGCTTCCCCGGTAGCTCATGTGTGGTTTTTTAGGGGTATTCCATCCAAGATGTCTTTATTGCTGGATATTTCACCCAGAAATCTGGAATCTGTAATTTATTTTTCTTCCTATATTGTCACTGGCTACAATGGTGAGAAAAAGGCTCATGCCATTTCGAGAGTAGAAGAAGACATGCTTAAGCTCAGAGCTTCTTTGGAAAAAGAGCGAGATGACACGATGAAAGATTTACAGAAACAAGAGGCTGACGCGTTAAAGCTTGAAGATGAGTTACAAGCTCGTGAGCAAGCCTTACGTGTACGGCAGAGAATGCAGGCTTTACGACAGGAATTTGATGAAAGAATTGCCGACCAAGAAAAGTATTATAAGGCATTGCAGAAGAAAGTAGAAGGTATAGAGCTTCACTCAGTTATAACAGATGCAGAGTATGCAAACTTTAGTGACTATATTGATATGTTTGCTGACCTTGCTATTGGCGCGGAAGCACTTGAGGGCATTTTGGCCAACTTGGATCTTAATGCACTCTCTGTTGCCCTTAGAGAAGAGCTTGATCATTCCAAAGGTCAGAAGGCTCAGAAATTAGCTAAAAGACTAAGAGTGGTTGAACAGTTTAGAAGATCCGGCATTACACCTGATCGCATGGTCATGCATGTTTTATCTGTAATTCCCCCTGAGTTAAGACCGTTGGTGCAGCTAGAAGGTGGACGATTCGCTTCTTCCGATTTGAATGAATTATATAGGGCTGTTATTAATAGAAATAACCGTTTAAANNGAAAAAAGAATGCTTCAAGAAGCTGTAGACAGATTGTTTGATTCCTCCAAGCAACGCCAAAGAACCCGTACGCGAGGCAGGGCTAAAGAGCTTAGGTCTTTTGCAGATATGATTAAAGGTAAACAGGGTACTTTTAGATTGAACTTACTTGGTAAGCGCGTGGACTATTCCGGTAGGGGTGTTATTGTCAATGGACCTACTCTGAAACTTAACGAATGTGGTTTGCCAAAAGAGATGGCACTGGAACTGTTCAAGCCTTTTGTGCTTAGAGAACTGATGGTACGAGGGCATGCTCCTAACATTAAGAGTGCCCGATTTGTACTTGATGCCAGGGGTCCTGAAGTTTGGGCAATTTTGGAAGAGGTGGTTAAAGATCACCCGGTACTTTTAAACCGTGCACCTACTCTTTGGCGATTAGGTATTCAGGCTTTTTATCCAAAACTTATTGAAGGCGACGCTATAAGGTTGCACTTAGCTGTTACCACGGGTTTTAATGCAGATTTTGATGGTGATCAGATGGCTGTGCATGTGCCCCTTTCTGAAAAGGCTAAAGAAGAGGCTAGAGAAGTTTTGCTTTCCACTGAGAACTTACTTAATCCGTCTAATGGAAGCCCTATTTCTATTCCAACAAAAATAATGCTTTTTGGTATCTACTATATGACCTCTATTGATAATACAGTAAAGCCTTTTGATAAGGTATTTGCCAATGAGCAGGAGCTTCTTTACTTCAAAGACACTCACAAAGAACTGGGTCTACGACAACCGGTAAAACTGAGAAGAAACGGGGAAGTAATTGAAACAACTGTTGGCAGGGTACTGTTTAACAGAATTCTTCCGGTTTCATTCGCATTCATAAATGAAGCCATGGACAAAAAGAAAGTTAATAAACTTCTTGGTACCGCTTTTGATAGAGAACCCGGTAATGTGGTTGTTGCTCTGATAGACTCTATCAAGGATCTTGGTCTTAAGTATGGTACTTTGTCTGGGCTTTCAGTGTCACTTTCAGACCTAAATATTCCTGAAGAAAGAGAACACATTATTGATGAAGGTCGTAAACAAATTGCCGTAATTGATAAAAACTTTAAGCGTGGGCTTATTACGTCTGAAGAAGCTAGAAGACTTACAGAAGAAGTTTGGAATAGTGTTATAAATGGTGTAGATGACGCCGTTTGGAATGAACTTGATGATGAAAACCCTGTTAAAGTACTTGTTAAGTCTGGTTCAACTAGAGCATCTAGAGACCAGGTGAAACAGATTTCCGGTATGAAGGGATTAGTCTCTGATCCTACCGGCCGTATTGTACCCATGCCTATTTTTGGTAACTATAAGCGTGGTCTTTCTGGTCTTGAATACTTTGTTGGTGCTAGAGGTGCTAGAAAAGGGTTAGTAGACAAAGGTTTGAAGACGGCTGATGCGGGATATCTGACTAGAAGATTAGTTGATGTTTCCCAAGATGTGATCATTCGTGAAGATGATTGTGGTTCTGAAGAAGGTAGATTAGTAATAGTAGGCGAAGGCACCCTGTTACAGACTTTTGCTGAGCGGGTTGCTGGTAGGTATTTAGCTCAAGGTGTAAAAGCCGGAGGCAAAACTCTGTTCAAGAAAGGCACCTTACTTACTGAATCAGATGCTAAAGCTATACAAGAAGCTGGTGTGGAAAGTATAGTAATTAGATCACCTATGAATTGTAATACTCCGCGTGGTATTTGTGCCAAATGTTATGGTTTAGACCTTGTAACCCAGAAACCGGTAAGAATTGGTGCCGCTGTAGGTGTTTCAGCTGCACAGTCTATTGGTGAGCCGGGTACGCAGCTGACAATGAGAACATTCCATACTGGTGGTATTGCAGGGAAAGACATAACTCAGGGTTTGCCCAGAGTAGAAGAAATAGTAGAGGCGCGTTCACCAAAAGCGTTATCTGTAATGAGTGAAATAACAGGCACGGTAAAGATCTCTGAATCTGGGGACGAACGCAGAATAACTATTATCGCTACAGACCCTCATGCTGAAAAGCCCACAGTTGAATATATGATCGATCCAGTAGCAGAAATTATTGTGGAAGATGGCCAAGTTGTAGCTAAGGGTGACAAACTTACGGCGGGACACCTCAATTTAGCCGAACTGTTTAGAGCTACAGGTGTTGATAAGACCAAGAAGTATATCTTAGATGAAGTTCAAAAAGTGTATGCTTCACAAGGTGTGTCTTTAAATGATAAACACATTGAAATTGTTATAAAACAGATGTTTAGCAAAGTTACTATTGAAGAATCAGGCGATACCGAATTTTTGACCGGCGAACTTGTGACCAGAGACTCTTTTGATGAAGCTAACGCCGAAGTATTAGCCAAAGGTGGTACTCCGGCTACAGGCCAACTCACGCTTTTAGGTATTACTAAATCTTCGCTGGCCACAGACAGTTTCCTTTCAGCTGCTTCGTTTATTCAGACCAGTTCTGTATTGACCGATGCTGCGAGTTCTGGTAAAGTCGACAAGCTCTTAGGTCTTAAGGAAAATGTCATTATTGGAAGGCTTATTCCTACAGGTGAAAGAGCTAGATTGGAGTAAAAAATGCCTACAATTAATCAACTCGTTAGAAACGGACGAAAAACAAAAATAAAAAAGAATAAGACACCCGCTTTAGGTGAGGTTTACAATTCTATTGAAAGAAGAACTAAACCAACTCAGTCGCCCTTCAAAAAGGGTGTGTGTTTAGCAGTAAAGACTCAAACTCCTAAAAAGCCAAACTCCGCATTGCGAAAAGTAGCTAGAGTAAGGCTATCTAATGGTAGAGAAGTTACGGCTTACATTCCCGGTGAAGGACATAACCTTCAAGAACATTCTGTTGTAATGGTTAGAGGTGGCAGAATTAAGGATCTTAATGGCATCAAATACACTATTGTGAGAGGTGTTTATGACTTAGCTGGTGTTCAAAACAGGAAATCCTCCCGTTCTATTTATGGAGCCAAGAAAGCATAATGCGAGCTAAAAGTGCCAAGAAAAGGATTATAGAATCTGATCCCATTTATAAATCTAAAGTTGTTACCCGTATGGTTAATGTGGTAATGATTGGTGGCAAAAAATCAATAGCGGAAGGTATTGTTTATGGTGCTATTGAAAAGCTTTCTGAAGATAAAAAAGATGCAATAACTGTGTTTGAGGAAGCTGTAAAAAATGTTATGCCCTCTTTAGAGGTACGTTCGCGTAGGGTTGGTGGTGCCACTTATCAGGTCCCTACTCCTGTAAAACATGAACGCGCCGAGGCCTTGGCTGCTCGTTGGATAGTAAGTGCCGCAAAAAGCAGAAAAGGCAAACCCATGGCAGATAAATTGTATGAGGAGTTAAGAAACGCCAGCGAGGGTACTGGTGACGCAATTCGTAAAAAGGAGGAAACGCACAGGATGGCTGAGGCTAACAGAGCATTTTCCCATTTTGCTAGGTTCTAGTTTTTCTGTACAATAAATAAATTATGGCTGAATCTAATAGTAAAACTTATCCACTAGATAAAATCAGGAATATTGGAATTATTGCCCACATAGACGCAGGCAAGACTACCACTACTGAAAGTATTCTCTATTATACTGGTAAAACTCATAAAATTGGAGAGATTGATTCTGGTGACACTCAAATGGATTGGATGGATCAGGAAAGGGAAAGAGGTATTACTATACAATCGGCTGCTACGACTTCTTTTTGGAAAGATCACCGTATTAACATTATTGATACTCCCGGCCACGTAGACTTTACGGCAGAAGTTGAAAGGTCTTTGCGTGTACTAGACGGTGCTGTAGTAGTTTTTGATGGTAAGCAGGGTGTAGAACCTCAATCCGAGACTGTATGGCGCCAGGCTGACAAATATCACGTACCTAGAATTTGCTTTATAAATAAGATTAACCAAATTGGCGGTGACTTTTTTAAAAGCTTAAGTTCTATTCATGAGCGCTTAAGCCCAAATGCTTTTCCAATTTACATTCCTATTGGTTTTGAAAAAGATCTAAGAGGCAGTGTCGACCTGGTTAGAATGAAGGCCTACATATACTCAGATTTCAAACAAGACAACCTTGTAGAAGAAGATATTCCTGAAGACCTTAAGGAGCAAGCCCTAGAATATAGGAAAGAACTAGTAGAAAAAGTGGTTGAGTTTGATGATGCCTTAATGGAAAAGTATCTAGAAGGTGGAGAAATTACTGAGGAAGAGTTGGTTGATGTTATTAGAAAAGCTACCATTTCAGGCAAATTTTACCCGGTCTTAGGTGGTGACGGTCGTGGTATTGCCGCTAAGTATGTTTTAGATTCTGTTGTGGCCTATCTCCCATCTCCTGCCGATTTACCTCCTGTAGTTGGTCATAAGGTTGGTACGGGTGAAGAGCTTATGGTTACGTCAGATGAAAATGGCCCTTTTGTAGCTTTAGCTTTCAAAGTGCAAACCGATCCCTATGTAGGTAGGCTTACATACTTCAGAATTTATTCAGGCAGGGCCGCTGCGGGATCTTACCTTTACAATTCCACTACTGGTAACAAAGAAAGACTGGGTCGTATTCTTTTAATGTATGCAAATAAAAGAGAAGAATTAAAGGAAATTAAGGCGGGTGAAATTGGAGCTGCTGTGGGTCTAGACGCCACAACCGGTAACACTTTATGCACAGAAGAAAACCCAATTGTTTTAGAAGCTATAAAGTTTGCTGAACCTGTTATTGGTATTGTGGTTGAACCAAAAACAAGCGCGGATAGGGATAAATTGGGTGAATCTTTACGCAAATTTACAGAAGAAGACCCGACATTAAAAGTAAAAAGCGACGAAGAAACTGCACAAACAGTACTCTATGGTATGGGCGAGCTCCATCTGGAAATTATTGTAGATAGAATGAAGAGGGAATTTGGTGTGGAAGTAGTAACGGGCCAACCTCAGGTTGCTTACAGGGAAAGCATTCACAACAAAGTGCGGGTTGAAGATAAGTATATTCATCAGTCTGGTGGTCGTGGCCAGTATGGTCATGTTGTTATCGATATGGAACCTCTAGAGCCTGGTATGGGCGTATCATTTGAAGATAAAATCGTGGGCGGTGCCATTCCAAAAGAATTTATTCCGGCGGTTGAAAAGGGTATTAAGGCAGCTGCTGAGAGTGGTATTGTAGCTGGGTATCCTGTAGTTGATGTGAAAATTAGTTTGGTTGATGGATCTTTCCACGAGGTAGATTCCTCAGAAATGGCGTTTAAGATTGCTGCGTCCAGCGCATTTAGGAAGGCACAACAGCAAGCTAAGCCTTATTTATTAGAACCAATTATGGCAGTGGAAGTAGTAACACCTGAAGACTTTATGGGTGACGTTATCGGTAACTTGTCTGGAAGAAGAGGTAAAATTGAAGGCACTTCAACTAGGGGTACTGCCGTTGTCATTAAAGCAAAAGTTCCTTTGGCAGAGATGTTTGGTTATGCCACAGATCTTAGGGGTATGACACAAGGTCGCGCATCCTTTACAATGGAACCAAGCCACTATGAGGAAGTACCCGCTCAAGTTGCTGAAAAGATTGTTTCAGGCCGCGCAAAGTAAGCCGGAGGGCTTGATTTCCTACTAAGAATCTGGTTAACTTCTAAGCGCGCATATTAGTAATATTTATTTTCTACATTAGGAGTTAATGAAGTTTAAATCCTAAGTAGTCAGAAAGGTTAAATATGGCCGAATTCGTAAGAAATAAAGAGCATGTTAATGTTGGTACCATTGGACATGTTGACCATGGTAAAACTTCATTAACTGCAGCCATTACTAAAGTTTTAGCTGAAAAAGGTCAAGCCTCTTACAGAGGCTACGACAGTATCGATAGTGCTCCGGAAGAAAAAGAAAGAGGTATTACCATTAACATTACTCACGTTGAGTATGAGACCGAAAAAAGGCATTATGCTCACATAGATGCCCCCGGTCACGCAGACTATATTAAGAACATGATTACTGGTGCTGCTCAGATGGATGGCGCTATTTTGGTTGTTTCCGCTCCAGATGGCCCTATGCCTCAAACTAGAGAGCATATCTTACTTGCTAAGCAAGTAAACGTTCCTGCTATGGTTGTTTTTATGAACAAAACAGACATGGTACAGGATAAAGAGATATTAGATTTAGTAGAACTTGAAGTTAGAGAGCTTCTTACTAAATATGGTTTTGATGGTGAAAGCGTGCCTGTAATTAAGGGTTCAGCTACCAAAGCTTTGGAAGGTGACGCTGAAGCTGTTAAAGCTATTGAAGAGCTTATCGAGGCTATTGACACTTATATTCCAAGCCCACAAAGAGAATTGGATAAGCCATTCTTAATGCCGGTAGAAGACGTTTTCTCAATTTCTGGTAGAGGTACAGTTGCTACCGGAAGAATTGAAAGAGGTAAAGTCACTCTTAACGAAGAAGTTGAAATAGTTGGTATTAGAGATACTAGTAAGTCAACCGTTACCGGTATTGAGATGTTTAAGAAATCTATGCAAGAAGGCCAAGCAGGCGATAACGTTGGAATTCTTCTTAGAGGTCTGACCAGAGATGATATTGAAAGAGGCCAGGTGCTTGCTAAGCCAGGGACCATTAGTCCTCACACCGAATTTGAGGCAGAAGTTTACATTCTGTCTAAAGAAGAAGGTGGTCGACACAAGCCCTTCTTTACCGGATACAAGCCTCAGTTCTATCTTAGAACTACAGATGTTACCGGTGATATTACTCTCCCGGAAGGTGTAGAAATGGTTATGCCTGGGGATAGAGTAACTATTAAAGTTAAGTTAATTACTCCGGTTGCTCTGGAGGAAGGTTTAAGGTTTGCTGTTAGAGAAGGCGGCCACACAGTTGGTGCTGGTGTTGTCTCTAAAGTAATTGCTTAAGGAAATAACAGTTTCCCTCCCCTGCGGGGGAGGGAAGCGTTAGACAGTATGGCAAAAGGTACAAGTAAGGAAACAAGAATAAGAATAAAATTAAACTCGTACGACTCTAAAATTATGGATGTGAGTTGTTCCAAAATTGTTGATACAGCAATTAGAACAGGTGCTAAAGTGGTTGGACCTATTCCTTTGCCTACCAAAAAAGAAAGATTCACGGTTATTCGAGGTCCTCATATTGATAAAAGGTCTAGAGAGCAGTTTGAATTAAGAACCCATAAGCGAATCATTGATGTGCTTAATCCAACGCCTTCAACTATAGACAGTTTGTCTCACTTGGCTTTGCCCGCAGGCGTGGGTATAAGCCTGAAGATGTAAAACTACTCTATTTTGAATTCTCCAATTTACATACTATAATTCAACCCAGGTTGTAATATTTATTGAAAGGGCTGAGAGAAATGCTTGATGATTCGGTTTTGTCGCCGATAGAGGTGGAGATTGTTACATTGGCTATGACAATGCCCCAAAGCTTAAGTGTAAGGGAGGCATTAACAAGTTCGTGGGTTGATAGGGTGCTTGTATTTGGTCATACTGCTTCGAATGCTGTTTTTCAAAGAGTGCAATCCGGAGTAGTTGTGGCAATTCAATCGGAACCTCCTAGCATACACCTGGTCTCCGTGAATTTCGCGGACTTATTGGCTAAGGATACTATGATCTATATTAAGCTAGCGGAGATGAAGGGGGGTCTGTTTGATTCTGTATTTAATGTTGTTGATGTAGCACCTTATTCTGGAACTTTTACCTGGTTTAGGTATGTCTTGGGAGACGCGAATCCCTGCGAGATTATCTATGATAGCGCAATACAACTAGATGATAATCCGCTTAGCGCTTTTCTGGAGAGATCCCTAAGTTTTTATGACAGGTGTATGTTTTACTTCAGGGTAATTGAGGCTGCGAGAAGAAACCCTTCTATAGTATCCGGCTTTGGGCGGTTGGCGAATTTGAAATCAGCTTGGCGACTTGAAGACTAAGCAGTAGAAACGGTGGTATGTGCCTCTGGCGCTTACTGCCGTTTTTTTGGTATGATTAGCGAAGGTCGCTCAAAGTGAGAAAGGAAGCAGATGAACCTTGTTTCCGGATTTACTCGGCTTGGGTGCACTACTTTGCAAGCAGCCTATCTACAGCATCGTATTGATGTAAGGATACTCCTTTCTAGAATTCAGAGTTCCGGTTTAGATCCTAATCACCGCATTTTGATGCTTCGGAGACTATGGTGGTTACGGGCTTATCCTTGGAGGGTTTTGCCAAAGACGCAGGAGAGTTACTATAACTCTTCGTGCCCATAGGGCCTTGTCCTCGGGGTTTCTCCCTCCCCTACCCGAGGATTTTCTAATCTTTACTTAACCTGTATAATTTACCCATGACCGAAGATCTTAGTTATCCTGGTTATGAGAATGCTGATAATGACTGGCAGTCCAAGCCCGAGAGAGAGCATTATTACAATGAAATTAAGGCCGCTGCTAACATCTTCTTTAATCTTAGGGAGTTATCTCTCTTAAATGAAACTGATGTTAAAGAATATCCAGAAATTGAGGATTTAAGATCTCGGCTGAATGGTGTTGTCAGGATGGCTCGTCAGATGTTTGGTAAAGAGTCCGAACTTTCACTCGATTATAGAGGTCTAGACTTAATGGGTAAATACTCTCCATTGCACGCCGCAAAGGAGTTAACACCTAAAGCATTTGAAGACTGTGCCCCCTTAGTTATAGTTCAGGTTATATCGCTTAAAAGAGATGATCCTGAGTATATTCAAGAGCTGGTAGAAACGATGCGTTCTTACGCGTTAGCCAAGGGGGCTGAAGATTCTCTTAAGGTTGCGAAAGCTACTTACAGAAATAAAGCCGACTTGTTTTCGGATAAGCCCTTAAATATTGCAGACGTTATTTATAGATGCAGTAATGTGCATGAGTCGATGCAATTTACTCAGGCTAAGTACGAAAATTTTTGGAAGAGAATTAGCCTAAGTGAAAAGGTGTCTCCAGAGGACAAGGAAAGTGCTGTTACAGAAGCTAACAATGTTCCCGATATAGAGGTTTTGAACAAGAAAATTCTAGAAGCTACTAAGATGAATGAAGCCGATCTTACACCCCCCTCGGAGACACCTTGGCATTGGGGGAAGCAGAACTAAAAAACTTCCTATAAGAAACCACTTGGAAAACTGGGAAATTCTTGCTAAAATCACCCAGATGCTTTTAGCCATCACATAACAAAATCATTGACTACGTCTAGTGCGGCACCTAGCCCCCGCCACGACGCGGGGATTTTTTGTTTTATGACTGAAAAACTATTAAAAGGCAAAAAACTGAATATGACACAGGTCTTTAAAGAAGACGGTAAAGTAATTCCCGTTACCATCATCAAGATGGTAGAAGCTTTTGAACCTGAGCTAAAAGATAAAGACGTCACAGTTATTGGTACTTCAAAAGGTAAAGGTTATACCGGCCCTATCAAAAAATGGAACTTTGCCAAACAACACGTCACAAGAGGTTCTTCCGATAAGATTAGAACCGGTGGTTCTATTGGTGCTCAAACTCCCGGCAGAGTTTTTAAAGGCAAAAAAATGGCTGGCAGGCATGGTAACAAGCGAGTAACAATTAAAGGGCTAAGAATAGTGGATGTAAATCAAACTCAAAATGAAGTATTTGTTTCAGGGCCAATACCTGGTGCCAGAAACTCCCAAGTAATTTTAAAGGTTGTAGGATAATATGAAACAACAAGTACTAGATATACAAGGAAACAAAGTAGAAGAACTTGAGCTTAGTGAAAATATCTTTGGAATTAAACCTAATGAAACAGTCTTAGCTCAATACGTTCGTGTATTTTTGGCCAACCAGCGCCAGGGTACGTCTTCTACAAAAACTCGAGCAGAAGTGTCTGGAGGTGGTAAGAAACCCTGGAGGCAGAAAGGTACCGGTAGAGCTCGCCATGGGTCAACCAGAAGCCCTATTTGGCGCCACGGTGGCGTTGCTCATGGTCCCAAGCCAAAAAGCTGGAGCTTAAGTTTACCTCAAAAAATTAGACAATTGGCTCTAAAGTCTGCCCTTTCCCAGAAGCAAGCTAATGACAAAATAAAAATACTGTGTGAACTGGAAACTAATACTCCTTCTACAAAATTTATGAGGGAAGTTCTCACTAAACTGGAGTCAAATGGTAAAACATTAATAGTACTTGATACAGTTAAACCTAATGTGATAAAAAGCTCTTCAAACTTACCGGCTGTTAATACAGTTTTCTGGGAAGCACTAAATGCATATGACATATTAAGTACAGATACTTTGATATTTACAAAAGATGCCGTACTAAAGCTACAGGAGAAATATGAAGCTAAATAATATTGTAGAAAAACCTATAATAACCGAACAATCTATGGCCGATGTACATCAGGGCAAATACACGTTTAAGGTTAATACTAAGGCGTCAAAAAAAGAGATTGCTCAGGTTGTGCAAAGATTATTTAACGTACAAGTAACCAATGTGACAACTCGTATAATGCCTGGAAAACAGAGAAGAATCGGCAGAACCAACAAATTTACAAAGACGAGCAGCTGGAAAAAAGCGGTAGTTAGTTTAGAGGAAGGACAGAAAATAGATCTGTTTGAGAAAAAATGATAAAGGTACACAAACCAACCAGTGCAGGACAACGCGGTAGAAAGAGCCTTGTAAGAAAGGTTGCAACCAAACGTCCCGAGAAAGCGCTAACCGCTCCTTTAAAAGGCCCAGCTGGGAGAAATAACGGTACAGTTTCCAGCAGACACAGGCAGCGTGGAGCAAAAAAGCACTACAGAATAATAGATTTTAAGCGCGATAAGCTGGATATTCCCGCAAAAGTGGCTGCTATTGAACACGATCCTAATAGAGGTGCTGATATTGCACTACTGCACTATGCCGATGGTGAAAAAAGATATATTTTAGCCCCAGAAGGTTTGGAACCGGGGATGACTGTTATTTCCACAGATAATAAGGTAGAATTGGCACCCGGAAATACTGGTAAGCTTGCTAATATACCGTTAGGTACAGAAATTCATAACATTGAGTTTGTTCCTGGTAGAGGTGGGCAGATCGTAAGAGGAGCAGGCAACGCTGCTGTTATTTTGGCTAAAGAGGGCGACTATGTTAATGTTAAGCTGCCTAGCGGCGAGGTAAGAAAAGTATTTACAGAGTGTAGAGCTACCTTAGGTAGAGTAAGTAACGTTGATTTAAGAAACGTTAATGCAGGTAAAGCTGGTAGAAAAAGACACTTGGGTAGAAGACCCCACACTAGAGGTGTGGCAGTCGCAAGTCCTAAGCAGCACCCACACGGTGGCTCCTACAAAGATACTGGTATTGGAATGGCGTCGCCTAAGTCACCTTGGGGTTGGAAGACTCGAGGAGTTAAGACTCGCAAGCGCAAACATACGGATAAATTTAAAGTTTCAGATCGTAGGAGAAAATAACATGGCCAGATCACTTAAAAAGGGACCATTTGTAGATGAAAAGCTATTAAAGAAAGTACAAAAGGCTAAGGAAGCCGGTGGTAAAACAGTGATTAAAACCTGGTCCCGTAGGTCTACAGTGATCCCTGAAATGGTGGGTTTAACTATTGGAATTCATAACGGTAGAGACCATAAAGAAGTATTTATTACCGAAGCCATGGTCGGTCACAAATTAGGTGAATTTGCCCCTACTCGAACATTTAGAGGGCACGCAAAGAGTGGATTATAACAATGACTAAAGCTGTGGTATATGCAAAACATAATAATGCAAGAATAGCACCCAAGAAGATGGCTGTGGTTATGGATATTGTTAGAGGTAAGAGCACAGAAGAAGCTAAGAAAATTCTAGCCTTTGACGAAACCAAATCTGCAAGGATGCTGTTAAAGGTACTAAAATCTGCCGAGGCTAATGCAAAAAATAACCTGAACATTGATCCCTCTAGGTTAGTTGTTTCGGATCTTCAAGTCAATGGTGGCCCTATGTTTAAAAGAGGCAGATTTGCAGGTAGGGGCTACTTCAACCCGATTCTAAAAAGAACAAGCCATATTGTTGTTGGTTTATCTGAAAGGCAAGATTAACATGGGTCAAAAAATACATCCCTTAGGATTTAGAATTGGAATATCAAAAGACTGGCGATCGCGATGGTTTTCGGATAAACACACTTATGCCGATAACTTGTTTGAAGACTATACAATAAGGAAAGTTTTAGAGGAAAGACTTAGTACTGCCGGGTTACAACAGATTGAGATAGAAAGATCGGTAAATGAAGTGAACATTACACTAAAGGTCTCTAAACCCGGGTTGGTTATCGGTAGAGGCGGCTCTGGTATAGAAGAATTAGAAAAAGAACTAAGAAAAATTACCAGTGCCAAGCTTAAGATTACAGCGGTTGAGGTAAAGACTCCGGAAACTCAGGCACAGCTTGTTGCTGATTACATTTGTAGACAAATGAAAAGACGCGTTCCATACCGAAGAGTGGCAAAAAGTGCTATTCAAAGTGCTATGGATAAAGGTGCTAAGGGTATAAGAATTAAGCTGTCAGGCTTATTAAGCGGTGGTAATACTATTGGCAGAACTGAGAGTTTCTCAGAAGGTTCTATACCTACTCAGACACTGCGGGCAGACATAGATTATGCTCAAGTAGATTGCCAAATGCTTTTCGGTACTATTGGAGTAAAAGTGTGGGTTTATAAAGGCGAGATGGAGATTTAGTATGTTATTACCAAAAAGAGTTAAGTTTCGAAAACACATGCGCGGAGTTAATAAAGGTTTAGCTACTCGTGGTAATTCTGTTGACTTTGGTGATTATGGGCTAAAAGCTACTGACAGAGGTTTGCTTACATCCCGTCAGATTGAAGCCGCCAGAAAAGCCATCGCTCATAAAACTAAAAGAAGTGGTAAACTTTGGATTCGTGTGTTTCCTGATAAAGCTGTGTCAAAAAAACCTAATGAAACCAGAATGGGTAGTGGTAAAGCGCCCACCGATCACTATGCCGCAGTAATTAGGCCTGGAAAAGTAATTTTTGAGCTTGCTGGTGTTACGGAAGATGTAGCCAGATCTGCCCTACAACGCGCTGCTGACAAGCTTCCTGTTAAAACGCAGTTTGTAAGCACCGAGGATTAACCATGATAGATTTAGCTAACTTAAGAACAAAGTCAATAAAGGAATTAGAAGAAGAGCTAACCAAGTTTAACACTGAACTTGAAAACACAGTAAAGGTAGTGCAGGACGGTAAAGAGAAGAACGTGTCAAAAATTGGCTTTATGAAAAAAGATTATGCTAGAATAGCCACTATTTTGAAAGAGAAAGTTATAGAGGAAAACACAAATGACTAAAAGAATATTCGAAGGCCAAGTAGTATCTACAAAAATGCAACAAACTATTGTTGTGGCTGTAGATATTCCTAAGAGACATAAAGTATATGGTAAGGTTATTCGTAATACTAAAAGGTTTAAAGCACACGATGAACTTGGTGTAAATTTAGGCGATATAGTTAGGATTGAAGAAAGTACTCCGTACAGTAAGGAAGTTTGCTGGAAGGTTACCGAAGTTATTGAGCCGGTTGAAGGGAGTAAGCAATGATACCTGTAGGTGCCGTGATAACTCCAGCCGATAACGCTGGGGCAAAGAAGCTTAAACTAATTGGTATTCCCGGTGATAGCAAAAAGAGGTTTGCGTCAGTTGGTGATTTGGTAACGGTAGTTGTTAGTGGTGCTGCTTCTACAGGAACTGTGAAAGACCATTCGGTAGTAAAAGCAGTTATTGTGCGAACCCGAAAAGAAAAAAGACGCAAAGATGGCAGTTACATCAGATTTGATGACAATGCCGCGGTGATTGTAAACAAAGATAAAGATATGATTGGTACCAGAGTCTTTGGTCCGGTAGCCCGTGAACTAAGGGATGCTGGTTTTATGAAAATAGTTTCTTTAGCAAAAGAAGTTTGGTAAGTATTATGAAAATAAGAGCTAATGACAAAGTATTAGTAATAACAGGAAAAGACAAAGGCAAGATCGGAGCCGTGTTGAGAGTATTTCCTGAGGTTAACAGGGTTTTGGTTGAAGGTGTTAATAGAGTCAAGAGACATATTAAACCCGGTACTGTAACAAAAGAAGGTGGTATTGTCAGCATAGAACGCCCTATTCATGTATCTAACGTTATGTTTTATGATGAAAAAGCGGGCAAGCCGGTAAAACTAGGTACTAAGATTGTTGATGGTAAGAAGTATAGAGTAAACGCAAAAACCGAGGAGGCTATAGATGGCAAATAGACTTTACGAAAAATACAAAAAAGAAGTTGTACCTGCAATGATGAAGCAGTTTGATCTGGAGAATGTACATGAAGTCCCCCAGTTAACGAAAATTATCATCAACGCCGGAGTAGGAAGTTTTAGAGATAACAAAGAGGCTTTAGATTCATTTATTCAAGAAGTTGCCGACTTTTCGGGCCAGCTTCCCCATACTACTAAAGCCAGATTATCAGAGTCGGGGTTTAAGATTAGAAAAGGTGATGTTGTTGGGGTTGCAGTAACCTTAAGACATGATAGAATGTGGGCATTTCTTGACAAGTTTATTAATATAGCCTTGCCAAGAGTACGAGACTTTAGAGGGTTAAGTGTTGATTCTTTTGATGAAGAGGGTAACTATTCGGTGGGGATTAGGGAACATATCATTTTCCCAGAGGTCAATCCAAATAAAACTAAGGGTGTAAGAAGTCTTCAGATCACATTAGTAACTAGTACAGACGATAAGGAAAGGGCTAAGGCATTATTGGCACACTTAGGGATGCCTTTCAGCGAGGACTAATATGGCTAAAAAAGCACTAATAGAAAAACATAAAAAAACTAGGAAATTTACTGTAAGAGATTACAACAGATGCCGTATTTGTGGCAACCCTAGGGGGTATATGCGCAGATTTGAAATTTGCAGGAAGTGTTTTAGGGAACTTGCTCACAAAGGTGAACTTCCCGGTGTAAGAAAGGCCAGCTGGTAACTATGGATTTAATTGCTAACATGCTAAGTACTATAAAAAATGCAGCCATGGTTGGTAAACCTTTTGTGGAGATACCTTATTCTAAGGAAAGTGAAGCAGTTGCCAAAATCTTGAAAGACTCCGGCTTTCTAGCAGAAGTAAAGTCTTTTAAAGAAAAAGACAAGGCCTACAAAATGCTTCACTTAGCAATTGCTTATGCAGATGAGCTACCTGTGGCTTCTCAGCTTAGAAGAGTTTCCAAGCCTGGTAGACGTATTTACAGAAGGAGCTCAGATTTACAGACTGTAAGGGGTGGTAGAGGTGTAACAGTTGTATCTACTTCCCAGGGTATTATGTCTGCTGTTGAAGCAAAGAAAAGAAAATTAGGCGGAGAAGTTATTTGTAAAGTTTATTAAAAGTATGTCTAGAATAGGTAAGAAACCAATTACAATTCCAGAAGGCGTGACTGTAGAGGTCAAGGACAGTACAGTTACAGTGAAAGGTCCTAAAGGGGAACTTTCTAGGACCTTAAGGCCCGAAATTAAAGCCGTTGTAGAAGATGGTGAATTGGTTCTTTCTTTAAAAAGAGAAACAAACGAAACAAGTGCGCTTTGGGGGACTGCCAGGGCTATTATTGCTAACATGGTTCAGGGTGTAACCGAAGGTTATCAAAAAAGGTTACAGATAGTTGGCGTTGGTTATAGAGCAAAAGGTGACGGTAACGGTGCTACTATTTCTATTGGTTACTCTCATCCGGTAGAGTTTGTTGCTCCCGAGGGTATAAAAGTTGAAGTTGAAGATAATACTAACTTAATAGTTAGTGGTATAGACAAGCAGTTGGTTGGGTTAACTGCCGCAAAATTACGTGCTATTAGGGGTCCTGAGCCTTACAAAGGCAAAGGTATTAAGTATGTAGATGAAGTAATTAGAAGAAAAGCTGGTAAGTCTGGGAAGGTTGCATAATATGTATAAAGTTATTTTAAGAAAAACTAATAAACTAAAAAGAAGGCTAAGAGTTCGCAAGCGTGTTTCTGGTACAGCGGATAGACCAAGATTAGCTGTATTTAGATCTAATAAGTATATCTATGGTCAGTTAATAAATGATGTTAAAGGTGAAACATTAGTATCGATAGGCGATAGAGTAAAAGATACCCATAAGGGTGTAACGAAAACCGAAGCCGCGTTTACTCTAGGTAGAGAACTTGCGGCACGAGCTTTGGATAAAAAAATAGATACTGTTGTGTTTGATAGAGGTCCTTATAAATACCACGGTAGAGTAAAAAGTTTTGCCGAAGGCGCAAGAGAAGGGGGCTTAAAGTTCTAACATGGCTGAAGGTTTTGTAGCCTCAAAAGAATTTCAAGAGAAAGTTATTGAAATTAAAAGAGTTTCCAAGAAAACCAAAGGTGGTAATAGTATTGGTTTTACTGCGCTGGTAGTAACAGGTAATAAAGCTGGTAAGGTGGGTAGTGGTCTAGGTAAAGCTCTTGACGTAGCAGAGGCGGTTAGAAAAGCAACCGAGAAGGCAAAAGATAACCTAATAGATGTGGTTATTGCTAATGACACCATTCCACATGAGGTTACTGCAAAATATAAGTCAGCTGTAGTGTTAATGAAGCCAGCTCCTAAAGGTTCTGGTATTATTGCAGGCGGCGCCGTTAGAAATGTTGTCGAACTCGCAGGTATTAAAGACATTTCCTCTAAAATGCTTGGTTCAAGCAACAAGGTAGCCAATGTCAGATGTGCATTAGAAGCACTATCTAAGCTAAAGGAATAACATGCAATTAGATAAACTAACAAAAATAAAAGGGCTTAAAACTAAAAGTAAAAGGTTAGGTCGTGGTAGAGGTAGTGGTAAGGGTGCGCATACTGTGGGCAAGGGTGCCAAGGGTCAGAAAGCCCGCAGCCGTGTTCCCGCAGGGTTTGAGGGTGGTCAAACCCCTCTGTATAAGAGATTACCTGAATACGGTGGTTTTACTAATCCGGCTAAGAAGCGTATTGTAATTGTGCCCTTATACAAACTGAATGTTTTTGCTGATGGCGCAGAGGTTACTCCAACTGCTTTGGTTGAGGCAGGCATCATCAAAACTGTACCTGCAGATGGTGTTAAGATCCTTGGGAATGGTAAGATAGAAAAGAAGCTAATCCTGAAAGGGCTTACGTTTTCTAACTCCGCTAAAGATAAGCTTGAACAGGCTGGCGGCACAATTGTAAATGCTTAAACTATTTAAAATACCTGAACTAAGAAGAAAGATTGGCTTTTCTCTTGGAGTTATTGTTTTATTCAGGTTTTTGGCTCATATACCCGTCCCGGGCATAGATGTTTCCGCTATTAAATCTTATTTAGAAAGTAATGCTTTACTTAGTATTTTTAATCTGTTTAGCGGCGGCGCTTTCGAAAACTTCTCTATAGCCACTCTGGGTGTTGGTCCTTACATTAACGCGTCTATTATTGTTCAGCTCTTTACTGTGATGATTCCTTCCTGGGAGGAATTGTCTAAAGAAGGAGAATACGGTAGAGATAAGCTCAATTTATATACCAAACTGTTTACTATTCCTATTGCCTTTTTGCAGGCATATGGCATTTACTATTTACTTAGTCAGCAGGGTGTTATAACTTCCCTTAACATGTTCAATCTACTGGTACTGATTTTAACTTTGGTGGGCGGTACTATGCTTTTGATGTGGATTGGTGACTTAGTTACGGAATATGGGTTAGGTAATGGTATTTCTATTATCATTTTTGTAGGTATTGTAAGCAGGCTTGTTCCTTCGATCTTTCAGATTATAAGTGCTGCCCAATTTGGCGCATTATCTTTGTTGAGTGTATTACCCTTTTTGGCCTTAACTTTGTTGGTTGTAGTAGGTGTAGTGTTGGTTAACGAGGGTACTAGAAATATCTTAATCGAATATGGTAGAAGAAGTACCCGTTCGCAAACTGTTACCAACTACTTGCCTATTAAGATCAACCAGGCTGGTGTTATCCCTATAATTTTTGCTGTGGCCGTTATTTCTATACCGTCTTTGTTAAGCGGTCCCCTGATTGCATCGAGTAATGCATTTTTGCAAGGGCTTGGTAATTTTTTGGCCACCTATTTTTTGCCTAACTCGTTACCTTATAACATTTTATATTTTGTATTAGTTTTTGGGTTTACTTTTTTCTATTCTTCTGTGCAGTTTGACCCTGTAAAAGTAGCTGATGATATTAAAAAGCGCGGCGGCTTTATCCCCGGTATAAGGCCTGGGAACAGTACCGCCAGCTATCTAAAAACTATTCTTGTTAGAATTACTTTTATTGGGGCTTTATTTTTAGGGTTAGTCGCTGTCCTTCCGTTTATATTACAATCCCTGTTCCCATTAGGAGGTCTGGTTATTGGTGGTACTAGCCTGTTAATCGCGGTGTCGGTTATTTTGGAAACTGTCAGGCAGGCGCAATCACTTATGGCGGTTCGCGATTACCAAAGTTATTTACGGTAGTGTATAATTCCTTACGCAATGTTGGATAAACTAAAAGCACTAAATGATTTTAGGAAAGCCCAGTCCGGAATAAAAAAACAGATGGAAGCTATCACTGTTTCTAAGGAAAAAGGTGATACGCTTGTTGTAGTTCGTGGCGATAAAAAAATTGAGAAACTGGTAATCAATGGTGAAGAAAAAAAAGATCTTCGTGATCTTCTAAATGATACTATGAAAGAGGTTGACAAAAAAGTTGAGAAACAACTTCGGGGTCAAATCTCAGACTTAGGAATAAATATTCCTGGATTATGAAAATACTTTTAATGGGCCCCCAAGGCTGTGGAAAGGGCACAATAGGCAAAATGCTGAGTGAAAAACTTGGTTTGCCTCTGATTGAGGTGGGTGGCTTGCTTAGAGCTGCTTCAGAAAATAACCCCAATTATAAAAATTTAGCTGAGTACTTAAATAAAGGTAAATTAGCACCATACGGCCTAACCGCGGATATTATAATTGAGAAAATAGCTAGCTTAGATTCAGCTGGTTACATTCTGGATGGTTGGTGTAGGGCTATGGATGAACTTCCATACTTTGATCCAAAGCCAGATATTGTTATTGTGTTGAATATTTCCCGTGAAACCTCCATAAAAAGAATAACTGGTAGACGCATCTGCGATTCCGATGGCAAAACATATAACATTTATACTCTTCCAAAAGACGAATTGGAGAAGTGTGCGGGAAATCTAGTACAAAGAGCTGATGATACAGAGGAAGCTGTTAATCAAAGGCTTGCTATTTATTATAACGAGACCACACAGGTGATTGAGTACTACAAAAAGCAAGGGAAGGTCTTGGAAGTTAGTGCCGAACCTTTACCTGACGAAATACTGGAAAATATTCTATCCTCAGGTAAAATACGTCCTCGATGATAGAAATTAAGTCTCCTCAAGATATTAAGATCATGCGCAAGGCTGGGAAAATTGCTGCAAAGGCAATGGCTGAGATTGTTGGAAACATTAAGCCGGGTATTACTACACTTGAACTGGATGCTATTGCGGATAAAGTGATAGTGGAAAACGGCGCTTTTCCTGCTTTTAAAAAAGTAAAAGACTATTATCACGCCACATGTATAAATATAAATGCGGGCATTGTACACGGGTTACCCAGTGATTATGAGCTGCAAAGCGGTGATGTTGTAAGTATAGATTTGGGGGCATATATTGATGGGTTTTATTCCGATATGTCTACTTCGGTAGAGGTTGAAACTTCAAAAGAGCAAACTTTTCTTGAAACCGGTAAGAGAGCTTTAGCCAAGGCTATTAGTAAATGTATAGCCGGCACCCACTTGGGAGATGTTTCCCATGCTATCCAGAGTGTAATAGAGGCTCAAGGTTATAGTGTATCTACAGAGCTTGTAGGACACGGTATTGGCAGGGAACTGCACGAGAAACCTCAGGTTTTTTGTTATGGTAGAGAGGGTACCGGACCAGTGTTAAGGGAGGGTATGGTATTAGCAGTAGAGGTTTTATATCAGAAAGGTAAACCCGAATTAACGCTTGCCGATGATCTCTGGACATTAATAACGCTTGATAACAGCCTTTCCGGCTTGTTTGAGCACACAGTGGCTATTACTAAGCATGGCCCCGAGACTTTGACTGTTTTATAGTTGTTGTTATAATATCTTTTGATGTCTTATATGGTTATTGACCGATGTTATCATATTTGTTAGAATCAACCCCGTCTAATGACTGATAACGAAACGATAGTTAAAAATGCAACAATTAAAGAGGCTCATATGGGAGCTACCTTTAAGGTTATGCTAGAAGATGGTGAAGAAGCCCTTGCCACCATATCTGGTAAGATGCGAAAATTCAGAATACGTATTCTGCCGGGTGATAAGGTCAAAGTAGAGTTTTCGCCTTATGATTTGAAACGAGGCAGGATTGTTTACAGGTATAAATAAAGTATGAAAGTAAGATCGTCAGTAAAACCTATATGCAGAGATTGCAAAATTGTTAAAAGAAGGGGTGTTGTATGGGTTGTATGCAAAAGAAACCCTAAACACAAACAAAGACAAGGATAAATTATGGCTAGAGTAGCAGGTGTAGAAATACCAGATCAAAAAAGAGTGGAAGCGTCCCTAACATATATAAAAGGGATAGGTTCTACATTGTCAAAAAAGGTTCTGACGGCTATTGGCATTAGTCCTGATACTAGAGTTAAAGACTTATCGGAATCTCAAATTAGCGAACTTAATAGTGCTATAGCAAGTTTAGGTACTCCTATCGAAGGTGAGCTTAGAAGAATGGTCTCTCAGAATATTAGGAGGCTTCAGGAAATTAAAAGCTATAGGGGATCACGGCACGCAGCAGGTTTGCCCGCCAGAGGCCAATCAACTAAGCGCAATTCCAGAACGCGAAAAGGTAAAAGAAAGACAGTGGGTGGTATCAAGAAAAAGTTGGAGAAGAAATAATGGCTAGAACAAAAAAGAGTAAAACAAAAGAAACACCAAAAACCGGAAGAGTTTACATCTCAGCCGGGTTTAATAACACAATTATTACTATCACAGATGCTGAGGGTAATGCTTTATATTCTGGTAGTGCCGGTGGTGCCGGTTTTAAGGGTTCCAGAAAGGCTACGCCTTATGCAGCAACCAAAGCTGCTGAGCACTTGGCTAAGACTGCCGCCAGTGCTGGTATGCAAGACGTTTCCGTATTTGTAAAAGGTCCTGGGCTTGGCAGAATTGCCTCCATCAAAGCTCTAAAAAGTTCGGGATTAAAAGTTGTATCAATTTCAGACCTTACGCCCATTCCCCACAACGGGTGCCGCGCTAAGAAAAAGAGGAGGGTATAACAGTGGCCAGATACACCGGTGCGAAATGTAGGTTATGTAGAGCTGTGGGCGAAAAGCTTTATTTAAAAGGTACTAAATGTTTAGGTCCTAACTGTACTATTCAGAAAAAACCTCAGGTGCCCGGTCAGCACGGTACTTCCCGAAGAGGTAGACCTTCCGATTATAAAATCCAACTTCTAGAAAAGCAGAAGGCCAAGCGCGTGTACGGTATCTTGGAAAAACAGTTTAGAAAATACATAGAACAAGCTTTGGGTTCTAAGGGTGTCACCGGTGATGCACTAATTAAACTTTTGGAAACCAGACTGGATAACGTTGTCTACAGAAGTGGGTTCGCAGTTTCCCGCGCCCAGGCCAGACAGCTTATTAGAAGCGGTTTCTTTACCGTGAATGAAGCACCGTCAACTATTCCTTCAATGCACGTAAAGTTGGGTGATGTGATAAAGCCCGTCAGTTTTGAAAAGCTTCAACCCAGAGAAGGCTTTGTTCTTCCGGCCTGGATATCCGCAAATGTAAAGGAAAAAAGTGTAAAAGTAGAAAACCTTCCTACATTAGACGATGTAAGTGAAAATGTAGATGTATCATTAATTATAGAATTTTATTCCAGATAAGGAGAACATAAATGATTGTGAATCCATCAGATCTAAAAATTCAAACTACATCAGAAAAAAATAATGTAGGAGAATTTACTTTCGAGCCGTTACCCACCGGGTTTGGTAATACTCTGGGTAATGCGCTAAGACGAGTCCTATTAACTTCCATAAAAGGTGCCGCCGCGACTCAACTTAAGCTTTCCGGTGCCGATCATCAGTTTACTACTATTCCTGGTGTTAAAGAGGATGTAGTTGAACTTACGCTTAATCTTAAGAGTATCAAGTTCAAGAGTCATTCCGAGAATCCGGTTGTAGTTACAATTAATAAAACTGGTCCTGGAGAGGTTACTGCGGGCGACATTCAGTGTCCTTCCGATGTAGAAGTTGTAAATAAAGATTTATATCTTGCCACATTAGCCGATAGTAAGGCCAAGCTCGAGGCGGAGCTTGTAGTTGAAGCAGGTTATGGTTATTCCCCTTCTGAAGAAAGAGAAACGTCCAGAGTAGGTGTTATTTTGCTTGATGCTCTTTTTTCACCTATTTTAAGTGCTAATTATGCAGTAGAGTCTACAAGGTTTGGTTCAGTAACTAACCTTGACAAACTAGTTTTAACTGTAGAAACAGACGGTAGCGTATCACCCTCTAACAGTGTACTTGAGGCCTCAGAATTACTTAGAACCTATTTCGAAAGAATTGACCAGTGGGAAGATGGTGTTGTTGAAGAAGAGGAAGTAGAGGAATCGGAGGAAGAAGAAGCTTCAGCTAATGAGGATATTATGGTCGATGAGTTACCCTTACCTACCAGAACCATAAATGCTTTAAAGAAGAGCGGTATTGAAACGTTGAAGCAATTGGCTAACAAAAACCCGGAAGACTTGGCCGATATCAAAAACTTAGGTGAAAAGTCTGTAGATGAAATTGAAAAATTACTCAAAAAGGAAGGTCTTAGATAATAATGAGGCACAATGTAGCAGTAAAGAAATTAAATAGAGATACTCCTCATAGAAAAGCGATGCTAAGAAATCTTTCCGACTCGCTAATCTTGCAAGAGAGTATTACTACTACATTGGCTCGAGCTAAAGCTTTGAGGCCTTATGTTGAAAAAGTAGTAACTAAGGCTAAGAACAATAAAACATATGTTTCACAGAATAGGCTTGCTGCAAAATTGGCTACCCCTGAGGCGGCAAGAAAGCTGTTTGAGGATATTGCTGGAAGATTTGCCAAAAGAGAAGGTGGCTATACAAGAATAGTTAAGTTGCCACGCCGAGACGGTGATAAAGCTCCTATGGCTAGGATAGAATTTGTTGAGGAAAAGAAAAATGAACAGTAATACATATGTACCGGATACAAGAAACATAAATAGAGAGTGGAGTTTTATTGATGCTAACGATAGAGTACTTGGAGATGTAGCTTCTGAAATAGCTACTAAGCTGATTGGTAAACACAGACCAGATTATGTACCTAATGCAAATATGGGGGATAAAGTGGTAGTTACTAATGCTGATAAAGTAGCTGTGACTGGTAAAAAAATGCGTAATAAGGTGTATTATCGTCACACCGGTTATCCGGGGGGTATTCGCTCAGAAACTTTGGGTCACCTTTTTCAGAGGGATGCCAGACAGGTTATTAGAAGAGCAGTTAAGGGTATGCTTCCAAGAAATAAATTGTTAAAACAAAGAATGGCTAATTTATACATTTATGAAGGTGCCGAACACCCTCATAAAGCGCAGGAAACCAAATAATTATGCAAAAGAAAAATCTTATTACAGGAACAGGTAGAAGAAAGACAGCTGTAGCTCGTATATTTTTACACGAGGGAGCTGGCGATATCATTATTAATGATAAACCAATTAACGATTACTTCCCTTCGGAGAAAGAGATCCTTGCTTGGCAGAAGCCCTTTCACCTAATAGGTGTCTCACACCCGGATTCCAAGTACAATGCTACTATCAAAGTTTCTGGCTCCGGTAAATCAGCCCAACTTGATGCCGTTGTGCATGGTGTTTCCAGAGCTTTGGCTGATCTTAGTGAAGAAAACGAAAAGATTCTTAAGAAAAACGGTATGTTAACCCGAGATCCCAGAATGGTTGAGCGCAAGAAGTACTATCTCAGAAAAGCTAGAAAAGCACCTCAGTACTCTAAGCGTTAAGGTTTAATCCATTAAATCATCTAATAAGCTTGAGATCTCTACATTATATGTGTCTGCTATTCTTTCAAGAACTTTAAGTGGTGGCGCTATTCTGCCTGTCTCATAGGCAGAAATTGTTTTCCCAGATAAACCCACTTTTTTGCCAAAACTGTGTTGAGATAAATTTTTGTGTTTTCTTAATTTTTTAATGCCTGCAGGTATGGGGTTTTGCATAAAATTCTAGCTAGACTAGAATATACATTATTGCAATTGGCATTGCAATATATTATAGTGCTACCAATGCTTACAGCTAAGGCTACTATCACTAATATGACCTCCGAAAACAGGCCCAGGGAGAGGCTGAAAACAGTAGGCACATCTGCCCTTTCGGATGCCGAGCTTGTTGCTATTATTTTGCGCTCTGGCGGAGGCGGCCTATCTGCCCTTGGTCTTGCTAATGACCTCATTAGCAAGTTCGGGGGCATAAGGGGGTTATTAGCTGCCGATATCCATCAGCTTCTTGCTGTAAGGCACATGGGTTTGGCTAAGGCCTGCTCTATAAAAGCAGTGAGCGAGCTTTGCCAGAGATCACATAGGGTATTGGATGAATCAACAAAGGTTTATGTCCGTAATCCGGAAGATGTGTACAGTTTGTTAAGGCCCTTTTTATTTGCCAAGAAACAAGAGTGCTTGTATGTACTCTGTCTTGATAGTCACAAAAGACTGATTGCTAAAGAACTTGTTTCTGTAGGAAGTCTTACAGAAACTGTTGTAAGTGCGCGCGATATCTTTGCCAGGGCTATACACAAGAACAGTGTGTCAATTATTTTGGCCCACAACCATCCTTCTGGTGAACCCACACCAAGTGATCAAGATATTGCTGTTACCAAAAGAATCTTGAAAGCAGGTACTATTTTGGGTATTCCGCTTATTGACCATGTAATTATCTGCGACAATGAATTTGTAAGTCTGAAAGTAGCTAATTTGTTGATTTCGGGAGGAGGTGAGCATTTTTGACTAGACCTTTGAAAGTTTATTTCTCGCTGTTTTTATTAGTACTTTTGGTTGGAGGTGTAACTGTCGCCGCATTTACAGATAAAGCATCTATTTTGGGAAGCTCATTTAGAGTGGGTAGTTCAGACATCAAGCTACTAGACATAATAGGAGGTGGCATAGATGTTTCCAACTTAGTAGATGAGAAGGCTGGCCCGGTTTTTGAGCAGATAAGCCCTGATTGGCAGGAGGATTATCTTGTACAGATTTATAACAATTCGCCAGCAAGTGTACTGCTTTCATCTAACGCAAATTATGAAACCGCTAGTGACCCGGAGGAGTTAAGGCAACTTATTTTTGTTGAGCCTTTTGTGTGGGAGGATGCTAATGAAAATGGATTGGCGGAAGAGGGTGAATATGATCAATCGCTTGGTAGAAAAACTATTGTGAAGTGGAAGACCGAAGGGTTTGATTTCGGAGAATTACCCAGCGGTGCAGTTGTAGGGTTTTTATTAAGATTTTCTACAGATAGTGTTCCGGAGTCTAAGCAGGGAGCAACCGGAGTGTTCGATTTTGAGTTCGATGCTATTGGGCTTTAATGAGGTGTTGGGGGCGCCGGATGGCGCCCCTTTTACTTATGAAGTTACTTATAGTTATCTTATGTATCTATATAGCCATAAAGCTTTTGGATGTAGGCTTGTTTGTGGTAGGTACTAATTCCATGGCACCGCAGATACCCCAAGGCAGTATTGTAGCTGTAGCCCCAGCAACAATTGTTGAAAAAGGTGATGTTATTACTTACAGATACAAAAATAATCCTGCGCATCTAGTGACTCACAGGGTTATAGCTGTCAGACAGGCTGGTAAAGCTAATCTGTATACTACAAAGGGTGATAATAACTACTACAATGACGCAGTACCTGTTAGCGCCCACGAAGTTGTCGGCAAAGTAATTTTTCCAATACCTTTTTTAGGCAATATTTACGAATTGATGCTTAATCCAATAATGCTGATCTTGTTTTTTTATATTCCGATGGGTTATCTGGCCGGCAAGCTTATTAACGGTATAGACTAAGCAGCTTTTCCTAGCCCTGTCGAGTTTACTGCCTTTAACACTGGTATGTCTGCCCAATCATCTGTTTCTACTGTGCCTTTTTGCATTCCGCGTATGCCATTACCGTCACCATCCTGTCTCCATTCAGTAATCACGTAAAAGGGATTTTCGGTACTATCTCTGCCCACTAGCCCTACGTGATCTCTAGTTTTTACGCTGGTATATCTGGTGTTGAGTCCCCTACCCAATTCTATTTCTTCGTAAATTCTTACTTGTCTATCCAGAGTTCTGTAAATAGAACTGGGATTTTTCATATCATTTTCAATCCATACGGGTATTTCAGCTGGCTGATCTAAGACTCTGTAATCTGCCGTTTGCTTTAGGTACGGGGCCTCCTCAGAATTTGCATTTATAAATGTTGTTAAGGTTCCCTCTCTGGTTTCAACTTCTATACTCATTCTTTCATCACCCGAAATAATAGTTTCCCTTCTGCCCCCCTCCCATGTCTCAGTGTAAACTTGCTCTGTTACAGGTGCTATCTCTACCATTCCTTCGCCTTCTCTATACTCATAACGTGGAGCTTTTCTTGATGATAAATCAATAGCATAATCTGTCTCGTTACTTCGATTGCCAAACATTATTTCCATTTTATCTGGATTAATTACTTGTCTTGTTTCTGGAGTTGCGATTTTGTCACATACTTGTAGCAAATCTTCCCTTACGTTGGCGCTGGCCGCGCCTAAAAATTCCATTTGTTCTTGAGTAACTTGTGGCTCACTACTTTTTTGTAATTCATCTGGAATTTGACTATTTAGTTCATCTGACATAAGAGAATCCCCTTTAAAATAAATGCAATTTCAATGTATAGTGTAAAGATTTAGAAATGCTAATTCAAGTATTTGTTATGTGAATATGCTATTCTAAAGTTATGCTAAACCTGCCATACCACTTAGCAGAACCGTTATACTGGTGGGCTGTTAAGGCTCCCAGAAAGATACACACCCTCTGCAGAAGACTAATTAGAATCTCTAACAATGAATTAGGTTTTGGTCTAAACCTGCGTTTGCTCTTTGTCCCACTTTTTAATGATTACACTAAAGCGGGTAGGATAATTGGTTTCATAATAAGAGTAGTCCAGTTTATCTTTGGCGGAGTTTTTTTGCTGATTTTAGTGCTATTAAGCTTGTTGCTACCTATCTTGTGGTGGCTTGCTCCTTTTATTATCACGTATTACTGGGCACTCTGGATTATTCCCATTACCCTATTTGTATTGGGTGCGCACGTACTGTTTATTTGTAAATTTCCCCGCAAGAGAGTTACCGAAGTAACCGAAGCTAATCTTGAGCTCGCTTTTAGGAAGGAAGCGCTTCATTTCCTTAACCTATTCAGAAGAGATAACGTAACTGCCTTTGTGCCTCTGTTTTCACAGCCTCAGATAAAGTATTTGCTCCAAAAGGCAGAACTTCCGGATATGGTGTTGCTAGAGAAAGTAACTACAAATGTTTATTTAAACATAGCAGGGCTAGCAGATAAGGCATTAGATTATGCTAGAAATCACGATTGTAGATATGTCGAGTTGGAACATGTTTTTGTAGCCTCGCTTTCCTGTATAGATAGTATCGATAATATGCTTACAACGCTTAATTCCTCATTAACTATTTGTGAAGATGCCGCTAGGTGGATCGTTAGTGATAGGGAAGCCTTGGCTAAAATCTATTTTTGGCAGGATGATTACGAAGTTCCCCTTATGGGCGGTATTGGCAGAGGTATGACCAACAGGGTAACACCCTTTTTAGACTCAATTTCGGAAGATTACACCAAGATGGCTCAGAAGGGTTATTTGAAGAAAGTAGTTGGTCACTCTGCTGTAGTAGAAGAGGTAGCTAATATCTTAAGTGGTTCTAAAGATGATGTCCTTATTATTGGACCCCCCGGGTCAGGTAAAACTTCCATAGTTAAAGGTATAGCTATCAGGGTTATTAAAGGTACCAAATATAAGTCTTTGCAAAATAAGCGCATTATTAAAATTGATGCAGGCTCTTTGATTGCCGGAGCAAACAACCCCGGGCAAGTGGCTGAAGTTGTGAAAAAGATGATGGACGAAATAACTGGTTCAAATGACATTATTTTATTTATTGATGAAATTCATGAATTGGTGGCAAGCTTTTCGGGTGAATCGGCGGAAGTGGCTAGTATGTACTCTATTCTAGAGCCATATATTGCTAGTGAAGGTATTAAGATTGTTGGCGCCACTAACTTGGAAAATTACAGAAAATATATTGAACCGCATGGCGCTTTTGCCAGGTTGTTTCATATAGTGGAAATTCCACAGACGCCGCGAGAAGAAACGGTAGAAATACTGAGGTTGTTGGCGAAAGATATAGAAAAGGAGCAACATGTTTTCATTACAGTTCCTGCCCTCTATAAAATACTGGATCTTTCAGACAAGCTTATTCACGATAGAGTACATCCGGATAAAGGTATAGATATTTTAAATAGGTCTGTTGCATCGATTGTTGGCAAGACTAATGTAGTAACTACCGAAGTTATTGCGCAGACAATTTCCAAGTTAACCAATGTACCTGTTACTTCAGTCTCTCAGGATGAATCACATAAGCTTATAAATATTGAAGCTGAGCTTAAGACCAGGGTAATTGGTCAGGACCACGCTATAGATGAGATCGGAAAAGCTCTAAAACGTGCACGTATGGGCATACGTAATGAAAAGAAGCCTATTGCCAGTTTTATGTTTATTGGAACTACCGGTATTGGGAAAACAGAAACTGCCAAGGCTTTGGCAGATATCTATTTTGGAGACGAAGATGCCATGATTAGGCTAGATATGTCTGAATATCAGCAGCTTGATAGTATGGATAGGTTAATTGGTGCACCTGATGGTAGTAATAAGGGTGTATTAACAGAAGCTGTAAGAACTTCGCCATTTTCTTTAATTTTGCTGGATGAACTGGAAAAGGCCTCTTACAATGTGCTACTTACATTTTTACAGGTTTTGGATGATGGCAGGTTATCGGATGCCACCGGGAAGACGTATGATTTCACTAATACGATAATTATTGCCACGAGCAATGTTGGAACTAGAGAAATTCAGGAAGTTGCTAGCCGCGGTGGTGATACTGAAGAGATGAAAACTAAGGCGCTGTCTAAAGTAAAAGAGCATTTTGCTCCTGAGTTTTTAAACAGGTTTAATGGCCTAATAGTATTCAATCCGCTGAGTATGGATAATGTTAGGGTGATTGCGCAGTTGATATTACAGCGGGTGGTAAAGATGGCAGATTCTAAGGGGATTAAGGTGAGTTTTAAGCCGGAACTGGTGGAGGAGCTGGCTAGAAGAGGTTATTCGCCTGAATGGGGTGCTAGGCCTTTGGCTCGTGTAGTTGAGGAATATGTTGAAACATATTTGGCAGTCAAGCTTTTGGCGAATGAGCTTGTGCGGGGGGATAGTGTGGAGCTTGGGCTTGAGGTGTTCGAGGAGCCGTAGGGGCAACTTCTAACTTCTAACTTCTAACATACACTTTACTTGCTTGTCCAAAAATCCCATAATGTTACTGGTCGAGTTCCGGCCCTCCCCATACCCCATAGCGTAAAATAGGTTTCTTTGATAAAATACACCTAATACTATTCTAGAGGGAGGCAAATCATGTCTTCGATAATAATACGGTTACTTATTGGAAAGAGTGGGGGTTGCACACCTCATCTCCTTTGCATGCCCCGCTACGGTAGAATGGGTCCATGGCCAGGGGGCCTCAAAAAGACTACGGATCCGGCTGAGGTAGTATGTGTTGTCCTAATTGCAATTTATGCATGTATAACTGCAATTGGAGGACTCACTGCTTTGGCCTTGTATTGGCTACTGCAACTAGTCTTTCTTCTTCACGCCCTGTATCAACTACTGAGTCTGTTGGCGTGACCCTGGGGGGATGTCTTGCTTGCTTATGCACGCCAGATATCCCCTTGTATTTCTAGTTAGAAGTCAGTTGTTAGTTGTTATTTCTAACCTCTTTACCAGCTCATCCAGCGCTTTGGGATTATTCACCGCGATCCAACAATTATTAGGAATTGGTACAGCCCCCAGCTTTTGCTCCTTTGCTAACTCCGGGAACAACACCTTCTCAAAATCCATCTTCTGGCCAAAATCAAACAACCTATCAAAATAACCATATACTTCTGGTGAAAACAACGTAACACCAACGTGTGTAGGTACAGGAATTGGCGGATACATCTCAATATCCTTCACCAGTCCCTTCTGTACACTCATACCGGTATACTGATATGGCGTTTCTTCCACAACAACCACAGTAGCCAAGGCACCTTGTTCCACAGCTTTTAAATGCCCTTCAATAATATCCTTCACATAATTTCCTTTGTAATTCACTATCATGTCATCCGGATTATGAATGATTAAGTTACTGGTACTTGGAATAGCCCCCGTTAACAGCGCATTTTTAACAGCTCCCCCCTTACCTGCAGGCGGTTCCGGATCATACGAATAATTAATAGTCACGCCAAGTTTTTTTCCATCACCTAGAACATTAATAATTGACTCAGCTTTGTGATACACCAAGGCCAGAAAATTTGTGATGCCTGCATCTCTATACAGCTTGATGGTTTTCTCAATCATAGTTTCGCCATCTGGCAGTATGAGGGAGGTTTTGTGTACATTCTGCGAATCTGTGACAGTTTTTAACCTGGATCCTAAGCCGCCTGCCATCAAAGCCACTATTGTGTTATTAGCAAACTCCTTCCATAAAGTTTCATCTCTAATTGTGTTTTGGGAAAATGTGCAAATATTCTGCTTAAGGTTTAGTAGTGCATCTTTCATATGTATGATAGATTATACATTAGTCCTATGGATGAAAGAAAAAAGCGTCTGGAGGCGCTTAATCAAAAATTATATATAGCCGATAAACGCGCAAAGATAAAAAGCCTTGAAGAGCAATTGCTTGACGAAACTCTTTGGCAGGATTGGGAAAAAGGCCAAAGTGTTACGCAAGATTTAGCTGAGCTAAGAAAGGATGTGGAAGATTATGACCTGCTTGAGCTGTACTTGGTAGAAGAAGATTTTGAGAGTTTTGATAAAGAAATAGATAAATTAGAAGAAAAAACTTTTCTATCTGGCAAACACGATAAAGCAGATGCCTATCTGTCTATTCATGCCGGTCAGGGTGGCACCGAAGCTATGGATTGGGCAGAAATGCTGCTGCGTATGTACGCGCAGTATGCCGAAAGAAAAGGTTGGAAGGTGCAGGAACTAGATAAGCTTCAGGGTGAAGAAGCAGGCGTTAAAAGTGTTACTTTAGAAGTTACGGGAAGGTACGCTTACGGTTTTTTAAAGAATGAGTCTGGTGTACACAGATTAGTTAGGCAATCTCCATTTAACGCAGATAATTTGCGGCAGACCTCTTTTGCTCTGGTAGAAGTTATTCCGGTGGTGGATGATGATATTGATATTGAAATTAAAGATGAGGACATAGAATTTGAAGCTTTTCGAGCGGGCGGCCACGGTGGCCAGAACGTGAACAAGGTATCTACAGCAGTGAGAATCAAGCATGTTCCGACAGGGATTGTAGTGGAAAACCAAACAGAGCGTTATCAGGCGCAAAACAGAGAAAAAGCCATGAAGGTGTTGAAGTCTAAGCTTTATGCGTTGGAACTACAGAGGCAAGAAGAAGAGATGGCGAAGCTTAAGGGCGTACATAAAACTCCTGGCTGGGGAAATCAAATACGCAATTATGTTTTGCATCCTTATAAGTTAGTAAAAGATCTAAGAACAGGTGTAGAGAGTACTAACCCCGAGGCGGTTCTAGATGGTGATTTAGATGTATTTATAGACGCGCTCCTACGGCTATAGCTGCTAATAGTGTTGGTATAGTTTAAAACTATAGTGTCACATGTGTTATTTGTGTTTTATCCTTTATTTTATTTAGTATATAGGTCAAAGTTTTTATTTTAGGCACAATATTTATCGCTATATTGCTTGGGAGTAGACATTACGCTAATGATTGTTATACTTTTCTTGACAGATCAATATGACCTATATAGCATATTTATTACATGAGTATTTTGTGGTTTGCAAAAAATCATGAGTTAGTTTGAGTAGGTATTGATTCCCGGCTTTTTGGCTGGGATTTTTTTGTTTTAAAAGGGGGTGATTTAGATGAGAAGAGCTTTAGTTAGTTTGTTTGTGGTTGGTGCTGTGGTGGCTGCAGCGGTGGGTGTTACACGCGCTGTGTTTACGGATAGGGAGGTCTCGCAGGGAAATGTCTTGGGAGTAGAGGACAATTTCACTTTAGTACTGGATGGTGAAAATAACGCTGGTAACAGAATTGGTTCTCTCAAGAAGCTGTTTAATGTTTCGAATTTGGTGCCTGGTGGTGAACCGGCTGTGGCTTATCTTGAGATCAAGAACGCCAGTGATATGCCTATGATCTTTAGGGTGTATGCTGACAATGTTTCGGATAATCCTACTTCAGAAGGAAGACTGCGCGACAAGTTGCATGTTAAGGCCACTCTAAACCCGACAGACTATCCCAATCCTTATCTAGATGGTGACCTTTATGGCAGTCCTGGTAATGTTATCGTCCAAGATGTTCGTGTACGGGATATCATAGGAACAGCACATGCGCTAGATAATATATCTGCTGCGTTTGATTATACAGAACCTCTTGAATCTGGGTATGTAGCTGTTTACAAGCTGGAGGTTTGGTTAGAGTTAGGTGCGGGTAACGCTTTCCAGGGGGAAGAATTAACTGGGGATTTGGTAGTTGATGCAACGCAGTACGATGGGCAAACAGAGAGCAGTGTTTTATGGAATTAGGGGTTTTTCAGTTGCTGCTTGATCAAGTCCTGCCAAGCAACTGAAAGATCTGAGTTCTAGTTTAGAGTCTAAGGAGGTGAAAAGATATGAGAAGAATGTTAGCAAGTTTAGTGGTAGTTGTGACTGTAGTTTCTGCTGTTGCAGGCGCAACTGGTGCAGTCTTTAGTGCCAGTGACAGCATTGAGGGCAATATTATAGCAACCGGTGTCATAAACCTTACTGTAAACGAATCCGCGGGCAAACCCTTTGAACTCTCAGGTGTATACCCTGGGTATATGAGTGACTGGGAATATCTGGATATTTATAACAATGATCACAGTCCCGATGGTGTTCCTTTTGAGGGTTATATGGGTCTGGCCTATACAAGTGGTGAGACTTCCCTTTGGGATAAAGTCTGGGTAACTATGAAGACCGTTGGTCACGACTCAGACTGTGACAATGGTGATGCAGGTGAAAAGGTTATTTACGATGGTTATGCCAAGAATTTTGGTAGTCATAGATTAGTAAGCTCCAGTAACTATTGGCACTTAGCTAATGAAGAAGATGGTTCTGGTACTCCTGCTGACAACATTAGAGTTGGCTATTCCGAGCGAGTTTGCCAGAAAGTAGGGCTTCACTCGTCTGCTGATTCCTCACTTATGGGCAAAAATGTAGAATTTACAGAAACCATAACTGCGGATAGCGATAATGACTAGTTGGTGTTGGTTTTGAGGTTGTATAAGGGAACGCGTGCCCTTATACAGCCCACTAAGCCAATAAATAATATAATAAAGCTATGGCGATCAGACCAAAAAAACTAATTAACATAGGCTATTGGGCACTGCTGGTGCTTTTGCTGGTTATAGCCTGTACTTCTGCTTTGTCTATCTTTTCAATTCCCAGTGGCATACGTCTTTTTGTTGTTCAGTCCGGTTCAATGCAGCCTGCCATTAAAACAGGCAGCATTGTTGTGGTAAAAAAGAGCACTTCTTATGCCAAAGGTGATGTTATAACGTTCTCAGCTAAAAAAGGCAGTGATATAAAAAATCCAAAAAACCTTATTACGCATAGAATAATTGATATCAGAACAGACAATGACTTAACTAGCTATATAACTAAAGGTGATGCCAATAACGTAGAAGACTTTATTTCACCTGAGAGGGAACAAGTTCTAGGCAAAGTCATTTTTGCTATTCCTTATTTAGGTTATCCAGTTAGTTATGCAAAGACGCAGACCGGTTTTATCGTACTTATAGTTATTCCTGCTACCCTTATTGTCTATAGTGAATTGCTACATATAAAAAACGAAGCTAAACGGCTTATGCAAGAAAGGAAAAAACGCAAACTGACAAAGACAGAAGAACTGGAAGAAAAAGTTGGTGAGGAAATAATGGAAGTTGAACAAGATGTTAAAGAAATGTTTAAGAAAAAAGGTAAAAATGCAAAAGCCTGAAATCCTTAACCAAACATTAAAAGGGACAGTACTTATTATCCTGGTGGGTATATTACTAATGCCAGCAACTAACGCTGAGTTTTCGGATAAAGAAGAATTACCAGGGCATAAGGTTACTACGGGGTATTGGGTGGAGCCTGAGGTGGAGGTGCAATATCCAAATGGCGGAGAAGTTTTCGAATTGGGTGACAAAGTAACCATAAGCTGGACTGCTTCTAGTGCAGATCCTAATTCCGATCTATTTATAAAAGTTTTTTTGTCTACAGATGGTGGCAACAACTATACTTTGCTAAAAGATGGGTTAGTTAATGCTACTGAATATGAGTGGACAATAGAGACTAAATCAGATGCTATGCGTGTTGGCGTAGAAGTAACAGATGAACACGGGCTTGTGGGTTGGGATGAAAGTGACGCAAATTTTGACCCTGATGACTCAGAGGAAAAGGATGATAAAGAAGATAAAGGTAAAAAAGATAAAGATGATGGTAAAGACAGTGACAAAGATAATGATAACGATAAGAAAGATGATAATACCAAAGTTCCTGAGGTTCCCGCGCAGGAATTGACTGCCCCTGTAGAAATCCCTGAAAGTACGCCTAGTGCTTCCCCAGAAGAACCTGCTCAACAGGAACAAGAAGAACAGCAACAGCCGGAAGAAGAACCTACTAGTAATGACCCAGAGCCTTCCGACGAACCTGCCGCAGAGGAACCCCCCACCGATGTACAGGAATAATCTGGTATTTAAAATTGCAGCACTACTTATACTAATGTATGTATTGCCAAGAAAAGCTTTGGCATACGATATTCAATTTACATGTGATAACTCCAATTGTAATATCACTTCAGACAATACAAAACTATTTAACGAAACTAATATTTATCCGAACTGGACTACTACCAAAGTCTTGCAGGTAGTAAACACTTCCTCAACTACTAATACTTTTGGTATAAAGCTTGCAAGTTCTGGGTTTTTAACTAGCTTTGCCAAATTTCCTGATGAATTAGCTATTACAATTACCAAGAGTTCCGACTCTAGTCACATTTACGGGCCAAAGACCTTTTCTGAATGGAAGGCTGATGATTATGTAACGCTTGGGGCTGTGGAATCATATAGTACACAAGACTTTGACTTTGCGGTTGCTTTTGCAGATGTAGGCAATGATTTTCGGGGAAGTATATTGTCATTTGATTTGGCCTTGGGCATAGAACATGGTACAAAATCTACAAAACAACCGTCTGGAGGTACTGATAATGACGATGATGACGAAGATGATCGAGACACTGATGCTGTTATTCAGAGTGTTCAGGGAGTTATGATCCATGCTCCGTCGGATCTTACTAGACTTCAGGAGCCCATCACATATGCATCAGAAGCTGTTGTAGTAGATCCTGTGGTTGAAGATTTGACCGGTGCGTATTCCATAGCTGGGGCAGCTACATGTAAAGACCCCTTCTGGTGGCCTCTGTTATATATACTAGCAATTTTTGCTCATTTAGTTGTTTCGGGGCTAAGGCTAAAGAAAGTGCCTGCTAAGACCTTGCAATTAGGTGTTGCGTTAGTCTTTGTGTATGTTTTCCTTAAATATTTTTGTCCTTGGTGGGACTTTATTCCCAGTGTTGTCTTAGGTCTGGTATTCCTTCTTGTACCTAAAACCAGCTAAAAATCTAGACAAACTTTGTACCCAATGTATAATAAGCATATGGATCAGGTACAAAATCTTGGGCAGGATAGTTCCTTAAATCCTGCATTTAATACCTTTAGTGATAATATTACCCCTCATAACAAGAGCCCACGGCTTCCGTTCATCATATTAGGCATCTTACTTATAGTTGCTGCAGTGGGTACCTTTGGTTATTTTCTAGTTAAGAATAAGCTTACTACCGAGGATCCTTTGATTAAGCCGGTTTCCTATAACGATTCCTTTGCAGATTTGGCAGACATTCCCAGTGAAGTAATAAGCCCAATAACAGGTGAAATCTTTAGGGGTATTGAAGCCAAGGACTGGTGGATCAGAAGGCCTCTCGCTGTCATGATAAATAACTATGTAGATGCGCGCCCTCAGTCAGGGCTTACTGCGGCTGACATTGTGTATGAGATAGTAGCAGAGGGTGGTATTACAAGGTTCCTGGCCTTCTATTTATCTAGTACACCTGAAAAAATCGGCCCTGTAAGAAGTACTAGAGAATACTACTTGGTACTTGTAAAGGAACTGGGTGATGCCATGATTATGCATATTGGCTGGTCTCCTCAAGCGCTTGTTGCTATAGAAACCTGGCCGGTAAGAAGCCTGGAAAGAGGTGGCGCCACTTTTTGGCGTGAAAATCCTAGAAACGTTGCAACAGAACACACTGCTTATGTTAATGGCGTTGAACTTTACGAAAAAGGTATGGAACTTGGTTGGGAAGGTAAACGTGCACTGGAAATGTGGCAATTTAAAGATGAGCCTAAGTACCAGACTTTACCGGATGCAAAAAATATAACTATTGATTTTTGGTACGAAGGTGACTATTCTGCTATTTGGAAGTACGATGAAGCTACCAACACTTATATGAGGTATACAGGTTACAATGAAGCAGGTGACCCTATTGCACACAAAGATCAGGAAACAGGTGACCAGGTGCGGGTAAGTAACTTACTGGTGCAGTTTGTGGATGAAGCACCTATAGCGGGTGATGACAAAAATAGGCTTACCTATGAACTTCTGGGTAGTGGTGAAGGTTATGCGTTTATTGATGGTAAAGTGCAAGATGTCACATGGCTTAAGGCAGAGAGAGATGTGCGTACCAGGTTTTATGATATAAACGGTAATGAATTAGAGTTCACCCGTGGTAAATTCTGGGTAAGTGTTGTACCTAGTAGAAATAAAGATCAAGTTATTTTTAACTGATCTGCTCCGTAGGTGTTAGGAGCCTGTCCCAGTCAGTTTGGAGGTTATGTTAAAAGAATTATTTATATCTCAAGTCAGGATTAAGATCCTGGAAATTATGCTACCCCATCCCGATGCTCAATACCATATCAGAGCATTGGTACGTGAAGTTGGTTCGGAAATTAATGCTGTAAGGCGGGAACTTTCCAAACTAGAAAAGATAGGATTACTTACAAAAAGAAAGAGTAGCAACAGAGTTTACTATACTGTTGATACCACAAGCCCTTATTACCCCGAGTTATTGTCGCTTATTGGTAAGGAAATTGGTTTAGGTGAAGCTATCCTAAAAAATAAAAAGCAACTGGGTGATGTGAAATTTGCGGTTTTGGCCAGGGAATATTTGCGTGGCCGTGAATCTACCGTATTAGATGTTGATTTGTTTCTGGTAGGTACTGTGAATAAGGATGTTATGAAGAGAATTATTGAAGTAGAAGAGCGTACTCGAGGTAAGGAGATTAACTATACTGTGCTGGATGAGGCTGAATTTCTACATAGAAAGCGCAGAAATGACACTTTTGTTTCCAGGTTTATGACCAAAAGTAGAACTATGTTAATAGGGGATGAAGCTGAGTTTTGCGCTATATGAGAAGGTTCTGGAAGAGGTTGCAGTTTAGATTAAGCTTCATAGTTTTTGTATCTATCTTGTGTCTGTTGATAGTACTTCCAAGAATTCCCATCAAAGTTTCCTATAAATTTGTAACTATAGATACTTATGTTGGTGGTTATGCATTTTCCCTTGGTGATAAATTTGTTGATTTTTCCGGTTTTAACAAAGGGCTAGATTTCTCGCGCGGGAAGAGGTGGCTTTTTAGACCCGTTAATGAAGAAGTAGCTAGTGAAACCTTGCTTCCTCAACTGAGTAAACGGCTGGAGGCTTTAAATATTACCAGCTACAAGGTAGATTTGTATACGGAGAATTCGGAAACACTAATTAGTGTGGATGTACCTGAAGCTCAAGCGAATGCCCTAATTCCGCTCGTGTTATCTGGCAGAGGTGCTATTTCACTAAAAAGCCTGGCCTCAGAAACTGAGTGGATTTCCGATGCTGCTGCTGAGATTGCAACCAACCCCGATGCTTGGACACAAGATGCCTTGGTTGCAGATGCTGCTACTTATCTGGGTGGCAGTTTAACCCTTCACTTTTCAGCTGAAAGCAGACAACGCTTTTCTGAGCTTGCCCTTGCTAATGTAGATAAACCTATTGGTGTTTTTTATAACGATGAGCCTATCCCTATAGCAATGCCTGTAATTTCTGAGCAGTATGCCCAAAGCGCGGGGCAAATTGACCCTGTAATTAGTGGTGACTTTGGAGGTGTTTTTAACAGTGTACTTGTGCCGCAACTTGCTTCGGGTAAATTGCCTACGCCGCTTAGTGTGGTTAGTGAACAGGAACTTGCCCCAGGAGTGCCTATTAGCTATTCATACAAGCATATAGCTGTTGGTATTGGAATTTTTGCACTGTTTGTTGTACTAACTCGCCGACGTATGGCCATAGCACAACTTGGTGCTCTGAGTGTATACACTCTGTTTACTTTGTGTTTAGTTAAAGTGCTTCATATAGCATTGACCCTTGTGTCTGTTCTTGCTTTATTGCTTTCTTTCATATCTGCTCTATACTTGCTGGAAACCTTTTTAACATATGTGTGGCTGCACTTTAGAAGCAGTGGTAACAAAAGCATTGCTCTACTAAACGGTCGTACTCAGTTTAGCAAAATTAAGATCTGCTCATTTATAGTTACAGCTATTGTAGCTATAATACTCTATGTTACAGGTGACAGTCTGGCGAGGGATTTTGCACAGATGCTTTTAGCCGGAAGTCTCGGATTGGTTTTTGCATTTATGACAGTAAATACCTTGCTAGAGCTTGTTGGAATAGGCAGGTCTTATGAAAAAAAAGCCAATTAAGTCAATTTTAATAGCCATAGTTGGGTTGATTTTACTAACAGCCGTACAGCTTGTTGTGTTGAGTACTTTTGTAGGATCTACATTGCTAGCATTAGGTGGCTTTTTAGTCTTATTAACCTTTTTTTATGCCGCGGGTTTTTTTCAGCATTTCGTTGCAACTTTTTGCCGGGCAAAAAGGTCAGTTGCTAAAGAGCTGGTTTTGTCTTCTGCGATCACAAATCTCAAGAATGCCTTGACTGTTGTATTAAGTGTTGTTCTGGTAGGTGCCTATATATATTTCTATGTTGATATCACCGCTAGTACTCTCTTTCTTTTTACAGCTATCAGTTTCCTGGCAGCCGCTGTAAATGGCTTTATTATAGTTCCCGTATTGACCTTGATAAGTTGTAAATTTACGAAGTACTAGGTATTCTGACCCTACTTATGCCCAATTGGAAAGTTCTACAAGAAGCACTAACCAAGGCTGACATTGTTAACAGCCTATTAACTATCCGTAACGTTACAGATATTGCAGATTTTCTAAATCCTCCACATCCATTGCTGTACTTAAAAAGTTTTGATGCCAATTTTAAAGAGGCTCTAAAGGCCGCAAAAGACCTAGTTTATGACACTATCAGCAGAGATGAAGCTATTGTAATTTATGGAGATTACGATGCTGACGGCGTATGCGCTACTGCAATCTTATATAATTTTTTCAAGTCTGAACTTAAGTATGCCAAATGCCTTTACTTTATTCCTAACCGGTTCGATCACGGCTATGGCCTTTCCAGAGAGTCGATAGATGAGGTATTAGCTAATATTGATAAGGAGAAAGTTTTGTTTATTACTGTGGATACCGGAATTACAGCAGTAGAAGCTACAAAATATATCAAAGATTTAGGTCATAAGATAATTATTACAGATCACCACCAGCAGCCCGCCAAATTACCTAGTGCGGATATACTTCTGTGGACTGACCGGGCTGTTGGTGCTGCTATTGCGTGGTTTTTGGCGAGAGTGCTTGGTTCGGAAGATATTACCTCAATTGGGTTGGCAGCTTTGGCCACAGTTACAGATGTACAACCTTTGTTAGATCTTAATAGATCTATTGTGAAAGCGGGGCTGAAAGTTTTAAACACAAATCCCCCTGCGGGTATTAAAGAACTACTTGTGTGTGCAGGCAAGTCTTTGGGAGAACTTTCTACTTATGAATTGGGTTGGGTAATAGGCCCCAGGCTTAATGCCTCAGGTAGGATTGAAGACGCAGCAAAATCTTTGGAATTGCTTGTGGGTTCAATTGATACAATACCCCAAATTGCCCATTATCTTAATAATGTCAATACTGAGAGACAAACAAAAACCCTGGAAATGTATGAATTAGCAAAGCAAATGTTAGCAACAGAGGTGCCGGACGTTATATTTTCTGCCCACGCGAAATATCACGAAGGCATAATTGGGTTAGTTGCGTCTTGGCTTGTAAAAGAATTTAACCGGCCTTCTATTGTTATTGCCTTGGGAGACAGCGCTGGTAAGGGGTCTGTACGATCCATTGATGGTATTGATATCATTGCTATTTTGCGCCAGTATGGTGAATTATTTACAGAACTTGGTGGGCATCCTATGGCCGCAGGGTTTACTATTCCTATAGAGAATATTGATTCTCTCAAAGAAAGTTTGACTAGGCACTTTCAGGAAGTGTTTTCAGATGGCAGGGTATTTGAGCAACAACTTGATATAGATCTAAAGCTTCCTTTGCAGTGGGTAGATTTTGAATTAATAGATTTGCTTGAGCAGTTTAAACCTTTTGGGGTTGGCAACAAAACTCCAGTTTTTCTAAGTGAGAAAGTGGGGTTAACCGATATAAAAACTGTTGGTAAAACTAATGAGCATTTATCTTTACGGTTTTATTCAGAGGGTGTCTTTCATAAGGGTATTCTTTTTAACCATGATCCTGCCCTTTGTGACATTCTTAAACCAGGTGAAACAGTTGATGTTGTATATTCCTTGCAGAAAAATAGTTTCAACGGGAGAGATTACATAGACTTGATGGTGAAAGATATAGCAAATTCTGTATAATAGGCCGTATGAGTAAGCAAAGAACGTATATTAATAAGCTGCCCGAACATATTGGCCAGTCCGTTGTACTTAAGGGTTTTGTGCAGGCTATAAGAAACCAGGGTGGTATAAAATTTTTAATCCTTCGCGATGTCACAGGGTTAGTCCAGCTAGTGGTTTTGAAAAGTTCTGCCGCATTTGAAAAAGTTTCCGGCTTAACTCTAGAATCTGTTATTGAGGTTATCGGAACGGTTAAAGAGGAAAAGCAGGCGCCGGGCGGCATAGAAGTCGCCGCAGATGATTTTGTCGTTTTAGGTGAAGCAGCTCCGGAACTGCCTATACCTGTTGTAGTTGAAAAGGGTGGAGAAGAAACTGAAGTCAGCAAAAGGCTAGATTGGAGGTTTATTGATCTACGCAAGCCTGAGAAAGCGCAAATATTTAGAATCTGGACCGAATTGGAAAGAGGAGTCCGCGATTTTTTTTATTCACGGGGTTTTACGCAAATTTATACCCCTTCTTTTATGGATGCCCCCAGCGAATCGGGCGCAGAGGTTTTTGAAGTAGCGTACTTTGAGAAAAAGGCATACTTGGCGCAATCACCTCAGTTTTATAAACAAATGGCCATGGCAGCAGGCTTGGAAAAGGTTTTTACTATGGGACCCGTATATCGGGCAGAACCTTCTTTTACTACCAGGCATATGACAGAGTTTACCGGCTGGGACTTTGAGATTTCTTATATTGAGTCACACTTTGATGTCATGGCAGAACTCGAGCAGATGCTACTTGCAGGGTTTGAACGGGTTAAAACCACAGTTCTGCCCGACCTTAAGGTTCCAACTGTACCCTTTCCAAAACTTACTATGCTAGAAGCTAAGGCAAAACTTGCTGCCAGAAACGTTCCAAGCGAAAAGCCCTCAGACTTAAGCCCTGAAGAGGAACGCGCGTTATATGATATTTCCAAAGAAGACTATAACAGTGATTTTATATTTGTTACTGATTATCCTGTAGAAGTCAGGCCTTTTTATCATATGCGCTATGAAGATAATCCCGGTATCACTAAGAGTTTTGACTTGCTATATAAGGGTATTGAAATTGTAACAGGTGCTCAAAGAGAGCACAGGCTAGACATCCTGGAAAAACAGGCCTTAGAAAAAGGTATGCCTTTGGAGTCCATAAGCAGCTACTTGAGCTTTTTCAAGTATGGCTGCCCGCCGCATGGTGGTGTTGGGATTGGCCCAGGTAGAATTGTTATGAAAATGCTTGATTTACCAAGTGTCAAGGAAGCTACCTATTTGCCAAGAGACGTCAAACGCTTGTCACCATGACGTGGGTTGTAAAACTTAAACTTTTTTTTGTTTTTCTATTATTAAACCTATTATTGCTACTGGAATGTTTTGATAGAACATGCCGTTGGGTTGTACGTATATGTGTTTTTTGTTTGTTTTCCCTTCTATTGCTTACGGGGTTTTATCTGGAGTCTGAGGAGTCGTACTTTTATAGATATCATCCACTTTTTCTTGTTGCTTCTTCTCCGGTTGTCAGAGAAGTACCTTATTTAGCGTCTATTGTGGACTTTCCCAGTATCTCAGCCAAAGCTGTATTTGCCATAGATCCTGTGCACGATAAGGTTTTTGTAGATCAAAATAGCCGTATTTCCTATCCGCCTGCTTCTACTACTAAGCTTATGACAGCCCTAGTAGCTCTAGATCTCTATGGTTTGGATGAAACACTTATTACTCCTGCTGAATGTACTGACATAGAAGGTACTAGGCTTGGGTTATTAGCCGATGAATCGATGCAAGTAAAAGATCTTCTCTATGCTACTTTAATAAGCTCTGCCAATGATGCTGCCTGTGTCTTGGCTCAAGGAAAGGTAGCAATGGCCGACTTTGTTTCCTTGATGAATGCCAAGGCTGGCGAGATAGGTCTTGAAACCACAAATTTCACTAACCCTATTGGGCTTGATGATGCATATGGTGATCACCATTCCTCGGCTTACGACTTGTATCTTTTGGGTGAAAATGCTTTAGCTAATGAATTTATTAGAGATGTGGTGAAAATTAAGGAACATGTACTAAAAACAGAAATAGTAGAAAGGAAAATTTACACTACTAATCATCTGCTGTGGGCTATTCCGGAGACAGTCGGTATCAAAACCGGCACAACTCTGGCTGCCGGAGAAGTACTTATCTATAAATATGCAGACGAGAAAAGAGAAATTGTTATTGTAGTAATGGGCAGCGAAGAGCGGTTTTTAGATACCAGGCAGATTCTAGACTGGATTTTAGCAAGCTATGTTTGGTAATTATTGTGAAATACCCTGTTGAATGTATTCTCCGGTAATGGCTGGGTAATAAATTGCGATATCTCCCTTACCTCCGTCTTTTGCTGTGTACGCACCCTCAAAAACGTATATGGGTTGTAAATATCTGCATGGATTAATGTCCTCGAAGTAGGCTAAATATATTTCATTTATGAGTATTGTGTCTACCTTTACCGGTTGATAAGTCTCAAAATGGCTTTGGTCCCTTGGCAGTATTCCGGAAATCACACCGTTGCCTTTTTGCACCTCACGCCAGGCTTGACTTATCGGTACTAGAGGGTATGTTGCATCTACGGTTGTGTTAAGCTCTCTTCCTTTATACCTGATTTTAGGGTACTTTAGTATAGAAGCTCCCTCTTTTTCCCTATAGGTACTTCCTACGTATGTATAGATAAGCCCCTCATATTTGTCGGGACCTACGACAGGCACTTCTCCTACGGATCTGAAGAAGTTTACTTTAGCAATTTGGGCTTCAGAACTAGTAGCAGCATTTACAATTTTGTTACCCTCAAATTTACCTAAATACACTGTCTGAGTGCCTTGTGAATAGTGTGTGTCACTGAATCTGCCAATTCTAGACAGCATAGCTTTGGCTGAATCTACCGCTGTATATGTTCTTATTGAGCCTGGAAAATAATAGTATGCTTTATTGGATAAGTTAGTGTCCACTTTGAGTTCTTTAGTATTAATATTGATCTCTAATGTGCTATCCATATCACCATTTCGCCACTTGTATATTTCTCCCTTTAGGTCACTGCTTAGGTTTTTTTCGGAAAACCCTAAGTATTGGGCTTGCTCAAACGCTTCCTTACCTGCTGAGTAAGAGTAAATCCAAGGTTTGTATATATAGATTCTAAATTTATTTGGTAAGTTATTAGGCAATCTTCCTGTAGTTGTGTTAAGAACATAGGTTGGTTTATCCGTTAAAACTGTTTTTTCTGTAAATTGAATTGGATCTAGCTTGCCATATGCTACATTAGGCAAATCTTTTGGTGGGTTGATGCTGCGATACAGGTTTATTCCAGTTGGAATAATAATAACTCTTACTACAATATAAACTACAATCAGTAATCCGATAGCTCTTAAAATATTTTTTACCAGTTCCGCAGTTTTTGTTAAGTTCACTTTACTTATATATTATCAAAGTTTTGATTGTGTTAGAATGCTTTTATGGAAGTAAAAGTTAGGATGGCTCCCAGCCCAACAGGTGAATATCACATAGGACACATTAGAACTGCTCTTTATAATTGGGCTTATGCCAGAAAAACCGGCGGTACTTTTTTGCTCCGGATTGAAGATACAGATAGAAGCAGGTTTATTGAGGGTGCCGCTGACAAAATTATGGATGTTCTGCATAAGTATGGATTAGCTTGGGATGAGGGGCCTTATTATCAATCGGAAAGACTCGATATTTATAAAAAATATGCTCTTGAACTTGTAGAAAAGGGATATGCCTACTATTGTTTTTGTTCACAAGAACGCTTGGGCGAGATGCGTAAAACCCAGCAAGCCCAAGGTGTTCCTACAATCAAATATGATAGACATTGTCTTGCATTATCTCCCGAAGAGGTAAGCCAAAAGCTACAAGCAGGGGAGCCTTACGTAATTAGGCTTAAAGTTCCTGATAATGAAGACATTGTTTTCGAAGACAAAGTTTTTGGTACTATCTCAATTAATACTAACGACATTGATGACCAGGTTCTACTTAAGTCAGACGGTTTTCCTACTTATCACTTGGCGGTAGTTGTGGATGATCACTTAATGAATGTAACCCACGTTATGCGTGGCAATGATTGGCTACCTTCCACGCCAAAACACATTATCCTGTATAAAGCTTTTGGTTGGGAATCACCTGAGTATGTTCATTTACCTAACCTAAAAGAAAAAGGCCAAAACAGAAAACTATCCAAGAGGTTCGGGTCTGTATATGCCGTGGAATTTTTAAAAGAGGGTTATTTACCCGAAGCTATTATGAATTTTCTGATGTTTTTGGGTTGGAACCCGGGGACGGAAAAAGAAATTTATTCGCTAGAAGAGTTTGTTGAAGACTTTTCTATTGAGAAGATTCACAAGACTGATCTAGTAGCCTTTGATAGGGAAAAGCTTTTATGGATAAATGGCGTGTATATTAGAAACAAGAGTGTGGAAGAGCTGTTGCTTGCTTTAAATCAATGGGCTCGTGAATTTAAAATAACCCTTGTAAGTGAAGGTGCTGACGAGGCCTATGTGTTGCAGGTTTTAAGATTAGTGCAAGAACGTATGAAATTATTTAATGAGTACAACAGTTTAGTCAGCTACTTTTATTTGGAACCAGAGTTATCTGCAGAAATGCTCACAAAGTATACAAAAGATATGATTACAGCTAAAAAAACCATCTCTGGTTTTATAGAGCTATTTTCTCGCGAGGACAACTGGGAGGTAGATATACTAGATAAAGTTTCCCATGATTATATTGCGCGGGAAGACACTAAACCAAAAGCAGCTTTTATGACCTTACGAATTGCCGTAACGGGAAGTGAGGCCACACCGCCAATTTTTGATGTACTTGCAGCTATAGGAAAAGACAAGACCTTAAAGAGACTGAATAATGCTTTAGCTATAATAAATTCTAGTTAAACTAGAATATGCCCCATTGATTTTATAACCTCGATTGATAAAATGAATGAGTTCTTTGGTTAATTTAAAGGAGTATTTTATGTCTCAACAAACAAAAACTAAGGTCAGTGACAAAACTTCCGATCAAGAAAACAAGCAGTTAGCTTTAAAATCCGCACTTGCGCAAATTGAAAAATCTTTTGGCAAGGGAGCTATTATGAAATTAGGTGAATCCCCAGCAGAAAGATCCATAAGAGTTATACCTACCGGAGCTATTGCGCTAGATCTAGCCTTAGGTGTGGGTGGTATTCCCAGGGGCAGAATTGTAGAAATTTATGGTCCTGAATCTTCAGGCAAAACTACACTCGTTCAACACATGATTGCCGAGGCGCAAAAACAAGGTGGTACAGCTGCCCTTATTGATGCAGAGCATGCTTTTGATCCTGTGTATGCGGAAAAAACTGGAGTGAATGTAGATGAACTATTGGTTTCTCAGCCGGATACTGGCGAACAGGCACTTGAGATAGCAGAAACACTTATAAGATCTAATGCTGTAGATGTGATTGCTATTGATTCTGTTGCCGCGTTGGTACCGCAAGCGGAAATTGAAGGTGAAATAGGGGATAGTACTATAGCACTTCAGGCAAGACTTATGAGCAAGGCTTTAAGACGAATTACAGGCGCTATTAGCAGGTCTAACTGTACCGTGATTTTTACCAACCAGCTTAGAATGAAAGTTGGTGTTATGTTTGGTAATCCCGAAGTAACTTCGGGTGGCCGCGCGCTAAAATTCTATGCGTCTGTCCGTATGGAAATTCGCAAAATCGATACTATCAAGAAGGGTAATGACTTTTACGGTATTAGAGTGCGGGTAAAAGTAGTAAAAAATAAAGTAGCCCCGCCTTTTAGAGTTGCTGAATTTGACATTATGTTTAATGAGGGTATTAGTGAGGAAGGTAACTTAGTTGATGTCGGTTTGGAGTTTGGCATCTTAAAACGCAGTGGCGCCTGGTATCAGTATAACGATGAAAATATTGGTCAAGGTCGTGATGCGGCTAGAGATTACCTAAAAGAAAATCCTAAAGTAGCTCAAGAAATTGAAAAGAAAATTAGGGAAAGTGTGCAAGCACAAAAGGGTGTTCCGCTTGAGATAGGTAGTGATGACCAAGTTACAGAAGATTCCGACGGAGAGTTCTCGGAATAATCTATATCAAAGACTTCTAGCAAAAGCGCTAAACTTCGTTTCGTATAAAGCCCGAACCACGTACGAGTTGGCTCAGGCTTTGGATAGGTACTTGTATAAACGTACACTTTCGGCTGCTGAAAAGGAACAGCTTAAAGAAGCAGTAATTGCCGAAATAGACTCAATGGCTATTCTGGATGATGTTCAATATGTTAAGGATTTCTGTTTTGATGTTGTTAATTCCTCAAAGAGCTACAGTATCCCAATGATAAAAGCCTATTTGTATAAGAAGGGATTGTCAGGTGATTGGGTGGATGCGCTTATTGCTGATACATATACCCCTGATATAGAAGAAACTATGATCCAAAGGCTTGTGGCGAAGAAGCTTCCCAAACGTGGTCAACATCCGGATGATCAGGCCAAATATAAGCTTATTAGTTATCTCTTGCGTAAGGGTTTTACCAGGGACGTAGTTTACACTGTAGTTGACACAAATTTCAAAAAAGCATAGAATTTCCTTGGAATTTGATGAAGTTGAAATTGTGTTTTTATGGATAAAGTCAAACAAACATCCTTAAACCAGCCCTAAATTTTAAACCACTGGGTTAGTGTGCCCGGTTTTGGTTGTATTCTTCACAAATTCCATATAAAACAATTTAGTTGGAGAATATATATGGATATTACAAGCATTCTAAATGTCCTACTTTCGGTAGGTGTTGCTGCGGCGATTGCCTATTTTGTAGGAACAAAAGACAAGAAAAAAAGAGAGTCCACCCCGCAAGAGCCTCAAGTAGATGTCTCAAAAAATGAGGTAGTGCTAGAGGCAAAAACTACCGCCAAAGAAATTTTACTTGAAGCTAAAGACGCAGCACTAAGAGTAAAAAACGAGGCAGAAGAAACCGCCCGAAAGCTAGTACGTGCCGCTGAGGAGAAAGAAAAAAACTTAGCAATAGAAAAAGCAAAAATAGAAGAACGTGAGAAAGATATCGAAACAAAAGCCCGTTCCTTAAAACAAATCAAGGATGCGCTAGAAGAGAAACAACTCAAAATTGATGAATTGTATAAAGCGCAAAAAACTAAACTGGAAGATATATCCTCTTTAACAAAAGAAGAAGCTAGAAAGCTCCTAATGGAGCAGTTCGATAAAGATTTAGCTTCGGAAAAAGGCAGACGTATAAAAGAAATGGAAGAAAAGATTGCAAAAGATGTAGAGGATAAGTCTAGAGACATATTAATTGATGCCATGTCCCACGGTGTTACTGATTATGTAGTTGAATATACAACCTCTAGAGTAAAGTTGCCCGATGATGAAATGAAAGGCAGGATTATTGGTAAAAGTGGTAGAAATATAACCTCTTTTGAGAAACTAACAGGTGTGGAGTTAGATTTAGATTCCAGTCCTGGTGAAATCATTATTTCTTCCTTTGATCCTGTGCGTAGAGAAGTTGCCAGAGCTTCTTTGGAAAGGCTTGTTGCCGATGGCAGAATCCAGCCTTCCCGTATTGAAGATATTGTGGCAGAAACACAAAAAGAAATTGAACACTTGATTTTCAAAGAAGGTGACAACCTCTGTCACATCTTGGGTGTATACAATTTGCCAAAAGACGTAATTTATACTTTAGGCCGCTTTAAGTACAGGTTTTCATATGGTCAGAATATGATTAAGCATACTTTGGAAGTTACTAAGATTGGTATGGCCTTGGCTCATGAGCTTGGGGTTGATGTGGAGACTGTTAAGCTAGGGTGTTTGCTGCATGATATTGGTAAAGTGCTTAATGATGAAGAAGGTAGCCACATACAAGTGGGAGTGGACTTTCTTAAAAAGCATAAGCTATCTGATCAAATTGTGAATTGCGTGCTTGAACACCACGAAGATAGGCCTTTTAGTTCAATTGAAACCGCAATTGTTGCCTTGGCAGACCATATTAGTGGTGCCAGGCCATCTGCCAGATCTGAAGACTATGAATCATACGTTAAGCGTATGAAAGATCTTGAAGATGCTGCTTTAAGCTTTGACGGTGTGGAGAATGTATATGCTATTTCAGCGGGAAGAGAAATAAGGGTATTTGTTAAACCTGAGGTAGTAGATGACGCTTCTACGGCTTTACTGGCTCGCGAGATTGCTCGCAAGATAGAACTTGAGCAAACATATCCTGGTGTTGTGAAGGTCACTGTGATTAGAGAAACCCGAGTTACAGAGACTGCCAAGTAACATGTACTATGTTTTATTTTTAGTAATGATACTGATTGCTGCCACTTTGGTGTTTAAAGTGGTGCGCTCACTGCTTAGGGGATGTTTTGTTATAGTTACAGTATTTCTCCTGGGTGCTGTTGTGTGGATACTTTATGTATCAACAAAAAAACCCGTGACAATCCTGAATTATTATGTTATTGATAATTTCAGGATATCTAAACTATGAAAATACTCTTTATCGGAGATATCGTAGCATCACCCGGGAGAAAAACTGTTCAAACAGTTCTTCCCAACCTAAAACATGAATTGAATATTGATTTGGTAGTAGCCAATGCAGATAATCTTGCGCATGGTAGAGGGGCTACTGAAAGCACCCTTAAAGTTATGCAAGAGGCTGGTGTGGACTTTTTTACCGGTGGTGACCATTTGTTTTGGCACAAAGATTCGGAAGATGTGCTTGAGCAGCTGCCTGTAATTCGCCCGGCTAATTACCCCGAGGGTGTTGCTGGCACTGGACATAAGCTGCTAGATCTTGGTGAACACGGCCAGGTGCTAGTTATCAGCCTTATGGGTAGAACTTTTTTGAATGAACGCCTCAATGATCCATTTACCACTGCGGATCAAATTCTAGAAATGTATGCCGACAAGGATATTGTTTTTAGTGTGGTTGATTTTCACGCTGAAGCCACCAGTGAGAAGTATGCTCTAGGGTTTTATTTGGATGGCAGAGTTGGTGCGTTGGTTGGTTCTCACACACATGTACCTACTTCTGATACTTTTGTTATGCCCAAGGGTACTATGTTTGTAAGTGATGTTGGTATGACAGGCATTATTGATTCAGTATTAGGTGTTAAAAAAGAGATTATTTTGGATTTATACCTTACGGCGTTAAATCAACGGTTTGAATGGGAAGAAGCTGGTAGGAAAGTATTTAGAAGTGTACTATTAGATACGCAACAAAAGGAAATAAGTAGAGTTGATTATTTTGATTTATGATTATTTGCCGCCAGGCGTGTTTTTGAAAGGGGGTGTTAAAAGTGACAAAACAAAGTTTAATTAGAGCTGTTGCCGATAAGGCAGGGTTAACAAATGTGGATGCACAGAAAGCAATCGATGCAGTTGCTGAAGTAGTATCTAGCGCACTTGGAAGAGGTGAAAAAGTTACCTGGACTGGCTTCGGTACATTCGAAGTTAGATCAAGAGCAGCCAGAATGGGGAGAAATCCTCAGACCGGAGCTCCTTTACACATCCCTGCAACCAAGACACCTGCTTTCAAAGCTGGTAAGGGTCTGAAGGAATCCGTAAAGTAAGGTTTTTCTTTTAAAACGCGCGCGTCGGAGAATATCGGCCGGTATTCTCTGTGGTGGGGGGTACAGCACTGTACCCCCCAAGCTTTTCTGGTGCTACAATAAACTGCATGAAGATTGGTATCAATGGACAAAACTTACTAGATCAGAATCCTGCGGGGCCGGAGAAATATACTCATAGTATTATCAATGCTTTAGCAAAAGTAGATACCTGTAACAAATACGTTATTTACTTTACGGGTGTTCCTCCTGCAGACTATTTTGCGCGTCTTACAAATAATAATGCTAATTTTGAATTTAGAGCTGTTACCAAGCAGCTTTCCTGGACTCACGTAAGCCTTGCTATGCAGTTAGCTAAGGATAAGCCAGACATTTATTTCACTCCTGTGCACACAATGCCTTTAGTTAGACCAGGAACTTTAAAAACAGTAGGTATGATTCATGGGCTTGAATATACCTATTCCAAGGAATATGGCAGCTTGCTAAAAAAGTTTCTGGTAGATAAACCTGTTAGGTTTGTTGCTACCCATAGCGATGCATTAATTGTGCCTTCTGAATACACTAAAGCTGCTTTGCTGTCAAAACCTTGGCATATTAACGAAGCTAAGATTACTGTTGTACCTGAAGGAGTAGATGCTACTTTCTATAAAAGGCCGGATTCAGAAGTACTGGCCATAAGAAAGAAGTACAAGCTGGGCACGCAACCTTATTTGATTTTTGTATCTACCATACAGCCCAGGAAAAACCTTCCGGGGTTAATAGAAGGTTTTAGCAGGGCTCTTTCGGAGCTTGATCAGGCCATAAAGTTGGTAGTAGTTGGTAAAAAGGGGTGGCTAGTGGAAGAATCTCTAGAAGCCCCTAAAAAATTTGGTATTGGTGGGCGGATACTGTTTCTTGGGCGTGTGCCTGATGTTGATTTGCCAGTATTATTATCCGGAGCAGCTGTTTTTGTGAATACTTCGTTTGAAGAAGGTTTTGGCCTGCCGTTACTAGAAGCTATGGCCTGTGAAACTCCCTGCATGGTGTCTGATATTCCAAGTTTTAGGGCTGTTGGTGGTAACTTAGTAGGGTATGTTAACCCTTATGACGTAGCAGATATTGCCGGAGGAATTGTAGCCACTTTCAGGAATATCAATTCAGAAGTGCTTAGTGAAGCAATTGCCAAGGCCAAGTTGCGCTCACTGGAATTTAGTTGGGAAAAGTCGGCGCAACAGACGTTACAGGTGTTTCAGCAGTTTGCGTAGCCGAGGGGACTAAGCTGTTTATTGCTTCACTTTTTGTTTCACCATTTTCTTTATTATGTGTGATTAAGGGCTCTTTTACAGGAATAGTAATCCAGAAAGTAGAACCTTTGCCAATACCTTCAGAGATTACGCCAATACTTCCGCCCATTTTTTCGATTAAGTTTTTTGTAATATATAGTCCCAGACCTGTACCACCTGCCTCGGCTACTGTTCTATAGCTGTTATCAAGTCTTCCGAATTTCCTAAACAGCCTAGACAGGTCTTGTTTTTTGATACCCTTTCCGGTGTCTATAATTGATACTTTTACGTATCTATCTTTTAATTTTTGTGCACGGATTGTTATACCGCCTGTATCTGTGAATTTTATAGCATTACCAACCAGGTTGGTGATTATTTCCGTGAGTTTATTTTTATCTGTGAAAACCTGGATGTTCTTATCTATTTCTAAATGCAAATACAGGTTTTTCTCATCTGTTTTTAGTTTGAATTCTGTTCCCAGCTCAGTGAGTATTTCAGTGAGGTTAACCTTTTCTAGGTTATACTCAAGCCTGCCTTGTTCAATTTTGGAAATGTTAAGCATGTCATTTACCAGAGCAATTAATCTTTCTGTGCCGCCCTCAGCTTTTTCAAGGTAATCACGTTGTTTGTCCGAAAGTTCCCCGGCTTTGTTGCTCATGAGCATCCAAATGTAGCTTTTGATGATGGTCATGGGGGTTCTTAATTCGTGAGCGGCTACAGATAAAAAATCATCTTTTAGGTCATCAAGCATTTTCTCACTTGTTATATCTGTGATAGTTATTAAGCATTCCGGAGTGTCTACATCTTCACTTTCTAGTACGGCGGTTTTAATGTTTACATAGTAGTTTCTTTTACCTCTTAGGATAACTCCCTGGATAGCCTGGTTTGGTTTAGCAGGCACAAAGCATAGTTTTGAGAGTTTGATTGGTTTGTTATTCTCGGTGGTAAGTGTAAGTAACTTGTCAGCGTCTTTGCCAAGTACTTGGGCTTCGTCAAGCCCTAGCATGGTTTCAAGGGCACGGTTGGAGATTGTTATTTTGTTGTCTTTGTTGATGGCAAGTATTGCTTCGGAAACAGAGTAGAGGAGTTGTTCTATTCTTCGGCCTTGTTTTAAAAGCTCAAGGTTTTTTTTGTATAGTTCTTTTGCGATATTCTGCGGGCTTTTTACAATAGTGTTTTCACTCATGACAGTTTTTGGTGAAGTTTGTATGGGTTAAGTATACAGTATTTAAACGGTGTTTCATTACTTTATTGTAATTTATCCTTATGGTTATAAGGTGCTATAATAGCAATAGCACATGAAGCAACTTCGCGGCAAAGTTGTTAAGAAATACTTTAAGAAATTTCCCAAGCGTTCCCAGGAGATAATTCTAATTCTGGAAAATATACAATATGCTAAGAATGTTGCTAATATATTTAGGACAGCGGAATCTGCTGGAGTAGACAGGATTTATCTTACAGGTATATCACACATCCCCCCATTTGGTAAAGGTTTAAAAAAAGTTTCCAGAGGTTCTGAGAATAAATTACGGTATGAATATGCCGAAAAGACTTTGGATATTCTGCCCAAACTAAGATCAGAGGGCTATCATATTATTGCTATTGCACTTACAGATAAAAACATACTAATAAGTGATTTGAAAGCTCATCTTAAGGATGTATCAAAGATTTGCTTTGTTGCAGGTAACGAAGATTCGGGGGTTAATAAAACTACTCTGGAAAAGTGTGATATTGCTGTAACAATACCTATGTATGGCAAGAACCCTAGTTTGAATGTGAATGTTAGTGTGGGTATTGTTTTGTTTAGTTTTTGAAACCAAATTTTTCTTTCTCTGGCCATATTCTTGTGTCATTTTTATCTTGAATAATCATTGTGATTAGGGTTGCTGGTACGAAGTTTGTGCGGGTTTAGGGTACAGTATTGTGCTTATAGGACTACATTCTGTTATTATAATAGTTCGCCGTCTTTTATGAAATATGATTTTGGAATTGGTATACCGTTGAATGCTGATGCATATTCTAAAGTATATGCACCTGTGTTAAGAAAATATAGTTTGTCCCCTCTACTAAGTTTGGGTAATGTGGCATTCCTTTTTATAATATCCATTCCATCGCAGGTTAGCCCAGCTATCTGGTATACTATATTTTTTTCCGTAACCTCCGTTTCATCAGTTACGACTGGATAATCTAGCGACGAACTCTTAAATTCCAATAATTCTAGAAAAGCCCCAAATACTGAGGTATCTACAAATAACCATTTTACGTACTTCAGCTCTCTTACTCCTATTATGGATGTGGCAGTTAGCGCAATACTTCCTGCTAAATATCTACCTGGTTCTAAAATTATTTTGGGCACTCTTTTGAAGTTGCCATCAATGTTCTTCCGAATAGTATTTACAATGTCTTTTGGCTGGATTATTTTTTCCGAATATTCAATTGGAATGCCCCCACCTACGTTAATTGTGTCTAGCGTTGGAAATGTGGCAAACAGATATGCAGTTTTAGCAATACCTTCTTTCCAGTTATCTAAGTTGTTACATTGAGAACCTACTGTAAAAGTTATCCCAAATGGATTTAATCCTGCCTCAATAGCCATACTCAGAAGCGTTTCTGCTTCGTCAAGAGGTATTCCAGTTTTTGTGTTCAGTCTTTGACCGCTCCCGTGGTTGCTAGTGTGCACTCGAAGATAAACATTGCTCCCAGGTGCGTACGTACTTAGCTTGTCTATTTCGTCTTTGCAATCAAATGCGAATCTATCTATGCCTTTTTTATAGAAATACTTTATGTCCTCAATCTTTTTTACAGGAGAACTGTTTATGATCTTATTTGTAGAAGCTCCGGTTTTGAGTACTTGATCTAGTTCAACACGTGAATTGACTTCAAATCCTGCTCCTAGTTCATTAAGAATTTCCAGAATGGGTGTGTTTCTATTAGCTTTTACTGCATAGTGTATATACACATCTTCCCACAGAGATGATAGTTGCTGGTAATTTTGTTTCAGTTTGTCAAGGTCGTATAGTATAAAAGGTGTTTTTGCTCTACTAAGTTTTTCTTCTGTAGTTTTATTAAGCTTTGCCCATGATTTTATATATCTCATAATATTTTGCTATTTATAATATATTTTCTTAAATAATCAACAGGTTGCCAGGATTCTTTTGTTTTTCTTAGACCGGGCAGACCCAGATCCTGCTCATAGTTAAGAAGCTTATAGCCCATATTATACAGTATTTTTGCCGTTATGTATTCTAGGTATGTAAATATACCTTTGTAGCTAAAGTCGGCTTTACCAAACCCCCCTATTATCCATTCGTCATTGAATGGTTGGTTAGTAGTCATTCCAATCATTTTGGATTTATCATAAATTGCAATACAAATAATGTTTTCATACAGGTGTGCTGATTGCATGAATCTTTTTATTGCTTCTAGTTCATCAAACTCAGCGTCTACTTCTGTGGTTTCTGCTGTCTCTTCGTCTTTCAGCTCTTTCCACTTTATAAATAATTCTCCAATTTCTTTATGGATTCTTCTATCTGTGAAATCTACAGTTTTTACCTCATGCTGGGGGTACATTTCTAAAAATTTTCTTACCCTAGCTCTTTTAGACTTGAACTTTCTGCCTCTTAACTTTACTGTTCTTTCAAAAGAAAGCACGTAATCTTTATTATTTTTGTCTTCCTGAACTATAAATCGCGAATCTTCTAATAAATCAGTGGATATGCTTTCTTCAGGTACCATTGTTAGTTCTGGATAATGGTCAAGAAGTATCGCCACAGTATCCACTATTTGGTTATCACCCATGTAGCTAATTAATTCATTGTCACTAGTGAAGTCTTTCATTTTGATTACTAGATTGTTGTTAAGAATACTATATGCAGTTGGATTTTTGGGGGAACTCCAGTTGTAGATATTTGCAAAGTTGAAGTCGCAGTAGGGTTTGAACTTCTTGGTTATTTGTTCGATAGTATTTTTATCCTCAAGTTCCACTGACTTGAATTCAGGGAATATCATCTATTAATCCAAAAAAAATACTGATCACGATTCTAACATATAAAAAACTATTGCCAAAGTTTATGAGATATGTATACTTTATTTATGGAACCTTACTTTGAGGACTTACTAAAAAGATCAAGAGTGTTGGTTACATTACTGACTATAGTTTTTACTTTTTACGCATTGAGCTGGATTTACCTTAATTTGTTTGTTCCTCACGATAGCGCTCTGAATGATTACTTTACAGATACTTACGGTGTTGTTGCTTGTGTTGGCGGATTTCTAGGTTTTACTGTTGCCAGGTTATGGGGGGCCCTTAAGAGTATAGTTGGAAGATCCTTATCCTTTTTGTCCTTGGGCTTATTATTCCAGTTTTTAGGCCAGCTTAGTTACGCTATTTACTACTATGTCTATAACGTGGAAAACCCCTATCCCTCTTTTGGAGAGGTTTTCTATTTTGGCAGTATTCCTATATATATTTGTGGTGTTTGGCTTTTAGCTAGGGCTTTGGGTGTCGGCCGTTCCCTACGAACTTCTAGAAGCAAATATGCCCTATTTTTGATCCCACTTATTATGCTGTTCATTTCTTATCAGCTTTTTTTGAAGGATTATGAAGTAGATTCAACTTCTCCAGTAACAACTTTTCTTGATTATGGTTATCCATTTGGGCAGGCAATATTTATATCACTTACAATTGTAGCTTTTATATTTTCCAAAAAGGCTTTAGGAGGAATCTTACGTAAGAGTGTTATGTTCGTGTTTATGGCATTAGTGTTCCAGTACTTTGCTGATACCATATTTCTATATGAAACTCTAACAGATACTTGGCGACCAGGTGGGCTTGATGATCTATTATTTGTTACGTCTTACTTCAGTATGGCTTTTGCACTAAGTACATTCGCTAGTTCTTACAAAAAGCTTACTGTTTCACGTGTTAAAGTAGCTCAGGTAGAAGCTATTTCTACAACTGTTTAGTTTTTAATCGATTGATATGGACGATCTAGTAAAAGCAATAATAAAAGAGCAGGGTCAAATTATAGGATTGGATCTAGCCATTAGGCTTGCGAAACTGTCTGGCAATATTTCATTTTCTTCAGATAGTGTTGAAAGCCTTAAACTGCAGGGTGACCCTCGTGCTGTTCTTGATTCTTTGCTAAGGTCTTATTCAGATGTTTTTGGCCAAACATCAATTAACGTTTGTATAGATGTTATTCAGAGATTTCCCAAGCAAGAAGTTATGTCTGTAGTTCCGGACTATGTGAAAAATAAGTTGTCAGCTATGGTTGCTAATACCCCTAATAATTAACCTTTAAAAGTTTTTCTCTGGCAGTATAATGAAAGATACCTTATAATTTCTACATAATGCTAGCTAGCCTGCCCTACAGACACGAAAAAGCCATACAGAACTGGCGGGAAGATCCCCGAGCCATTCAGAAATTCAAATTCATTCACCACTTCATTCCACATGCTTATCACAAAACCCGCGCACAACTTCTATCAACCAGAGCATTCTTGGGTTATTTTCTGGCATTATTTCTGGTACTTGGCAGCATAAAACTTTTGCCAAAAGTGATTCCGGGCATTCTTGGTTATGCCTCTAATATATTTTCTCGAGACTTGCTTACATTCACCAACCAAAAAAGGCAAGAAGCTGGTTTGCATACACTTACTGTAAATCCAGTACTTGCCGCGGCAGCAAAAAAGAAAGCCGAAGACATGTTTGAGAAAGGTTATTGGGCACACGTTTCTCCGGAAGGTGTAGAGCCGTGGGACTTTATTCTAGCCGAAGGCTATGACTATTCATATGCAGGAGAAAATCTGGCTAAAAACTTTAATGACTCTAAAGATGTGGTAGATGCCTGGTATAAATCGCCTTCTCACAAAGAAAACCTTTTGTCCGCAAACTATGATGAGGTTGGTTTTGCCGTGGTGAATGGTGTACTAGATGGCTACGAGACTACACTGGTTGTTCAAATGTTTGGTAAATCCCGAAACCCCAAGCCTATTGCCACCCGTGTTGAAGTTCCCGAAACACCCGCACCAGTAACAGTTAGTGCCTTAGAAGAACAGGTAGCACCTGCGCAAGTTGTACCCAAAGTTGATGTTGCCATGGTGGTGAAGGTACTAGCCTTTTCACTTGGAGGCTTTTTAACCGTTCTCTTGCTTATAGATTTATGGTATTCAAAAAAGCACGGTATCATTAAACTATCTGGGCATACATTGGCACATCTGGTTTTTCTGGTAGTTACCTTTGTAAGTATCTGGGTTGCGCTAGTCCCGGGAAGGGTTTTATAGATGCTGGACGATAAACATTTAAAACATTATTTAGTCTTGTTTGTTGTGCTTTGTTTATGTCTTGCACTGCTTTTGTTTTTTAGATTCAACAGATTAGCGCAGATAGGTGTTGCAACTTTTGGTTCATCTTTCTATTGCTTTTGGGGTATAATGCATCATGCGTTGGAAGAAAGGCTTAACAAAAAGATTGTTACAGAATACATACTTTTTGGCATTCTAGCCTTTTTGATTATTTCCACTGCCCTTAGCGTTTAATAAAGATGGAAGTTGTTGTTGTCATTCCAACATACAATGAAGCAGATAATATCAGGCAATTAATTGCTATATTGGCTGAGGAGTTTGTGCAGATACCACATAATTGCCGGGCACTGGTAGTTGATGATTCTTCTCCGGATGGTACATACAGAATCGTAGAAGAATTACGATCTCAATATCCCTTTTTACACTTGTTAGTTCGCAAAGAAAAAACCGGTATTGGCGGTGCCTATTTTGCCGGGTTTAAACAGGCTATGGCTATGGGGGCGGACGTTGTTATTGAAATGGATGCGGACTTTCAGCACGATCCCAGAGATGTTAAAAGATTAGTCCAGGCTATTGACGAAGGTTATGACTATGCGGTTGGTTCTAGGTTTGTTGCCGGAGGCAAAATTCCCAAGGAATGGGCTTTTTATAGAAAATTTTTGAGTTTCGGTGGCAGTTTGTTTTCCAAAATAGTATTAGGTATGCCTAAACACAATGATTTTACTTCGGGGTTTAAAGCTTCTAGAGTAAAGGGGTTTGTAGACCAGATAAACTTTGATGGCGTACTCTCCAAGGGTTTTGCCTACAAAATAGATTTGTTATACAGAATGCATAAATTAGGTGCAAAGTTCAAAGAGGTTCCCATAAGCTTTGGGCTTAGAGATAGGGGTGATTCTAAAATGGGCAAGGATAACATGTTTGATTGTCTGAAAGTAGTTTTGCGTCTCAGGTACAATGATAGCAAGCATTTTGTGAAATTTCTGGCAGTTGGGCTTGCTGGATTTTTTGTAGATTTTGTTTTGGCTAATGGATTTAGGCTTTCTATATTACAGTCTGCCCAAGCAAGTTTACTCGCGGGGTTTATTGCTATGCTTACCACTTACACTTTAAATAACTTTTGGTCTTTTAGAGATCGCCAACAGATTGTTGGAGTGGCTAATAGAATAAAGAGCATAGTTATTTACGTTGTATCTTCTTATCTGCCCATTTTGTTTAGAAGTTGGCTGATTCGTACTTCCACTTTAGCTTTTGGCGATAATGTATTAATATTTAATGTCACGTTTCTTTTGGGCGTCGTGATTGGGCTAATTTGGAATTTTACAGTTTATAGTAAAATTATTTGGAAAAAATGATTGAGTATTCAATTGTTATACCTGCTTATAACGAAGCAGACAAAATAGTTTCAAGTTTAAATCAAGTGTTAGGATTTATGCCTTCTTTTGCTGACTCGTTCGAAGTACTGGTGGTAGATGATGGCAGTAAAGATGCTACTGCTCAGCTTGTAGCAAGAGAGGCTTCAGAACACTCGGAACTTCGGCTTATCAAAAATCCGCATAAGGGTAAAGGCCCTTCCATTTGGACTGGTGTTATGGAAGCTAAAGGTAAATATATTTATCTAGCTGATGCGGACCTTTCCGCGCCAATTTCCGAATTAAAAAAATTTGCCACCTGGATTAAAGATCACGACTTTGACTTAGTTATAGCTTCTCGTGAGGGTTTAGGTGCTAAAAGAATAGGCGAGCCCTTATATCGTCACTTAATGGGCAGAGTTTTTAACTACCTGGTGCAGTTAATAATTCTTCCTGGTATTAAAGATACACAGTGTGGCTTTAAACTATTTAAGGCTTCTGTTGCTAAGGATATTTTTGGTCGGCTGAAAATTTACGGTGCTGATGCGAAAGAGATTCAAAAGTCTTATATGGGGGCATTTGATGTTGAAGTTTTATTTCTTGCGAGAAAACTGGGTTACTGTATTAAACAGGTTCCGGTTATATGGACTTACGCCACTACTACGCGCTTAAATCCTATTGCTGATGCTATCAAAATGCTGACTGACATCCTTAGGATTAGATTAAATAATTTAAAAGGAGTTTATAAAAATATATGAACGTATGTGTAATAGGCACAGGATATGTTGGGTTAATTGCTACTGCAGTTTTTGCAGACTGGGGTAATAATGTAGTTGGTGTAGATATTGATAAAGAAAAAATAGATATGATCAAGCAGGGCAAAATGCCAATTTATGAGCCCGGGCTTGCAGAAGTGGTAGAAAAAAACGTAAAAGAAGGAAGGCTCACCTTTACTACCAATATTGGTGACGGTATTCGGGATGCCGAAATCGTTTTCATTTGTGTAGGAACTCCTCAGGATGACACAGGTGCAGCTGATCTGTCTTATGTATGGGGTGCTGCTGAAGAAATCGGTAAGAATCTTAATGGTTACAAAATAATTGTTACAAAAAGCACAGTTCCTGTTGGTACAAATGAGAAGGTAGCAATGATTGTTAAGGACAATCTTAAGAAAGATATTCCTTTTGATGTAGCCTCCAACCCGGAATTCTTAAAAGAAGGTTCTTCGGTAGAAGACATGCGCCATCCAGATAGAACTATTCTTGGTTCAAATTCTCAAAAAGCTATTGATACTTTAAAGCAGTTATACGCACACTTAAATACTCCGGTTGTTGAATGTAATTTGCGTACAGCTGAAATGATTAAGTATGCTTCTAATGCGTTTCTTGCAACCAAGATCTCCTTTATTAATGAAATAGCCCAGATTTGTGAACGCGCAGGTGCCGATGTTTCGGTAGTAGCAGATGGCATGGGGCTTGATAAAAGAATAGGTAGAGCATTTCTGTACCCCAGTATTGGTTATGGCGGAAGTTGTTTTCCGAAGGACGTAGCCGCCTTGTATAGGACTTCTACAGATCAGGCTTATGACTTTAAGTTATTAAGAGGGGTTATGGAAGTTAATGAGCGCCAGAAGGAATATTATTTGGATAATATTGTTGGTGAATTAGGCAAGAATCTTGATGGAAAAGTTATTGCTTGTCTTGGGCTTTCCTTTAAGGCCAATACCGATGATGTTAGAAAATCTGTTGCTTTAACTGTAATACAGAGGCTCAGAGGCCTAGGAGCCGCACTTAGAGTATATGATCCCAAAGGCACTGACAATTCCAAGGATCATCTTGGTGATGCCAATATTTATTATGCTTCAGACTCGTATGATGCTGTAGAAGGGGCTGATGCGCTATGTATACTGACTGAATGGAAGGAATTTCAGGAGCTAGACTTTGGTAAGGTAAAAGAGCTTATGAAGGGCAACTATGTTTTTGATGGTAGAAACCTTTTAGATATTAATACAATTCAAGATCTTGGGTTTACGTACTTTGCTATCGGCAGGCCCACAAACGGCACAAAAAAGATCAGCAGCAAGTTTACCAGAAGCGTGTTGCTGTCTTAACCCATATGACAAAAAAGGTAGTGTACTTTATCCCCGAGTTTCCTCGGCTCACTGAAACATTTATTGAACGGGAAGTGGCAAAGCTTATCGAACGCGGCAATGTGGATCTAACTGTTGTTGCTGTAAAGAAAGCTACTGGGTCAACCTCTCCTGAAGTGTTAGCTCATACTGTTTATGCTAGACCCAATCTGTTGGATTTAGTGCAGGGGTTGTTTCGCTATGCTGCAAGAAGCCCTCAAGCTTTCAAGCTTATTTCTGGTAACGACATGGCGTCAATCGTTAATCGTTACTTGTTATTTATTAAGTCTTTTGGTTATGCCAATATATTTAGTAAGTATAATCCCGCCCATTTGCATGCCCATTTCCTGTCTTGGCCATCTACCGTAGGTATGGTGGCAGCAACCCTAATGAATATTCCATATAGTATCTCCGGTCATGCCAGAGATGTTATGGTAGATGGAACACTTATTGCTGCAAAAGTAAGAACTGCCAAATTTATTGCTATTTGCAATAAATATGCTTATCAAAGCTGTAAAGATCAAGCTAAAGGGGAGAATTGTGCTAACGTTTATCAACAGTACCATGGTGTAGATGTGGCTAAACTCAATCTTGAAAAAATTCAAGCCGCTGCTCCCTCCAGACCTTTTATTTTTATTGGCTCTCGATTGGTTGAGAAAAAGGGTTTGGATTATGCTATCCAGGCTTCCAGACTACTTAAAGATAAAGGAATTGCGCATGAAATGCATATTGTAGGCCCCGGGCCTTTGTACGAAAAGCTACTGCAGCAGATAGCAGCTTTAGGAGTGACAGACACAGTTATGATCCATGGTGAAGGCAAGGGCTTACCCTGGCAGGAAATATTACCCTTCTATAAGCAGGCTGCTGTTTTTGCTCATCCAAGCATAGATACTTCCACCGGTGATGCCGATGGTGTGCCAACTTTTATTATTGAGGCAGCGCTATGTAAACTGCCCATAGTTACAACCGATGCAGGAAGCATTGCTGACCTTATTATCAACAATGAAACTGGGTTAGTAGTAGAACAGCGTAATGCTCAAGATCTTGCTGACGCTTTAGCTAAAATCATCAACAATCCCAAATTAGGTAAATCATTAGGCGAAAACGCCTATAACAAGGCTTCAGAGATGTTTAGTCTAGACAAAAACATCGCAGAGTTGGAACAGTTATTACTTAGCTAGCAAGAAAGGTATTGTTTGTTACAATTGATAGTGTGAGAATTGCAGTATTTATCAAATCCACAACATTCCACCCACATTTTGGTGGCTTGGAAACCCAAAATAGGCAACTATGTGAAGGGCTTGCTACCAGAGGCCACAAAGTAATAGTTTTTGCCCCTAAGGGTGATGTATCTCAAGAGAGCATCGAAGAGAATAGAGTGGTGTATAAGTTTGTACCTGGTGTATATCGGCTGGGTGTGACGCAGGGGGCTAATAATTGGGTCAACACTTCTGTAGAAGCTTTTAAGACTATTCACAATTCTGTACCTTTTGATATTGTTATCAGCCAGAGTTCCGCAGCATTAGGCATTATTAAAAACAAAGTTGAGTTGGGTGTAAAAGTATTGGCAATAGCCCATGGCAGCATCTTAGGAGAATTTAAAACCAGATTTTCCAGTATTACCGGTATCAAAGATGTGTTAGCCCTGTTGCCGGATACACTTTTTACTTTACGCGTATTTTTTGGCCGTCAACGTCAGTTTATTCATGGCGCTAACAAAATAGTTGCTGTTTCCAGCTTTGTTAAAACTAAACTTATAGAAGAGACTTTTGCTCCGGAGGAGAAATTTGTAGTTATTAATAATGGCATAAAGCCTGTTTCACTATCTTTGCAGAATAAGAGTAATGACTTTATTTTTGTAGGTAGACTTATTAAGTCTAAAGGGGTCTTTGATTTAGTTAAGCTATTTGCTAGCAAGGAGCTACAACCTTACACCTTGCGCTTTGTTGGTGATGGTGACGATAGAGAAGCTCTGGAGCATGTAGTTACGCAACAGCGTCTGCAAAATATCTCTTTTAACGGCCAAGTTGCTCCGGATCAGGTGGCTCAATTGCTTGCACAATCTAAAGTTTTTGTTTTTCCTACAAATAGAGAAGAAGGATTTCCCATGGTTTTAGCAGAAGCTATGTTTGCAGGGCTTCCCATTGTGGCTTTTAATAAAGGAGGAGTAAGCGATGCTATTGTGCATGAACAGACAGGTTATCTGGTAGACTATAAAAACATGGCTGTTTTCAAACAACAGTTAGTAGAGTTGGCAGAAAATTCTGCTCTAAGAAACCGCATGTCCCAGAATGCTTTAACTAGAGCAAGTGAATGTTTCAGTGCAGATGCTATGCTTGATAAGTACGAACAAGTTATAAAAGAAGTATTACTATGAAAATACTACGATTGATTTATGATTGGCCGCCTCCTTGGGCAGGGTTGGGACCACATCCTTATGAATTAACTGCCGCCCAGGTTAATTTGGGTCATAGTTTTGACATATTTTGTGGCAGTTGGCCAAGTTCGGGTTCTCCTGAACAATTGCCAAATACAACAATTCATTCTTTTGTTAGGGAGCCTTTGCCGGGTACTTTGAATATTACCACTTCGGTGTTAATGTTTTTTTACTACCTTTTCTGGCGACGAACGCATGAAGTAGATTTAGTTCATTCGCATGGTCACTTTGCTATCTGGGTTTACCTATATAGGAAACTGCTCAAAAAATATAAATCCACTGCCACAGAGCTAAAAACCCCACTCGTTGTGCACTTCCATAACACTGTTGCCGGTAGGGAAGCTTCCCTTAAGGAAAAAGGCCAGACTCCAAAGGTTTATTCACAATATATTGCTTGGCCTTTGGCGAAATTGGCAGATCAATGGGCGGTTGAGGTGGCAGATGCCTGTATTTTCGTGAGTGAAGACACTAAAAACGAAGCCATAAAGTATTACAATGCCGATCCAACCAAATGTTATGTAGTTGAAACAGGCGTAAATACCCAGTTATTTACTAAAGTTTTGGATGAGGAAAAAGATAAGACCCGTAAAGAAATAGGGCTGGATCCTCTTGATAAAGTGATTCTTAATCACGGTGTAATGGTAGAACGTAAAAATATTCATCTTTTGGTGGATGCCCTTAAGTTTTTACCACGTGAGTATAAGCTGTTGCTGGTTGGTTCAGGTGATAATGCCTATATAGAAAAGCTTGATGAACAGGTTGCAGAGTTAAAGCTGCAAAACAGGGTAGTAAGAGTAGGGTACACGCCCTATCCCCAAACCCCCATAGCATTCCAAGCCGCGGATGTCTTTGTATTGCCCTCTAGTTTTGAAGGGTTGCCCAAAGTTGTTATGCAAAGCTTATCATGTGGTGTGCCTGCTCTGGTTTCCGGTTTTCAGCTTTCTGAAGAGTTAAGAGGGCTTTATTATCTGGAAAATCTTGAGCCACAAACTATAGCTAATCAAATCAAAGAGGTTATTGACTATAAAGTTGATGTAGACGTTAATAAAGTTAGGCATCTGTATTCCTGGCATAACAGAGCCCATGAAGTAGACCGGATTTATGCGCAAGTTACGCGAGTTTAATCCAAACTTTTTTGTTTTCATCTTATTTGTTCTGGTACATTTGCTTTTCCTTAATGTGAATGCTGCAGAATGGGGTGATACCTATAGACTACTCAGGGCGGCCGAGTTCATTAAAAGTTTTACTTATCCGTTTGATGAAAAACGCCCTCCGTTGTTTTCAGCGCTTCTGGCCTTTAACCCAGCTGTAATTTCGCCTGTTTTATGGGGCAGAATTGTGCTATTTACTGCAAGTGTGAGCTCATTTATTGTATTTAGTAAGTTATGTGACTTTTTTCTGGATAAGAAGGCAAAGTTCATTGCACTTATTTTATTTGTTCTGAATCCGGTATATTTATACTGGTCTTTGCGGGTATATGCTGACGTGCCTTTTGCCCTTTTTGTTTTAGCTACGCTATTTTTATATGAAAAGTGGCGAGCTGAGTTGAAAGCTTACCATTTGTTTGTTCTAGGGCTTGTTACCGGATTAGCTATCCTCACCAGGTTTGAAGGTTATATTCTATTTGGTGCGGTGAGCCTTGCCTTAGTCTTAGTATCTGTAAAGAAGCTTGTTGTATATGCGTTAGCAAGTGTTTTAGCAATTTTGCCGTGGCTTATTTACAGAAACCCTTTGAATTCAAGCTATTTTCAGGAGCCGGCAGGCAGAACTTATGATGTTAGGATGGTGGCAATCTATATTGTCTCATTATTGTTTGTTTTTGGTTTTACTAGCGCTTTTGCACTGTTAATTAGTCACAAAAAGAGTGTGGCAGCCTTTTTCAGGGAGCATATGGCACTGTTGTTTTTTGTGGTAGGGGAGCTACTGTTGATTTTGGCTTGGCCGGCAGCCATTCCCAGGCTGTTTGTACCTATTATTCCGCTGCTCATCATCCCTATTGCGGGTTCAATAACTAGTTACTTTGACTCAGACAGGCGTATAGTGACTTTGCCAATTTTGCTTCTGGGTATATATGTGGCTGCACAGATGATACTTAAGCTACAGTTCTTGATTGTACTTAGGTGGGCTTTTGCAGCGATGCTTGTGATGCAGGTAGCCAGTATTGCCGCGTTGTACTACAAGAAGTTGCCTGTGTTCTTTGTGTTGCTTGTAGGATCTCTTGTACTGTGGAGTGGCGCCACTATCTGGATTCACAGGGATATGTACATAACTATAAAAAGTGCCAGTGTTTATGCTGCCAAGCATTTTTCGGGAAAGGTTGGGTATAACGATATTACTAGTACGGCTGAGTGGTATATGCTGACGGCGCCTAACGTTGAGGGTAGTTATTTTGATGATTTTTCAGACAGGTTGTGTGTAAGTTTGGAAGAGCAAGAGATTGGGTATTTGCTTGTGACTAATGAGGATATGCTGGGGTTTGAGTTTGATAGTACAGAGTATGAGTGTTTGGAGGTGGTTGAGAAGTTTGAGGCAGTTGTTAATGGCGGTGAGTTTTATACGCGGGTTTATAGGGTTGTAATTTAGCTTGCAGCTCGGCGCGCGGGTCTGCAGTGCTCGCAGATCTTCGATAGCAGCTGCGCGCTGAGAGACCCCGTTGCCTCGCTTCTCAAGAGGCTCGTATAGTATAATTGATAGGATGAAGCTGTCTGTTGTAATACCTGTCTTTAACGAAAAGGACACACTCTTAAAAATCCTCTCACAGGTTGAAGCTGTTGAAGGCATAGACAAGGAAATTATCTTGATAGATGACGCCTCTTCCGATGGTTCTCGTGAGATCTTGCAGCAACTCCAGCAAGAAAAGCCATATTTGAAAGTCCTTTTCCACGAAAAGAACCAGGGTAAGGGTGCCAGCTTGCGGGATGGTTTTAGGGTTACAACCGGTGATTATGTAATAGTGCAAGACGCTGATCTTGAGTACAACCCTCAGGATTACCACATTTTAATACGTGCGCTGCGTGAGAAAAACGCGGATGTAGTCTATGGCTCACGCTTTTCAGGTACTTATGAAGACATGTCTAACCTGCACTATGTCGGTAATAAACTTCTAACTCTGTTTACTAATATCTTTTTTGGGGTGATGCTAACAGATATGGAAACATGTTATAAATTAATGCCTGGGAATTTTGTTAGAAACATAGACATAAAGTCTGCCAGGTTTAATTTTGAGCCCGAGATTACAGCAAAGATTAGAAAACACAACTTGAAAATTGTGGAAGTTCCTATATCTTATAAAGGCAGAAATTTTAGCGAAGGAAAGAAACTGACTTGGAAAGATGGAATTTCTGCTTTGCTGACTCTGATAAGATTTAGATTGTTCAACTAATGAGATTTATTAAACAAAACATATTTCTTATAGCTCTTATTTTATTCTCTTTTGGTGTTTTAGCAGTAAACCTTAAAATCAACTTTTTCAGGTACAATAACTTTGACTTTGGGAAATTTGACTTGGGAAATATGACTCAGATGGTTTGGAACACGCTACATGGTAGATTCTTGTACTTAACAGATTACTTTGGTACCAACCTTCCCAGATGGGCTATGAGCCATGTAGACCCGATTCTTGTCATGTTTGTGCCTATCTTTGCCCTAATTCCACATGCCATGACGCTGGTTGTTGCTCAGCTAGTATTGGTAATTTTTTCTTCCATTATTGTGTACAAAATTGCCTTACTTAAACTTGATTCTAAGTTTGCGGCTTTTTTGCTGGGGCTTGCATACTTGTTCTACCCAGCAGTTGGCTATCTTACGGCTTGGACTGGGTTTCACGGTGTAACTGTAGTGATTCCATTCTTTTTGGGAGCTTTTTACGTTTTTGAAAAGATGTATAAAGAAAATAACTTCACCACTAAGGGTTTAGCTTTATTCTGGGGCTTACTTGCGCTCACTATGATGGGTAAAGAACAGCTGCCTTTGTATGTACTTGTCTACGGTGTATTTGTTTGGTTGTTTAGAGGTAAGAAAAAGCTTGGGTTGTCTATGATGGCAGTTGGGTTTTTATGGTTTTTTGCAGCTTTTTTTATAATTATTCCTAAATATGCCCATTTACGTGCAAACGGCTATGCCCGCTTTGCTGAAAGTATTGGATTAAATACTTCCCTAACCAACGACGTAGCTAAACCCAATTACTTTATTAGCAGGTATGAAGAGTTTGGAGACTCTTATGGGGAAGTAATGTTTGGCATGCTCACACACCCTGGTCAGGTTGTAAGAGTTTTTTTTGGAGGGGACAAACTTGATAACCTTGCCAAGACCTTTGTGCCTGTTGGGTTATTGCCCTTATTGTCTCCTACACTATTAGCTATCGCAATCCCAGACTTTTTAATTAATTATTTAACAACCGCCGGTGGAATTGGCACTTCAGAAATTGTTAATCATCGTGTTTCTATGATTGTACCTGTCATGTTTATTGCTACGATCTATGCTGTTTCATCTTTAGCTGCCTTAGCCAAAACAAAAAGATATTTCGCAATACTTGCCCTTTCCTTTGCGGTGCTTGGGTGCAATATTTATACTACCTTTGCCTATAACAACCCTATCTACTTATGGCTTACCCAGGCCATAGAGAAGCGGCTGCATATTAAGATTGCTCATGCTAAATATGATACCGAAACTGCCTCTGTAAAAGATTTGGAAGTTGGCACTGTTGTGCGGCTTTCCCCATTAGAAAATAAAGACAGAGAATGTGCCGAGAAGGTTGTAAAAACAATTCCAAGTGATGCCTCTGTCTCCGGTCCGGACTATCTTGGTGCTCATCTGGCGCAGCGTGAAACATACGCGATCTTCCCCGCACTGTATAACGAAGCCGATTATGTCATTGTAGATGTATTTTCCAGGAAAATTCTAACGATTCTTGATGCTGACGTGAACCTGGTGCGTGATGTAGTGGGAGATATGGTTCGAAATGAGGATTACAAATTGGATATGGGCTGTGGCAATTTGTTTGTGTTTAAAAAAGTAGGCCCCCATGGTAAAGATAAGCTATTGCCTCTTCAGGAAAAGTTTGAATATGCTGAACAAGTAGATTTGGAAATATTCCAGGGTTTAACCGTAGTAGATTTTAAACTTCCCGAAAAAATTTCCAGGGGTGTTCCGGGTAAAGTTAATTTGGTTTATACCAAGCGCACAAGTACTTCTCTTGATGGTTACTTTCTATTTATGACTTTTGTTAACGAAACTACAGGTGAAATTTATCAAGTGGCCAACTTACCCTCGTTTGGTATAACGCAGCCCAGAGAATGGGATGAGAATCACTACTATATCGAACATCTTGAAGTGGCAGTTCCTAAATTTGTAGACCCAGGTACTTATAGGGCCTTTATCGGCATGTCTAATATCATTCGCACCAGAAGTTTGTATTTAGGAGATATAAAAGTTCTATGAGCAGTTTAGTTAAGTGGCAGATAGTTAGCTTTGTTTCTCGCGGTATAGCAATGGCGCTAGGGCTGGTGCAAACCTTTGTGATTATCAGAATCTTGAGTGTGGGAGATTGGGGTATAGTGCAGCTTGCTATTTCTATAGGTGGCGCGTTTGGTATATATCAACACCTGGGGCTTGCTTCTGGTTCTACTAGAGAGATATCTTCGGCAAAAAGTGACACAGATATTTTTAAAATATTCTTAACCTCTGTTGCTATTCGCTACTTAGTTACCTTTCCCTTAGCGGCGTTCCTGTTTTTTTCTGCCAACAACCTTGCACTTACAAAATATAATGATGCGGCATTAATCCTCCCCATCAAGCTATATGCGGGAGTACTGGTTTTGCAGGGTGTACAAAGTATCTTGAATTCGGTAATTTCCGGCACTAAACGGTTTAGGCAGTTGTTTATTTATCAAGCTGCCATTGCGGTAGTAAGTGTGGTGCTTTTTATTCCTTTTGTTTACTTTTACGGCATTAACGGTTATTTTTATGCATTCTTTGCTTTCAACTTAGTATCTTCTTTAACACTGGCGTATCTTGCGTTTAAGCCTCTTAAGGGCAAATTAGTTATGCCTACCAAGAGTGATTTTAAACTGTTGCTAAAAGATCTTTTATCCATTAGTCTGGCCATTTACGCCATTAAAATCTTATACACTTGGTGGGAAAAATCCGGCCCGCTGCTCTTAGGTTTGTTTATTTCTAAAGAGATGGTAGCATTTTTTGCTTTCGCCCTTTTGTATGCCAAAAAGTTTATGCTGGTTTCCGATTCTGTTACGGCAGTAAACCTGCCTGTATTGTCTGACAAGTATGCGAATGATATTCGGGAATTTAAAGCCTTATTCCTGGAAAACTTTAATAAAGTTTATACCGTAATTCTTTTGGTTTCCGCTGTAGCAATTTTTTGGGCTCCTGAAGTTGTTGCCATTATGGTAGGCAGCTCTAAGTATGATACCGCGCTACCGCTAATCTTTCCCCTAGGCTTTGCCTTTGTCTTTTACGCCCTTATAAATGTTGTCACCTCTAGTATTTTAATTCCTGCTAAACTGGTGAAACACATGCTCCTAAGTTATGCTCTTTTGCTTGGTGCCACGGTGGGAGCTTATTTTGTAGGCGCCACTTTTGCTGAGACACTTTCTGCCATGGCGTACGCGATGCTTGCCGGCGGCTTTGCAGCTTTAGCTTACATGGCTGTTGCTACAAGTAAGGTCTTGAAGTTTAGTTTTCTGAGGATGCCGCACTTTGTGTTAGGGTTAACAGCTGCCTTTATTGCTTTTGTGCCTGTGGGATCCAACTTGTTAGTTAAGACAGGCTCATTCATAATATTATTGGCAGTTTTTTTAGCAGAAATTCTCAGGTTCAGTTTTTTTGAAAAAGCCGACCTTATGTACGTCGTGTCAAAGCTAAAAAGTTTGAGAGGTAGATATGAAAAAGCATAGAAAAGCTATTATCAAGATAGTAGTTAGCGTTTCGTTAATTGTTTTTTTATTATCCAAAGTTGGTATCGCGAACCTTATTGCTAATTTGCGAATGGTAGATTTGCGCTATGCTCCTTTGATAGTTGGTTTAATCATTGTGCACTATGTTATTGGAGGTTTTAGATGGAAAAAATTTTTAATATACGATAACTGTGAGCACGTTTCTGTTAGATATCTAATAAATCTATATTTTATAGGTTCCTTTTTTAATAATTTTATGCCCACAAGTGTTGGGGGAGATGCTGTGAAATTTTATAAACTGGGGCGGAGGATTGGCAGCAAAACCAATGCATTTACTGCCACCTTTATGGAAAGGTTTACCGGTGTAGTAGCTTTAGTGCTTGTTTCCTACTATGGTCTGATAAAAACTTTGGATTTTTGGGTTAATTTATTGCCTGCCTCTATTAGTGTTCAACCGGTTTTGGTAACTTTGTTCAAGCTATTCCTATTTCTTGGATTTTGGATTGGCATGGTGGCAGCTTTTCTAGTACTTAAGTTTGCTTCGAAGAAAATAGGTTTTCTAAACAAAATCTATAGTTCACTTATGGTTTATAGAGGCAGAAAAGATATTTTAATATATGCTTTAGTAACGTCTTTTCTTATCCAACTGTTGGCAATTTTTACCCAATACTTTTCATTTATCGCTTTAGGTATAACTGTTCCGCTTGACTATGCCTTTTTTGTGTTGCCTGTTATAACACTAGCGGGATTTTTTATACCTTCTCTCAATGGATTAGGTGTACAAGATGCTTTATATATACAATTTTTTGGAATTATCGGTATAGCTCCAGAGCTTGCGCTAAGTGCGTCTATTGTTTATCACCTGTTTAGATTGGTTGTAAGTCTGATTGGTGGGGTTTTATATGCCTTGGGCAAAGCTGATTAGGTTTGGCAAAACAAAACACCTTTGGGCTTTAGTAGTTTTTGTGGCTATTTTCCTTGCAGTACGTGTGCCCGGCCTTAGTAGTGATGCTATAAATCCTGATGGAGTTAATTGGCACTATAGGTCCGAGCAGTTTGTAGTAGGGCTAAAGACTGGTGATTTTGCAAAAACTTATCAGCATTATCATCCGGGTGTTACGTTGATGTGGGTTGTGGGGTCTATTGTAGAAGTTATAAAGCAATTAAACCCTGCTGATGCTGTTTATACTCACGAGAATTTTACGACCTTTCATTTTTACTCAAAGTTGGGGCTTATTTTTGTGCAGCTTGTACTCACTTTAGTTTTGCTCAATTTACTAACAAAAGTATTCGGGTTTACAAAAGCTCTACTGGCAGTCATTTTGGTGAGTTTAGAACCCTTTTTTTTAGGTAATTCCAGATTATTGCATATGGATGTTTTGTTGGCACTTTTTTTGGCTAATGGATTGCTTTTTGCTTATTTTGCTGCCAAAAAGTTTTCTTGGGCTAATGCTATTTGTGCCGGCACATTTCTTGCACTGGCATTTTTGACCAAAAGTATTGCTGTTGGAGCTATACTTTTTGCTTTGGGTGCTGGTACATTTTTTGTGTGGCGCCAATCTCGTCAGCTTGTTTCTGTACTTAGATACTTTGGTGTAGTTTTCATATCTTTTTTGATAGTTATGGTGTTACTTTTTCCGGCTTTATGGGTAGACTTTTTTGGCACTCTCATCAATATTTTTGATGAAGCTGAGCGCATTGGCGTTCGAAAAGGTCATGGTCAGTATATATTTGGTGAGTATACAAGGGATGCGGGAATCTTGTTTTATCCATTAGTCTTACTCATGAAAGTTTCTCCGGTTACCTTAATTGGGATTTTCTTGTTTGGTTTTTTTGCCTTGCGCAGCTTCAAGCTTAACTGGCAGTCTGTCTTAAGCTTTTTGGGCGTGTTTTATGCAGGTTACTTTTTGGTAATGATATTTCCCAGTAAAAAGCTTGATAGATATATGGTTCCCATGTTTCCGTTCATGTGTCTTCTTGCTGTCTTGGGTTATAGTAAGGTGGTAGAAGCTTTTCCGCAGTATAAAAAACTAGTAGTTGCGCTACTAGGTGCGTTGATAGTTTATCCACTTCTAGCTTTTTTCCCTTATTATTTTACTTATACCAGTCCGGTTTTTGGGACTGCTTCAGCAGCCCACAAAGTCATTGCCCAGAAGCCTTTTGGAATAGGTGTGTATGAACTGAAAAATAGAATTTTTGAGAAGTATGGCCCTTACCCTAGATTAGGTTTTTTTGATGTTAAGCCCATGCGTGCCATTTATATGAATTCCAGGATTTTTGACATTAGAGTAAACGGCATAAGTGATTACGACCTAATTATCTTAGGCCCCAATGAGGAGATGCCTGAAAATGTACTTGATAGTTCTACCCAGTTCATTCTTTCAGATACAGTCTTTATCAATGGTCTAGAATACTGGAGGATTTATGAAAAGACACATTAAGCTTTTACTTTTAATCTTTGGATTGGCTTTGCTTTTACGCTTGTTAGGTATAACCCATGGATTTCCTTTTATTTTTCACCCAGATGAACCCGCAGTTGTTAGAGAAGCTTTAGCCTTACGGTTCAACAAGAACCCTGGCCACTTTGATTGGCCCCATTTTTTTATCTATTTAAATTACTTTTTGTATATGCTTTTTGGAAAATTACGGACATTCGCAGAAATGTTAGGGCTAAAGGGTGTGTTACCGGGTATTATTTGGGATGATAATCTTATTTTTTATCTGCTTTCCCGAGTTTTTGCTGCTACTTTGGGTGCCGCCACTGTTTTTCCCATTTATTTGATCGGAAAAAAACTGTTTACTGAGAAGGCTGGTTTTCTTGCGGCGTTGGTGTTGTCACTGGTACCTTTTCATGCATGGCATTCGCACTATGCCTTAATTGATGTGCCCATGGTTTTCTGGCTTTCCTGGTCTTTATACTTTTCTGCTAAGCTTTATTTTGAATCTAAACCTGTTAATTACGTATTAGCTGGGTTGTTTGCGGGGTTTGCTGCTTCTACCAAATATCATGGAGCGTTTGCCTTGCTTGCGGTTATATTTGCTCATGTGCTTAGAATACAAAATTCCCGTGATGAGAAATTAATAAGTTTTAAAGGCTTACATCTGTTAGGTTTGTCAGGCATGTTTTCCCTTGTGGGATTTGCCGCGACAACCCCCTTTTCAGTTTTTGATTTTGAAACATTTGTTCGAACAGATGGCCCCAAGGGTGCTTTGTGGCAATTTACCAACGTGGGAAAAGTTTCTCTCACAACTCAGTTTTGTCAATTAGTTTCAAACTTTCTGCATAAATTCCCAAATGATTTGAGTATTACTTTTCTAGTGGTTTATGCTGCTTCTGTTATTAAGGTTATCAAAGATAGGAAGCTTAATGTATGGGTGTTGTTGGCGCTACCTTCGCTGCTTTTGTTTTTTTATATTTCCGGCTTTGAAAAAGATAGATCGCACTATTTCATGGTAGCTTATCCCTTTTTTGTGGTGCTTGTAGGAGCTATGATAGCAGTTTTGTTAACAAAGTTTCATCGGTATGCACCGCTAGTGGCAACGTTAGTTTTTGCTCTGCCTTTATATTTATGTATCAGAAATGCCTATATTTTCATGCAGACTGATACCAGGGTAATACTTTATGACATGCTGAAAGATACACCAACAGGTAGTATTATTGTTTATGACGGCGGAGATCTAACGGAGGTTATGACCATTTTTCCAGACGAAACAGTTACTCGGTATAGGACTGATAAGGTTATAGACTTTCCGGCCAACCAGACTCATTATTTTATTCAATCTGCTGATGATAAGAGTACGTCGGCTACTGTCTTTGACAATGCTGTTATAAAGGCCACTATTCCTAACAAGTTGCGTCGTGGACCCTCTATAACTATTTTTGAAATTCTTTAGTATGCTTAAGCTTGTGAAAAAATTACAGCTTGAACTGGCGGTTCTTATAATCTTTGTGGCATCGCGTGTTCCCCACCTTGGCTACGACATTTTTAATACAGATGTTTGGAAATGGAAAGCCCGCACTTACAACTTTGGTAGTGGGGTTTTTGGTTTAGATTTTGCAGAGACTATTCAGAAGTACCATCCGGGGGTAGTTCTGATGTGGATAGGTACATTTGCGGTCAAGGTTTTTAACCTGTTTTATAGTTTTGATGGCGCTGATAATGAATTAGCTCTAATTTTTAAGCTCCACTTTGTTCAGAAACTGTGTGTTGTGATAGTTATAGGCATAACTATGGCATTTATTTTTTATGCACTTAGACAGTTATTAGGACTAAAGTATGCGTGTATAGCAGTTTTTCTACTAGCCATAGACCCGTTTTATGTGGCACTTACTCGCGTTTTTCATCTAGAGGGGCTTATGTCCACTTTTATGTTAGCTTCGTTTGTATGGTTATACTGGTATCTAAAAGCTTTTCAAAAACACCAGCTTATACTGTCAGCCATTTTTGCCGGGTTGTCTATTCTTACGAAGACATCGAGTCTGTTTTTAGTGCCCTTTGCTGGGCTGGTTTTATTGATTGAGCATTTTATTTACAAAACCAAGCCGATTAAGTTTCTAGCCTCAACTTTTGGTTTGTGGTTAGGCATAGTTGCTTTAACTTTTGTTTTACTGTGGCCAGCTATGTGGACAAATGCCGCAGATGTTTTTACTACTTTGTATAGAGGGATCTTTTCCATTGGTGTAGAGCAGGGTCATGAGCAGGTTTATTTTGGCAGGGTTATGAATGACCCTGGCATGGGTTTCTATTTTGTTGTGTTGGCATTAAAATCCTCAATTTACTTTTTGCCTGGTTTAGTTGGCTTTGTGTTCTTACTGATTACCCGAAAACTTTCTATAAAAGACAAACAGTTTGCTTTACACGCGCTTTTATTTGGTGTTTTCTATACTATAGAACTTTCTTTATCTTCTAAGAAATTAGACAGATATATTTTACCCACTTTACTGAGCTTTACACTGATTTCTACCTTTTTTTACAGGTGGCTTTGGGCAACACTTAGGTTTTATTTGCTGCTGTTATTTTTACCAGCATTACTAATTTTGGCTAGAGTACATCCCGATTATTTTTCTTACTTTAGCCCTTATTTTGGGGGATTACGTACAGGTATTACTATTTTGGAACCTAAGTGGATGATTGGTGCACGTGGTATTTCCGACTATGTATATTATTATAAAACCACACATCAGTTTGAAGACGTGGGTAATGGGGAAACTGTAGATAGCCTGAAGGCTGACGCACTAAAGAAAAAGTTGTTGGTAGGATTTCAGGAGAAGTACTATGCCCAGATCTGGCCATTTGTAAGGGCAGTTGGGGCCGAGACAATTGTAAAAGATCTAACCCCACATGCCCGAATGGCCAATATTTTCATTTATCCCGTGTGGAATGATGATTCTTATCTTGAAGATCGTTTTTTGATTAGACCTGTGGGCGAGATAAGTTTACGGGGTGTGACTTTATACCGAGTTTATGAACGCTATGAACATCATTAAACTGTTCAGGAAAAATCAGCTGCTATCGGGAACTCTTATTGTTACGGTTGGTTCCTTTCTTGGCAGTGTCTTCAGCTATTTGTTGCAGCTGTTTTTGGGTCGTAACCTGACAGTTGCGCAATATGGATTGTTTAACGCTTTATTATCCTTATCGGTTATTATCTCCGTATTTAATGGTGCTCTTTCCACATCGCTTATTAAAGCTGTGTCTGAACTTAAGGCTCATGAACACTATGGTGTAATAACCAAATTATTCAGACAACTCTCTTTACTGGCGCTAGCAGGCGGCATGGTGTTCTTTCTGCTTATTTTATTGTTTAGGCATTCTTTTGCTAAGTTCTTGCACACAGGTGAAAGTACACTTTTTATAATATTTGGTGTTTATATAGGCATTACGCTGCTGGGGATAATTGCACCTGCTTTCTTGCAGGGGCTGCTAAGATTTAAAGCTTATGCCTTCTGGCTTGTTCTTACCAGTGTCTTGCGGTTTCTGTTTCCCGTGCTTTTGGTTTTTGTGGGTTTTGAAGTAAAGGGGGTATTTTTAGGCATAGCCTTTTCTGTGATTTGTTCTTATCTTGCAGCTGCTTTCTTATTAAGGCGTGATTTTCAAGAAGGGTTTACGGATAAACTGCATAGATATTACAAAAAAATACTGATCTTTGCTGGGCCCGTGCTGTTTGTACACTTGGGGTTAACAATCTTAAACAATGCCGATGTGGTTTTAGTTAAGCACTATTTTGATGCCGATCTGGCGGGTATTTATTCTGGGACAGTTACTCTAGGAAAGATCTTGCTTTTTGGTGCTGGTACTGTAGGTGTGGTCATGTATCCACAAATTGCCGCAGCTTATGCTAGAAAAGAAGATTATTATGCCAAAATCAAGCCATTTCTGCTTCTTCAGACTGCAGTTGTTGTTCTTGGGCTTGTGGCCTTTGTATTTTTCCCTAAAGTGTTGACCTTAACGATGTTTGGCAGCAGGTATTTGGATTCTGTAGAATATCTGCCGGGGTTTTCGGTATTTATTGCGTTTTATATCTTAGCTAATTTTTTGACATTATTCTTTCTGGCAATTGAAAAAGTAAAGGTGTTTGTTTTGCACATAAGCGCTGTAATACTGCAGCTAGTTTTGATTGCCACATACCACGCGGATTTAAATCAGGTTATTTTTATGAATGTAGCTGTTTCCGGACTATTGCTTTTAAGTTTAGTTGGTTACTTTTTTAATAGTCGAAGCCGTGTGGGTGCTTCTCATACCACTTGACGAGGTTTTCAATACTGGTTTTTAGTGTTCTTGTAGGTGTCCAGTTTAGTAACTTTTTCGCCTTTGAGTTATCTGCATAAATTTTTGCGTATTCACCTTTCCTGGTTTCACCTTTTTGCTGAGGAATAGTAGTTTTTGTTATTGATTCTACCTGTTGCACGATTTCTTTTACGGAATAACCTTTGCCGGTGCCTAAGTTAAAGATGTTACTTGGGTTTCCTTCCATAAGGTAACCCAGGGCTTTCAGATGGGCATCTGCCAAATCATTGACGTCTATATAGTCTCTAATGGGAGTACCATCAGGTGTGTCTACTTCAGGACATGTCAGATAAAAGGGTTCTATGCCCAAACTACCCCTTACTGCGTTTTGAACAAGTAGTTGTGAAGGTTTCTTGCTGTCTCCAATAAGCCCATCTTCTGTTGCCCCACAGACATTAAAATATCTTAGGATTACAGATTTAATGTTGTGGATTTGGTTGTACCATTTAATAATTCGCTCTGCCATTAATTTAGAATCACCATATGGATTAGTGGGGTTTTGAGGATGTTGCTCATCAACAGGTAAGTATTGAGTTTCGCCATAGGTAGCACAAGTTGAGGAAAATACTAAATTGGTGATGTTATGTTGGCGCATGCCCTCTAGAAGGTTAAGAGTGCCAAGCACGTTGTTTTCAAAGTACACATAGGGGTTTTCCATAGATTCGTTTACCAAGCACAGCGCTGCGAAATGTATTACTCCATCGTACTGATTAGTTTTAAGTATTTTTGATATAGCCTCTTTGTCTCTTAAGTCTCCCTGTACAAAGCTAAGCTTGCCATACTGTTGAAGTGTTTCTATTGCTTGTGCAAATCCTCTAGAAAGATTATCAAATACCGTGACGTTATACCCCCGAGTTAAGAAAAGTTTTGTTGCATGGCTGCCTATATAGCCCGCGCCCCCTGTTATAAGTACGTTTTTCATAGTATAGTTATAAAGCTAGCATAAAATTTGCCCAAAACAAAACCTAATGTTGGTTTCAATCATAGTTCCTGCCTACAAACAAGAGAAGACTATAAAAAAGGATATCCAGTGTATCTGTAATGTTATGCGTCAAACTCGTTGGCAGTTTGAAGTAATTGTGGTGGTAGATGGCTTTTTGGATGATACCTATGATAAAGCTAAGGAATTAGAGAAGGAAGACAAAGTGGTTACTGTGGTTGGTTACAAGACGAATAGAGGAAAGGGTTATGCTGTCAGATATGGTATGGCGCGAGCAAGGGGTGATTATATAGCTTTTATTGATGCCGGTATGGAAATTAATCCAAATGGTATTTCGTTGCTTTTAGAGCATATGCAGTGGTATGACGCTGACGTCATGGTAGCAAGCAAGCGGCATCCCGCCTCAAGGGTAAAGCTTTCCAGTATGCGCAAAATATATAGTTGGGGCTACTACTTACTTGTAAAACTACTTTTTGGTCTACGTATTTCAGATACTCAAGCCGGATTAAAAATCTTCAAACGGGAAGTACTACTTAAGGTTTTGCCCAGGTTATTAGTTAAGGATTTTGCCTTTGACATAGAGCTTTTAGCCGTGGCAAATCGACTAGGTTTTACCCGAATTTACGAAGGCCCCGTAGAAATGACTTTGGATTTTTCGGTGGGATCAAAAATCAAGAAAGATGTGTTTTTGTTCCTAAACCCTACTATTCGGGGTATGTTAATAGATACGTTTGCTGTGTTTTATCGTATCCATTTGTTGAGGTATTATGATGACGCAAACAAACGTAAGTGGGTATTTGATAAAGAACTACAGATGAGGGTTAATACAGGTGAATAACTATGCACAGCTTTAGCGTTATTATCCCTGTTAGAAGCTATAATGCTTTTCTAGAGGAAAATATTGCTGCCCTTAAGAAACTAACTTACCCCAAGTTTGAAGTACTCATTGTTTTTGATGAAAATCCCCATCTAGATTTCGCAGATTCGCGCTTCAAGATCCTTGTTTCCGGCCGGAAAAGCCCCGGAGAAAAAAGAAACATTGGGGCTTCTGCTGCTGTTGGCAACGTTTTGGCTTTTTTGGATGATGATGCCTACCCCAGAGAAGATTGGTTAGCGTGTGCAAACGAGTTATTTGATAAATATTCTTTATATGCACTAGGGGGTCCATCCCTTACTCCTAAGTCTGCACCTTTTGCTGAAAAAATGTCTGGAGTAATACTGGAATCTATTTTAGCAAGTGCCAGCATAGTTCATAGATATAAGCCCTGTAAAGAGATGTTTGTAGACGATTACCCCACTGTTAACTTATTTATTAAAAAAGATGCTTTTATGGCAGTGGGGGGTTTTTGTACTGACTTCTGGCCGGGCGAAGATACCAAGTTGTGTTTGGATCTTGTAGAACAGACAGGCAAGAAATTTATGTACCATCCAAATCCTATTGTGTATCACCATCGCAGACAATTCTTATTACCTCATCTTAAGCAAATTTCTAGATATGGAAGTCACCGCGGTCAGTTTGCGCGTATCTTTCCCCGGACGTCACGTGTGCCCCGTTACTTCATTCCTTCTATTTTCGTTTTAGGCTTAATTTCTGGTCCATTCTTAGCTAATTTATGGTTGCCATTCGGGTTTATTTTTTATAGTACTTTGTGGCTCTATACTTTAGTTCTACTTGGATTTTCGCTAAATACAGTTTTTAAAGAGAAAAACGTTATGGCAGGTCTATACTTTTTTTCAGGTGTTTTATTAACACATATTGTGTATGGCATAAACTTCATTGTTGGATTTGTTAAAAGACCCAGATTACAATTAAGGGTGTACGATAAAGCTACCGGTAATTATTTAGGAGGTTAATTTATGAAAGTAATTATTAATAAAGATCTATGCGTAGGGTGCGGTAGCTGTGTGGTTATTGCTCCGGAAGTATTTGAATTTGATGGTGAAGTTAGTAAAGTAAAAGAAGGTGTGGATTTAGCAAGTTATATAGTATCAATTAAGAAAGCTGCAGAAGCTTGCCCCTCGGGCGCTATACAGCTAGAGGAGGAATAACATGAAAGTAGTAGTTGGATATCCGCCTATTGAAACCACAAAGGGTACTCCGCTTCTTTCGCAGAACAGACAGTTTCAGTATTTTCATACTCCAACGTATATCTATCCAATGGTTCCTGCTTTTGCGGCTACATTAGCTAAAGAAAAAGGTTACGACGCTATTTGGATGGATGGTATTGCAGAAAAGCAGACTTATCAGGAGTGGCTTGATGTACTGATTTCAGAGAAACCGGATGTTCTGATGCTGGAAACTAAGGCGCCTGTGGTAAAGAAGCACTGGAAAATTATCAACGAATTAAAAGAAAAGATGCCAGATATGAAGATCATTATTGTTGGTGATCACGTAACCTTCTTGCCCCAGGAGTCTTTAGAAAATTCCCAAGTAGATTTTGTTATTACCGGGGGTGACTATGATTTCGTTTTATCAGATTTGTTAGATTACCTGACAAAAGCAACACCTATGCCAAAAGGTGTGTGGGGTAGAAATACGGATGGTACTTTTTGGAATACGGGCCCTGCAGATTTGCATCATAACCTGGATGATTTGCCGTTCATTGACCGCGATTTAACCAAGTGGAAGCTGTATGCGTATGAAAACGGCAATTTCAAATATAAACCTGCCACTTATGTTTATTCCGGAAGGGAGTGTTGGTGGGGGAAATGCACCTTTTGTATCTGGAACCAGGTGTTATACCCACACGGTAGTTACAGGAGCTTTTCTGCTGAAAGACTCTTTGCCGAAGTAAAACATCTTGTAGATAACTATGGTGTAAAAGAAATATTTGATGACGCCGGATCTTTATTTATTGGGACTAAGCTTAAAAAATTTTGTGAACTTATGATTGAATCTGGCTATAACAAAAAAGTGGTTTTTAGCTGTAATATGCGGTTAAATGCATTAACTCAAGATTATTATGACCTTATGGCTAAAGCGAACTTTAGATATATACTCTTTGGGTTGGAATCGGGTAATCAGGAGACACTGGATAGAATTGATAAAGGTATAAGAGTTGAAGAGATAGAACAAGGTGTCAAAATGGCCAAACAGGCAGGCCTCGAGCCGCATATAACCATAATGCTCGGGTATCCGTGGGAAACAGAAGAGATGGCTCAAAACACTATAAATTTGGCGAAAGAGTTATTCAAGAAGGGTTATGTAGACACGATGCAGGCAACTATTACTATTCCATATCCGGGCACTAAGCTTTATCAGGAATGTCTTGAGAATGACTGGTTTTGTGTTGATCCAAAAGACTATGAGGCCTTTGACATGCGTGGCCCGGTTATGAAGACACCGTATTCCAAAGAAAGACTGATGGAATTAACTCAGGCTTTGTACACAGCCTTTATGTCACCGCAGTTTATACTTCGCAAGATTTTGTCTATTAGATCTGTTGATGATATTAAGTTTTTTGTGATGGCAGGTAGAAAGTTGATTGGGCATTTGTTGGATTTCAATAAGGCTGAGGAAAAAGCATCCCTATGAAAAAAGCATTAGTTACCGGATCTGCAGGTTTAATAGGCTCCGAAGCTGTGCGGTTTCTTGTTACACAAGGTTTTCAGGTTATTGGTATAGACAATGATATGAGAAAGTATTTCTTTGGAGATGAGGCCAGCACAGACTGGAACAGAAAGCTTTTGGAACAAGAGTACTCAGACTACAAACACTTTTCAACAGATATTAGGGGTAAATCAGCACTAGATGAAATTTTTGACCAACATAAGTTTGATTTGATAATACATACAGCTGCACAGCCCTCACATGATTGGGCTGCTAAAGAGCCTTTAACAGACTTTTCTGTAAATGCTTTAGGAACACTCAATTTACTAGAATCCTTCAGAAACTATTGTCCGGAAGCGGTTTTTATTTTCACATCTACTAACAAAGTATATGGAGATACCCCAAATGAGCTTCCGCTGGTGGAACATGAAACCCGCTTTGAAATTTCACCAGATCACAAGTATGCAAACGGTATAGATGAAACAATGTCTATTGATTTTTCTAAACATAGCATTTTTGGTGCTTCCAAAGTTGCTGCAGATATTATGGTGCAAGAATATGGTAGATACTTTGGGCTTAATACTGTCTGCTTTAGAGGCGGCTGTCTAACAGGTCCTTCCCATAGTGGTACTAAACTGCATGGCTTTCTTGCATACCTAATTAAGTGTATTGCTGAAAGCAACCCTTATACGATTTTAGGTTATAAGGGTAAGCAAGTTAGAGACAATATTCATTCAGAAGACTTAATTTCTGCCTTTTGGGAATTTTATCAAAACCCCAGGCAGGGAGAAGTTTACAATATTGGTGGATCTCGCCACTCCAACGTTTCTATGATGGAAGCCATTGAGAAGATAGAGCAGGCTTTTGGGCGCAAAGGAAATATTGATTATTCAGAACAAAACCGTATTGGCGATCACATTTGGTATGTGTCAGATGTATCAAAATTTCAGAAGCACTACCCTAAATGGCAGTATAAATATAATATAGATGACATAATAGAGGAAATTTGTACCTTTGGCCATTTTTCAATTCCTCAAGTTTCTAGCGTTGTGGTTTCAGAGATGGAATCCACATTCAGGCAGAAAATATTTGTGGCTTCGCACGTCACTGAGGGTTTTGGTGTAGTACAAGCCCTTAAAGCTTATTTAGTAAAAAGAAACCCAAGATTTGCTTTTGTAGAACATCCGTTTTCTTATTCGGGTATATCCGGGTCTCGAGTCAGTACCTTCAGATCTAGTTTGCCTTCCACTGAGGAAGCCAAGAAACAGACACGTAATGTTTTTTTGTCCTTCATTAGAGACTTTGTCTTGTCTATTTATTGGTGTTTTAAAAGAGGTAAGGATAGTACTGTTTTTGTTGGTGTAGATAGCCTAAATGCTTTGGCAGGGCTAGTACTTAAGAGGTTGGGTTTGAATTTTGAACTGGTTTACTATGCTCCAGACTATACTCCTAACAGGTTTGATAATAAGTTACTGAATAAGATTTATCAGACAATAGATAGAGTTGTTTCTAAAGGAGCTGATTATGTTTGGAATATTTCAGAACGAATGCAGCAGATGCGCGCCGATTTTGTAGAAGAAAGCCGAAATTTGTATGTGCCAAACGGAGTTTATCTAGATAAGGTAAACTTGGAAGCAAGAAAAGGTAGAGATATTAATTCTTTAGTTATTTCAGAACATTTAACTAAAGGTAAAGGGCTTGAACTGGTGCTCGACTGCTTCGAGGATATCTTAAAGCTTAATGCTAACGCAACTCTTTCTATTCTCGGTACAGGACCTGACGAAAGATATTTTAAAAGTCTAGTTGCCGAAAAACGTTTGCAAGATAAAATTTTCTTCTTAGGTAATGAAACTCCCGATATTTATCTTAATTATCTTGCAAAGTTTGGTATAGGGCTTTGTTTTAGAGAAGGAGGTGTGGAGAGCTTGGCCTATTATTCAGATCCTACTTCTGTAAAAGAGTTTCTTTCATGTGGAGTTCCTGTTATAGTAACTAGTAACCTATGGGTTTCGGTTGAGGTTGCAAGCGTACCACTTGGCAAAGCTATTGCGTTAACCAAATCTGATTTGCTTGATGCTTTAGGAAACCTCTGGCAAGATTCTGATTTATATGGCAAGGCGTCTCGGAATGGACCAGCCTTTAGTAATAAATTTTCTTGGGAGAAGATCTATCTTAGAGCATTTGCTCATCTTAAAAATTATGACCAATGACAAAAATCTGAAAGATCTAACCATAGCCATAGCTACTCATGAATATTTCAAGGGCAGCGCGCAAGAATTAAAAGATTACCTGCTGAAAATAAATGCTAATAGGGTAATATATGTTGCCCATAAGTTTTTTTACGCTAAAGATAGCACTTCTTACAGGGAACTGTATGACCATGGTGAGCTGGTAAGTAAGAAAGAATCACCCAAGATTTTTCCTAATGAATTTCTGCTTTACATTCGCGATGCTTTTTATAATCTTTATTACTTTCTTACTGTAAAAGGTAGGATAGACCTGTTTGTAGGCTCAGATTCTTTCAACGCTATTTTTGGTCTTATCCTAAAAAAGCTTGGTAAGGTTGATCAAGTTGTCTTTTTCACTATTGACTATATTATGGAAGACAGGTTTAAGTTTGATATCTTGAACACTATCTACAAAAAAATGGATAGAATGGCATTTTGGGGCAGCGATTATACCTGGAATGTATCCGATAGAATGTCTAGGCAGCGCGTAGCTGAACTTGGCGAAAAAGCCAAAGAAAAAAAGCAGCTAGTAGCCCCTATTGGTATACCCTTAGAAGCTCGTAATATTTCGGTTGAAAGAAAAAATAATATTCTGGTTTATAGTGGTGGCTTGACCCCTCATTTTGGCCTAGAATTAACTGTTCAAGCCATGCCCGCGCTAGTAAAAAGATTTCCTGACGTAAAACTTCGTATTATTGGTGAAGGTGAAATAGGACCCAAACTTAAACAAATGGCAGAGGATCTGGGTGTATCTGCTAACGTTGAGTTTGTGGGTTATATTGATACTGCGAAAGAAAGAGAAAGGTGGCTTACTCTTCTGAAGGAAAGTACTTTAGGGTTGGCGCCTTATGAAGCAACAGAGAAGACATACAAAAAATTTTCAGATGTTACCAAACCTAAAGATTACATGTCTTGCGGATTGCCAGTTATTACAACTTCTGTTATTCCAATTTCTGAAGATATTCAACAGTATAATCTGGGAAGAGTTATAGAAGATAGTGTGCCCTCTTATGTGGAAAAAGTTTCTGAGTTACTTTTGAATGCTAATGAACGCATCGCGATTGAGAAAAACGTTTATGCCTATTCAGCTAATATGACTTGGGATGCAGTCTATAATAAGGTCTTTAGTGAGATGGATTTACAGGTGTAAAAATGCTTACCGACATTTTCAGAAAGTTGAAAATGTATGGGCCAAAAAAATCTTTAGTTTTTCTTTACTACAAGATAAGAGAACTTTTGTATTATCAACTGTTACACAATTCTTTTAGTCAACACGGTGAAGATCTTGTTATTGATGCCTTGTTAGGTAATAAAGACCATGGGTTTTATGTGGACATAGGTGCACACGATCCCCATCTATTTAGTAATACAAAGAGGTTCTATAGAAAAGGTTGGCGAGGTATTAATATAGAGCCAGATGCACATTTAATAGAAAAGTTCAAAGCATCTAGGCCTGATGATATTAATCTAAATATTGGAATAAGTAATATCCCAGGCACTCTCACTTTCTATAGGATGTTTCCTGCTACTTTATCTACATTTTCAGAAGAAGCTGTAAAGAGTTATCTAGACCAAGGTTACGAGCTGGTAGAAAAGCTTCCTGTTCCTGTAAAGCCCTTACGTACCGTTTTACAAACTTATGTAAAGAATGCGGAAATAGATTTCATGTCTATAGATACAGAGGGATTTGAGTCCCACGTTTTGGCTAGTAACGATTGGCAAAAATTTAGGCCGACAGTAATTTGTATAGAGTCAGAAAATCCCCGTGGATCTGAAGTTGGACCTATTACTCAGAAGTTGTTAGCTTTGGGGTATGTGAAGCATTTAGATAATGGTATTAATTCAATTTTTGTTGTAAGAAACCATGCTTAGTATAAATATACTATGTTGTCCTATTTGTAGAGGTTCGTTAACAAACGAGTCAACAAACCTGAGGTGTTCAGATTGCAATGCTTCTTACAGCGTAGCTGATGGTATAGTCAGAGCCTTATTACCCAACCAAAGTGCTGATCTAGCTTTGTCTTTGTCTAGATGGGATGCCATCTACGCACAGAGTTTAGCAACCGGTAGTTATTTGGCTAACTTACAGGTATATAAAGAGACATACTATGAAGATTTACTGGCACAGATTACTGAAGAAACTGATTTAAAGGATAAAGTTTATTTGGAGGTAGGTTGCGGTCCTTTTTATTTTGGTCACCTTATAGCGCGAGACTGTAAACTAGTTATTGGAATAGATTTTTCTTTCAATGCACTGGTTATAGCTAAAAAACTGTTTGACTCTGCTGGCATAACTAACTACATACTTATTCAAGGTGATGTTTTGCAACTTCCCTTGAAAGACCACAGTGTGGATTTGGTTTATGGTGGAGGAGTAATGGAACACTTTAATAATTCTCAGGCCTACCTTAATGGTCTTTACACAGTTTTAAGGCCTGGGGGAATTGTTTTTAACACTGTCCCATTTTTGAACATAGGCAGTTTAACTTACAGACAGCTTTGGGGTAACATTCCTAATGTGCCTGTACTAAAACAAATCTTTGAGTTCATTCACATTAAACTATTTGGGGGCAGATTCATGAGATTTGGCTATGAACTGGCCTTTCTTGTTTCCACTTTGTGCAAACTCCATAAGAAGGTTGGTTTTTCCGAAGTATCCGTTTCCCATTTCAAAGTAGCGCTTGTGTTTGAAGCCTTGCCACGTTTTTTACGTAGACCCTTTGTTTGGTTGGCCAATAATTCTAAGGCTTTCTGGCCCATGGTAAAGGTAGTAGCAAAGAAATGAGTACAGATCATTATAAAGTACAAAGTGATTATTTTGATAAAGTTGCTCTGACTTTGGGTGACAAGTTCGATTCTCCTACAAACCATTTTGAGGTTGATAACTTTCTCGCAACTATAGGAGTAGAGTACGCCACCAGGAACGTGCTGGACGTAGGGGCTGGCACTGGCAGGTACTCACTCCTGCTATTGCAAAAAGGCTACACTGTTACAGCTACAGACATTTCGGAAAAGTCGCTACAAGTTTTAACCACTCGAGCAGAAGCTTTAAATTTGGCTGACAGACTTACCACTAAGGTTACAGATATGGAGACACCGGAGTTTAACAAGGAATTTGATCTGGTTTTTAGCGTTAACTTACTCCATCACGTGGAACATATGACTACAGTTTTTAGTAGTATGGTTGCCGCTACAAAGGTTGGAGGTAAAGTTGCTGTACTAGAAGAAAACCCTATAAATCCCTCATTTTATCCTTTTCATATTCTAAATGGCCGTTGGCAGTACGAGAAAGGTATATATAAATGCACACGGGGTAATTTACTAAATTTGTTTAGGAACAGCCATCTAACAGACATTCAGGTAACAAATTACTTATACTTTCCTACCAGATTTGTACTTAAGTATCCGTTTTTACACAGATTAAACACATTTTTGAGCCACGTGCCCATACTCAGGTATTTGTCTTTGTTTCAGATTTTATATGGCAAAAAACTCTAGAGTTGAGTTATCAATTATTATTGTCACTTATAACAATGCGAACTGGTTGCCAGATTGCTTAACTTCATTGCAAGCTCAGATATTTACTGATTACGAGCTTATTGTTGTTGATAACGCTTCTTCTGATAATTCTATTGCTTTAGTACAAAAATATTTTCCTGATTCTAAGGTATTCGCACTGGATGAAAATGTTGGGTTTAGCAAGGCTAACAATCTTGGAGTGAAAAACGCTCACGGTAACAGAGTACTGTTGCTAAATAGTGATACCCGAATGTGCTCACCTGGATTTTTGAGTTCTTTCCTAAAGGAACAGCAGAAAAATCAACTCGATATATGTAACCCGCTTATTTTAAATGCTCAAGGTGTAGACCCCTTAGCCGGGCTTTATATGGGGATGGACATTGTAGGTTTTCCTGGCCCCAGCCCAAAACTTTTTTATATAGATGGGTGTTGTCTATTAACGTATAAGCATGTGTATGAAAGGTTAGGAGGTCTAGATGAGGACTATTTCATGTATAGTGAAGATATTGACTTCAGCTGGCGTGCCCGGTTACTCAATTTGCGGTTAGGAATATGCAGAAGTTCAGCTATTTTACACTATGGGGGTGGTAGTACAGAAAGTACCCGATCTGGTACCAGGGGAGTTTATAAAGTACCTGCATTTAGAAGGTACGAAGTTGAGAAAAATATTTTATCTAACCTTCTAAAAAATTATGGAGTCTACAATCTTACCTGGGCGATACCTTTGTTTCTGGTCTTAAATTTTTCCGAAGCATTATTTTATTTAATGCTAGGGAAGTTATGGCTTTCCCGCAAAGTATTATTGGCTGTTTGGTGGAACGTACGTAATATAAACCACACTCTCAAGAAGCGCAGGCAAGTGCAGCAAACCCGGCAAGTTAGTGACTCTACACTTTTAAAAAACGTTCATTTAAAACTAAATAAAGTCCAAGCCCTTATAAATATTGGAGGGATCCCAAAGTTTACTAACTAGTTTATTTCCACGCTTGCAGATCTCTCTGTAGCAGCTGTTCTATAGTTTCAACCTCCTGCCTAAATTCTTCCTTTAATTTCTGCTCTGTTGCTTTGGCCATAGGAGGATAGCTTTCACTTGTATACATAATTTTCCTGTAGGCTTTTTTTATAAAGCAGTCTGTATTTATTAGATTATTTAGTGCCCTATCCATCTTTAGTTCAAGCATGGTGTTGATGGCAAAATCGGTTATTTCTGCTATAAATGGATGTCTTAGTTTGGTAGTTTTGTTTTTACGTTTGTATAGTACTGATGGCTCAAAGCTGGAATCTACTCCTATAAACTCATAAACTTCTTTTAATGTTTTTTTTGGATTATCTCTAATATCCAGCAGTGGTACTACTAGCAGTTGCTCCTTGCTAAATATATCCATACAGTTTTTTATATGAGTAGCAAACCTTGCTTTGCTTTTGTGATAGGGTTGTGTTGTATTTTCTGAGGCTATTGCTTCTTCAAAAGTGTCTGGCATTTTGTGGTGTGCGTGTGAGTATTTCAGGTACCAGTAAAGTGAATACAGAAATCTCACAGGATTTCTTATGGCAAGAATGATCCGAATGTTGGGAAAAGCTTCTTTCACCTTCATTAGTGCTGGTTTGTCAAAAACATACTGAATGCTAAATTCTCCCCTTTTTTTACCTGTATCCCAAGAAAAATCATTACGGTATTCATCGACAGTTTTTAATCTATTTATGGTGTAGACATTTTGGAAAAACTCATTATCTTGTGGAGGGCTTAAGAAGAAATGTGGCTCTTTGTGTTGGGAAAAATCAATTTCCGGGTGTTCACTAAGACACGCAACCAGCCATTCTGTTCCGCACTTGGGTGTGCCTACACCCATAAAATCTATTGTGAAATCACTCGGAAAATTCATGATATTAACGAAATCACCATATGATGATACCATAAGCTTATAAGCTGTATGTCTTTACGCTCACTTAATGCAAAAATAATACTCAATAAATTGCTGCCCTTCTTGATTATTGGGTGTGTTTCACTTACCTCCTTAACCTGGTTTAGAGGAAATCACCTAATTGGGGCAGGGGATCATTACAAAGCTATTGATTATTACTCATATCTAAAGGATCAGTGGTTTAGTTGGGATGACAGATTTAATACTGGTTCTACGGATTATTCTCTACATCAGCATCTGCCGGCTTCCCTTGTTTATTTACCTCTTGGGTACCTTGGATTTTCGCGTCTTTTTATGGAGAAGGTTTGGTTCTACTTATCCATGTTTTTGCCTGCTAGCTTTATGTATCTGTTTTTAAGGCGTTTTTTACCTAAAAAGACTCCCAAAGCTTTGGCTATAGCAGGTTCCCTTTTCTACATTTTTAATCCTTTACTTATATTACATCCCTTTGCTACAACACTTTCCAAGTTTCCTGCCTACCTTACGCTGCCCTTATTTGTTTTTCTTATGGTTAGTATTTTCGAAGAAAGAAATTGGCGCAAGAAAGTAACACAAAGTTTTATTTTCGTTTTGGCTAGTTGTTTGCTTAGTTCTTCTTTTACAAATATTGCTGAAACAGCCCCTGTTTTCATTGTACTTGGCACTTTATTTATTTACGAATTAACCCAATCCAGAGACAAAATTAAGCACATCTTACTGTTTGGACTTATTGTATTTTTTAGTCTGCTTGTAAATTTCTGGTGGATTTATGGTTCTTTTTACAATCAATTTTTGATTAGAAACAAGTTTGTAAAAAACATGGGGGATTTTATCCCCCAAACATTTATACATGGGACATTGCGGCTATTAGGTAGTTGGGCTTTGCACTCTTCCTACAGAGGTGTCCCGTACTTCACATTTGCTCCATTTTATTATTCAAGAGCTGGCATATTTTGGACATATTTAACAACTTTATTTGTTTTCAGTTCCTTGTTTTTTGTTGTGCTGACTCCCAACTTCCTTAAGCAATCTGAGCGCAGGAGACTATTATTGGTTATCTTTTTAGCACTTGTAGGCATTTTTCTGGCAAAGGGTGATAGTGGTCCGTGGGGGGTATGGTATGCAAATGTTTTAGATAAGTTTCCTCTACTTAGAATGTTTAGAGAGGCCTATACGAAATTTAGTTTGATAACGCTATTTTCGTATAACGTAGTTCTTACTTTTGTGCTTTACTTATTTTATATTCTTCTTGGTAAGAAACGGGGTGTGGACATAGTATTAGCCTCACTTTTTTTCCTATTAGTATCACTAACTTCTTATCCTTTACTTAATGGAGAAGTGGCGCCAGACAGAGCCAATGGCGTTATAAAGCAATTTATTGTAAAGGTGCCTGCTTACTGGGATGAACTAAATAGCTATACAAAACGAAATCCAAGAATTGGCCGTACGTTAACTCTGCCAAAGAACGGATATTATGGGGTAAGTTACATTTGGGAAAAAGGGTTTAACGGCAGGGCTTCGGATATTTTTTATACAGGGGCTCTTGGTTTTTTTAACAGATTTGATACTGCTAATGAAGGTGATTTACTCTTTAGAGATCTTTATGATTTTATTGCAGCTTATAATCTGGAAGGTGACCCCTCTGCTATGACTGGTTTTGTTAATCTTGCGCGAGTGTTGAATGTTAACTATTTGTTACAACAAAATGATTTTGACTGGCGTCAACTAAATTTTGGCACTCCGGCTCCAGCAGAATGGTCTATAGCTGCGATGACACAATTTCTTGAAAATACCTCAGACTATATTGTTCTAGAAAAAAACTTTGGGCGATTTACTGACGATTATCTAAAAAAGATATCTTTTATTACTGGAGGAAAGAATATAAATATTATTCAAGGTGATCCAACCTATGAAGAGTATGCTTCAGAGTTAGTGGGAAGAGAGGCTTTAGCTCTTTACGCCCTTAAGCCCGAATATAAAACCTTCAGAATTTACACTCCCGATGTCATCACTATTACACCTTCAAAAGAAGACATGTTACAGCAGTTGAGAGACGCCAACTATTTGGCGAAAGCTCCATTATTTGTGGATTCAATAGATCTATCCCCAGCTATAACTTTTAGACCAAGTGTTACTTATCAGAGAATTAACCCGGCAAAATATAAAGTTATCTTAGCTGGCCAAAGATCTGATACGACTGTTTTAGTTTTCAGTGACAGTTATGACGATAACTGGCAGCTTGCTTCTTCATGCAACTTATTAGGGTGTGAATTCATAGAAGCTGCCCATTTTATGGCTAACTTTTATGCTAATGGTTGGTTGCTAGAATCCGATGTACCAGATGAGTTCTTTATTGTTTATAAAGCGCAGTTTAGGTTGGTCAAAAGTGTACTGGTTTCTGCTATTACGCTTCTTGGTTTAGCTGGTACTTATATTTGGTTTAGCAAGAGATATAAGCATGTTTAGAATTTTAGGGATAATCTCTTTATTAATTAGCTCACTGTTACTTATTAGGTTAATGTTTGTTGTAGGGTTTAATCCTGCTGGGCTCAAAGCAGCCGAGGCATTCTTCATAAGCTTTTTGGTTTCTTTTGCTCTTATAGTTATTGCAGAAAAATTCGAATGACTCGACTGAACAGATTACTGGTTCTAGTGATCCTTACTTTAGCCTCTGTGGTCTTTATCTTGCCCTATACTCAAAAGGGCCTTATTATTGCAGGGGGAGAGTCTTCTATTTATCTGAATCCAGGATATATAAATTACCAAACTACTTGGCTAGACAAATTTAATTTTGGTACTGAGTCCACACACCAGGCTAACATTTTCTTATTCGACTACTTTTGGAAAGTACTAAGCATACAAAAAATACTTCACCCTTCTGTGTTTTTTATATTCTTATCAACTTTGTTAAGTAGCTTGGCATTTTATTATGTGTCGGATAAGATGATTAAGCCGCAGAACGCTTTTGCTTTGTTGGCTCCTAGTTTGCTTTATACATTTAATGTTTTTAGATTATTAGGCCCTTTAAATGAACGTTTGATCTTATTATTCATATTTTTGCCCTTATTTTTTTATGCGTACTACAAGTTCTTAGAAGTTCCTAATGTGAAAAATATTTTACGCATAGCAATTTTGTCCATTCTTTCCTCTTCCATGGGCGCTAATATGCCAGTTTTTACTATCCCCTATGTTCTTATGACCCTATACTTTGGCTATTACCTTATTACTCACCCTGGTACTCAAGTTAGTAAGTTGTTAAGCTGGCACATAGTTTTGATTCTTACTATTTTGTTAGTAAATTTATTTTGGATTGTTCCTGTAGGTATTCAACTAGTAGATTTGTACAAACGCTCCGCTGGTAAATTAGATGCGTACTTTACGGTTTTGCAAAGTGGTACTTTCCTTGACCATTTTAGATTATTAGGTTCGTGGGGTTGGAGAGGTGCTCATAACGGTGAACTTTACTACCCTTATTCAGAACTTTATGATAAGCCCCTTTTGTTGAGTTCGACTTTGGTTGTTACTTTGTTATCTTTTCTGACTTTATTTACAAAACCCCGCAAGCCACAAACCTTTTTTTTGGTTCTGGCAGTTATTGCGTTAATTTTGTTAGCAGGTACTAAAGGCCCTTTCTATTTTGCATTTCAAATACTGTATAGATTTATACCTGTGTTTCGAATATATAGGGAACCCTTTACAAAATTTATGCCCCTATTCCTGCTTGCTGCGTCCCTTAACCTGGTTTTTACTCTAGATTATCTTGCCGGAAAAATTAAGGGCTATGTTGCCAGGTTAGTCTGTTTGTGCTTTGTTGCAGTTCTGGTTTTATTAAATGCTTACCCTTTTTTTGTGGCAGAGGCCATTCCTAAAACCCGCTTCACCAATTTAGTATTACAAGTGCCTCAGCACTGGCAGGATGCAAAGGCTATTCTTAGCCAGTACGATGACAGTAGCAACATTTTGATTTCACCTTATAATACCTATAGCACTAGTTATAATTGGGATCCTACCCCGACTATTACTGGAAATATCGCAGACTACTTGCTACCTAATAGGTTGTTACGAGCTTGGCGCACAGATCAGTCTCCATCTGGAATTCTAGTTTCAAGTATTTTTGATAGTTCCAGACCTTATGATCTTAAGAACTATTTAAGTTTGTTCAATGTAGGCTACGTTTTGCAGGAGAATGACCTTAAGTGGACGAGTTCCGAGCAAATTGACTCGCCTTTACATTTTAATGCATACTACAAAAATCATGGTCTTAAAGTATTGGAAGAGTTTGGTTACTCTTCCAGTTTAGAAATGCCCCAGCTTACCTTCTACGAAATACCCGAGGCTTATAGTTCTGCGCTGGTTTATGTGCCCAAAGAAGTTTATTATGCGTCAGTAGCTTTACCACAGCTTAAGTACCTTACTAGTGTAGCTGATTACGCCATTCCTTCTGCCTTTATTGTTGAGGATCTTCCAAGCTTGATAAACCCTGAACTGATTAAGGGCACTTACCTGTTGCGTGACACAGCTATGTGGTTTGATTACAAGAGCGCCACATGGCATAAGGAGTGGACTTGGCCGCAGGCAACTATAGACCCGTCCAAACCCGAACATAACTTAGTTCGACTTAAAGAGGGTGTAATAGAGAGGCTTAAGCGTTCAAATTATTATAGCGATTATGTCGAATATCTTATTTGGTTAGGTGTCAAGAGATCTGTAGAGTTGCATGACTATAATGTAGATTCGGCTACTGAAGAACAATTAATTAATGAGTGGCATAACTATTTTAGTTTAGCCTTGCAAGTGTTAAGAGACGTACCTGATCAAGAAAGGGCAGAAGATTATTGGCAGTTAGTTGGTAAAGTTTATTCGTATTACCAAAAAACTATTGCCACATACCCCGAGCTGGCTCAGCATGCCGACTTGTTGGCTAGTTTTCCTAAATCAAGCCTTTTTTGTGGTTCTAACTGTGCAACTTTTACTTTTACTGAAGCAGGACAGTATGCATTGTATATTGATAAATTCTCTTTAAGCTTGTCCGAAGCTGGCTTTCCAGATATTGTAACAACAAATGCTTTGTTCACACCTGTAGCCCTAGATTCCGGTTGTAATTATTGGTGCCACGCTGGGTATTTAGAGGTTTCTTCAGTTAACAGTATTGTAAATATAGAGCTAGCTGATTCCTACAGTAAGCCTATGATTATGTTGCGAAAAATCAAAAGGCCTGCTGCCGGTAATATTCCTGAAGCAATTGCTTATGAGAAAATTAGTTCTACAGAGTACAAAGTTTCTGTGTATGAACCTAAAGATCCTTTCGTTATGGTTTTCAATCAAAGTTTTTCACCTCTATGGAAACTCACTAATCCCAGTAGTGACTTGACCGCCACACACTTTAAGGCAAACGGTTTCGCGAATGCATGGCAGATTGTTCCTCAAAGTAATGCTGATCGACTTGATTTTGTTCTAGCTTACTCTGCAGAACCTTATTTTGTAATAGCACTTACAATAGCTTTAGCAGTATTAGTTTTTGGTACTATCTATCTAGTTGGTAATCATTTGTATGCTAAAAAGAGTAGCTGATCAGCATCCATTGCTTGTAAAGGTACTTTTACTGGGTGTTTTAGCACTAGATATCTTTGTGTTTAGAGCTCAGTACTATTTGCTAACTCTAGTGTTTTTCTTCATCTTTTTCGCAGCTATGCAGGCATTTTCTGTAAAGAGTATGTTTCCAGGCCTGGCTTTTTTTTCTTGTGTATTTATAAGTGCCTTGCTGTTTGCGCTGGAATTAGAAAAACTATCTGAAGCGTTTGCTATATGGGGGTTGGTATTTCTTGTATCTGCCACTATAATAAAAGTGCTGGAAGAGAAAGCTGATAATGCTTGATTTACCAAAAGTCTCTATTTTAATACCTACGCTTAATACAGCAGCTGTGTTGGAGAGTTGTCTTAAGTCTATTCAAATGCAAGACTACCCGAAAGATAAGATCGAAATCATACTGGGGGATGGGGGTTCTACTGATGATACTGTTAAATTAGCTTCTAGTTATGGTGCACGCATAATCCCTAACCCACTAAAAACCGGTGAAGCAGGAAAGCTTGTAGCACTTAAGCAGGCTACAGGAGAATTTTGTGCCCTTATTGATTCCGACAATATCTTACCTACATCAAGCTGGCTAAGAGAAATGATAGTTCCATTACTTAAGCATCCTGAAGCTGTGGGTAGTGAGCCCTGGAAATATACCTGGCGCAAGAGTGACAGCTTTATAACAAGATATTCTGCATTAATTGGTATGAATGACCCTTTAGTGCACTTTTTGGGAAACTATGACCGTGTCAATTTGCTTACAGGTAAATGGACAGAAGTAACTCACGAAGAACAAGACTGTGGGGAGTACCTTCTAGTGGCTTTCGATAAGCATGGTATTCCTACTATAGGTGCAAATGGTACCGTTTTTAGAACAAGCTTTTTGCTGGATAATGTGTCTGGAAACTATCTTTTTGACATTGATATTTTGGCAAAGAAGATACATAAGAATGGAAAAGTAACCTTTATAAAAGTAAAAAATGGCATAGTTCATACTTTTTGTGAAGGTGACATTTTTAAATTTTCCAGAAAGCAACGCAGACGTATTAAAGATTTTTTATACCATCAGTCATTAGGTGAGCGGGACTATGACTGGGATTTTTCGCAAAGCAACTTAAAGGGTTTGCTTAAGTTTATGGCTGCTTGTATTACTGTTGTGCCATTAATTTATCAAAGCTTAAAAGGGTTTATGCGAAAGCCTGATATCGCCTGGTTCTTTCACCCCTTAGCATGCGAACTGACACTTTGGGAGTACGGTATTGGAAGAGTAAAGGGGTTTTTCAAAAAGTCCCAGCTTAGTAGGGCAAATTGGGGTCAATAGCCATGTACGTTATTGGAGATTTGGATGACCAAACACTAACCTTAGTATGGAGTAAACTTTCTGATACGGTTCTTAGTTTGCCCCCGATTTTCAAAGACTTTCCGGTATATCAGCAATTGTTTTCACCCTTTATTCGGCCATTTACAGATTATCAACCATTGGCTAGTTTAGTTATTTCGCTTTTTTTTACACTATTTGGGGGTTTTGCTCAGCCTGTGTTTATGGCTCTTACACTGTTTATTAATTTTTTTGTCAGTTATCGTTTTTTTAAAAAGTATAAAGTTGGGCTGTTTTTAGCATTGCTCTTTACCTTTTCCTCGTATTGGTGGATTCACTTGGGTGTCCATCTTATTTTGATACAGCTGTGGGTTTTTCCTTTCCTTTTTATTCTAGTTGATAAAGTGCAAGAGGCTAGTAATTTAAAGAGCATATTGATGTTAGGGTTGTGGCTTGCACTAATTTCAATAATTTCACTATACTATGGTTTTTTCTCACTCCTGTTTCTTTCTATATATGTAATTGTTGAAATTATTTTTAGAAAACAATCAACTAAGTTACACCTAGCTGCATTGGGCATTGGGTTTTTACTTACACTTATTCTTCAGCTGCCCAACATTTATAAATTTGTGGCTTCTGATAGTAAGTTTAGTAATGTTAGTATATCTCGTGCCTACGAAGATTTTTTTTACTTTAGTTCCAGGCCTTGGTATTTTTTTATACCCCCTACAAGAAATCCACTTTATGGGAAATTTGCCGAACAGCTAATTGACTCGGTGGCTGCAACCAATTATTTTTTAGCTGATGACTATTTTCCTAGAGAGCATTCGGGTAATTTTTTCGGATATCTTTTCTATGTGCTAGTTACTGTTAGTGTCGCTTTTGTTCTGGTAAAAGGTCCGACAGCTCTAAAACGGCACGTATCGTTTCTGGTGTTACTAGTTGTTGTTTTGGGCGCTTTTATGATGCCGCCTTTTTTTACAGTTTCAGGCCTGAAACTATACACACCTTCTCAGCTGATTTTTGCTTTGCTACCTGTTTTTAGGGTTAGTACAAGAATGGTGATTTTGATTCATCTGGTTTTACTTATGCTTCTTGGTGTTGTTTATGATTTCATACTGACTCAGTATGTTATTAGTAAGCGTTATTTGAGTGTGTTTGCAAGTATAGTTACAGTAATAATCTTGATGGAGACTTATATTCCCCCGGAAGTTAAGCATTTTGTACCCCCTGATGTATATGCTTATATGGGTAGTCATTTAGATAGTGGCACAAAATTTGTTGTGTACCCTTATGATAGTACTCAAGAGGCTTTGCTTTGGTTGGACGTACATAAGGGGCTGTTGGTCAACCCTAGGGGGTATCACGACGCGAATTACGATGCTGAGAGTTTTACAAAAGCGCTTGGTGTTGGTGATAGTTTGGAAGTTTTGAAGTCTATGGGCACGGAGTATTTGGTGGTTTTTGAAGGTGACGAGGCTGATGAGGTTGATGTGTCTAGGGGTTTGGAGAAGGTGCAGGAGTTTAGTTCTTCGACTTTATACAAAGTGCTTTAACAAGGCAAGGATACTGGCCGGTAGTACCAACTTCCTTTGTGCTATAATTTTGCCAACAGAGTGAGACTATAAGACACATAGTACGAAGGAGAGTTCTCATGCCTCAATTACAATATCTTCTGCACCCGATTGTGGCTTATCCACAATCAAAAGGTCTCCAGACTGCTCTTAAACTTGCAACCGATGCAGGGTACTCTGGCATTGTGATGGTACCCTTTGGCCCTTGGCCTGTTGAAGAAATAAGGGCTGTTCCACCTGAGAAAGTGGGTGCTGTCGAGGGGGCATGGCATGCCGCCACAGTTGCCAACTTTTGGCATTTAGCGTCTTTAATGCGTGTTGCACACCTTCGTGACAGTTCTGTTCCATTGCCTTGGGACAACCTCTTTTGGGGGGACCATGACCAAGTCGTCGCTAAGGAGGCAGTAATTCAGCACTGCTTTTCAGGCTGTGCTATTTATTCAGGTCATGGCCCTGAAAACACAATTGGGTGGCCAGTAGAAAGATACGCGTGGGAGGTTAATCCTGACCATGGTATATATGGTGATGACGTGCTTGAGGTGCCCGGTAAATTTGGTATAGACTTTCTACATCTTACCCGCCTTTCGCGTATAGATCCCACAAAGCGCATAGTGGCACCAGACCAAATGTTGGCGTTTATTCAGGAGCTGATCAAACAGCGAGGCACAGACATTGTACTTGTGCACTTGCACCTAGCTGCTACCCAGATAGTGCCATTTACGTTAGGGTTGGTGCCTCCTGAGCTACGTGAAGGTTTTAGGATGCTCGCGCAACTTGGGGATTTACCAGTAGCTGTCCAGTTTTTACCTCCGTTTCCACTGAATTGGTCCTATAGTACCGCAGTAAGGTATCTCCGTAGGATCAAAGAAGTTGCTGACGGACTTTACCTTGTAGGTTTACGCGAGCTTAAGCGCGCTTACGCGTTTTAAGCTGGTTTTGATAGGGTGGGGAGTGTAGGTGATCCTGCCAAATATGCACTCCCTGCCCATACCTTTCATCTCTCTGCTAAAATAAACCCATGCGAACAGCTATAAGAATCACCCTTTTTGCCTTTTGCGTATTCTTCTTCTCCTGGTTAGTTGTATACAAAACCGGTATCAACCCCTTAGGCATACAGTCAGAAGATACCTTGCCTGCCATGTTCCTTCCTATTTCTGTTCTAAAAGACAAAACTTTATATGCTGATAACTACTTTGATATGATTCGGCAGAACTATCCGCACCCCGATGACAAAAGCTTTGAAAAAAACTTAACGCCCTTTTACTTTAAAAAAGTAGGCGAGCACTATATTTCAGCCTTTACTATCATGAGTGGGTTAGTGGCTATGCCGGTTTACTTGTTACCGGTTATTGCAAATATGCCCATAACCCTGGAAAGCATTACTATCTTGGCGCATGTCGCCTCTGCCTTAATTATGGCTTTCTCTGGAGGTGTCTTCTATCTGCTAGTGAAAAATAAGTTTTTCCTTAACGAGAAACACAGCTTCTTGCTTACTGGTATTTACTTGTTTGGCACAGTTAACTATGCTATGTTGTCACAGGCGCTTTGGCAGCACGGTACTTTACAGCTATTTATCGTTATCGCCTTGTATTTTTTGTATGGCAAAAAGTGGTTTCTAAGCGCCCTGTTTTTAGGGTTTGCCTTTATAACGCGCCCCACAGCAGCCATAATCATATTTTATTTAGCTTTACTTGCCATTTACCTTAACGGGAAACTAGTGAGTGCAAAGTTCTTATTAGGATTTGTTCCGGCAATTGTATTTTTCTTGTGGTACAACAGTGCGTTTTATGCAGATATAACGAACCAGGGCTACGCTTCGCAGTTTATTACCGGTTGGAAATCTCGTTTTCCGGAGGGGTTTTTGGGTATCTGGCTTTCTCCCAGTAAGGGGATTTTAGTGTATTCCCCAGTACTTATTTTTTCGCTTGGGGGGATTTATTTAGCAGTTAAGAATTGGCGAGCACATGTAGACTATATTCTTTTTGGCAGTATTATTTTCATGTATACGCTTGTCTTTGGTATGTGGCAGCACTGGTACGGTGGGTTTTCTTTTGGGTATAGAATGGCTTCCGATGTTATTCCTTTCTTGGTGTTGTGTTTAGTACCGTTTGTGAAGTCTAGGTGGTTTGAGAAGTTTAGGCAGTGGTTCTATGGGGCAATTGTATTTTCGGTATTAGTGCAGGTTTGTGGGATCGTGTTTTTTGATACTATTTGGCATAACGCATATGATGATGGGTATGTTGACACGGCTTGGTTATGGTCGGTGAAGGATAGTGAGTTTGTGTTTAATGTAAGAAGGGTTTTAGTGAAGCTAGGCCTTTTGGAGCGCGCCTGCCCACAGTGTCTTCCTGGAAAGTAGTGTAAAATATAACTAGATGGCTGAACCACAACCAAAGTACAACATAATCTGTCTTTCCAACCAGCTGTGGGATTTTCCAAATTGGACAAACAAAAAACATGTTATGACTCGCTTAGCAAAGCAAGGCCATACTGTGTTATTTGTTGATCCTCCAATTAATGCCGGCAGAGTATTTCTGCGGCAAATAATCCGTGGCCTCTGGGGTATAAAAAGACTCTTGACCCAGACAAAAAAAGATGACACTTCTGCCTTAGTTTATACTCCAATAAATTTATTACCTGTTGCTGATTTAACTTCCAAAATGCACGTTTCCCGCATCAATGAACTGGCAGGAAACCACTTTGACCCTGCGAGAAAAACTCTTCTATGGATTTATCATGTGGAAATTCCCGGTATCAGACACTATATAGATAACCTAGACTATGATTTACTCATTTACGACTGTGTCGACAACTATGAAAGTTTTCCTGTATATCAGACAGAAGAGGCAAAAACTCGCATACGGGATCAGGAAGGGTACTTAGCCCGAAAGGCCACTCTTGTTTTTGCAACAACTCCTCTATTAGTTGAAAAACTAAAGGCATTTAATAAGAACGTATTCTTTACCCCAAATGTGGGGGATTTCGATAAGTTCAAAAACGTACAACAGCTAAGAGATACCATACCTGAAGAGCTAAACTCTATACCGCATCCGCGTGTAGGTTTTGCTGGCGCCCTTGATGAATACAAGTTTGATATGAACTTACTAAAATTACTTGCTAAAGATCACCCTAATGTATCTTTTGTGTTAATAGGACAGTTAGCCCTAAAAGATAAAGGTACAAGTTCTGGGAGACTGGGAATTGGTACTTTGCCCAACGTTCACTTGCTGGGTTCTAAGCCATATGAAATCCTCGAGTACTATTATGCCGGGTTTGATGCCTACATGATTCCTTATCAGTTAAACGATTACACTGTTGGCGGGTGTTTTCCTGTAAAATTTCATGACGCTCTTTCTGCCGGGCTCCCTACAGTAGTGACTAACTTACCTTCATATCTACCTTTTAAGGATGTTTGCTATATTTCCAGAAACTATGAGGAGTTTTCTAGGAATATTAAAAAAGCACTTGCCGAAGACTCTACTGAAAAAATAAGACATCGTCGCGAAGTTGCCAGCAAAAACAGCTGGGACTCAAAAGTACAAACAATGCTTGGTTACATTAAGGCCAATTTGTAGTTATGAATTTACTTTACTGTTTTAACTCCGGTAACTTTGGCGGCATGGAAAAACATGTTGTAGCTTTAGCCGCAGGAATGCATAACCGTGGCCACAAAGTGTTTGTGTGGTGTAAATCCGGGCCTGTTGCCACCCAACTTAAGGAGCTTGGAATTAACGTAGCTACAATTGCAATAGATAGTGATTTAGATCTTCCTTATATTGCTTCTTTAGTGAAATTTTTAAAGCAGGAATCCATTGATGTTATACACGCCCATGAACTAAAAGCTGTAGTTAATTGTATGCTTGCGGGCAAACTCGCAGGTACATCTGTACGCATTTCGCATACCCATACACCCATTTCCGAGTGGCAGATAGCCGGGTTTAAAAAAAGGCTGAATATAACTGTTAATTCTTTGGTGGTTAACCTGTTCTCGTCACGGGAAATAGCTCTGACTGAGTCTCGAAAAGCTGTGAAAGAGCACGAAGGTATAAAGAGCAATAAGCTGGCAATCATCCCTAACGGAATTGAGACTGAAACTTTTACACTTACATCAGATGACAAAGCAGCCTTTAGGGAAGAGGTCTTAACAACTTTTTCTATACCCGTAAATGCTTTTGTGTTTGGGAACTTGAGCAGGCTAACTAAAGAAAAAGGTCATAACTTATTACTTGATGGCTTTAGCAAATTTTTGGTAAAAAGCCAAAACAAGGGGCTAGATACAAGTTCTATATATTTGCTGATAGCGGGTGGTGGTGCCCTTGAGCAACCTCTACGCGCACAAATTGCTGAGTTAGGTTTGGAAAATAAGGTTGTTGTCACGGGTGTATTCGAAGATTCAATGCTTCCAAAATTTTATGCCGCATTTAACGCTTTTGTATTTCCATCACTTGCTGAAGGATTTGGTTTTGTGCTCGCAGAGGCTATGTGCTCAAAATTATCTATCATTTGCTCAGATTTACCCGTTTTGCATGAAGTTGGTGGTGCTACAGTAATGTACTTTGAATCCGGTAATTCTGCTGAATTGGCTGAGAAGTTGTATGATTTGTATACTAGGTATGAACAATTTGCGCCTCTTAGGGAGCAAGCTTGCGAACGGGTACTTGCCCTTTTTTCGGTAGAGGCCTTTGTAACTAAGCATGAACAACTTTATTTAGCCATGTTGGAGGACAATAAATGAAAGTACTGATGCAGGGCCGTATTGGCTTGCTGGAAGCAGGTGGCGGTGATTTGGTTCAGATAGAAAATACAGCTAAAGAGCTTAAGCTTTTAGGTGTAGATGTTGATATCAAAACCGGCTTTGACGTGGATTTTTCTCTTTATGACATTGTGCACATTTTCCAGTTGGATTGGACACCAGAATCTTTCTTTTATGCAAAGAAGGCTAAAGAGGCAGGTAAGCCGGTTGTACTCTCGCCAATTCACCATAGTGTTAAAGAAGTAGCTAAATTTGAGGAACAATATGCCTTTGGGTTTCGCAGACTTACCAAAACTTTGTTTGAAGACCAATTCACCAGAGATACAGTAAAAGATGTTTATAGATCTTTGAAAGATAAGCGCAAGCTAATGCCAACGCTGGCAAGCATGTTTTTAGGTTTAAAAAACTTGCACCTGGGCACCTTAGGTATGGCAAATACAGTATTAGTGCAAACCGAGCAGGAAGCCCGGGATTTGGAAGAAACATATGGTGTTCAGTTTAATTGGGAAAAAGTATCAAACGGTGTGGGTAAAAATTTTTTGGAGTATAAAGAAGGTAAGAATCCACTGGGTATAAAAGACTATATTATTAGTATTGGTAGAATTGAACCCCGTAAAAATCATCTAAAGGTTGTTGAAGCTGTAAAAAGGTTTAGGCAGGAGTATAACCTAGATATACCACTCGTATTTATTGGTTTAAAGCGGGAGAAAGTGCATTTCGAGTACACTTTCAGGTTTGATAGAGAATTAAAAAGACACAGCTGGATACGGCATCTAGATTACGTTCCTTATGAGGATATGCCTGCCTACTATCACTTTGCTAAAGTATGTGTTTCGGCCAGCTGGTTTGAAACGACAGGATTAACCAGCCTGGAGGCTCTGTTTTGTAGTACTAATGCTGTTGCCGCGGGAGCGCGGGCTAAGGAGTGCTTAGGTGAATATTCTTCGTATTGTTCCCCAGACAGTGTAACCTCTATTAAAGATGCTATTGCCAAAGAATATTTTGCACCCCGTCCGCACATTGATGATTCTATGCGTAGTGAATATACTTGGGAGAACGCGGCCAGAAAAACTCTGGCAGTTTATGAGACGCTACTATGAATCTTGAAATTGTTATTTTTGCACTTGTTTTTTTTATAGCCCTGTTACTCATATTCAAAAATTTTAGGGCAGGTGTATTTGTCTTGCTCATTTTATCCACCTTTTTACATAAAGAGCTTTTCAGTATCTATAGGTGGGATGCCTTGCCTGTACGAGTGTTTATGTTAGCGCTGCTGGGATATACAATAATTTATTTTTCCCGCAACCTGCCTAAGCTTAAAGAGGCTGTCAAAGAGCCGTTTGTTGTTTTGTTATTTTTTATGTGGTTGGTAAATGGTATATCAATTATTTTTACTAAAAATCTGTATTCCAGTATTACATTGTTTGGGTTCTTTACTGCAATTACCGCTTTGGGTTTTATGTTATTTGCGAAATTTAAAGGTGATGTACTGAGTTTGGAAAAACTAATTAAGTTTTATATAGGGCTTGCGGTTGTACTATGTTTATTTGCAGTGTTCCAGGGTTTTTTATATTACCAGTTTGATGTAGTAATTGGCGCTTTATGGAGTATTCCTAATAATTTGCCTCGAATTGGTGCTACTTTTTGGGATGTGAATCATTTTGGCGCTTTTCTTGCTGTACTAATGCCCCTTTTAGGCACTTTCCTTTTGGTTACATCCTCTAAAAAAGCAAGGGTCATGTATGGTTTTGCTTTTTTGCTGATGGGTGGTATGTTGCTGCTGACCAATTCCCGTACTGCGTGGATATTGGCACTTGTGGCATTCCTTTCTTTTGTTACGTTACTTCTATATAAAAAATTCAAGGCAAGGGGTGTTATGGCCATTGCACTGGTGCTGAGCCTAATACTTGTAGGATTTTATGTAGAGTACAGTGATAAGTCCAGCCCGTTTAGAGCCAAGGTGAAGAATTATTTCCACTATCGTATCGATTCGTTTGATTCCCATATGTTGCTATTGCAGGGAGCTTATCAGGTGTTTGAAGAGTCGCCTATCTTAGGTGGCGGATATGGTGGTTTTTTTGAACACTTTGCTAAAACACCTATAGCCGCAACTTATTTTGGGAGGGATCCGGCTGCCCTGAACACGCGGGTACCCGCGCACACCATTTGGGGTGAGACACTGGCTGAAACAGGCGCCATTGGCATGGCAGTGTTTTTGCTGTTTGTTTTCTTGTTGTTGCTGGTTCCTTTATACCTAGGGCTTAAAGCTACAGATAAGAAGCAAAGTTTAGTTGGCATTTCAATATTTTCGGCTTTATTAGGATGGTTTATTGCAGGTATCTTTTACTCTTACAAATCCGAATTTTTTTGGCTTATTGTTTTCCTTTACTTTTTATATAGTGCCAGTTTACTGGGAAGTAATTACACACTAACAAATATTATTGGATTTGTAACCCACAGTAAAAGACTGGCAGTAGGAGGTTTGGTTGTGTTAGCAGGCTTGCTTGTATTTATTGCACTTGGCCGCAACCATCTTATTCCTTGGGATGAGGCCATCTACGCTCAAATTGCACGCAACATGGTTGACCGCGGCAATTTTGTTATTCAGACATGGAAGTTTGGGGAGGTTTGGTATGAAAAGCCCCCGCTTGTTATGTGGCTAATGGCCCTTTCTTTTAAGTTGTTGGGTGTATCAAGTTTTGCTGCCCGGTTGCCTTCTGCTCTCTTCGGAGTAGCTACAGTCATTCTAACTTATATATTTGGTAAGAAGCTATTTAGCAGAACTGCCGGGTTTATCTCTGCTTTTGCACTGCTTACGACGTTCCACTTTTTGTATTATGCCCGAACAGCTATGCTTGATATCGCTGCTACTTTCTTTATTACGTTATGCTTATACCTTTATTGGCTTGCGCGTAGTATGCAGAAGGCTACGTATTGGAAGTATGCCGGGTTGGCTTGTGGGTTTGCTGTGTTAACTAAAGGCGTTGTGGGTTTTTTGCCTGTACCCATTATTGTTCTTATGGAAGCAAAAAACTTGAGACATCTGATAAAACCCTTGCTGCTTTTCATTTTATTTGCTGCAATTATTTTCTTACCCTGGCACTTGGATATGTATAGGCGTTTTGGTTCTGCTTTTTTGGCAAACTATATTGGCTATCACGTAGTAAATCGAGCTGTAAGTGCTATTGAGGACAAAGGAAGACCTATCTGGTGGTATCTAGAGGTAATGAAGGTAAGTATGCGTATCTGGTTTGTCGTTTTGCTTGGTGCTTTACCTGCCGCGGTTATTCAGGCTGTTAAAAAACTTAAGCCTTATGTGTTTTTAGTAGCCTGGTTGTTGTTCACTTTAGTTTTCTTTTCAGTGGCAAAATCTAAACTTGTTTGGTACATATTGCCCGCTTATCCAGCAGCGGCCCTAATTGTAGGCCAATTTCTTGCGTTTCTCATTGGTAAGATACAGCTGCTATTGCATAAGTATTCTGGTGTTGTAGTCAAGTTTTTGCTTATGTATGTGTTGATAGTGTTTGGATTGATTTACTTGTTTGTAAATAAAACACTTGTATACACTTCAGATCTAACCGGGCCCCAAGCACGGCTATTAATGCTGAAAGATAAGGAGTTTGGTGTAGAAGAAAAAGTTTATGTAGATAGAATCGAGCTGCCTTTAGTGTTGTTTTATACCAGAGGTCCTTTTGAAGTAGTCGATTATGGTCCGCTTAAGCTAAAGCTTGATACTGCCTCGCTAGATGAGCGGGTTGTGTTTATTACTAAGGAAAGCAGGTATCAGAATTTTTCCGGATATATAGATAGGGTAGAGTTAGTTGATCAGCAAAATGAATGGGTATTGGCTTATTTAGATTCCAGAACTCACTATTTGAAAACAAAGTATGATGCTTTGGAAAGTAAGGTTAAGAAACTTGAATTAAAAATCTCACAGTTAGAGGAAGATGCAGAACCTGTACCTGATTATTTGCTAGAGCGTTTGGATGTTTACAAACAAGAGCTGGATGAGTTTTATCGGCTAAATCCGCTAGATCCTATTGAGTAGCATTAATGTTAGTACAGTTGCGCCCAGTGACGCCAGTAGGTGTGCCCAGGCGACACCACTGATAGAGAATGCAGGAACCAGTGCTAAAGCTAACCCAATAAGAATAACTAACTTTATGGTTGTTATTACTAAGATCTGTTTCATTCTTCTGGCCACATAAAAATAATTTTCCATAAAGGTATGTATTGCTGTTAGAGCACTGGCCAGAATTAGTAGTTTAAGTACACCCAGAGACTGGATATATTTTGCTCCAAATACGGCAATTACAAGTGGTTTTGATACCAGGATAACTATGAGTGCCAGCGCAATAATGCCTAAAGACAAAACTATAGCTTCTAGTAGTTCTAGTGGCTCATCTTTGTGTTTCTTAAGGGCGTTTTTGGGAAGAAGCACTGTGAATATTGACAAAGAAGTTAAAGTGAACACCTGAGCGACTTTGTTCGCCACCGAAAAAATCCCCACCTGCACAAAATCTTGGGCAAGTTTGATGATGGTATTTGAAACTGCAGGATAACCTTCGGTGATAAGTTGCGCCATGCCCGCTGGAGCTGCTCGTTTGATAAGTTCATGTGCTTCTTGCCACAGGTTGATTTTTGTAAGCTTTAGCTTTAGTGAGCCTACTAATAGTGCGCTGCTAAATATTGATAAGCCAAAAATAAGAAATGCATTCTGTAAAGTTATAGTTATTATACCGGCAAATATAAGTATTGCTGCAATAGCTTTTATTAAAGCCGGCAGCATGTTAAGTACAACTAACTTACTAAAGTTCTCTCGTTTTTGGAAGATCGCGAACAATAGATAATTTATACCATAGGCTATAGTACCGCCCACAAAACCAGCCATGATCAAGGGCTGAGTGAAGCTAAATAGGGTAAGCGTGGTCAAAGCTAAGGCAACAGCAATAACTAGAAGCATGATTTTAGAAGCTATTAGTGTGGCAAGGTTGTCTTTAGTTTCTTGCCTGACAACAAATAGGGAATTAGTGCCGAAGTCTAGTATTTTGGAATACACAACAAGTAGACTGGTAAGCAGTGCGTATTTGCCGAAGTCTTCAACAGTTAGGTTTCTGGCTACGGCTGTGAGAAACAAGAAGCCCAGTGCGGCATTAAAGAAATTGCCAAATCCTACAAGGAAGATTTTTTGGAATGTCTTGGTATTTAAAGCTTTGATTTTTTGCAAAACCATCTTTCCTATTATACGTGATTGTTATGTAAAATAATGCCTTTGGGGGGAGGTCCGACCCTCCCCCAGGTCGGACCTGGCGCCGGGCCCGACCTCCCCAGTTTACAAAAACCTCTTATTTAAAGATAATGATGACATGAGAATTGGCATAGACTGCAGAATGTGGAATGAAACCGGCATTGGTCGGTACATTCGCAACGTTGTTAAGCAAATTAGCCTTCTAGACACCAAAAACGGCTATACACTCTTTTTCTTGCCAAAAAACATTGATAGCGTAAGCTTACCTAATAATTTTAGGCTGGTTCCTGCCAATATCAGATGGCATACTTTTGCTGAGCAAACTAAACTTGCTTCTATTTATCTTAAGGAGAATCTGGATTTGTTGCATGTTCCGCACTTCAACGTGCCTATTTTTTACACCAGACCTTTTGTAGCCACAATTCACGACTTAACCATTCTAAGAATGCGTACCGGTAGGGCTACAACGCTTCCATACCCAATTTACCAGGTCAAACGCATGGCATTCAATATGAATTTGCTATCAACTGTGCATAGAGCCAAAAAACTATTTACAGTTTCAGATTTCGTGAAACAGGACATAGTGAGCACTCTTGGTGTTAAAGGTGACAAAATAGTACTTACACCCAATGCGGTTGATGCCGCTTTCAAACCTGCCGCACCTAATGAGGTACAAGAAGTTTTGGCAAGATACGGTATTGCCCAGCCGTACCTTTTCTATATAGGTAATGCGGATCCGCATAAAAACCTTGAAGGATTAATACAGGCATTTACGCGAGTCTCAGGTAGCTTTCCTGATCTGCAGCTGGTCTTGGCCGGCAGTAAAAACTTTTTTTACGACCGTTTGGAACGTGAGTGGCAGACACATCCAATTATCAATAAGCTCAGATTTATTGGCTATGTGGATGATGCGGACCTACCGGTTCTTTACACGGGAGCGGAAGCTTTTGTAAACCCGTCCTTTTTTGAAGGCTTTGGTATCCAGTTATTGGAAGCCTTTGCTTGTGGCACAAGGGTTATTTGTTCAAACACCACATCCCTGCCAGAGATAGGTGGTTCGGCTGCGCATTATTTTGATCCATACAGTGTTGATGATATGGTTACCGCAATAACTACTGCGTTGAAGGAGGTTGATTCTGCAAAACGAGTTGAAGGGTTTAAGATAGCGCAAAAATTTTCCTGGGAAACTTCTGCCAAAACAATACTGCAAGTTTATGAGAATTGCCTTAGTCTTTGATGATTTAATTCAATTTGGTGGTGCCGAGAGACTACTGTTAGCCTTGCACGAAATCTGGCCTGCTGCACCTGTTTATACTTCTGTAGCCTCTAAAAGGTGGCAAGCAGTGTGCACGAAGCTAGGTATCACACTTAAAACCTCTTTTCTACAGTATTTTCCCTTTGCAGTTAAGCTAAATAGATTCTATTCATGTTTGTTATTACATACTTTAGCTTTTGAGAGTTTTGATTTTTCGGAATTTGATGTAGTGTTGTCTGTTTCTTCCCGGTATGCCCATGGAATTATCACGAAAGCCACAACTACCCATGTGTGCTATATGAATTCTCCCGGCAGAATGTTTTGGGAGCCATTTAGTTATTTTGAGCATGAAAAATATGGCAGATTGCATAAGTTGCTACTGCCCATGCTTTCTCATTTGCGTGTATGGGATTATGCTGCTGCTCAGAGAGTAGACCATTTTATTGCCAATTCCAGGCTGCCCCATGCGCGTGTAGCCAAATATTATAAGCGCCAATCAAAAATAATATATCCTTTTGTAGAAGACTATGTACATGGTGTTAGTGCAGACGCAGGTTATTTTTTAGTTATTTCTCGATTATTGCCCTGGAAAAGGGTAGATATAGCTGTAAAAGCTTTTGCCGAGCTGGAGTTGCCTCTGAAAATTGTAGGGGAAGGCCCGGATAAGGCACGATTAGTGAGAATGGCCGCTCCTAATATTGAGTTTTTAGGCTATGTTAGTGACAGAGTAAAGTGTGTCTTACTGCAAAAGTGCCGTGCTGTTGTGGTTACTCAATACGAAGATTTTGGTTTAGTGCCGTTAGAAGCTATGTTGTTTGGTAAACCGGTCATTGCTTATGGAAAAGGAGGTGTTTTGGAAACTGTTATTCCCGGAAAGACCGGTACGTTCTTTGTTCCTCAGGACGTTACTGCTTTGGTGCAAGCACTACAGCGTTTTGATGCTTCAGTGTATAATCGTTGGGGCTGTATTGCCCAGGCGGAAAAATTTTCCAAAGCAGCTTTTAAAAAACAAATGAAAGATTTTATGAATAGGGTATACTTAGAATTGCCATGACTTTATATAAAATCGGCAAGCGCGCCCTGGATATAGTAGGTGCTTTGATTGGTATTGCTCTGTTTTCACCAATTATGCTGCTGGCTGCTCTTTATATTAAGCTGACTTCACCAAAAGGTCCGGTTTTTGCTGATATACCTAATAGAGTTGGTAAAGATGGCAAAGAATTTAAATTCTTAAAGTTTAGAACTATGATACCCAACGCGCATCAGTGGTTGTTAGATCACCCTGATATCTATAAAAAATATACAGAAAATAGTTATAAGCTAGATCCTGATCCCAGGCTATTAAAAGGCGGTAAATTTATGAGGGCATACAGTATTGATGAATTGCCTCAATTTATTAATGTTCTAAAAGGAGATATGAGTTTAGTAGGGCCTAGGGCATACTACCCGTTTGAGCTTAAAGAACAACAAGAGAAATTTCCTGAAACTGCTGATAAAATTAAACTTGCTTTAAAAGTGAAGCCCGGAATTACTGGAGTTTGGCAAACAAGTGGCAGGTCTACAGTAGATTTTGTAGAGCGGGTGCATATGGATGCGGAGTATGCTAAGAGGCAGTCTTTGCTGTATGATATATTAATTATCTTAAAGACACCCTATGTGGTGCTTACACGAAAAGGAGCTGTGTAATTTATGGATCAATCAAAATTCTGGCATGAAGGCACTTTAGGGGATACCCAATCCCCGGTTAATAAAGGGTTTGTGCCACACCAATTATCAAACTCAGGAGGAAAACGTATGCCTAAGACTTTAGTTAAAGTAGCAGGTATTTTTGGAATACTAGCTGCGGTTGTTTTTATTGCTGCCTACATCTTTATTCTACGCCCCGCCCAGGCAGTAATGGCTAAAGCTAAAATTTTAAAAGCAGATATGGGTAGAGTACAACAGGCTTTTGTTGATAGGGACTTGATTACAGTAGAAGCTGCCCTAATCGATGCCCAGACTCATTTAGAAGATGTAAAGACTTCTAGAAATGAAAACTTGGCCTGGATGGCGAAGTTCGGTTTTACCAAACCTTATTACCAAGATACTGACTATTTTATAAACGCTGGTTTTTATGGTATTAAAGCTGCCCAAGAAGCCATTAACCTTATGAAGCCCTTTGCCGATGCTGCTGGGCTTAGAGTATCTACTGAACAAGAAGTACAGGAAACCAGCTTAATAGAAGCATTTTCCAACTGGATTGCAGTTATGCCTGCTGTAGCCGAAGACCTAGATGTAGTTATTGCCGAATTAACCAAAGCAGGTGATGAGCTTGAAAAAGTTGATACTGCCAAGTATCCGGAAACCATTAGAGGTACTGAAGTTCGAGCTAGTATAGAAATGGCTCAAGCGCTACTTTCAGATTTAAATAGCGCTGCGCCAGACATTAAGGAAGCTTTAACTATTGTTCCAGGGCTTTTAGGAGTTAGTTCCGGTGAAAAAAGGTATATGATTATTATGCAGAATGACAAGGAAATCAGGCCTACCGGTGGCTTCTGGACAAACTATGCTACTTTTAAGATTAATAACGCAATGTTAACCTCCGATTTTTCTTCCAAAGATATGTATAGCATCGATCTCGCGCTAGAGAAAATTGATGCCTACTATGACTTTCCGGATGCCCCCGCGCCTTATGCTCGATATCTTAAAGTGGAGCACTGGTTTGCCAGGGACACTAACAGTTCACCAGACTTTCCAACTTCAGTAGATCAGTTTATGACTTTCTACAACATGGCCGGTACAGTTGACCCGGTTGAAATCAAGCCTGTAAATGGTGTGTTTGCTATTGACACCCAGGTTATTAAGGAGCTTTTGGAAGTAACCGGCCCTGTAACTGTAAATGGTGTTACATATAGTTCCGACAATGTGGTCCTTGAGCTTGAACGTATAGCCAGCCTTACTCTAAGTGAGCAGGTAGGTAGAAAAAGAGTGCTTGGTGATCTGATGGAGGCTATGCTGGTTAATTTGTTTGAATCCGACAAGAATTTATGGCCCAAACTTATTGAAAAGGGTGCAGATTTAGCTACCAGAAAGCACGTGCTTATTTATTTCTTTGACCCCGCTGCCCAAGCTCTTGTGGAGAAATACAATTTGGCAGGCCGAATTGATAATACACATACCGGTGATTATGCTTATGTAGTTTCCACTAACCTTGGCGGTGATAAGACTAATTGGTTTGTAACCAAAGATGTAGAACACATATTAGCCAAAGAAGGTGCCCGCTATGTCAGGACTGTGTCAGTTACCTACAATTATCCTCAGCCCGCTGCAGAGTATGGCCCGTTTGTGAAAAAGTTTAGAGATTGGGTAAGGGTTTATGTACCACAAGGTTCTGAACTTATTAGTGTAGAAGGTTCTTCCGATAGTTTTGATGGTGGGTTAGAAAGAGGCCGTACTTACTTTGATGGCTTTATTGAATTAGCCCCTACAGAAACGGCCAAGGTAGTATTTAAGTACTACTTACCTGATGGTGTAATCCCCAATGGTAATTATAGTTTGTACATTCAGAAACAGCCTGGTATAAATACAGAAACGCACGTAGTGCGTATTGGAGATTCTACAAAAGAGTTTGAGCTTGCTAAAGACGTTAAATACAATGCCAAGATATAACACTGCGTGTATAGTTTTGAGGTCAATACAGTATAAAGATGCGGATAAAATTTATACCTTATATTCTAAGGACAGGGGTAAGATTTCTGCTATCGCTAAGGGAGTTAGAAAAATTTCCTCAAAAAGATCTGGCTCCCTGGACACACTCAATCATGTGGTGGTAGGGCTATGTGAAGGTACTTCCGAGCTTAAAGTCATAACAGAAACCCAACCAGTTAATTGTTTTGGTAGCATAAAGGCTTCTCTGGAAAAGGCAGCTTCAGGTTATTACCTTTCCGAATTAATGTATAGATTTATTGAAGAAGATATAGCCGACCCTAAACTGTTTGCTTTGTTGCTTAATACTCTTACTAAGTTAGATAATGCTACTGAAGGATTTGATAAGCTTATTAATTCTTTTGAAGTTAATTTCATGCAGCTGTTGGGTTATAAGTTGAACTTTAAGGAGTGTGTGTTTTGCGGCGCTGCTTATTCAAGAGACTGGTCACATCCTTATTTTAACTTTGAGTTAGGGGGGTTGTGTTGTCCGCACTGTAAGGATAAGGGCATAGCCATGTCTTCCAAGAATTTTAATGGTTTACTCAAGACTTTTATGGGAGATAAGCTTGATACAGATTTAGGCAAGTTTAAATCTTTAGCGCTGCAAGGTTAGCTTATCTTTGGAAAGCGCCGGTTTTTTGCTTGTCTGCTACTAATACTCTTGCCGGAAAAATAGTAAAACTACCGAATCTGTCATTGATACTATCTTGCAAATTAACTAGTTTGTATAATTTTTCGTTGCCAAATAGCTCCAGCTGCCGCAGATCTGCGTTTTCTAAGTTTGAAACATGCACACCCACCAGTCTTATGGGTTTTTCCGGGCGGAATTTTAGCAACAAGTTTTTAACTGTGTCGCTTAATTCTTTGCCGCTATTTATGTGCTTTTTTAGAGTTATACGCTCTGTTAAAAATTTGCCTTTATGTTCCCGTAGGGATACTACAATAGTTTTACCTTTTAAATTCTTTTTTCTCAGGCGCGTGCCTGCCATTTCTGCCAATTTTTGCAAATTAGAGTCGAGTACTGCCAGATCTTTGGTAGGTTTAGTTAGGGTATGTTGATGGCTGACTGATTTGACTTGTGGTTTGTCTTCTAATTTTTTAACTGTGTTATCTCCTAGCCCAAAGCTTAAATTTTTTAAAAAGTGTGCCCGGAATGGACCAAATTCTGTTTCCAGAGCGAAATAAGGTGTGGCGCGTATGTCTGATAAGCTTGTAATACCTAGTAGTGCCAACCTTTCCTGAGTTCTAGAACCTAGGCCGCAAAAGTCTGTAATCTTAAGGGTGTCTATGGTTTGAAAAAGGTTTTCCGGAGTTACTTTGTAGAAGCCATTGGGTTTATTTATTTCGGAAGCAACCTTTGCCAGTAATTTATTAGGTGCGGCTCCCACAGAGCAGGTGACTATTTCGCCGAAGTTATCTCGAATATCTTGTTTTATTTGGGAAGCAATGGCCTCGGGGGTTTTAAAAAATTTTAAAGTGTGTGTAACATCCAGAAATGCTTCGTCTATGCTGAATATTTCAATTAGGTCTGTATAGTTTTGGAAGATTTTGATAGTTTCTTTGTGGATGTAGTTGTATTTGGCGAAGTTGCCGGGCACGGCTATGATAGTAGGACAGACTTTGATGGCTTCGAAATAGGGCATGCCGGTTTTGACACCTAGTTTTTTGGCTTGAATGGAAGCAGCGGAGGCTATGCCTTTTTTGATGTCGTATCCGGTAATCATGATGGGTTTGTTGCGCAGGAAGGGGTTGGCTTGTTGTTCTACAGAGGCAAAGAAGCTGTCATAGTCTATGTGGAGGATGGTTTTAGTTCCCAAGTTTGGAATAGACATTTACTACCCTCCAGGTTAGGTCTTTGGTATTAAATGTTAGTTCGTAGGCTTCGGTTTGGGTGGAAACGGAGAAGTGGACTATTTTGGTGTTGCCGATAGTTTCGTGGAAGGTGAAGTTTAGGCTGGTGAGTTTGATGGTTTTGTTGTTCCAGGTGAAGGTTAAAGGGAGGGTTTTGCCGTTTTGGAAGAGGACGAGGGTTTTGATGGGTTCGTTGAGGGTGGTTACCATGGTGTTATGTTACCCGAAGGCGACCCGAAGAGTCAAGGGGGCAAAAAGCCAATGGACGACAGGTTATCCATTGGCTTTCCAAGGCCTACTGTTCAGCGATGTAACTTTGGATGAATTCCTTGCGGGTCTCATCACAGAGCTCATCGTTCTTTCTTTACAGGAAACCCAGCATAAGCGAGCTGCGGGGACAGGAGCGACGAGCGCAATGCTGGGATGAATGGGCAGATCACGAAGTGATATGCTGTAAACATGAGAACAAGGAGTTTGAATCACAGTGTTTACGAAATCCAATACCATTTGGTATGGGGAGTAAAGTATAGAAGAAAAATACTCAAGAGTTACGTAAAACCTGAATTAGTAAAATCAATCAGAAAATTACAACAAACATATCCCACTTGGTTTATACATAAAATTAATACTAACCTCGATCATGTCCACTTACTTATTGAAATCCCCCCTGACGTCAGTGTCTCCGAAGTAGTACAGAAAATTAAAATCCAAACCAGCAAAGACTTAAGATCTAAATTTAACTTTATTAACAAAATCTTCACAAAAAGTGGGATATGGTCCGTTGGGTACTTCGCCTCTACGGTTGGCCTAAAAGAAGCTAAGATTATGCAATACATCACATACCAAAGTGCTCATGACTTTGGTAATGACGCATCCTCATTGTTCTCATGAGTCGCGGAGCGGAGGAAACCCCGTATAAGGAGCGTTAGCGACGCAATGCGGGGAGGACGTCATTTATATTTCTGGCAGTAGAAGTACCAGAATTTGGCAGCCATCTCGCCTCCCTGCAGAAACAGTTTGACATACCGTTCTCCTGCTGTCATGCTGATTTCCGCTGGGATTTCCGGATGTTCATCAATAATGGTGGCAAGTTTGTCGGCGTACAATTCAGCGGGAAACTCCCCTGCCAATTCCAGTTCCTGCTGGTTCTGCACGGCCACTACGGTGGCAATGGGTTCTGGGGCGGGGAGGCACACGCCTTGTGCTTCTACTGGCTCTGCTGGCGATGCCTCGCCGCAGCCCTGTGTTGCCACGGGCGCCACGAAAACCACGAGAACTAATAGCATTATTCTGCATGCGGTCACCATTGCTCGCTTCCTTTCCTAGGTGAGAGGAGGACACTACAACACCAATTGCTCTATTGTAGCACTATAGGTAAAGTTTTGGAATAAAGTGACAGATATGGGCTGAAATATTATAATGATCCAAATATGGAAGACCTGAACAAAAAACTAATCAGCTTATCAAAGCGCCGCGGTTTCGTGTTTCCCGGTTCCGAAATATATGGTGGGCTAGCCAACACCTACGACTATGGCCCTTTGGGTGCCGAAATGCTTCGAAATATCCAGAATTCCTGGTGGCAATTCTTTGTACGCAAAAGACCAGATATTTTAGGTTTAGATTCCAGTATCTTAATGTCTCCCAAAGTTTGGGAAGCCTCCGGCCACACAGCCTCTTTTACAGATGTACTAATAGATTGCAAGTCTTGCCAAGGAAGATTCAGAGCAGATCACATTATTGAAGACTATATGGAAGCAAAGGGCGAAGAAGCCAAAGTAGAAGGTAAAACTCCAGAAGAACTTGCAAAAATTATCGAGGCCTATAAAATCCCATGTCCTAACTGTGCAGCTTTTGACTGGACAAAGCCCCGAACATTTAACTTACTGTTTGAAACTCACATCGGTATTGTTCCCGAAAACCAGAACTTAGCTTACTTAAGAGGAGAAATTGCCCAAGGTATGTTTGTGAACTTCAAAAACGTTTTAGATACTATGCGCCCGAAGCTGCCGTTTGGTATTGCCCAAGCAGGTAAGGCTTTTAGAAATGAAATAACGTTGGGTAACTTTATTTTTAGAACTTTGGAGTTTAATTTGGCTGAGTTTGAATACTTTTTTAACCCGGATAAAACAGATTGGGAAAAATTATTTGAAGACTTTAAGCAAACAATTAAGGAATGGGTTACTTCTTTGGGCATTGAATCCTCGAAATTGCGATGGAGACCTCACACGCCCGATGAGCTGGTTTTCTATTCAAAACGTACAGAAGATTTGGAATTTGAGTTTCCTTTTGGTTTTAAGGAAATGTGCGCTGTTGCTTACAGAACCGATTATGATCTTCGAAATCATATGGAAAAATCCGGAGTTGATTTAAGATACACAGATCCTGAAACCGGAGAGAAGTTTATTCCACATGTTGTGGAACCTACTTTTGGATTGAGCCGTGTATTCTATGCGCTTTTGGCGAATGGCTATAGTGAAGATGGCGATAGGGTAGTGTTGAAACTACATCCTGATATTGCCCCGTACCGTGTGGCAGTATTTCCGCTAGTTCGTAATAAAGAAGATATTGTTAATAAGGCAAAGAATGTGTTTGATGCGTTGGTGGATAAGGGAGTTTCTGCTGCTTGGGATGATAGGGGAAATATAGGTAAGCGCTATTTGAGCCAAGATGAGATTGGTACGCCGTATTGTGTGACGGTTGATTATCAGACGTTGGAAGATGACACTGTGACTGTTCGTGATAGAGATACCACGAAGCAAACTCGTGTGCCCATTGCCGATTTGCCTAGGGTTGTTTTGAGTTGATTATTAGTAGTATGAGTGAATTATCTATAGAAGAACTTCTTGACGAAATAACTATTTGTGACGAACGTTCAGATGATCATGGTTCTTCTGTTGAATATAAGCGAGAATCACTAAATCCCATTTTAGAGACTGTTACTTCTGATAACTGGACCACATTTTTCCCTGAAAGCCGTCTATCCCCCGATAGAGTAAAAGAGCTAGATAACGGGTCTTTATATCTGAGAGTTGCGTTAGATCCTGATAATAAAAACGTTGCAGGGTTTATTGAAGTACGACGAAATCAAGACAATGGATTAACAGTTGAAGTATCAAAAGACTTTCAGAGGCGTGGCGTGGCAACTACACTAATTACACAAGCTCAAAAGATCACGATAGTTTGCAGTTACTAAATATGGCTGGTGCTGTAGGTGAGGCACTATATCGTAAATTAGGCTTTGTTCCTGAAGGTGTTACTGATCACTTTGTTTGGAGAAAAAGTCACCCGCTCCCATGAAAGCTTTAGTTGACTTTTAGAGGTCTAACTTCAGATATGGCCATAATTTCACCATTACCCCAGTAAGATTATTTTTCATACTCCTATAGTATTGGGGGTGGTCCTTTATGACAAATGGATATTTTGTTATGCTGTTGGTCTCGAGTGCCTGCCCTGCTTGGGACGGTCCCCGATTTAAATGGCTGGTTTGTTATTGTACCGAATTGGATCATCAGTCCTTACCAGGACGGTCCTCATCCCAACTTTGACTTTGTCCCGTCTCCCACCCAGGTTCGGGTTTTTTTTGTCTTGACGCTGGAGGCAAAATGGTGGAGACTGGTAACACCTGGTGAAGAATGGTGAAACTGTATGAGAATGTTTCTTGGGGAATACCAACCAAATATTACCGAAGGTTCTCGCATTGCCCTACCCAAGAAACTTCGGGACCAAATAACTGGCGACAGCGTAGTGCTGTCCCGTGGCTTCGAAAAGTGTGTCTTTGTCTACGATAAAGAAGACTGGATGTACGAATCCCAGAAGCAAATTGACAACCCTATAACCGATGTAAAAGCTAGAGACCTTAAAAGGTACATGTATGCGGGTGCCTCCGAAACGTCTATAGACACTCAAGGCCGCATAGTCATACCTGCCAATCTAAAAGATTATGCAGGTCTAGATAAAAGCTTAACCGTAATAGGTGCGGGTGATCACATAGAACTTTGGGATGCACAAGCCTGGCAGCAGCACCTTGACAAAATTTCAAGTGAATTGGCAGGTTAACATGGATTTCCACCAGCCTGTTCTAAAGCAAGAAGTACTGGAATTATTCCAGGTCAAAAAAGACTCTAAGTATATAGACTGTACTTTGGGAGATGGAGGTCACACTTTAGCACTTCTTGAACGCGGTGCCACAGTCTTAGGTATAGATTCAAGCGAATTCTCTTTGAAAAGGGCAACAGAACGAATAGAAGCCGCCGGGTTCAGTTCAAGCTTTACAGGGGTATTAGGGAATTTTAGGAACCTTGAAAAAATAGCAAAAGAACACGGATTTGCCCAAGTTTCCGGTATTCTTTATGATTTAGGTTTTTCGTCAGCACAGCTTGATACTGACATTGGCATCAGTTTCCAGCAGGACGCACCACTAGACATGCGGCTTGATAAGACGTTAGCAGTATCGGCAGCCGATCTGGTTAACGCACTCTCCGAAAAAGAATTAGCTCGCTTAATTAAAGCCTATTCGGATGAGAAATATGCCAAAAAATTTGCCAAAGCCATAACTGAACGTCGTAACTTGAAGAAGTTTCAGTCAACACAAGAACTAACAAATGTAATTGTTGCTGTAGCTCCTCCAGGCTATGAACATGGCCGAATTCACCCTGCGACCAGGGTATTTCAAGCTCTGCGCATAGCTGTGAATAGTGAGTTTGAGAATTTAAGCGAATCACTGCCTCAGGCCGCACGCCTTCTACTGCCTGGCGGGCGAATGATAGTTATAACCTTTCATTCGCTTGAAGATAAATTGGTCAAAGAATTTGGCCGCGGCGTGCGGCCTTCGATAAACCTTATCGCGGGGCCGGTGTTTCCTACGGCACAGGAAATAAATGAAAATGTTAGAGCAAGAAGTTCAAAGCTGTACTGCTTTGAAAAGACAACTGAATAGACCAAATTTAGCTTTAGCCTTCTATAAGTCCCTTTGTAGAGCTTGCTTTGGTCTTTTTCTTATTAGTTTGATAGCCCAAGTTTATTGTTCCAACAACTCAGCTGTTAAAAGTGCTCAGCTTATGGAGGTTACGGACCAGAAAGCACTTCTTGAGAAAGAAGTTGCTACTTTGCAAGTAACGCTTAGTAGTTTAACTACTTTAGCTCAGGTAGAAGAACGCGCCCGCAGTTTGGGCTTTATAGACATGACCAGTTCTTTGTTAGTTCTTAAACCCATGCCTGTTGCAGCTGTTGTAACTCCATAGAGTTATGTCCCGCAGACTACGACCATCTACCAAATGGCACTTTTCCAGGCTAGACTTTATTAGGCTTGCCTTTTTTGTTGTTGGGTCTCTATTTATCCTAAAACTCTTTTTTATTCAGGTTGTAAACCATGCAGACTATAAAGCCATGGCGCAGAAACAACATTGGACGGTTTACTCTATTCCTGCCAAACGGGGGGACATTATAAGTAGAGATGGACACGTTCTGGCAGGAACTCAAACCAGTTATTATTTATTTGCAGAACCTAAAAAAATTTTGAGTCCAGATAAAGTCGCAGATGTAGTTGCCTCAGCGTTGGGTGAAACTTCCCAAAAGAGAATTACAGATTTACTTAGGCTAGACCTGTTTTGGGTAATTTTGGCGAAAAACATTACGCCGGAGCAAAAAGCTGCTATTGAAGAACTAGCACTCGAAGGCATTGGGTTTGAAGAAACTCCCAAACGGTACTACCCCAATGGTACGCTTGCCGCTCATATTTTAGGATTTGTAGCAAACGATGCCCAAGGTGCCGCCCAGGGTTATTATGGGGTGGAAGGGGAGTTGGATGGCGAGCTTAAAGGTAAAGATGGCAGAGTCATTCAAGAAAAAGATGCTACTGGGGATCCCATTCTTATTGGAGGTTATGAAAAAGTTGCACCCATAAATGGCCGGAATATTACACTGACTATAGATAGAGCTGTACAGTACTTGGTGGAAAAAAAGCTAAAAGAGGGTGTGGAAATGTACAAGGCTTATTCGGGAAGTGTCATTGTTATGGACCCAAAGACCTCGGAAGTACTTGCTATGGCAAACTACCCAACTTATGAACCAGCTAATTTTTCTGAGGAAACAAAAGAAGTAAATGGTGAAACTATCAGATTAGAAAGACGCAATGCTGCTATTTCCGAAAACTACGAACCTGGCTCTGTTATTAAGCCGCTTACTGTTGCGGCGGCACTGGATTTGGATAAGGTCAAACCTAATAGCACTTTTGAAGATAATGGGCCGGTAAAGTATTCAGACTATACCATTGATAACTGGGACGGTAAGCACCATGGTACCCAGACAGTAATTCAACTTTTACAGAAATCTAATAACATAGGTGCTGCGTGGGTGGGGCATTTGGTTGGTGCAAAAAACTTAGCAGAATACTTTAGCAAATTCGGGTTGGGAGCAAAAACCGGCATTGAGCTTGAGGGTGAAGATGCGGGTATTGTCAGAGACTATAAAAACTGGACCGCCATTGACCTTGCTACTGCATCCTTTGGTCAGGGGCTTTCCGCTACACCTCTCCAGGTGCTTAACGCGTTCAATGTTTTTGCTAATGAAGGCTATTTGTACCAACCAAAAATCATTCATGCCATTACAGAAGAAGGCAAAACAACATATGTGCCTCCCAGAAGAGTTCAGAAAGTTTTAGCAAAGGATACTGCTGCAGCTATGCTTGAACTGCTCACTGCAGCTGTAGAAGGAGGAGAATCTAAGTACTTTAATATCGAAAATTATAAGGTTGCTGGCAAAACAGGTACAGCGCAAATTCCTAAAGATGGAAAATATGATCCTAGCAAGACAAATGCCACTTTTGTGGGGTTCTTGCCCGAGTCTTTACGCTTTTCTATGATCGTAAGGCTTGACCAGCCCACTTCTAGTGTTTATGCTTCCGAGACTGCTGTGCCTTTATGGATGAGTATAGCTAAAGATCTCATCAACTACTATGGTATTGCACCAGACAAATAAAAAAAGTGTATGATCAACCTGTGCAGACTAGAAGTATAGGTTTTTTAGCAGAAAGTGCTGCCTGCCGTTATCTGGTAGAACATGGGTTTAGGATTGTAAAACGTAATTGGACTTGTCGCTGGGGTGAACTGGATATTATTGCAGCAAAAGATAAGCTGTATTTCTTCGAGGTGAAATTTAGGCGTTCTGTCAGATATGGTTCAGCATGCGATTATGTGACTGCTAAAAAACTTAAAACATTAAGACGTGCTATAGACCGGTATCTTTACCTAAATAAACTTACAGACGCTCCCTGGCAGCTTGATGTATTAGGTATTCAGCTAAAGTATAGGAAGCTCTGTATTAAAAGGTACCAGAATGTTCTTGGTTTTCTGTAGGTTCTTCAACATAGGTGCCCTCTAGTTTAGCTTTAATGTCTGCATGCAAATCAGCAAATCCAGGTTCTCTGGCAATAAATACCCAGGCGTGATAGGGGCTTTGCGGATACATTCCGGGATGATAAACGTACTTATCATCTACTACGAAAGATTCATACGAATACAAATCTTTATCTTTGTAGAAATCCCACAAATAATATGTGTCCTCCAGGGTTAGAGTTGTTTCCATACGGAAATTAGTTACAGCTTCATAGAAAGCAGGAATATCCATGGGCCAGAAAATGCTTTCGGGCTGTTTAATTGCTTCCAGCATGCCTTGTAGTATTAGATGTTGCCTTTTGGCACGCATTAAATCGCTGCCTTCACCGTTGGTACCCTTGCGTGATCTGGCAAAAGTTAGCGACCGTTCACCCCCCATTTTTTCATAGCCCTCAGTGAAAGTCACTGCTAAAACGCCTGTATCAGTATTATTTGGAAAAGTATAATCGGTAAATGTTCTTTGAATGGTTACAGGAATGCCTCCAAAGGCATCTACAAGCCACCTGAAATCTTCAAAGTCAGTCATTATATAGCCATGAATTTCCTGGCCAGTTATTTGTTCGAAAGCGTTCTTCAGAGTTTCCCAGCCATAAATTGTGTAAAGCGCATTAATTTTATTTCCATTTATCCATAGATCCCTTGGAACAGATGTAAACAATACTTTGTTGGTTGTTGGGTTTAGTGATACTAGGATCATAGTATCGGTATTAAAACCAAGCTGTGTTTTACTTCTTCTATCTATACCTAGCAATAAGATATTAATAATTCCTTTTTCAGCCAGGAAAGAATCATCGCCCGGTTTCTTCTGAAAATATTTAAAAAAGTCTGGTGTGCCTAACGGTTTTATCAAGGGTAGATCACTATTTTGCTGGTCTATGTACACAAAAACTCCGGTACCCATAATAAGCAGTACAAGAATCAATACCAGTTTTTTCATAAATTGAAGCATAATTGTATTTACAAACATAGTCAAATTCATTAATATGGTCTTATGAGAAAAATACTAATAGTAGAAGATGATACTGCGCTTTATAATGTTTACTCCACTCAGCTTAAACTAAATAATTATGAAGTTGTTAATGTTTCCGATGGTATGCTTGCTGTTGATGCTGTCAGAACAGAAAACCCGGATTTGATCCTGTTAGATGTAATGTTACCCGGCAGAAACGGTCTGGAAATCTTGGAAGAACTAAAGGCTGATGAAGAACTTGCTTCCAAAAAAGTGGTAATGCTAACAAACTATGGAGATGACTCCAACATCCGAAAGGCTCTCGACCTTGGTGCCGAAGACTATATGCTTAAATACAATATTGTACCTTCAGAACTTTCAGAGAAAGTCGCCCATTATTTAGGAGAAGTTCAAAGCTCAGATGTTACATTAACTAACATTTAACTATGCTGCCTGCAGTTGCCATTTTTTTAGGTTTCTTAGTGCTTCTATCTGGGTTAGCGCTTTTCATTTCACTTAAGAAAATATCCTTAAAAAGACCACACTCTATACCTGAAAATATTCAGAAAAAAGCTGACAAAGCAATGGCGGAGAACAATTATCTGGATGCTGTTACTGAGAAGTACAGTGTGTCTCTGAGTCTTCCGGATGCTCTAGAAGCACTCAACAGTGTGTTGCTCGCTAATTTAACATTTGATGCCTTTGCCTACGTTATTCAAACTAGCGAAACTAAAGCAATTTTTAAATGTGTTGCGAATGTAGGTGTTTCTAAAGATTATGTCGCCAGTTTAAAAAATGAGTTAGTTATTAGGCTTGATAACCCGCAAATTGAACTTGAAGAATACGTTGTAGGGGCTCCTACTGGAGCAGGTGGTATTTCCAAGTTTGCTTCCCGGTTAATTATTCCGCTAAAAAACAAAGATACTTTAGTTGGTTACTTTTCTATAACTCATAAAAATGCCAATACATTTGATAGCCAGGACGAAGCTTTTATAGTTGATGTGTTAGACACAACCCTTTCACACCTAATAAACTTAAAAGACGTTATTGAAAGAGAAAAAGCTAAGTTTAGAACTATGGTTGATAGCATGACTGACGGTGTGGTTATGTTTGATGGTGATTTTAAAGTTTTAGTTGATAATCCTGCTTTGTATAAATTAACAGGTATCCAGGATAGTATTGGTGTTAATATTATGGATCTGGATAGTTATTTTGCACCCGCTTTCTCTTTACGGGAAGAACTATCTGCAGTTTTTACTACCAATACCCCCAAAGATTTTGATAACGTGAATCTAGATGACAAGTATTTTGAAATTGCGCTTATTCCTATCCGGAATGGTGATAGCCTTTCCAGGGTAGGTATGATTGTTTATGATAAAACTCAGGAAAAGGAGCTGGAAAAATTAAGACGAGACTTTTCTGCCATGGTGATTCATGAGCTTAGATCGCCACTAACTGTTATTAAGGGCATCTCGGATCTTTTGCTGACTCAAGCAGACAGGCTTAGTCTGGAGCAGAAAAATGAGTTTTTGGTTCAGATAAAAGCCTCCACAGACGCCTTACTTGACAAAGTAAACGATCTTCTAGATGCTGCCAAGATAGAATCCGGTAAGATAGAGTTATTTAAGTCCGATGTTGATATAGCTAACTTGCTAGAAAGCACCAAATATTATTACGATACATTAGCACAACAAAATGGTATCCAGATAGTCATGAAGCTGGACTCAGCTATTAACCATATGCGGCTGGACGAAAAGAAAATCAGACAAGTGTTGGATAACTTATTGTCCAATGCTATAAAGCACACACCCCAAGGCGGTACTATTACCATCAGATCTGAAGTTAATGGTTCGAATGTTGATATTTCTGTTGCAGATACAGGTAAGGGTGTTTCGGATGATCTGAAATCTAGGATCTTTGAAAGATATGTTCAGGGTAAAGACTCCCAAGCAAAAGGTACTGGATTAGGGTTAGTTATTGCTAGAGGTATTATTGAGGCACATGGTGGGAATTTATGGGTGGAAGATAATATTCCTCAAGGAGCTAAGTTTGTATTTACCTTGCCAAAAGCTGGTATGGAAATGTCTTCGCAATAGCTGGTTATGATGTTATACTTTTTTATATGAGTAAGAAAACTGCCCGTATACTCTGGTTTAAAGAGGTTCGCAAGACTGATATTCCCCTGGTAGGTGGTAAGGGTGCAAACTTAGGAGAAATGTATGTCAACGACATTCCCGTACCTAATGGCTTTATAGTAACAGCTAAGGCTTATTTTGACTTTGTAGAGAGTACTTCCTTAAGGCAGAAAATTTTGACTGAACTTTCCAGTTTGGATGTTAACAATTCCGCCAAATTACAAAAAGCTTCTAAAAATATTCAAACGGCAATTTTAGCTGCAAAAATGCTTCCGGATTTGGAAGAAGAAATAAAACTAACTTATCATAAACTCTGTGGTGAACACGATAAGCTTGTGGCAGTACGATCCTCTGCTACGGCTGAAGATCTTCCTGATGCTTCATTTGCTGGCCAGCAGGAAACTTATCTAAACATTAAAGGTTATAAAGATGTAGTAAAGCACGTACAAAAATGTTGGGCGTCTTTATTTGAACCCCGCGCAATATTCTATCGAACTGAGAAGGGGTTTGGTCATCTAAAAGTGGGTATTGCTGTGCCGGTTCAGCTGATGGTGCAATCAGAAGTCTCAGGGATTATGTTTACAGTTAACCCTGTAACTAATAATCGGGATGATGTGTCTATTGAAGCAGCCTTTGGGTTAGGCCAGCCTATAGTTTCCGGTGAGCTTACACCAGATCAGTATATTGTGGGTAAAAAATCAGGAAAGATTATTTCTAGGCACATTGAGAAGCAAACCTGGCAGTTAACCCAGTCAGGTAAGACTCCTATTTCCAAGGCTTATCAAGAAAGGCAAAAGCTAAGTGACACTTATATCAAGGCTTTGGCGCAAATTGGCATGCAGGTGGAAAAACACTATGGTGGTCTGCCACAGGATATTGAATGGGGCTTAGAGGGTAGAAAACTGTATATTGTGCAGTCCCGTCCAGTTACTACACTAAAAGAACATCACGAGGATGTTGAGATAGTGGTTGATACTTCCAAATCCCCTAAGGTTTTATTAGAAGGTCTTGCCGCTTCCCCGGGTGTGGCCAGTGGCCCGGTAAAAATTGTTAATAAGCCTTCCGAGATAACTAAGGTAAAAATGGGTGATGTACTTGTGGCTGTTATGACTAATCCGGATTATGTTCCTGCTATGAAGAGAGCTGCCGCTATTTTGACTGATGAAGGAGGCAGAACTTCTCACGCAGCTATTGTCAGTAGAGAACTTGGGTTGCCTGCAGTAGTTGGGTCTGACTCAGCTACAAAAATGCTAGCTGATGGTGAAGTAATTACGGTTGATGGTGCCAGAGGTAAAGTTTATGAAGGGGATGTAACAAAAAAGCAAAAAGTAGATAAGCAGGATGCATTACCTGATGGTGCCAAAACTGCCACGAGAATTTATATGAATTTAGCGGAGCCTGAATTGGCAGCAGAAATGGCTGAACGTGATGTTGATGGTGTGGGCTTGTTGCGTGCCGAGTTTATTATTGCCCAAATGGGGGCCCACCCAAGAAAATTTATTAAAGACAAAAAAGAAAAGGTATTTATTAAAAGTTTGTCAGATAACTTGGCTAAATTTGCCGAGGCTTTTGACCCCCGACCGGTTGTATATAGATTTACGGATTTTAAAACTAACGAGTATGCTTCGTTAAAAGGTGGTCGCGAATTTGAGAAAGATGAACCCAACCCGATGATTGGATTTAGAGGTGTGAGCAGATATATTGTAGATGAACGAGTGTTTAAGATGGAAATCGAAGCAATTAAGCACGTCCGTAATAAGCTTGGTTTTAAGAATTTACATGTTATGCTGCCATTTGTGCGAACTGTTGATGAACTTAGAGAGGTCAAAAAACTTATGGCAGCCAATGGTTTGCGTAGAAGTGGCCTGTTTAATGTGTGGATGATGGTAGAAATTCCTTCCAATGTTATTTTACTAGAAGACTTTATTGCTGAAGGTATTGATGGGGTGTCAATTGGCACTAATGATCTGACCATGCTTACTTTAGGTGTTGATAGAGATAATCCAAAAGTAGCTGGTATTTATAATGAAATGAATCCTGCGGTGCTTGCCAGTCTGGAAAAAATTGTTACGACCTGCAGAAAGCACAAAATTACCAGTTCTGTTTGTGGTCAGGCTCCTTCAGAATACCCGGATATGGTGAGAATGTTGGTTGACTGGGGGGTGACGTCGGTTTCTGTTAGCCCTGATGTTTTAGCTAAGACCAGAAAGATAGTATACGATGCAGAAAAAAATCTTATCGCCAGTTCCCGAACAAGTGCTAAAACAAAAAGAAGACTTGTAGTAAAATAGACAGTCTTCTTGATTCTCTAGTATAAATTTTATTTGGAATAACTTATGTCTACTATAAAAGATATTAAAGCGTATAAAATTGTTAATTCCCGTGGTAATTGGACTATTTCAACTAGAGTTACTTTGGACGATGGCAGCTTTGGTGTGCAGTCTGTGCCTGAAGGTGCATCAAAGGGCGAAAATGAAGCTATTTCCGTTTCTGCAGATCAGGCTGCTAGCAATGTAAATTCGCAGATTAAAAATGTTTTGGTGGGTAAAGACCCTTTTGATCAGGCTGATGTTGACGATACCCTCATAAGTCTGGATGGTACCAATAACAAGAGTAACCTGGGCTGCAATGCTATCTTGTCTGTATCACTTGCAGTCGCTAGAGCTGCTGCTTCTTCCCGTGAACAGGAATTATATGAATATCTGAAAGCTTTGTATGGTAATGATGCAGAACTGAAGTTTCCTACGCCTGTTTTTAATATTCTAAATGGTGGTAAACATGCGCAAAACGGACTGTCTTTCCAAGAGTTTATGCTTATTCCTGCTAAAACTATGCCTTATGATAAAGCAGTTCAAGCAGGAATGGATGTATATCATCAGCTAAAGAGTGATCTTAAGGAAAATGGGTTTAATACAGGTGTTGGAGATGAAGGTGGTTTTGCGCCTTCCGGATTTACCGTAGAACGCGCGTTATCTTTTATAACCAATGCTGCTAATGAGCATTACCAAGTAGGAGACAATGTATTTTTGGGAATGGATGTGGCTGCCGAATCTTTTTACAAAGATGGTAAGTATGAAATTTCTGAGGAGAGTAAGGTGCTTTCTTCTGAAGAATTAGCTAACTTTTATGTACAACTGGTTAAGCAGTTTGCCATTATGTATTTGGAAGATGGGTTTTATGAAAATGATAAACTTGGTTGGAAAGCATTAACTGAAGCTTTTACCGATAAGTTGCTTATAGTAGGAGATGATTTAGTGGTGACTAATCCAAGTTTATTAGATAGTGCTATTGAAGAGAACTTGGCGAATGCGGTGATTGTCAAGCCCAATCAGATAGGAACATTATCTGAGACATTGGAGTTTGTGCGTAAGGCACAAGATAATAATATGGCTGTTGTGGTTTCGCACAGGAGTGGTGAAACGGCAGAGGATACGTTTATTGCAGATTTGGCTTTAGCAGTAGGGGCTGATTTTATTAAAACAGGTGCTCCGGCAAGAGGGGAAAGGGTTGTGAAGTATAATAGGCTGCTTGAGGTTTTCTATAGCGTAAACGAGTAGGTTTTTGAAAAGACGAAACCGCCGGAAGGTCGTATTGCTACGTGCCTAACGGCGGTCTTTGGTTAGTTCTCCATCCCTCCCAGAGATTTGTAGTTGTCAGGAAATTCCCTGATGCCTTTCATATGGAAGAGCAGATTGGTTACTCCTTTAAAGTATTCGTACAGGCTTGTTAATATTGCCGTCAGTGTGGCGAGTATACCCAAGGTGGCTAGACCTGGAACGTTCGCCCATATGGCCAATAATGTCAGCACAAGATTGGCTAGACAGATCAGGGTAACCAATATGGCATACCCGCATGGCATGATCAGGTAAAAGGCGTATCCTCGGACCGGTACAACCCGATGTATTACCCATGCATGCATAGGAGGTGCTGCTACCTCCGCCCTTGCAACGAATTCGAACATGATTTTTATCTCCCTTGTTGTGTTGTCAAACTGGTGGAACTATATCAGATTTGTATACTTGCATCAAGGACTATAGGACAATGCGCCATGAAATTTATGTATGTTGTCTAATATATGGTGTCAGGTGGTATTATGTACGCATGATAAAAAACAGCCTTCCTTCTCATATCTTCCGTGGTTATGACATCCGGGGTATTGCTGACACTGAACTTACTGATGAAAATGTTCGACTTATAATAAAAGCATACGCAACCTTTCTGTACCAAAGACAAATTAGAGATGTTGTGGTTGGCCATGACGCTCGTTTAACCTCTCCTAGGATTCATAAAGTGGTAATAGACCAACTGGTGGATTGTGGCTTTAGAGTTAAGAATATAGGCCTAGCTCTAACACCTACAACCTATTGGGCACAGTATCACTACCTTGCTAAAGGAGCTGTAATGATCACTGCGTCACACAACCCTAAGGAGTACAATGGTTTCAAACTTGCACTGGGTTTCTCAGATACGCTCATTACTGACGAGCTTCAGTGGCTTAAGGCAATTGCTCAATCTGAAGATTTTAGTTGTTACCAGGAGTCTGGTTCTTTAGTAACCGAGGATATTTTTCCCTTATACAAGACAGATATTCTTTCCAAGGTATATAATAAAAAGAGTCTTAAAATAGTTGTCGATGCGTGTAATGGTACTGCTGGCAAATTTCTACCAGACCTTTTAAGAACCGCAGGACATACTGTAATAGAACAAAATTGTAATCTTGATGGTAACTTTCCACTTGGTGATCCTGACCCCACCGTACAAAGTGTTTTAAATAGACTAGGTAATAGTGTAGTTGCAGAGAATGCTGACATTGGATTCGCATTTGACTGTGACGGAGATAGATTAGGTATTGTCGATGAAACTGGTAAGCCTATCTGGAACGATAACCTCATATCAATATTTGCACTAGATATCTTAGATTATTTACCTGGAAGTAGCATAGTTTTTAATACTTTGTGTTCTAAACAAGTCTCTGATGTAATTAGTTTCTCGGGTGGTAAGCCTGTCATGTGGATGACAGGACATTCATTCATAAAAGCGAAAGTAAAAGAACTTCGGGCGCCTTTTGGTGGCGAATTATCTGGCCACTTCTTTTTTATGGATAATTTTTACGGTCACGACGATGGGGCGTTTGCCTCCCTTCGTCTGTTATCCTATCTGGAAAGACATGAAGAGACACTTTCCCCGGTTCTAGCCAGTCTACCTTTTTATTTTTCCAGTCCCCAAATTAAGCTTGGCTGTTCTGATGATATTAAGTTTTCACTAATTTCCAGTGAAATTACCGCAGATATAAAGCAACTTTTCGGATCAGATGCAAAGTATATTGATATTGACGGTATACGTGCGGATCTTGATGATAGAATGGCAATTATAAGAGCTTCTCAAAATGGCCCTTACATTACAGTTAAGTTCGAAGCAAAGACAACACAAGCCTACGAGGAATTGAAGAACTCACTCAATGCTATTTTAAGAAAGTACGATAACATAGACTATACTTCAGGTGGCAATGTTGAAGCCTTGGCATAGACCTACCTGGTTAGTTTTTACCTAATCACGTAAGCTGCGTAATCTTGCCCTAACGGAGTTTCTAGCTTTTCTACTTCTTCTGGAGCTAGGTGTTCAAAATATTCTCTAAAGCCGCGCATAGAATTGCCGTGACAAGAAACTGCCACATTAATATTTTCCTCTTTCATGCGCTTTACAATATCTTCGCAAAAAGAGGCAACACGCTTGCAGACCATGCCAATACTTTCACCATTAGGTGGTACTTCCGAGTAACCTCTCCTGATTTTTTGCAACTTTTCCGGGTCTTCCATCTGAATTTCCATTTTACTTTTACCCTGATAGTCTCCATAGGATCTTTCCTTGATGCGTTCATCTGTCTCTATTGGTAGGTCTTTTGCTGTAGGGTTTTTTGATACAGCAATCTTCATAGTATCTACAGCTCTGATTTGGGGTGATGAAATCAGCACATCAAGTTTCTTGTCTTTAAGTTTTTCTGCTAATACCTCTGCCTGCTGCTTGCCAGTTTCTGTTATAGGCGAATCGCGCCAGCCGCTGAAAATATAGTTAGCGTTATCTTCTGTTTGCCCGTGTCTAAAAATATACAGCGTGGGTAACTCATCAGATTCTTCTTTAGGAAGTTCTGACACTTCTTTGTAATTTAATAAATCTTTTGCTTCTTTAGCCTTATCATCTTTTGAGAAATTTGCCATATCGAAAATATTTCCTTTCTGCCTTTTTTTCCATAAAATAAATAATCCCACACCAAGTGCTCCAAGAAATAAAATTTTACCAACAGTTTCCATACTTTCAATACCGCTGGCTACGTCTTCCGATGCACTTAGGCCCGTATAGCCCAAGTACAAGAAAAACAAGTTGCGAACAATATTTCCTGTAAAAGTTGCTACTACAAATGTTCTAAAATTTAGCTTGATAAGTCCTGTTACTGCAGAAATAGGTGAGCTAGGAACTAAAGGTATAGACCTTAAGGCAAAGAGTGTAACGAAATCCTTTTTTGATTTATTAAACATTTTGCCCAGTTTTTCTATGTCTGTGTGTTTAATCCCGAAAAATTTCCCAAACTTACCTACAATCAAATCTTCTGTTTTATCTGCCAGCACATATACTAAAATTCCACCTAGCAACTTTGCTGTAGCTCCTATTAGCGCCACTACGAAAATGTAGGGTAATGCTCTATTTTGGGCGGCAGTTATTGAACCAGCTAATGAAAGCACGAAGGGTGATGGAATAGGTGCAAATACCTCTTCGATAAAGGAACCAATAAATGTAAACCATTCTAAAGAGACGTTGGCGGCTAATGCCTCAATATAACCTAGAACTGTACTGACAATATTTTCCATACTAGTAAGGGTACCCTATATTTACTTAATAGTAAATTAGCTTATACGTACCTTCTGATTACTCCAGTCACTTTACCCTGGATTTTAAGGTCTCTTTTACTGTTAACGTAGATGGGTTCCATTTCATCATTTGCAGGCTGCAATCTGATTCTGCCGTCCTTTTCTTTATAGAAAGATTTTAGGGTGGCAAAACCGTTATCTAGCAGTGCTACTACAATATCACCATTTTCAGCGGTGTCTTGCTGTTGAATTACTACGTAATCTCCGTTAAAAATACCTTCATTTATCATGGAATCGCCTTTTACCTGTAATACATAGCATCTTTTTACTTTTGACACTAAGTCTGGGGATACTGTTACGGTTTCGGTAGGGTCTTCGTTAGCCTCGATTGGTTCACCTGCCGCAATGTAGCCTACTAAGGGAAGTTCAATGCCATGCAGTGTGGAGCTTATGGCCTCATCCAGAATTTCTATACCTCTAATAGCGCCTTCATACTTTCTGATCACTTGTTTTTTTACTAGTGCTTCCAAGTGCTCGTGAACTGTAGCCAGGGAAGATAAGTTCATAGCGTCTGCAATTTCCTGCAAGGTAGGGGAGAAGCCATTAATTTGAATATATTGAGAAATAAAGTCTAGGATTTGTTTTTGCCTTTTATAAAGAGTTATAGGGCTCATTTGATCCTTTCAAAATTAAGTACTTTTGGGGTTTTTTCGTATGTCTTAATGGTACCGAAGAAGAGGCGAAAATGTCAAGGAAGTGTTTTTATAGTTTACACTTCAAATCATTATCTTCCGCGAATTGCTTAAGTGTATCTTTTAAAACAAAAGCATTTTCATAAGTGCTTATTCTGTCTAGCTTTATGCTATGAACATTAAGTTTTTCAGCGCTTTTATCAAATCTTTCATCGAAGATACTTAATCTTTTAGACGTTTCTGTAGTATTTTCCATCATAGCGTGTGTAAATTTGTGAAAGTCATTGTCTAGTTGGTCAAGCCTGTTATCTAATTTATCTATATTAACCTCAATTTGGTTAACTTTGGCTTCGAGACTATCTACCTTGATTTCGAGCTGGTCTACTTTAGATTCAAGCCTGTCTACCTTGATTTCCAGCTGGTTTACTTTATTTTCCAAGTTAGTCAGTCTGGTTTTAATTTCTTCAATATCCTTTCTAATAGGTGTCAGTGCACTATCTACTACCTCAGTAACTACTGCTCTTATTTGTTCAAGAGTTAAATCATTTTGCATCAAATTTACTATACTAACTCTGGCATAATCTGCAACCGGGCAGGGGACTTGTTGTGATAATTCAGACAAAAATTTTGTTATCAATGCAGTAAAATTCCATGACTGTTTTTGGCTGGTATCGCAATTTTAAATTCCTGAAGGCTATGACTATAAGAAATCACTAAAATGTATCCAAACAAAACCCAAACACTGTGCTACAATAGACAAATGTTTAGGCTCCATGCTAACTACAACCCAACAGGAGATCAGCCAAAGGCTATCCAATCTCTTACTCAAGGTTTGCGAGAGGGCAAAAAGCACCAAACACTTTTGGGTGTTACAGGTAGTGGCAAAACTTTTTCAGTAGCTAACGTTATCGCAAATATAAATAAATCCACCTTAATTATATCGCACAATAAAACTTTGGCAGCCCAATTATTCCAAGAATTTAGAGATTATTTTCCTGAAAATGCTGTTGAATACTTTGTAAGTTACTATGACTACTATCAGCCTGAGAGCTACTTGCCTTCCACAGATACTTATATTGAAAAAGACGCAGATATAAATGAACAAATAGATAAGCTTAGGCTTGCGGCTACAACTTCTCTTATGACAAGAAAAGACGTTATTGTTGTAGCTTCGGTGTCTTGCATTTACAACCTGGGTTCACCAGCAGAGTACTCGAAAGTGGCGCTAGAACTTAGAAGTGGTATGAAGATCAGAAAAGCTGATGTATTAAAAAGACTAACTCAGCTCTACTATGACAGATCCGAAATGGATTTTAAACGTGGTACTTACAGAGTAAGAGGTGATGTGGTTGACATATTTCCGGCATATCAAGACATGGCAGTGAGGCTTGAGTTGTTTGATGACAAACTTGTTTCTATAACCTACTTTGATCCCTTAACAGGTGACTCTATTGATAGAAGTATGTTACCTACAGAAAGGCGTGGCAGCCATACCAAATCTGTAACACAGGATCCTGAAGATTACGTTGAGCATATTGCAAAAGAAGGCAACTTTGCACTTATTTACCCTGCTAAACACTATGTTACTGCTGAAGAAAGCAGAGAGGGCGCCCTAACTCAAATTAAGCATGATCTAGAACTTAGACTTGGTGAATTACGTGCTTTAGGTAAGAACCTGGAGGCATATAGACTAGAGCAGCGCACTAACTATGATCTGGAAATGATGCAGGAGATTGGTTACTGTAAAGGTATCGAGAACTATTCGCGCTATTTTGATGGCAGAGGCCCTGGAGATGCCCCATACAGCTTAATGGACTTTTTTCCAAAAGATTACCTGTTAGTGATAGATGAATCTCATATTACAATTCCCCAGATTAGAGGCATGTATAACGGAGATCAGGCGCGCAAAACAACTTTGATTGACTATGGTTTTAGATTACCTTCAGCTAGAGACAATAGACCACTTAATTTTGAAGAATTTCTAAAAAAGACTAACCAGATTATATACACCAGTGCTACTCCGGGTGATTGGGAGCTTGGCATGTCTGAAACTAACATTTATGAGCAACTAATTCGCCCAACCGGTATTGTTGACCCAAAAATCACCGTATTACCTACAGAGGGTCAGGTAAATGATTTGCTTGAGCGAATACAAGAGCGCGTGGCAAGAGGAGAAAGAGTTCTGGTTACCACTCTTACGAAAAGAATGGCAGAAGAGCTTGCTTCCTTTCTAGTGGAAAAAGGCATAAAGGTAACTTATTTGCACTCCGATATCGATACTCTAGAAAGAACTACAATTCTTGATGACTTACGTAAGGGAAACTACGACGTACTTGTAGGTATTAACTTGCTAAGAGAAGGATTGGATCTGCCTGAGGTTTCCCTGGTGGCTATTCTGGATGCAGATAAGGAAGGTTTTTTAAGGTCTGATAAGTCTTTAATTCAGACTATGGGAAGAGCCGCCCGACATATTCTTGGGGAAGTAGTTATGTATGCGGACCATATCACTGATTCTATGAAACGTGCTATGGATGAAGTGGAAAGACGAAGAGAATATCAGATGCAATACAACCTTGAACATAACATTGTTCCTGTAGGTATAACTAAGCCAATAAGAGAGAAACTTATTGATGAAGAGCTTGAGGAAGCCCTAAAGCCGCGTGGTAAGTCTATAGATATTGACTATGGCCAACTTCCGCCAGATGAGTTGGCTGAAGAGATTAAAAAGCTAGAACAGCTTATGCTTTATGAGGCAGAAGTCTTGAATTTTGAGGAAGCGGCAAAAATAAGAGACTTAATTAAAGATCTTAAGAAGTTTCTATAAATTTTTGAAAAATCATTGTAATGTTTCTACTTTTTTGATACATTTCCCGCATCGGACATATGAGGGAAATTTTAGAAAAAGGACAGCAGTTTATATTCCGCATTCTAAGTATTTCCTTTAGTTTCAACAAGAAAGTTGGCTACTCTTTGATTTCCATTTTTGTTTTTTTCCAGGATGCTGCAAACAAGATTAGAACACTGCGTATTGTAAAATTCTCGCCGGGTTTACCTTCCCTCAAAACTGTAAAAATCTTTGTTTTCGGGTTTATAGCTTCACTTGTTTTCGTTTTTGTTCCTTATCAGTTAATTACTTGGTTGAAAAATCTGCCTAATCCTGCGCTTATTAAGGCAAGTCAGCAATATCAACCAACCCAAATTCTGGATCGAAAAGGCAGACTACTTTACGAAATTTACATCGACAAAGAGTACAAACCGGTTAAGCTTGAGCAAATTCCTAGAGATGTTATTGCTTCAACAATAGCCATTGAAGATGACAAATTCTTTTCACATCCTGGATTTAGGCTAGACTCCATAATCAGAGCTGCTAAATCAATATTTTTTGAAAACAGGCTGGAAGGCGGATCCACAATTACTCAACAGCTTGTAAAGAATGTACTGCTTACGCCTGAACGCACTATATCAAGAAAACTGAAAGAGTTAGTATTAGCAGTTTGGATTGAAGCTAAATATTCTAAAGAAGAAATTTTGGAATTGTATCTTAATAACATTCCTTACGGTGGTTCGGCCTGGGGAGTTGAAGTAGCTTCTCAGAAGTTTTTTGGCAAACACGTTTCGGAATTAAACCTCGCAGAGGCAAGTTTGCTCGCGGGTTTACCAAAAGCTCCTACAATATATTCACCCCTAAATGGTAATTTGGATATGGCTAAAGTACGGCAACGTTTGGTACTAGACAAAATGGTTGAAATGAACTACATCTCTGAGGAAGAAGCTACAGTTGCTTTTAACCAGCCTTTACACTTTGTGACACAAGCTGAGTATATTAGAGCACCTCATTTTGTTACCTATGTCAGGAATTATCTTGAACAAACTTATGGCCCTAGGTATACAAACTTTGGCGGATTAGTCGTCACCACAAGCCTGGATCTCGATTTGCAGGAGCAGGTCCAAACTATTGTAAGTAGGGAGGTGGCAAGAAGTGATTATCTGAATATAACAAATGGTGCAGCAGTTGTTTTGGATTCAAAAACCGGGGAGATTTTAGCTTATGTTGGGTCTGTTGATTATTTTAAAGAAGGTTGGGGCGCTTTTGATGTTATTACCGCATTTAGGCAGCCTGGTTCATCTATCAAACCTTTAACTTATGCGTCGGCTTTCAAGAGTGGACTTACTCCGATTTCAGTAATTGATGATTCCCCTGTAGCTTACCCAGATGAGTCTGGTGTGTATAAGCCTGTAAACTATGATGGCAGATTCCACGGTAGAGTAACCTTAAGGCAAGCCTTGGCAAATTCATATAATATTCCTGCAGTAAAACTTGTACACAAATTAGGCGCCGATAATGTTGCTACTTTAGGTAGGGATCTGGGTCTGCAAGGCTGGGAAGTTGATGGTAATTATGGTCTTGCTATAACTTTGGGCGGCAGGGAAGTAAGGTTGCTGGACTTAGCCAATGTTTATGCTACCTTAGCTAGAGGCGGAAAATATACCAGTGTTACCCCAATTGTTTCGATTACAGATGCTAAGGGGTATGAGATATACACAAAGCATATTGTAGAAAGGCAGATAATTGATACGGGAGTTGCCTATATGCTTACACACATTCTGTCTGACAATGCAGCAAGGAGTGCTGCTTTTGGGCCAAATAGTATGCTTAATATTCCTGGTTATCAAGTGGCAGTTAAAACCGGAACTTCTGATTTGAAAAAGGATAACTGGACATTTGGCTATACGCCCAGTTATACAGTAGGTGTTTGGGTGGGTAATAACGATAACACACCTATGAATGAATACCTGGCTTCCGGGTTAAGTGGTGCTGCCCCGATTTGGAATCAGATTATGGTGAACTTGCTGGAAGGAACGACTGCAGAAAATTTTGAGGTGCCTAGTGACGTTATTGTATTTAAAGATGAAAAATGCAATATGACGGAAGTTTTTTTAAGAGGCTCAAAGATACCTAGTAGATTGTGTGCTGAGCCAAAGAAAGAAGACAAGAAAGACAAGGACGACGATTAACTTCTTAACAAACCCAAACAAATCCCGTATAATCCTAATTTATGGTTAGCGATAACAAAAAAATTGTTATAAAGGGTGCTCGTCAGCATAATTTGAAAAACATAGATCTAGAAATTCCCAAGGACAAGTTAGTTGTATTTACGGGTGTGTCTGGCTCGGGAAAATCCTCTTTAGCTATGGATACAGTCTATGCCGAAGGTCAGCGTAGGTATGTAGAAAGCCTTTCGTCTTACGCCAGGCAATTCCTTGGAGTTATGGATAAACCAGATGTAGACAGTATAGAAGGTTTGTCTCCTGCTATTGCCATTGGTCAGAAAACTACTTCACGCAATCCCAGGTCAACTGTTGGTACGGTTACTGAGGTATACGACTTTCTAAGGCTATTATTTGCCCGCGCGGGACATCCGCACTGTCCTGAATGTGGCAGGGAAATCAGCAGGCAAAGCTCTGAACAGATTGTCCGACATATTTTTGATATAGCTTCCGCAGAAAAAGAATTCTCGACCGGCAGGGGTGTTAGATTTATGCTGTTATCACCGGTTATAAGAGATAGAAAAGGTGAATATTCCACTTTGTTTCAGAACCTGAAAAAGCAAGGTATCATTCGCTCACGAATTGATGGTCACATCAGAAGCCTAGATGCGGATTTTGAACTTATTAAGACCAATAAGCACACCATTGAAGCCTTAGTAAGCAGGCATGTGTTAACTAAAGATAGATTAAAGGACAGGGAGAAAGAATTAAGAAGCGAAATCTTTCAGTCTGTTGAAACCGCGCTTGGGTTGAGCAGTGGCAATGTAGTAATGACTATAGTAAAAGATAACGATTTTGATTTTACCTCTGACCCCAAAGAGTTCGAAGATCATCTGTTTTCCGAAAATTTTGCTTGCCCAGTATGTAATGTATCTTTACCGGATATTGAGCCTAGAAACTTTTCATTTAATTCCCCTCAAGGTGCTTGTCCTAAGTGTGATGGCTTGGGAACGCAACTAGTTATAGATGAAAAGCTACTATACAACCCTAAGCTTTCTATCAGAGAAGGTGGCATTTTTCCTTGGTCAAGTCTGTTTGAGCGTTATACCTGGACTTCCCGCGTGTTGCAAGCTGTTTCAATTGAGTATGGTTTCTCACTTGATGATCCTATTTCTGCAATACCAAAGGAAGTCTTTAAAATTGTGCTATTTGGTGCGCCAAGGGAAAAAAAGTTCAAAGTGACCTTTAGGAAAGAAGGTAGAGAAAACACTTACTGGGCGACATATGAGGGTGTAATTCCCAACTTATTAAGGCGCCACAAAGAAACCAAGTCAGATTTTATTCGTAACGATATAGAAAAGTATATGGTGAGGGAAACGTGCCCTTTATGTAAAGGTTCCAGACTAAAAAAAGAATCTCTATCTGTTGTTATTGAAGGTAAAAATATTTGGGATGTTACTAGCTTATCTATAGAAGATCTAAATGTATGGTTAGGTAGGCTGGGCAGTAAATTCCCGTCACGGGAGAGTGCTATTGCTCAGCCGATTCTCAAGGAAATTGGTTATAGAGTTAAATTTTTGCTGGATGTTGGGCTTAGCTACTTATCTTTAGAGCGTGCCGCGTCTGATTTATCTGGTGGTGAAGCCCAGCGAATCAGGCTTGCTTCGCAAATTGGCTCTGGTTTATCCGGAGTGTTATACGTGCTGGATGAGCCCTCAATAGGTCTTCATCAGAGAGATCAGAAAAAACTTATTAATACTCTTAAGCACCTTCGAGACTTAGGTAATACTGTTTTAGTAGTTGAACACGATAAAGACACCATGCTGGAAAGTGACTATATTTTTGATTTTGGTCCTGGCGCAGGAGACAAGGGGGGCACGGTAATAGCCGAAGGAACTCCCCAAGAAATTATGTCAGCCAAAAATTCACTTACCGGGAAATACCTAAGTGGTGCTAAAGTAGTTGGCAACGTGGAATTGGCTAATGTTACTGACAGAAAACCTGATAAAGACAATTATGTGGTTTTAAAAGGTGCTTCGGGTAGAAATCTGAAAAATATTGATATCCAAATACCTTTGGGCAAGTTTGTGTGTGTCACGGGTGTGTCTGGTTCCGGTAAATCCTCACTTATCATGGATACATTGTATTCAGGTTTACGTCAGTACTTTGGAATGAAGCTTGAAGAGCGCCCATTGCCTTTTAAGGAACTTACCGGTCTGGAAGCAGTTTCTAAAGTTATAGCAATTGACCAGTCTCCTATTGGCAGAACCCCAAAATCTAATCCTGCTACTTATACAAAAGCATTCGATTATATTAGAGAGCTGTTTTCCAAAACAGAAGAGGCCAGGATTCGTGGCTATAACCCCGGAAGATTCAGTTTTAATGTAAAAGGCGGTAGATGTGAGGCTTGTGGTGGTGAAGGCCAGATTAAAATCGAGATGCAATTTATGCCGGATGTTTATGTGAATTGCGAAGTATGTGAAGGGAAAAGATACAACCGCGAGGCTCTGGAAATCTACTACAAAGGTAAGAACATCGCCGATGTACTAGATATGACGGTGGAAGAAGCGCTGGATTTTTTCGAAAATATACCCCCTATAAAAAGAAAACTTCAAACTTTGCATGATGTTGGTTTGTCTTATATAAGGTTGGGTCAGCCAGCTCCTACGTTATCAGGTGGCGAAGCACAAAGAATAAAGCTTGCGCTGGAGTTATCAAAGAAAGTTAATAGCGGCACTCTTTATATACTAGATGAGCCCACTACAGGGCTGCACTTTGCTGATCTAGAGAGGCTTATTGCTATTATCAAACGGCTAAGCTCTAAAGGTAACACAGTTTTAGTTGTGGAGCATAATCTGGATGTTATTGCCAATGCAGACTGGGTTATTGATTTAGGCCCCGAAGGTGGTGACAAGGGCGGTGAAGTAGTCTTTTCCGGTCCCTTACAGGATCTGTTCCAGAATAATTCTTCGTATACTGCTGATGCCTTGCGTGATCGTAAATAGCTTTATTCGATAATAGAGTAGTCCAGTGATTTACTTTTTCCCGTATAGTCTTCAAAAGAAATTGTTGCGCCCTCCTCTAGGACAATACGCACTTTATCAAATGGAAATAGTATTTTACCACTGTTGTTAAAGTCTTTTATTATCAGCCCACTGTCATTGTAGGCTGTATAGTACTTTTTGCTTGTGATAAGTTCCAATAGCCTGGTTAGAATGCTTTTACTGTGTTGTAGTTGTATGTGTTCTTTGAATAATTCATTAGTGTTTTGGGAGAAATCTATTTCCACTTGTTTATCTTCTTCGTCGAGTTTATAGGCGCCCGCGGGGTAGGGGTATTCGGACTCACTGCCTCTTATAACGAAAACTACATGATTTGTGTCTAATTTTGTGAAGTAATCAATCCCTGAAGTATCCCCCCATGTGGGGTCAACCATTACCCACCCGAAGTTTGGGTCATAGTACTCAGGCCATGAATGTAATAAATCTTTAGTATCAAATTCTACCTCCAGACTGGTGACCCCTTCTGTTTTGTTAAAGGCATAACCGTTAAGCTCCCGCGATGGAATACCCATTGCTCTAGTTAGGGCTATAAATAGATCTGTAAATTCCATACAAGCCCATGGTCCTTCTTCGGTTAAGGCTTTCAATGCTCCATGTCTTTGAACATATTCTGCTTGCTCGATAGACTGGTCATACTCCAAAGTATTTATAACAAAGTTGTACACACTTTGAGCGTTTTGGGATACTGTTTTTTTTGGATCAAACAACTCATTGGCTTTCTGCTTAACTTGTTCAGCTTCAGCTTCCCAGAATGGTTGGGCGTGTAAATAGTTCTTTCTTACAGACAGAGGCAGCTCATGCATCTTACCTCCAAACTCAGGTTGAATTTGTTTACCTAATACTTTAGCGGCTCCAACAACTTCAATTAGCAGGTCCTTACCTGCCGGAACTTTGTATTCAGCCATAGTATTTCCGTCTGCATCTATGTATAAGTTTCTAGGAGTAGGGTTCATTTGCACAAGCTTAACTTGCTGTATGTAAGGTATATTTGGTGGCAGCGCGATTTCTTGAACAGCGGCAAACCAGTTTTCATTGTTCAGATGATACTTTAGTTTGAAGTTTATGAGTTGGTATTTGCCAAAAGCGGCAGTTATACCTGTGTTATTTACCAATTCTTTGTTGTAAGTGAAGGTTGTGGTTAAGTTGTCTTCGTACTGTTCAAGGGGCTTAGGTGATACGAAAATTAATGGTCCAAAGGTTTTTGGTACGTGTATGCTTACCTGGTAAGTGTCTATAGTCTCAAGCCCTGATACTTGCGGCAGGTTGATGTTCCAGACTTCTCCAACTTTAGTTGCTATATCTTTAGTTTTGTAGCTTAGATAAATCTGGCTTTTCTTACCTTTACCTACAACTCTATCTAGTAGTTCTGCTTTGATGTGTGTGACGTCGTCTTCTTTGCTAAGTTCAATAGTTAGTGGCCCTCTGGTGTCTGTGCCGGTAACGTCGTAGATTTCCATTTGTTTAATAGAATTTGAGTAAGTTGTTGCCAGGATGTCATTTTCTTTGTTTTCAATAGTGATTTCTTGTTCTACGTGGGTTTCACCGGTAGGGAATATGGTGTAGCTAACCAGGTACGACGTTTTAAATTGTTCTATGGCGCTTACCTGTTTTGGCATGATTAGGGCAATAAGTGCTAATATAAGTAGTAGTTTTTTCATGCTACCAAGATGTTACTAGGTTTTAGGTTATTTATCAAAGGTGCTTAAGGTCTTGCAGTTTTTACCTCCCTGGATTTTTCCTGGGGAGCATATTTTATGTATTTGCTCGATCAGAGGCTTACTACATGTCTAAAGAGGAATTAAAAGCGAAAATTAAGAGTTTTCCGCAACGACCTGGAGTATATCAATTCAGAAACTCAAGAGGTCAGATAATTTATGTTGGAAAGGCCAAAGACCTTAAGAGTCGTGTGGGTTCTTATTTCAATGCTTCCATAGATCCCTCAAGTAAAACCGCTGCGCTTGTTGCCAGAATTAACGACGTCTCATATATAGAAGTTCAATCCGAAATCGAAGCACTTATATTAGAGGCAGATTTAATCAAAAAATATAAACCTAAGTACAACATAGTTCTAAAAGATGACAAATCAAGCCTATATGTAGTAATCCGAGCCGAACCCGTCAATTCTGCTAGCACTAAGAAGGTCAAAGTGCCAAAAGTCCAGACAGCGCGTAAGACCGATCTGAAAAGGTCTGATATAGTTTTTGGGCCTTATCTAAGTGCCGGTTCTGCCAGGTATATGCTCAGAGCTGTAAGAAGAGCTTTTCCCTATAGAGATTGTAGTACGCAAAAATATAGCAGTCATCAAAGACTAAACAGACCATGTCTGTATGGCGACCTTAACTTATGTTCCGCGCCATGTACTGGTAAAATTTCAGTTGCGGATTATAAGAAGGAGCTTAAGCGATTGGAAAAATTTTTACGGGGTAACAGCGATAAACTTATAAAATCTCTAAACTCGCAAATGACAAAAGCTTCTCACAAACAGGAATTTGAGTTGGCGGCAAAACTTAGAGATATCATTAAAAGGCTTGAGTTCCTAAAAAGTAGTTTCAGGCGGCCAGAGGAATATGTAGAAAACCCTTATCTTACAGATGATATTGCAAATAGAGCTTTAGAATCATTAGTAGCTGAATTGCCCATACTTAGCGAGCTTCCCTCTAGAATTGAATGTTACGACATTTCTAATATTTCAGGAAAAGAAGCCACAGGTTCTATGGTGGTTGCTGTAGATGGCAAACTGGAAAAATCTGATTACAGGAAGTTTAAGATTAAAAGCAAAGAGGAGCCAGACGATGTTTCTATGCTGCGTGAAGTACTTGAGCGCCGCTTAACGAGAGTTACAAATGGCAGTTGGCCTGTGCCTGATCTTATTGTGCTAGATGGAGGTAAGGGTCAGTTATCTGCCGTTTTGTCTGTATTAGAAGAAAAGAATGTGGTGATTCCAGTTGTGGGCCTGGCGAAAAAAGAAGAAATAATTATTTATTATGATAACAGCACGAACAGCTACACAGAACTTAAGTTGCCTGCTGATGCTGAAGGGTTAAAGTTGCTAATACGGCTTAGAGATGAAGCTCACAGATTTGCCCAGAGTTACCACCATAAACTTCGGCTGAAGCAACTAAACAGATGATAGTATAATAAATGAGCATTTTATGAAAAATATAATCAGATCCTTTGTTTTTTCATACATAGCGCTTTATTTTACGCAACTCTATATTGGTGCTATAACCTTTGGTGGTGACCCCATAAGAAGTACTGCTATTCTTGTCACCGGCTTAGCGCTACTTAACATTTTGATTATTCCTGCATTGAGCATCTTAGGCATCAAAGCTAAGGGGCTGACTTTTCCGGCTGTTCACTTTGTTTTAACAGCGCTACTTCTTTATTTTGTAGCACCTGCTATCCCGGGGTTAACTATTACAGGCACATACTTACCAAGTTTGCATATTTTAGGGTTTATGCTACCATCAAAACACCTTGATAAGACCGGAAGTCTTGTCTTTTCTGCCTTATTAACCAGTTTAGTGTATGGTTTTTTAACTTGGCTTAGTGCCAAAAAGAAATAATGTCGGAAATTGTAAAGATTGCACAGATAGTATTGTCATTACTAATGATAGTGCTTGTAATGGTACAGAATAAAGGTAAAGGGCTTTCCAGTACTTTTGGTGGTATTAGTGGCACTTATACTACACGTCGGGGGTTGGAAAAGAGTATCTTTATGGCTACAATTGTTGTTAGTACGCTTTTAGTAATTAATTCGCTGCTGATAATCTACTTTAGTTAAATTATGGTTACTGTTAATATCGTAGGGGGTAATCCCTTATTAGGTAATGTGCGTGTTTCTGGTGCAAAAAACTCTGTTCTAAAACTTATACCCGCAGCCATGTTTAGTAATGATAACGTTACTATTGAGAACGTTCCCAGAATAGGCAATGTTTTATCTGATTTAGAAATAATTAAAGCTATTGGCGGTTACGTTGAGTGGGTTGGTCCCAATAGATTAGTTCTAAATGGTTCTGGGTTGAATACTTACGAGATTCCTTATGATTTGGGGTCTAAGTATCGTACAGCTTCTTTATTGGCTGCTCCTCTCATCTATCGATTCGGAAAAGCATTAATACCCAAACCGGGTGGCTGTAGAATAGGTTATAGGCCAATAAATAGATGGATTGAAACCTGGAAGCTGATGGGTATTGAGGTTGACGAAGACGATACGTATGTTAGATTGGAAGCTCATGAACTGCATGGTGCCGATGTTTCTTTTAAGATATCTACTCATTCTGGTACCGATAACGCAATCCTATCGGCTATCGCGGCTTCGGGTGAAACTATTATTTCTAATGCCGCTGAGGAAAGTGAAGTGGATGATCTGATTGCGTTTTGTAATGTTATTGGTGCTTATGTTGAGCGCATTGCTCCCAGGAAAATTAAGATAGTTGGAACTAATGTATTTGGGGGAGGTAATTTCACTGTTCAGGGAGATAAAATTGAAGCAGCTACTTTTGCTGTAGCAGCTATCATGACACATGGCAATATTACTATTCAGGGAGTAGATAAAGTTAATTTAACCTCTTTTATTAATGTGCTGACAAAGATGGGTTGTTCCTATGAGTTTGTTGGTGATGAGATGCGTGTGTGGGCCAACAATACTGCGTTGAATCCGGTTAATGTTACAACGGCGCCGGCGCCTGGGTTTCTGACAGATTGGCAGCCTTTGGTGACTTTGCTTTGTACTAAATCCTCTGGCGATAGTTTGTTACATGATACTGTTTATACAGACAGGTTTGGTTATATTAAGGACTTAAATAGGATGGGAGCTAAGATTGAATTGTACAGGCCTTCCGAACTCGGTATTACACCGGTTATTAGTGATGATGCTTATGACGTTGTAAAGTTGGGTGAGCCTTATACTGTTGCGAAGGTAGAGGGACCTACAAAGCTTAGAGGAGTCAAAATGAATATTCCGGATTTGCGTGCTGGCGCTACACTTATTTTGGCTGCTTTGACTGCAGAGGGTAGAAGTGAGATTAGTGGATATGAGAATGTTTCCAGGGGGTATGAGAACTTTATAGAAAAGCTTTCCGCTCTTGGGGCGGATATTTCACTATAACTAGTAGTTGAGCAACAAAGTGTTATACTAAGTGCAGTATGCTGACCAGATTGCTTCAGCTTTTTTTAACAACATCAATAACCTTTCTCCTATATCCAATCTGGATCAGATTCGTATACAAATACCAGATGGGTGAGGAAATTAGGCCTGATGGTCCCGAATCTCACCTAAAGAAAAAAGGTACCCCTACTATGGGTGGTTTGGTCTTTATTTTAACTGTTTCTCTAGTCAACTTTTTATTTAACCGCTATCGTATCCAAACGCTTTTTCCTATTTTTATTGCATCTCTTGCCGCTTTCTTTGGCTTAACCGAGGACTTTACTAAAGTTTTTAAGAATTCATTATTTAACACTTTTTTTGCTTCACGCAAACAGTCTACGGGCAACACCGCACCTAAGAAAGACCCCTTAGGCTGGTTTGTTGAATTCTGGCGCATTGTAGGTAGTGATACCTCTAGAGGTCTACAAACTTATCAAAAGTTTTTGTTCCAGGCTGGAATTGCGGGGTTTGTTTCTTATTGGACCTACTTTAAACTAGGATGGGACTATATTTGGTTTCCTCTTATAGGTAATGTGCACATAGGCTTTGTATACCCCATATTTGTGTTTTTCTTGTTTATAGTTGTGCTGAATGCTGTAGCTTTTACCGATGGACTTGACGGCTTAGCTGGCGGCTTATCCCTTTTTGCCTTTGCCGCCTATTGGGTGATCTCGGCAGTTTTGGGCTATAACGCACTTTCAACTTTTTGTGCCATTTTTATTGGTGCGCTTATTCCTTTTTTGTACTTTAATGTTTATCCGGCTAGGATATTTATGGGCAATGTTGGTTCGCATGTCTTGGGCGCGACACTTGCCGTTCTGGGTGTTGTGCTGCATAGGGAAGTAGCTTTGTTAGCAATTCTTGCGGTGTTTTTGCTTGACGGTATATCCAGCCCGCTGCAGCAGCTTTCTGTAAAACTTACCGGCAAAAGGCTTTTTAGGATGGCTCCTATTCATCATCACTTTGAGCTTTTGGGTTGGCCAGAAACAAAGGTAACTTTCAGGTTTTGGATATTTGGCGTATTTTTTGCCTTTGTAGGAATTTTCATAGCACTTCTTTAATGCCCAAAAGAAGAACATTGAATAGTACAAGACTTTTGCGTGCCGATACTTCCTTGCTTGTTGTGATTGCTGTTATGGTATTTTTTGGACTGGTGATGATTTACGATGCTACGGTTTTTTATGCTCATACAAGTTTCGGAACAGCTTATAAGTTTGTGTTACTGCACGTAGTATGGTTACTTATTGGATTAGGCGGGTTTTTCTTTTTTTATAACTATAATTACAAAAATTTTGCTAAGTTGTCATACACACTGTTTTTAATTTCTCTTGTCTTTCTTGGAATTCTATCTGTTTTTGGATTTTTGAAGGTTGTGGGAGTACTCAAGTGCAACACGAATACTTTGTTTGTGCCTTGTGTTAATGGAGCGTACAGGTGGTTTTATGTTAACCCACCGCCCTTGCCCAGTATACCTTTTTTAGGTGTATTGGGGTTTCAGCCGGGAGAGCTAGCTAAGTTTTCCTTTATATTATATTTGGCTGTTCAGATATCAAAGGCTATGCGCGATCCCGGCCGAAATGCTTTTACGATCTATATAGTTACAGCATTGTTTGTGTCTGGCTTGATAATTTTGCAGCCGAATATGTCTACCGCGGCACTTATTTTTTTGATTGGGAGTGTTATGTATCTGGCCTCCGGTTCCAGCCTGGTGCCGCTTTTTATTACAGCCCCAATAATGACTCTTATCGGAGGTATAGCAGTACTTGTGTCTCCATATAGAAAGGCCAGGCTGCTTACCCTGTTGGGGTTTGGAGACGGCACAGAGTTGTCTATAGGATATCACATGCAGCAGATTCTAATTGCACTTGGGTCGGGCGGATTGTTTGGAGTTGGATTTGGGCAGTCTCGGCAAAAGTATCAGTATTTGCCCGAAGTAGCAGCCGATTCGATTTTTGCCATTATTGGTGAAGAGCTTGGGTTTCTTGGAACTGTGGCTGTTGTGCTTTTGTTTTGTTTTTTTGTATATAAAGGGTTTGAAGTGGCGAAGAATGCACCCGATTTGTTGGGAAGGCTTTTAGCCTCGGGGATTACTGCATGGATTGGGTTGCAGTTTTTTATTAATGTGGCGGCTATGACGAAGCTTATTCCACTTACGGGTATGCCAATCCCGCTTATTTCTTATGGCGGCTCCGCCACTGTTTTTGCCTTAATGGGCTTGGGGATTTTGGTGAATATTAGTAAATACAGCCACCTGAAGTGATTTTCCAGCCAAACTTTGATATATTACCTATAGTGGTCAACGTAGCCTAACAAAGGAGGCAACAAATGTCTTTGCTTGACTTATTGAGGGCTGCCGGTGAGCTTTTCACAGGAGGGCACGCTGTGGATGACAATGGCGAGCCATTGGTGAAGAAGTACAAGGAGGCGTCGTCAGAAGCTCCGCAGAAAGAGGAGCCTACAAAAGGCCCCTCGTCGGAGAAGCTGGTGCAGAAAGGCCAAGGGCGCTAATGCGGTGTGTCTGGGTTCTGGGTGTCAGTCAGAGAGGCCGCGGGCTTTTAAGGCTCTAAAAACACCCAGAACCCGAACTTTCTAATAAGTTATAATATTCCTATGGATTTTCAAAACAAAAAAATTCTTGTACAGGGTTTGAGTATTAGTAATCTGCCGGTTATCCAGTATCTGGCAGACAAACATCTGGCGAAACTCACTGTTACAGACCTTAAACCTCAGGAAGAATTGCAAGACTTATACTCCCAGGCAAAAGAAGCCTATCCGGAGGCAAGCTTTGTTTTAGGCAGTCACAACGAAAAAGACTTTTTAGAGGCAGATATGATCATCAAAAACCCAAGTATTCCAAATACAGTTCCCATTATTCAGCAAGCTCTTTCCAAAGGCGTTTCTGTAGAGTCTGATGTCACTTTATTCTTTAAACTATGCCCCTCCAAAAACATCATTGGTGTAACCGGAACAAAAGGTAAAACCACTACCGCTGTTTTTTTAGGAAAAGTGTTAGAAGATCAAGGCCTCGATGTAGTTCTCGCCGGAAATATGGGTATTCCCGCCATGGGGGAACTGGCAAAAGTTACTCCAGTCACCTGGGTGGTGCTAGAACTTTCAAGCTTTATGCTAGATAGCATGGCTTTACAACAACTAAGCCCCCACATTGCAATATATACTAACATTTTTCCCGATCATCTTAACAAGTATGCCAGTTTTGAGGACTACATAACTTCCAAAGCTACTATGTACAAATATCAGGCTGCTAGAGACATTTTAGTTTTGAATAAAGATGACGCGAATTTGAAAGAATTCTCAATTGATGCTCAACCCAAAGTTTTGTGGTATTCAGAACACGACATCCCAACCGATGTCAAATTGCATTTTACGAGCGGCCACTACAAGAAGAATATTGCTGCTTCCTTTGTGTTAGCCAAAGAACTTGGGTTAGATATTGTCAAGGTTAAAGCTACTGCAGAGGCCTTTACCGGTGTTCCCTATAGAATGCAGAACTTAGGCGTTATCAAGGGAATTGAATTTATAAACAATACTGCCGCTACTACACCTATTGCTTTCCTGGCTGATATTCCTGAAATTGCTTCTCAAAGAAAGCCTATCTACTTACTAGGCGGGGGCGCAGATAAGAAGCTAGACTATGAAGAAATGGCAAGCCTTATCAATACAACCCCGGAGTTAGTTAAGTTAGCCTTGTTCAAAGGGGCTGCTACAGACAAGTTAATACCTCTAATTAACCAAGCTAAGATCCTGGGTGTTTATGACAGCATGTCTTCTGCCTTTGCTGCGGTAATTAATGCGGCAAAAGAAGGTAGCATTGTAGCTTTGAGCCCCGGGTGTGCTAGTTTTGGTGTGTTTAATAACGAATTTGATAGAGGTGATCAATTTAATACGGAAGTGGAGAAATTTAAGAATGTCTAAAAATGTTGTCTGTGTAGGTATTGGCGGTGGCGCCTTATACTATATTGCCAAGTACTTCTTATTTCTTGGTGCTTCTATTAGAGGGTTTGATATTTCCAAGACGGAAAAAACCATTGAACTTGAAACCTTGGGTGCTGAGATAACCTACCATAACCCAGAGGAACCTTTGAGAAACATTGATTTACTAATCTATTCGAATGCGCTTCCTAATAAATTAATAGCCCAATTAACAGATCAGTACCCCAATACAATATCTGTTGATGAATTTTACGAGGACTTACTGACCAAATATGAGGCCGACGAGCTTACGGCTGCACAAGTTGAGGCTATTAAGCAGGCAAATGTGGCACCCCTTTATGAATTGGATACTAGCAAGGTGACCTTAATAGGTGTAACCGGTACCGATGGAAAAACAACTACTACAGAAATGCTTTACAGCATTCTAACTGCCGCGGGTTTTAAAGTTGGGTTAGTTAACACTATCAAAGCAAAAATTGGGGAAGACGAAATTGATACTGGGTTTCATGTAACCACACCGTCTGCTCAAGAAAATGCCAAATTGCTAAAAAAGATGCTGGATGTGGGCTGTACACACATAATTTTAGAGTGTACCTCTCAAGGCCTAAAAACTGGCAGACTTGCCGGGTTAAAGTTTGACTTTGCTGTTTATACTAATATCACCGCAGAACACTTGGATTTTCATAAAACCCTGGAAAATTTGATTGAGGCAAAGTCTTTCCTAATTAAAAAACACTTAAAGCCCACCGGATGGGCAATATTAAACGCAGATAATGCCAATATTTTTACCAATTTAGCTGGACAATTCCAAAACGAGTTGTTTTATTCTACAGTTTCCCAAGACGGGAAATTCATCACTGCCGCAAACATTCAAGAAACCGGCACTTCACTAGAGTTTGATTTAGTAGAAGCGGGCAGTACTGTTGGCAGTATAACCATTCCAATGATTGGGCTTTATAACGTTAGTAACGCCTTAGCGGCTATAAGTGTTGGTCTTAAGCTTGGCGTAGCGGTGCCTGTTATAGCCGATGGTTTAGCTAAGTTACCCGTTGTAACAGGGCGAACACAGGTGATACAGCGAGAGCCTTTTTATGTACTAGTTGATTTTGCGCACACACCAAATGGATTAGCTAACGTACTTAACTCCGTAAGGCACTTAGTAAAACAAACTGGTAAGTTAATTGTAGTTTTCGGCTGTGCAGGCAAAAGAGATCCATCCAAAAGATTTCCCATGGGAGAAACTGCTGGGAAATTAGCAGACATTACAATTCTCACGGCGGAAGACCCCCGATCCGAATCTCTCACACAGATAAATAGTGAAATTGAAACTGGATGGAAAGCTACGGCTACTGCAAATAAGCAGCTAATTAGGTTTGATGATGATTCTCACGATGTACAAGTTCGCCGAGATGCTATTAAAATAGCTTTAGAATTAGCAAAACCCGGAGATGTGGTTATTATGTGTGGCAAAGCACACGAAAAAAGCCTGTGTTTTGGTAATACGGAATATCCCTGGAATGATATTGACGAAACTAAGAAGCTATTAGGTCTGTAGCTATTTTATGTAAATCCCCCGCGCTAGCCAAAACAAACACTAAATTTTGGTGCGTTTTGTCTATGTTCATAATTTTAGTTTCTGTGTTAGCTATAGTGCCTGTGTAACTCACTGTTTTACCGGGGTTTTGCGCGGCTAAGTAATTAGCAAAGGCTTCGGAAGTAATAAGCTTTTTATAATCTTCCGGTTCTCTTACTGGGGCAAAAATGTCTGTAATCCACAGGGTGTCTATTTTCTCAATGGCTTTGGCAAAAGCTTCTTTGAAAGTGTAGCTTCTTTCCACACTATGTGGTTGCCATACTAATATAATCTGTTTGTCAGGGTGTGCCTCTCCTGCTGCCTCAATAACTGCCCGCAATTTGTCTGGGTTGTGGGCATAGTCTTTATAGACTAGGTTGCCGTTGGCAGTTTTTCCTGCCAGCTCAAAGCGTTTGGTTAAGCCGGGAAAGCTTTGTAACGCTTCTACAGCCTGTACTTTATCAATTTTTAATGTTCTAGCTACGGTATATGCTCTTAAGGCGTTTTCTTTGTTGTGCTTTCCCGGAAGTGTTAGCTTTATGTCTGTTAGTTCATCTCTGAACTGATTGATATCAGTAATGTTAGTTTGATTAGTAAGCTGATCTAAAATTTGCTTTTCAACTTGTTGCTCTGTGTCTATTACGATAGTATTTGTTGTGTTGTCTAAAAATTCCGCAAACGCAGAATTGTAGCTTTCTTGAGTAGGGTAAAAATCTGTGTGATCAAGCGCCATACTTGTTACAACGCTGATATAGGGTTTAGGTGCCCTTTGCAAAAACTGCTTTTTGTATTCACATGCCTCTAATACTAAATACTTGCTTTTTGGGTTAACGTAAGCGTTTGTATTTAGCTCAAAAATTTTGTCTTCCCCATCACCCAGAATAAAGTTTGGTGTTTCACAGGTCTTGTGTAACAGCCACACTATGAAAGCAGTAGTTGTACTCTTACCGTGAGTGCCTACAACAGCTATGGTTTTTAAATTCTTACTGATCAGCCCTGTAAGTTGCGCAATGGTTATGGCAGGCAGTTTAAACTTTTCTGTTTGTTCGCACTCAGGATTACCGGGAATAGGGCCATTTGGAAAGACAACCAAATCTAGATCTTTATGAATATAGTCTGCACTGTGGTTTCCTGGAAATAATACTCCCTGGCCAAGCCAGTATTGTGCCGCATCTGTATTTTGTTTCAATTCGGAAGCAGTTATATGTTTACCCATGTCGTATAGGATTTTCGCACAAAAATTCCCAAAAGCTGACCCTATACCAATGATGTGTATATTATTTAGGCTTGCAAGATCTAGGTTTAGGGCTTGACTGTCGGATAACATGTTTATTTCCAGCGGGCATCCTGCCTGACCAGCAATTCCTCGGCTTGTTCTGGGTTAGCCAGTAATTTTTTAGTTATCTTTTCCATGCGCGCGCCTTGAGAGCCTTTAATTAAAATTACATCGCTTTCAGCAAACTCAAACCGTGCGGGATCAAACACTTCCGAATTATTTACGTGGGCTTTGGTTATAGCTGCATTGTCGTAAATAATTTTGCCTAAAGTGCCTACCGCGATAAGTTGATCTATCTTAAGTTCATCAAGAGCTTTTGCAATTTCTTCATGTCCCTGTTTTTCAAATTGGCCGAGTTCGAGCATATCTCCCAGAATTGCAATTTTCCTTTTACCGGGATATTCAGCCAATACTTTTAGGGCAGCCTTAGTGGATGCTGGGCTGGCATTGTAGGAGTCATCAATCAAGACTGTGTTATTAATGCCCTCCAGAACGGATAATCTGCCTTTAGGTAGTGTCAAATCTTGAGAAGCTTTTTCAATAGCCTGTTTTTTCATGCCAAGCAAGGAAGCCGCCCCAAAGCAGGCCATCAGGTTAGAAATATTGTGTTCACCAAGTACTTTGATTTGCGTTAAGTCATAGTTTTTCGGATTAAATTCTGCTTCGTGGCTTAGTCCGAACCACTTTATTGTTCTGTTAGAGGTTTGGCCGTAGTTTCTTAGGTAGTTATTGTCATAATTTAATAATGCGATGCCACCTGTCTTCATGCCTTTTACTATTTCGGTTTTTGCGCTGAGAATATTTTCGACACTACCTAATTTTTCAGCGTGAGTTTCGTTTATTGTGGTGATAATGGATATATCTGGCGGGAAGAGAGAAGTAGTCTTTGTTAATTCGCCCGCGGCATCCATGCCCATTTCGGCTACGAAGACTTCGCAGTCTTGCTGCATAGAATTAATTACGTTTACTGACAAACCTAGTTTGGTGTTAAGATCCCCTTTGCAAATGATAAATGTTTTGGAAAGTATCTGGGTTAGGAAGTTTGTGGTGGTGGTTTTGCCAGAAGAACCCGTGACGCCGATTATTTTTGGATTAATTGTTTTTAGTTTATGTGCTGCCAATGCGTATAACTCTTCCTCTTCAATAACGCCTATGGCACCATTTTGCAAAGCTTGGTCTATGAATGTGTGACCATCAAATTTTTCGCCTACTATGGGTGCAAAATAGTCACCTGGTTTCACAAGTCTCGCGTCCAGGCAGACTTTGATGTTTAGGTCTTTTCCCATACGCCCATTATACAACTAAATTATTTATGAAGGCTGGCGTAAAAATAGTATAATCTGCACATGCGTGTGGTAATTACCGGCGGGCACCATAGCTCCGCACTACCTGTCATTTCAGAACTTCAAGCTCTTCATCCGGATCTTGAAATATATTGGTTAGGTCACAAATACTCAATGCGTGGCAACAAGAACCCCACCTTAGAATATCAGGAAATAACTGCTATGGGCATTTCGTTTTATGAGCTTAAAGCAGGTAAATTCTACAAGACCTACAATATAGGACGCTTACTAAAAATACCCTATGGTTTTTTTCAGGCTTTTTACTATTTGATTAAGCTAAAACCGGATGTGATTCTGTCCTTTGGTGGTTATTTAGCAGTGCCTGTAGTGCTGGCTGGTTGGGTTTTAAGAATACCCGCGGTTACTCACGAGCAAACCGTTGTTGCAGGTTATGCTAATAAACTGATAGCCCGGTTTGCGAAAAGGATTTTTGTTTCCTGGGATGATTCGTGCAAATTTTTTCCCAAAAGCAAAGTTTTTTATACCGGGTTGCCTTTAAGATCTGCTTTGTTTGAAGTACGAAGCAACGAATTTGATATAAACCCCGCTTTGCCAACTATTTATATTACTGCAGGCAAAACTGGCTCACACAGTATCAATATGGTGGTTAAGGAAATTCAGCACAAACTTTTGGAAATTTGTAACGTTATTCATCAATGTGGCGATCATTCCCAGTTTAATGACTATGAACTCCTCACGAAAAATCTCGCGGGAAAAACTTTTCCCGGCAAGCTTTTTGTGAGGAAATTCGTTTACGAAGATAATATTGGCGAAGTCTTTGCTAAAGCTTCCGTTTTTGTATCCCGCTCGGGGGCTCATACTACAAAAGAAATATTGACGTTCAAGAAAAAGGCGGTACTAATACCAATTCCTTGGGTTTCTCACAATGAGCAGTATGAAAACGCTAAAGTAGCTGTAAAGGAAGGCCTGGCAGTAATTGTTGATGAACCCAATCTGACACCTAGTTTGCTACTTGAAGCCATTAGGGAAAGGCTTGCAGCAAAAACTGGTTATGATCAACAACCTGAATTTTCCAATGAGCCTGCTTATCTTATTGCTAAAGACACACTTGCCTATGCGAAGAAGGGTTAGAAGAGTTGTTACCAGAAGGATGGCTATTCGTCTAGCTAGATCTGCAAAGTATGTGGCCACTATTGCGGGAGCTCTGATGATTGTTGTAACTGTAGGCTATTTGTTATTCTGGTCCAGCTATTTCAAAATAACTACACTTGAGATTAGGGGTGCAAAAAATTTTGTAAACCCTACTGATTTGCGTACAATGGCTGAAAACTTATGTTTGGCTAAAAACATATTTGGCTATAATTCCGGTAAACTGTCAGAGGTTTTAATGGAAAATTTTAAAGGTGCCAGTGCTATATCCGTAAAGAAGAAATTTCCTGGTACAATCATAGTGAATGTTACGGAGCGTCATCCGCTTGCATTGATAGTAAACACCAATAAACACGATTATTATCTGGTAGATAACGAGGGCTATGTGCTTGGTGTCGCAGATCGGCAGACAACTAACCTTCCGGAAATTACTTATGATGGTACTATCAAGGTTGGCGAATTCATAAATTCAGATTTGATACCCGTTTATCTTAGCCTTGTAGCCGCGATAGATACATATAAAGTGGATGTTAGCAGCATGAGCTTCTTTCCCAGGTACACTCAGGTGTTTTTGAGAAAAGGAACAGAGGTTTTAATAGGTAATGACAAAAGCAAGACGGAGGCTTTAGGTATAGTGAAAAGCCTACTTAAGCAGTTGGATGTAGAAGGGAGAAAAGCTAACCGAATTGATTTACGATATGATAAAGTAATAGTATCATTTTGATACTGTCCTTATGGCTAGAGAAAAAATTATAACAGCAATAGATGCAGGATCTACAAAGGTTAGTACAGTTGTAGCAGCAGTCTACGACAATAAAATCTCAATTATTGGTGTTTCAGGTAAAGTGCCCTCCAAGGGCATCAATAAAGGTTCCGTTGTTGATATAGATAGCGCTGTTGAGTCTATTTCTAATTCGCTGGAACGTGCTGAACGTATGGCAGGTGTCTCAATATCCTCAGCTTTTGTTACGGTTAACGGTAGCCATATAGAATCCCAGAATTCTCACGGGGTTGTCGCTGTGAATCCTCAAAGTTCTGAAATAACCCCGGAAGATGTGATTCGTGTTACCGAAGCTGCTCAGGCGGTATCTTTTCCATCTTCCCGTGAAATAATCCATGTAATACCTAGAGACTTTATTGTAGATACAACAGATGGCATCAAAGATCCTGTAGGCATGGCTGGTGTAAGGCTGGAAGTTGAGACAAATATTATTCACGGTGCTGCTACGGCAATGAAAAATTTAATTAAGTGTGTTGAGCAGGTAGGTGTTGACGTAGATGATTTAGTTTATACAGGAATTGCTTCTGCCGAATCTGTGTTGACAGATACCGAGAAAGAGTTAGGTACCATTCTTATAGACGTAGGTGGTGGTACAACTTCTGTTATTGCTTTTTTAGATGGTAGCCCTATTTATTCCACTGTATTTGCTATTGGAGCCAAGCACATAACAAGTGACTTAGCTATTGGGCTTAGGACTAGGTTGGAAGATGCCGAAAAAATCAAGCTAAAGTTAAGTAGTGAAAGTATGTTTGCTCAAAACAACGAGGCAAAGGACGAGTTGTTTGATGTTTCGGAATTTAATCTGGACTCCGAATCATTACCTAAGAGATTTCTAAATGAAATTGTAGATGCGCGTACCAAAGAAATTTTTAACATGATTGCGCTGGAACTTAATAAAAATAACCTTATTGGTAAGTTGCCCGCGGGGGCTGTGATTACCGGAGGAGGTGCTTTAACTTGCGGTATAGAACGAGTGGCCAAGGGTATTTTGAAAATGCCGGTCAGAATTGGCAGACCTACGGGCGTAACGGGCCTTATCGATGAAATACAAGGTCCTGAGTTTGCCGCCACTGTGGGCACAATTCTGTATGGTGCCAGTATGATGAAGAGTAATGAAGTATTGTCATTTAACAAAACTCACGGTAAGATTGGAAACGGTTTTACCAAACTCATAGAAAAACTTAAATCATTCCTGCCCTGAAAGAAACATACAAAGAATATGGAGTTAAAGCCAGAAATTGAACGGTTCGCTAAAATTAGAGTTGTAGGTATAGGAGGGGCGGGATGTAACGTAATAAACACCATGATTGAATCCCAGCAGATCCAGGGTGTTGAATTTATTGCAGTAAATACAGATGCCCAAGCACTTTCCATTAACAAGGCATTCATCAAGATACCTATTGGTCAGGAAATTACTAACGGTTTAGGTGCCGGATCAGACCCCGACATAGGTGAACGCGCAGCTGAAGAAACTGTGGAGCTTATCAAAAGCAATCTGGAAAGTTCCGATATGGTTTTTATAACAGCCGGCATGGGTGGCGGAACAGGCACAGGCGCCTCTCCGGTTATTGCTAGAACTGCGCGTGAACTTGGCGCTCTTACAATTGGTGTTGTTACTAAGCCCTTTAATTTTGAGGGTGCCCAACGTATGAAGAATGCCCAAAGAGGCATCGACGCGTTAAGAAGCGAAGTAGACGCGCTCATAACTATTCCTAACCAGAAACTTCTGGATATTTCCGATGAGCAAACCACTATTATGGACGCCTTTAGACTTTCGGATAGCATCTTAAACCAGGGTGTTCAAGGTATTTCAGATCTAATCGTGATGCCGGGGCTTATTAACGTTGACTTTGCTGATGTCAGATCTATCATGAAGGATGCAGGTTCCGCTCTAATGGGTATTGGTATTGGCACAGGTGAAAATAGAGCAGAAGATGCTGCCAAAGCTGCAATTTCTTCTCCATTACTGGAAGTGTCGATAGAGGGTGCTACCGGTATCTTGTTCAATGTCATTGGCGGTACGAATTTAACTATGCGGGAAGTTGATAAGGCGGCAAATATTATTAGTGAATCTGCCAGCGCTGATGCAAACATTATTTTTGGTACCACAATTGATGAAAGTTTAACCGATCAAATCAAAATTACTGTCATTGCTACAGGGTTTGATTCAGGTTTGAAATCTCAGTATGGCATTCCTATTGGAACAGAAAGGAAAACTCAGCCTACACCACCTACTGAAGAACCGCAAGAGCCTTGGAACGATGATTCCGATGACTCCGGCAGCCAATATGACATCCCCGCATTTTTGAGAGGCCGCTAAATTTTGGTATCATAAATATATGAATGACCTGCTCGTTTCCTTAAGCGACAATGTATTAAAACTCACATACTGGAGTATAGATGGCTTTGGAGGTTTTTCTAGGGAATTACCCACTGATATTGTAGAGAATTCTACCATTGTAGATATTGAGAAGTTCACGGAAATATTCTCGGCGACTCTGACAGAGTTCCTGCCAAAGAAAGCCAAAAGAGACAGCCTTAACTTTCTGGTTGATCCCCAGGATGTGGAAGTATTCTTTATATCGGTGAATAAAAACGATGGTACTGTTGATGACCAGATTATTGCTGCTGCAAGAGAAAAACTAGGAGATTCCGGAGGTCTTGAGGCTCTATACTTCAGCTACAAGAAGATAGCGCCCTTTACATATCAGTTTGTTGGTATTAATCAGCACAAGCTTGAGAATTACTTGCAGGTTGCTAACAGTTTAGGCATTCCGCTAAAAAGCATTACACCTTGGGTTTTACTGCTGCCTAAGCTTGTTAACAACAGTCAGCCAAGTATATTTGTATCCAAAAATGATAATGGTAAGCAAGTTGTGGCTTTGTCGGACTTAAATGGTATATACTTTACCAAGGTCTTCACTCATGAACAGACCGATGAAGAGCTTACCGAACTGGTCAAAAATATCTCTTTGTATAAGCGTACTGTTCCTATTGACAAGATTTATACCGTTAACTATGGCAGTTTCTCGCTGGATCCAAAGTACGAAGTTTTACCCCTGAAAGTTCCTGGCAATGATACCGAAGAATTTAATGGCTATGAAACCCACTTGCTATTTCATAACGTAATAGAGAGTAGTCCTCAGATATTATTGAGTTGTGTTAATCTACTCAATCTTTTACCGGTGCCGGCTACTGTTAAAAGATCTGTGCCAGCGCTAAAAGCTGTCGCTTTTGTACTTCCATTAGTGCTTCTAATAGGTACTGGCTTGTTTTTGAAACAGCGCGTCGATTTGGGGGGTTCTTCTGCTGAACCTGCGCAAAGCCCGGAAGTTCTGAGTGAAGTTACCGAAACGTTACCAGCTACAATTACTGAAACCGAACCTGCGGAAGTAGTGGAGCTTAATAAAGAAGAACTCAAGGTACGCGTGGAAAATGCCACCAACATTCCAGGCCTAGCTGCGAGAACACGTGATTTTCTGGTTCAGCTTGGATATAGTGTTGTTGGCATAGGGGATTCTATTGAAAACGGTAGAGAAACTACATTAGTTAAAGTAAAAGACAGCAAAATAGACTATAAAGAAGTGTTATTGGATGATTTGGATGAGGAATATATGGTGGAAGTAGAAGGTGGTTTAGCTGAGTCCTCTGAATTTGATGTACTGATTACTGCCGGTGAAAAATGAACTCATTTGTCTGCAAAAATTGTGGCCGCACAGTTTCGTTAATTGCTCCCGGAACTAAAAACAGAAATCACTGTCCGTTTTGTCTATATTCTGTCCATGTAGACGAAGCTAAAGGTGATAGAAAAAGCCCTTGTGGAGGGCTTATGGTGCCAATAGGTAGATTCTACAAGCCTGATGGTGAAGAGGTAATAGTGCACAGGTGTGGCAAATGCGGGTTTGTAAGGTGGAATAGGGTTGCAGGTGATGATAGTTTTGATTTAGTAGCAAAACTTCCGGTTGTTGATAAAAAAGACTATTTATAGTAACATCTCCTTTGTTTATGGCTTATGCAATCATAGCCCTTGGGGGCAAACAATTTAAAGTGCAAGAGGGTGACACTTTTAAGCTGGAGCGTCAGTCCGAGCTAAAACCCGAAGTACTTCTATATGTTGATGAGGATGGTACTATAGTAGGCCAGCCTGTGATAGAGGATATTTCTGTAAAGGCTACAGTAATTTCAGAAGAGCGTGATTCAAAAGTACGTGTTGCCAGATTTAGAGCCAAATCCAGGTATTCTAAAGTAAAGGGTCACAGACAGCCAATAAGCATCATCAAAATTGAATCTATAGACAAGAAGGGTAAACAGAAAGCAGTTGAGGCTAAGAAGGATGAATCTAAAAAAGAAACTGTAAAGGCTACAGGGAAAAAAGTTGTTGCGGCCAGAACTAAAAAGGCATCAGCTGCAAAAAAAGTAGCAAGTTCAAAGGCTAAGGAGAAATAAACCATGGCTCATACAAAACAAGGTGGTACAAGGGCAGGACAAGGTTCTAACGTAGCAGGTAAAAGGCTTGGTGTTAAAGTTTCTGGTGGTTCTGTTGTTAAACCCGGGCAAATTATTGTAAGGCAACGCGGCAGAACTTTTATGGCAGGTAACAACGTTGATATGGGTAAAGACTTTACGATATTTGCTAAAGTGGCTGGTATAGTAGAATTTATTAATAAGACTAGGTCTAAAAAGCAGATTAATGTTGTTCCGCTAAAGTAATCCTCCATTTTTTACAAGTCTAAAATTTGTCAGTGGGTAATATACCATAAAGGCTCGGCCGATAATGTTTTCTGCCGGAACAGCACCCCATTCTCTTGAATCTATGCTATTGCTTCTGTTATCACCCAGTAGAACATAGCTGTTTTCAGGGATCTGATAAGTTGTATCTTCCTTTATTACTCTTTTGCCTCTCGTTTGATTTTGTTCATGTACATAAGGTTCTTCTAGTGGTTTTCCATCCAGCAAGACTTTACCCTGCGAGATTATGATGGTTTCTTTTGGCATACCTACAACCCTTTTAATGACAAGTTTTTTAGGATATTCAGGGTGTTCAAAAATCACTATATCTCCTCTTTGAATTGGTCTAAAGTTTAGGGAGATTTTTTCTGCAACTAGTTGTTCTTTGTCGTGAAAGTTGGGTAGCATGGAGTTGCCACTTACGATCATAAGTTCGCCTAAGAAGGTATTGACTACAAAGAATATTGCGCTGCCGATGAGTAGTACTTCAAGTGAGTCTTTTAAGAATTTCAGGAGTGGTTTCATTGTTGGTTTATTGTAGCACGGTGGAAGTAAAACCTGGCCGTGCCATTCGTAGCAGGTGATAGAGCTTTTTGTCCTACTTCATCCGCCTGCGGCGGATGGTGGGCGCGCTTAGCGAGCCTCCCCCACGCTAAGCGTGGTGGGTCTATCTGGATTCGAACCAGAGGCCTCTGCAATGTGAATGCAGCGCTCTAACCAGCTGAGCTATAGACCCGTAGACGGTATGATAATACCAAACTTTAGAACGTTTATGTATTCTTACAATTTGCATACATGTATTTGTGTGGGTAAAATATATTCCGATCACGCTCCTAGACCTACAGGAGGTGGAAATGCAGAATAGGGACGTAGTAGAGTGTGTTGTTGACGGTGAGAAGACCATTGTGCTCGTGGCTTTGGTCGGACCCGATGGGTTTTCTGGATGGATGTATGACCCAATTAATGGGGTCAAGTTTGTAAATGTGGGGCTGAGTCCAGCACCCACCCATATAGATCAAGTTGATTATCCAGTACCCGCGGGAAGTGCCTCAAAAACGCTGAAAGAGAAAATGCGTACTAACGTTATACGTTATGCGCGGCTTCGTGGTTTGATTGAAGACGTTACAGCTCAAGAAGAGGCGGTGTAGAAGGTAGGGGAGCGGATCGCGCTGGGTGTAGACAGACGGACTAATGGAGTAGACCCCCAAAGTCTCCGACCCGATGTCTGCATCCAGCTCCTTTCTAATCATTAAACTCCTCTTCCAACAAATCCCAAAGATCCAAATACCCTCCATCATATCCAAGCGCCCAAATACCAACTCCTCCCAGCCCATACTCCTTAACAAGCCTATACTTCAGCCTCAAAGACTCCTTATTATCAAAATACACCTGCCTTAAAGACCCCGTCTCCGAACTTACATATGAAAAGTACGGCGTCTGCCCAAGCTCATCCCAGCCAATACGTGGCTTTAACGAAATAACACTATCCATAATATCCGCATACCTCTGAGACTGCGAATAGCCAATAAAGTCATTGCCTTCAATTCTCTCAGCATAACCCTCGCTAGTTGTAACCACCCAGTTATTTCCATAGTAAGGTACTCCCATGAGTAATTTATTTGGAGGCACATACGCCAAATAATCCGTAAGCATTGTCTTAATATCATAATCAGAGTGAACACCTTTGCCGTTTATGGGTGCTACGGGTCCGGCATTTTCTGAATTTGGTTGATGGAAGTCATATGCCATAATAAAGATGCCGTCTGCTGCCTTAGCCAACCCTTCCACATCTGAGATTCTTGGTTTGATTAACGAATCAGCAAATGCTGCTACGACAACGAATGACTCGCCAAATTCTTTATCCAACTCTGCGTTCAGAAACCTAACAAATTCCGTGTATTTTTTCTCTTGACCGTCTTCTACCAATTCTACGTACTCAAAATTAACGTTCACATGGGTGATATTTTTTGCTTTTAGCTCTACCTTTAGATTTGTAGCCAGTGTTTGCCAACACGACCTGCAGCTTAAGAATCTATCCGAAATTGCGTCCTCGTGTGAAATTATTGTTAGTGCCATTCTTACCCCGTGTCTATTGGCGGAGTTTATAAGTTTGGTAAGATCCTCATTCCGTTTCCATGCCTGGTATCCAGGTTCTAGTGATCCATCTTCCTCAAGTGTTTTAAAATTTCCATCACTTTGAATTTTCAGACCAAAGTATGCAATGTCTGTTAGCTTATCGAATTGTACATATTTGGCACTGGCTAAACTCCAGTAAGGTAGGTAGCCATATACAATTTTAGATGGATGTCCCGTCTGCTTGTTGTATCTATAGGCACTAAATGATTTACCTAACGGTGATATATGCTTATAAGAGGTGTGGCAGGTCAGTTGCCAAACCAATAGTACCAAAACTAAACATACAGGTGCCAGTATTAGGGCAGCTTTTTTGGTCATGTACATATTCTACAGTATTCGGTTTTAACTTTATGTAGGTGATAAAATAGCTGTGCATGATTTTTAAGAAGAGACCACCTACACGAAAAGTTCTTTTTATTTTTGTCACACTGTTTTTATTGCTGCTTGGTTCCTTGGTTTCGTGGCATTTGTTTTTAGATGAATCTGCAGACACCATAACTGTTTATGATCATCCGCCCAGCTCGGAAGATATTGTTCTAGATACCAGTAAACACTGCAGAATGGGGGATGAAATTGAGTATGTTTATTATGAACAAGTATCTATGGAGCAGAAGCAAAACAACAAGTTTGGTCTCTATATCTATGCCGAGCAAAAAGAGTTTTTTGAGCTGGCTCAGAACTTGGTTAATTCCAATGGTGGAGACTGGGGTTATGTATTAATTCCATACAATGTTAAAGATTATGACAGAGATAAATGGGAAGGTGTTTTTACCCGTCTTCATAACAAACACCTGATTCCAATAATCCAGTTATGGGATGTTGATCCTGAAGATTATAAAGTACAAACGCAAAGAGCCGCCAGATTCTTAAATAGCTTTATGTGGCCTATAGAACAGCGCTATGTAAGTGTTTATAATGAAACAAATGATGCTAAGTTTTGGCGGGGTAGAGTAGCTCCGGCCGAGTATGCTCGGGTTTTGGATTATACTATAGCTGAATTTAAGGCTCAGAACGACAATTTCTTTATGCTAAACGGAGCATTTAACGTTAGTGCGCCTTCTAATGTTTCCCACATGGATGCTTTTGATTATATGTATCAGATGAATAAAGAAGTTCCAGGAATTTTTTCTAAACTGGATGGTTGGGCTTCTCATCCTTATCCACAGCCAAATTTCTCTGGCAGTCCCTATGACACAGGTAGATGGAGTATACGCGCCTATGAAGATGAGATTGCTTATCTAAAAGATACTCTGGGGGTTACAAAAGATCTTCCGGTTTTTATTACTGAGACTGGCTGGGCTCATGCCGAGGGTGAGACATTTAATGCTAGTTTTTTAGGTTTGGTAGATGTGTCACGTAATCTTGAAATTGCTTTTAGAGAAGTATGGCTAAAAGATGATAGAGTAAAGGCTGTAATACCTTTTACTATTTGGTATGAACCACCTTTTGATCATTTTGCTTGGGTTAACAGAGATGGTGTTCCATATGACCATTACAATGTTGTTAAGGAATTACATAAAATTGCGGGTACACCTAACAAAATGGTGAGTACTAAGGTTAGGAATTTGGTATGCGAATAGCTATTTCGAGCACTAGAAGGATAGTTGCGCTAAATACTGTATATCAATTGGCTGGGAAGTTCTTTAGCACTGTTATCACTATAATAGTAACGGTTATTGTAACCAGAGCCTATGGCAGGGATGCGTATGGGCAGTTTACGTTAATGCAGTCTTATCCCGCACTTTTTTTCATTATCGTAGATTTTGGGTTAAACGCTATTGCAGTTAAGGAAATTGCCAAAGACGAAACTAGAACACAAAAGGTTTTTAATTCGGTTCTTGTTATGCGACTTTTATTCTCAGCATTACTTGTTTTGGTTTTAGGTTTAATCCTAATTTTTTTTCCATACAGCCCCCAACTTAAGTTTGGTATCATACTAAGCTTATTTTTAATTATTACGCAGGCTTTGTATGCCACAGCAAATATTGTGTTTCAGGCACAGCTTAAGTATAACTTTTCCACTTTAAGCTATGTGCTTGGGTCACTTTGCATATTAGTTTTGGTTGTGCTGTTTACTGCCCTAGGTGCAAGTGTTGTATTAATTAGCTTCAGTTATGTGTTGGGTGGACTTGTGGTATTTCTCATCAACTTGCGGTTGTTGGCCAAGCTTGGTGTAGAAATAACTTTTGGTTTTGATAAAGCATTAGCTAAGCTGTTAGTTATTCAGGCGCTACCTTTAGGGTTGATGTTTGTTTTTAGCCAGGTGAATTTTAAATCAGATACTATTTTGCTTTCTTTACTGCATATGCCTTCTAGCTATGGTCTTTCAAATACTGAAAGTGTCGCCATATATTCATTGCCCTATAAGGTTTTTGAGGTGTGTTTGGTAATACCTACTTTCTTTATGAATGCTGTATATCCGCTTTTTGTTAAGCGCGTGTTAGTAAGTAAAGCTACACTATTGGCAATTTTTAAAAAATCTTTGGTTATACTAGCTGCCTTGGGTAGTTTTGCCGGATGTGTTGGCTTTTTTGCTGCCCCCTTATTGATAAAACTGTTAGGTGGTAGTGATTTTACTCAATCAGTTCTAGTTTTACGTATTTTATTTATTGGTTTGTTACTTTTCTTCCTATCACAGCCCGTATCATGGCTCATAGTGACTCTAGAGAAGCAATGGTTTCTTCCTATTGTTTACTGTGTTAGTGCAGCTTTTAATGTTAGTGCTAACCTTGTTCTTATTCCCAGGTATTCATTTTATGCTGCTTCGGCTATTACTGTTGGTTCGGAGCTTCTGGTGTTAGTGTTATTAGTGTTTTATGCCCGGAAAGCTGTAGCAAGCTATGGTGCTTAAATTTTTATTGGTATCTCTCTTTTGCACCTTCTCGTTAGGTCAATTTAGTGCGGTAATTAGAGTAGGGGAGGGCAAACTCTACCTTTATGACTTGTTAGCAACTTTTCTAGGACTTAGTGGGCTTGTTTACTTTCTAGTTTGTAAAAAAGCCTTTAAAATACCAAAGCCTGCGGTGCCATTTCTAGTTTTTGTACTTGTGGGCTTGGTTTCTATGTTTCGTCCTTTGGTGCTTTATTCCGAGCTGCAAGTGGCAACGTCGTTATTCTACTTGGTGCGGTTCACCACGTATCTACTTAGTGCGCTTGTTGTATACAACCTGGTTATACATAGGCTTCTTAACAGGGAAGCTTTTTGCAGCCTTTTGATATACTCCGCTCTGGTTGTTGCTATTGTAGGATTCGTTCAGCTAGTTCTTTTACCGGATCTAGGCATCTTAGATACAGCCTTGGGATGGGATCCTCATAAGAACAGATTAGTATCTACATTTTTCGACCCCAATTTTGCCGGAGGCTATCTGGTGCTTGCATTTAGTTACTTATGCTTTGTTAAACAGGGAAAACACAGGTTTGTATATGGAACAATTCTTTTTGCAGCCATAGTTATGACTTTTTCCAGGAGTACATGGGGCATGTTGGCATTAGCGTCGTTAATCTATGGTGTAGTTAAGGATAAGAAAGTTTTGTTTGTTGCCCTTTTGTTGGCATTTTTAGCTTACTTTGCCGTACCTAGAGTTCAAACTCGTTTAGCGGGTATTACAGATCCTACAGATTCAGCAAGATTTAGACTTATTTCTTGGAACAACACATTAACCATAGCAAAAGATCATCTACTGCTAGGTACAGGGTTTAATACGTTTAGGTATATTCAAAAGGACTATGGGTTTATTGCCCCGGGAACTTTAGGTGGTCATGAAGGTGCCGGTTCCGATTCCAGTTTGCTTTTTGTCTTGGCTACGACTGGAATTGTTGGTTTTACAATTTTTGTAGCGGGCATTAGCTACCCGATTGTTGTTGGCCTTAGAAAGCACAATTATACTTTGGTGTTTGTAGTGGTGCCCCTACTTGCACATTCACAGTTTGTGAATTCCCTATTTTATCCGCCGCTTATGTTTATTTGGTTATGTGTTGTAATGTTTGCTGGAACAGTTAGTTAGATTTTTGTTGATAAGTTACTTTAATGGTTTCTTCTGAACTATTTCCTGCCAAGTCTGTTGCTTCAATTTTTATTTCTACACTACCTTCATCTACACCTAGTAGAATCTCAAAACTGTAGTCTGGCTTTAGGATGGCCAATCTTTCGTTGACTCTAACCTCTGCCTTTTCATTAACCTTTCCTGTAACTGTGATTCTTTTATTCAAGTTTCTAACTGTATCACCTGGTTTAGGACTAATAATCTCAATTTCTGGCGAATCTTTATCTACGCGAATTTCCAGAGTTTGTGATTTTGGGCTTTCCATATTTCCGTTACCTACTGCTTTGGCAAAAATAGTGTTTTTTCCGTCAATCAGCTCAACATCAGGGAAAGTAAACTTGCCTTCAATATCTGTTATTACCGATGTAACTTCCGGGCCGTTTACATAAAGTTTTATTTTAGTTGTGGGTTCAGCCAGGCCTTCCAAAGTGATAGTTTTGTCATTTGTAGCTTCAGGAGCATTTACAAACAGGGGTGCGGGCACTGCTACTGCAGAATTTGGGTCTTCATTCCTGTGAACAGATACTAACCCGAACAGACCCCCTATTTTTGGTGCGTATTTAATTACGGCAATGGTGAAGAAGGAAACTAAAAAAATGATCAAAAAGACCAAAAAGAATAATTTCTTAGATAATTCTTCCTCTTGTTTTACAGAAGCTCTGTAGTTCTTTTTTGCCACACCTATATTTTACTAGATAATGCAATCTTTGATAAATTTCCTAAGTTCCGGTGCCAGGTCTTCTCTTTGCATGGCAAATTTGAGAGTTGTCTTAAGGTACCTTAAGGGGTCTCCCGTAGTTAGCCATTCGCCTTCAATAGGCTGGCCTATTACACTTTTTCCCTCTTGCGCCAGACTGTTCAGGATGTCTATGACCCAAAGCTCATCATCTTTACCGGTAGGGGATTCAATGGCCTTCTTGATGACGTCGTAGGAAAAAACAAATCTGCCAAACTGCGCCATGTTGGAAGGTGCCTGGTCTGCTGGCAGTTTTTCGTATCCTGCCTCTATTTCATGCGGATGTTGTGGATTTTCTTTATATTTTACTGTTCCAAACTTATCTACCTCTTCATATGGCACTTCTTGTACGCCCAAAACAGCTGTAGGGCTTTCTTTCTCATACACTTCTATAAGCTGTCTTGTAACGGGTTTTTCGGAAATTGTAAGGTCGTCCCCAAACATGTAGACAAACGATTCATTGTTATCAATTACTTCTTTGGCTGCCAAAAGTGGTGTGGCGTTACCGTATGGCAAGTGATTCCTCTGCCTAATGTAAATGAAGTTAGCCATTTTTGGAATGTTCCTGACTAGTTCAAGCCTGTCTGTTTTGCCTGCTTCCTCTAATGCTGTTTCAAGTTCCGATCTGTTATCAAAATAGTCTTCCATGATGTGATTACCTACACGAGTTACTAATACAATATCTGTAATGCCTGAGGCTACAGCTTCTTCTACCAGGTAGTGGATTATAGGTTTGTCTATGATTGGAAGCATTTCTTTAGGCTGGTTTTTTGTAGCAGGAAGGAATCTTGTACCCAGTCCTGCAGCTGCAATAACAGCTTTGGTAATCTTTGTATGGTTTTTGTGCTGTATAAACATAGGTCTTTATTTTACCAGATTTTGTTTGATCTTTCCTTTAGTTACAGCAAATGCGAAGTTTTTACGAATATATGTATATAGGTGGTATATTGGATTGTGATGATAAAGGTGTAGGTTGTGTGTAAATTTGCTAGCTGCTTGCCACGCTTGCCTGCTAGTACGCAGGCGGATGGTGGAGCCGATGGGGGGATTTGAACCCTCGACCCATCCCTTACGAAGGGATTGCTCTACCACTGAGCTACATCGGCATGACTTATTGTAGATTATAGCTTATTTTTTGCGATTGTAGAAATAAAAAATGCCAAAAAATGTGGCAAATCCAAACAGATACCCACCGATCACATCTGTTAGCCAATGTGCCCCTAGTGATATACGGGATATGCCCACTAGCGCAATTAAGCCGACTGAAAAGATACCCATAACATCTTGTAAACCAGGATATTTTGCCCATATGGCTTTACGTAAGGAATATATTGTTCCGAAAAAAACAGTATAGCCAAAAACATGACTTGATGGGTAACAGTATGTTCTTGGTAAAACTGCATAAAACAGCTTTCTAATTTCATTCGGGTTGGGGCAGGGAACTTGAAATAGTTGCTTCAGGAGTGACGGTATAACTAAAGTGAGTGTAGCTATTATCAGAGTTAATGCCAGATGCTTTTTGTTTTGTCTAGCCAAATAAAATGCTAAAGCAATACCGATTAGTGGTAGATAATAGCTTATTTGTGAAACAAGGCAGTTAAGCTGGATGATTGTATGTGTTTGTCCTTGCTGGATGAGTATGCTTGTTTGGTAGTTTAGATAAACAATCTGCGGGTTCTTTGCGAGGATGCCAATTATTATGCCGGTTATTGTTAGGACAAGCCCTAATCTTAAGAGTTTTGATTTAGGCATCTATTAGTTGGTTAATTTGGTAAAACAGGTCTGTGTTGTTTGTGTAGTGAATAGTAACCAGTCCAGCTATTTGGGCGGCTTCAATAAATGCTTGTGAATCATCGATAAATAGGGTTTCTTCTGGTTTGATATTTAGCAAAGTTGTGAGTTTTGTGTAGGCCGACGGGTCTTTTTTAGATATGCCTAGCTCTGCTGCAGAAAAAATTTTTTTGAAGACGGGTTGTATAAAGGGTAGCAGTTCCGGAGCTTCTTGGATGTAGCCGCTTGTGAAGATGTATAAGTCTAGTTTTGATTTAAGTGAGGTATAAAAGTCCAGTATTTCGATATTGATCTGGAAGTAGTCTAGTGGGTTGTAGTCTGGTGCGTGGCGTAGTTGTTGGTGTAGTTCGTTAAGCCCACTTTTGTATTCAGGGTTTTTTGGAAAGAGTATTACGTTTGAAAAATCACTGATTAGTGTTTTGGTCATATCTTAAGTTTTCTAGTCTACAGTAGATTTAACGTAGGCGGATGGAGCGGGTGACGGGTTTCGAACCCGCGACCTCTTCCTTGGGAAGGAAGCGCTCTACCAACTGAACTACACCCGCATAACAAAATTATACAACACCACCTCCCCACCTTAGCTTCGGCCTCAGTGGGGTGTGATTAAACTTCCAAGTGATTTTATTGCCTGCAACTTACGGGATAATTAACGTCTGTCCTGCGTAGATCAATGCTTGTTGGCCGGAGGGTAGGTAGCCAATGTTTGCTGCATTTGCCTCAAGTATCTTTGTCCATTCTGCGCCACTCCCATAGGCTGCTTCGGCTATTTCCCAAAGAGTATCTCCCGACTTAACACTATATTCACCAGTGCTAATTTGTCCTTGCTCATAGTTTGTTGCGCTCCACTCGGTTGCTTCAGCAGGTTCTTGGCTTGGTTGTGCCTCTTCCATTACTGTCTCTGTTTCCTCTGTTTGTTCTCCTTCTGTTTCTTGTTCTTCCCCTCTCTCGGTATTTGATGATATGGTTTCGCCGTTGGTTTCATTTTGGTTGTTGTCTATACCTGTGTTGTTATTCCTATTGAAGTAGTTATATGTTGCGAAGAGCAGTGCAAGGATAAATAGTCCGCCTACAATGAATGCTTGGATATCTTTTTTAGTTTGATTCGGATCCGTTGCCATTCACACCCCCTTTTTTGGTTTTAATTTTTTAAAGTTTCTGCGGGCAATGCTGGCTGTGCCATCCAAAGCGTTAACAGTAAAAGGTTATGTTAACTTCAGACAGGTCCTTCTTCGCTACGCCCTACCTGCCGGCAGGCAGGTACGAAGGACATCCGCCTGCGGCGGATGGCGGGACCGACGGGTCTCGAACCCGCGACCTCTTCCGTGACAGGGAAGCGCTCTAACCAACTGAGCTACGGCCCCATTTGATGCATGAAACAAACAATCTTTACACACGTAAAGGCTGTGGTTTTTCTTTGGCTTATAGTAGCAAAATGGCATTGGAAGTCAATATTGTGTTTGAGGGTGTAAGGATGGGGTGGAAGTCTCTTGCCGGCAGGCGGTAGAAACGCATCTATGAGATTCTTTACCAGCTATAGTTTCCACCCCACCATTGTTAATCCCCCCTTTCTCTCACCACTAGCAATCTTGTGGCAATCAATATAGTTTATTAAGTTTTGTGTGTCAAATGGGACTAGATTTATGGGTGGAAAAAAAGGTGGGGGAGTGCAGGCCGCAAAATTTTTCGAAGTGGCGCAGGCTTGCGAACTCCCCCGTGATTCTACCCAATGTCCATGCTGTCTCCTTTCTAATCATATAGACAAGGGGCACACCCAAAATTATTATACTGTTTTAACGTGTTAAAATACACACAGTGCCGAAAAGACTATCTAACCAAGAAATCGCGCAAATCCTCAAAGAACATGTAGCCGCCATGGAAGTAAAAGGCTACAGCTTCTTTCGCATCAGAGCTTATCAAACCGCCATCTCTGCCATCGAAAACCTTACCATGAGCGTTTATGACCTCTGGGAAAAAGACCGGTTAAGCGAAATTCCCGGAGTAGGCGAAAGCTTGGAACAACACCTTACCTCATTATTTGAAAAAGGCTCTTACCCCGAAGCAGAACTTGCCAAACGTGATCTTCCGGAAGGTATGTTTGCCCTAATTGGCATTAGAGGCATTGGTGCTAAACGAGCCTACAAACTAGCCGAAGCATTTGATTTGCAAGACAGAGCTTCTGCTCTTGAAACAGTTAAACAGGCTGCACAAGATAAAAAAATTCAGGCTTTAGAAGGTTTTGGGGAAAAAATAGAGACGCAAATTTTAGAAGCTATTTCCGAACTTAAAAAGACTAAAAATGAGCGTAAACGTATGTTGCTATTTCAGGCCGAAGAGATTGCCCAAAGAATCATAACTTATTTGGAAAAGCCCTCTTATATTCAAAAAGCAGAGGCTTTGGGCTCGTTAAAAAGGCGTGAGGATACAGTAGGTGATCTAGACATTGCTGTAGCTACATCTGAACCCGATAAAGCACTCAGACATTTTCTAGACTTTCCTGAAATTGCTGAAATAGTAGCAGAAGGTGAAAAAAAAGTTTCGGTCAATCTTACTAATGGAACGCAAGTAGATATTCGCGTAGTAGAACCTAATCAGTATGGTTCTATGGTGCAGTACTTTACAGGTTCCAAACAACACAACATTGTTTTGCGCACTTATGCTTTAGAGAAAGGTTATTCACTGTCTGAATATGGTATAAAAGACAATGGTACTTTGCACGAGTTTGCTACAGAAAAAGAATTTTATAATTTCTTGGGGTTAGAGCATATTCCCCCACAAATTAGGCAGGGTAAAAATGAAGTTACGCTTGCAGCCCGCCATGAACTGCCGGTCTTAGTAGACTATTCGGATATCAAAGGTGATTTACACGTGCATACTATTGCTTCATCGGATGCGGTAAATACCCTAAGTGAAATGGTTAAAGCGGGTATTGATTTAGGTTATGAATATATTGGTATTGCTGATCATGCCCCAAGCGTACAAACTCGATCTTATGAAGAAGTAGCCCAGTTGATTGCTAAGCAAAGGGCTGCTATTGACGAGCTTAATGCCGCTCAGACCAACATAAAAGTACTATTTGGCTATGAGGTTAACATTTTGGCAGATGCCAACTTGTCTTTACCCATAGAATTTTTAGAACAACTTGATTATGTAGTGGCAGGTATTCATACAGCGTTTGACCAGAGCAGAGAAGAAATTACTCATAGACTGGTGGCTGCTATTCGTAATCCGTTTGTAACAATTATTTCTCATCCAACTGGCAGATTGCTTAATGAACGGGAGGGCATTGACGCTGACTGGCACTTGGTGTTTGAGGAAGCTGCCAAGCATAATAAGATACTGGAACTCAATGCTTATCCTGTACGTCTTGATTTACCGGCAGATTTGGCTAATGAAGCAAAAAATATGGGTGTTAAGCTTATTATTGATACCGATGCGCATGAGCTTAGCCAGCTGTATTTAATGCCCTACGGGGTAGATTTGGCTAAACGCGCCTGGTGTACTAAAGACGATATTGTCAATACGCAAGGGTGGAAAGATTTTGAAACCACTGTGCTTAATAGGTAAGTTGCGAGTTTAGCGTTTTAAGTTATACTTTAGATAGTTAATTTATGGAGGTTTTATTATGGAAATTGGTCTGTTAGTTTTATTTGGCTTAATTTTAGTTGTAGGTATTTTTTTTGTTAGTCTTTATAACAGTTTATCTAGGTTGCTGGTACGTATTCAAGAAGCATGGAGTGCAATAGATGTGCAATTGAAGCGAAGAGTGGATCTTATTCCCAATCTTGTAGAGACAGTGAAGGGTTATGCAGCGCATGAAAAGGAAGTGTTTGAAAATGTTACCAAGGCTAGGGCAGCCCTAATGAGTGCGGATACTGTGAAGCAGGCTGAAGAGGCTGATACCCAGCTTACGGGGGCGTTGAAGTCTTTGTTTGCTGTGGCAGAGGCGTATCCGGAGCTTAAAGCGCAGGAAGGGTTTGTGAATTTGCAGAAAGAGTTAAGTGACACGGAAGATAAAGTGGCGTATGCAAGGCAATTTTATAATTCTGTGGTTCGTGATTATAATTCTAGGGTTGTGGTGTTTCCGAGTAATGTTGTGGCTGGGATGTTTGGGTTTAGTAAGAAGGAGTTTTTCGAGGCTTCTGACGAAGACCGCAAGGCTGTGGAAGTTAAATTCTAGCCTAAAAGGGTACAAAGTTTAGTGAAACTCTGCACCCTGGGTGGTTATCAACCTAACCGGTTCCCGACTCCTCCCGTGAAACCGTACTTATCTCTATTAGTTTCCTCGCCTATAGGCCCTTGTCTGGTAAGTGCATAACTGGTTTGCATATAGCCCTTGATTTCTTCCTCTAGAACCTTAGCCTCGTCTGGGGTCAGGATGAGCTCAAAGTCGTAATACTTTGTGTGGGTGACCTCGTTGTTGTACTGGTGCTTTTCAGTGCCACCCATTCTATTAGCTGCAGCCAGCATTTTTCTTAGTGCTGGTCTTCCTAACCAATTGTCCTTGGCGGTAATTCTGAGGAACCAGTTGTATTGCGTTTCCTCTGGATACTGCGCTTTTTTGGGCACGTTGATTTCCTTTCTTGTTAATTGTGATGCGTTTGGCCGCTATAGGATGATAGGGATTTTATCACTGCTCCTAATTGTGTCAAGAGGGTTTTGATATAATCGCATTGGTGGTGTTTGTGTGCCGCACAAACTCTAGAATAACCAAATTTCGTTGTAGGCACTAATTGATCGTGTGGCAGCTTTAGGAAATGGGGTGGGAGTTCAGGAACCATTTGTCTTGATTTTTGGTTTCTGGCTCCCACCCAATTGTTAATGGAAAGAAAAGAGGTGTGAGGGGAAACACCTCTTTGTTACTCATCTCTTGTCTTCATCCTTGCCTTTTTCTTGTTTTTGCTCTTCTTCCAGAGGTTCGGGCTTGTATGGGAGGAAATGAGGACATCCTTCCCCCGCGCACTTTTCATCCACTCGATATCCCTCAAGACATATTCCATTAGGTATTGAACTAGGTACTGAACCCATTCTTCTTGCCTTTCTCCCCTCACTTTCGTGGATTATAAATGTGTTTCTGCTAAAATACAACCATGGCTACGATATATACACACATCGATGATAACAAACGCGACAGCACCCTGCTCATCGCAATCTTCATCTCCTTTATTGCACTAATCGGCTGGTTTCTAGGCGAATACTTTGCAGATGGCAGCGGCCTTGCTTTTTTGGGCTTTGCACTAATCTTTTCCGGCATTTCCACATATATAAGCTACTACAATTCAGACAAAATCATACTTGCCGTTTCCAAAGCCCATCCAGTTACAAGAGAAGAAAATCCATACCTTTACAACATTATTGAAAACCTGTCTATTGGTTCTGGTCTTCCTATGCCTAAAGTCTATATGATAGAAGACTCCGCAATGAATGCCTTTGCTACCGGCAGAGACCCTGAGCATTCAATTATTTGTTTCACCCGGGGTATAGTAGACAGGCTAGACAAGCTGGAGCTGGAAGGTGTTGCTGCCCATGAACTTTCTCATATAGGTAACTATGACATCAGGTTATTATCTCTTGTAAGCGTGTTAGTAGGGTCTATAACCCTAGTTTCAGACTTTTTCTTAAGAGGCTATTTTAGAGGGCGTCGTAGACGAGATTCTTCTTCTGGGATTATATTTGTAGTTGGTATAATCTTTATCATTCTAAGCCCAATAATTGCTGCTTTGATAAAACTAGCTTTAAGTAGACACCGAGAGTATTTAGCAGACTCTACTGCGGCACTACTTACGCGCTATCCAGATGGCTTAGCCAATGCCTTAAGGAAGTTAGCAGCAGACAAAGAAGTTTTAGAAGCAGCAAATGGCGCGACTGCGCATTTGTATATAGTTAATCCGTTTAAGGGCGGGTTTAAAAATTTATTTGAAACCCATCCGCCGATAGAAGAACGTATTAAGAGATTAGTGGAAATGTAAGTTATGGCAATAACAAAAGATCAAGTACAACATATAGCAAAACTGGTAAAACTTAACCTTCCTGCAAAAGAGCTGGAAAAGTATGCGCTTTTGTTTTCGGATACACTAGACTACATCCAAATGCTCACAGAGATCGATACAGCACAAGTTGCGCCGACTTATCAGGTAACCGGGCTGAGTGCTATTTTTATGCAAGACGATGAAAGCCGAAATATGTTAACTCAAGAAGAAGCATTGAGCAACGCTGCTAAAATTGTAGATGGCAAAATTGCCACGGAAGCGGTTTTTGAAAGATAACATGCCAAAACTTAATGAGCTTAATTTATCTGAAGCATTAGAACAACTAAGAAGCGAACAAATCACTAGCCTCGATCTGGTACAGGCTTGTTTTGCGCAAATTCGTAAAACTGACCCTGAACTTCAGGTATTTATCACACTTGTGGAAGAGCAGGCGCTTGAACAGGCTAGAACTGCTGATAAGCTTATTCACCAAGAAGGTGAGGCCGCGTTTATAAAGCAACCACTGCTTGGTGTTCCTTATGCCTGCAAAGATAATTTCTGTACCAAAGGCATCCAAACAACTGCCAGTTCTAACATCTTGCGTGACTTTATCCCGCCCTATGAATCTACAGTTACAGCTAAGCTTAAAGAAGCGGGCGCTATTCTGCTTGGTAAAACCAATATGGATTCTTTTGCGCATGGCTCATCTACAGAAACATCTGATTTCTTCACAACTAAAAATCCGTGGGACACCTCCCGAGTACCTGGCGGCTCCTCGGGTGGTTCAGCAGCGGCTGTGGTCTCGCATATGTGTATATTTGCTATTGGAAGTGAAACCGGCGGTAGTATACGAGGCCCCGCATCCTGGTGTGGGTTAACTGGCCTTAAGCCTTCGTATGGTAGGGTAAGCAGATATGGGCTTATTGCTATGGCCTCTTCTACCGATAGCCCGGGTCCTATTACTAAGAGTGCTGCAGATGCGGCAATTATTTTACAAGTGTTAGCAGGAAAAGACCCTTTTGATGCCACAACTTTAAATGCTCAAGTTGATGATTATTTCGATAATATAATGCAATTTGCTATTAAGGGTTTGAAAATCGGTAAGCCTAAGTCTTATTTTGGGCTAGATTTGCAGCCAGGGCTGCGTGCCGTTTTAGACGAGGCGGTTGTTCACTTTGAAAAACTGGGAGCTGAGATAGTAGAAGTGGATTTAATGGATCCTAAGTACTCCATTGCTGTATATACTATTTTACAGCGGTCGGAAGTATCTTCTAACCTCGCCAGGTTTGACGGTATTCGCTATGGTCACTCCAGAGACGCTTTTAATTTCGAAAATAAAAAACGCATGATGCTTGGCGCATATGCCCTAAGTTCGGGCTATTACGATCAGTACTATTCCAAAGCTCAAAAGGTTCGCACGCTTATTGTGGAAGACTTTGAAAGAGCTTTTCAAAAAGTTGATGTTCTGATTGGCCCTACTATGCCATGTGTGGCATTAAAAATAGGCGAAAGTGCCAATTCTCCTATGTTTGGGGAAATGATGGATGTGTTAACAGAGCCTAGTACCATTGCTGGGCTTACAGGAATAACATTCCCGTGCGGTTATGTAGATAGCTTGCCGGTTGGTATGCAAGTTATTGGACCAGCTCTTTCCGAAAGTACAGTTCTTGGTGTAGTTAATACTTATCAGAATGCTACTAACTATCACAAAAAATTTCCTAATTTGGAGAGTCTAACATGAATTTATTACAATTGTTGTTTGGTAAAAAAGGCTTTAAGAGACTAGATACTGTGTCTGTAGATAAAATAACCTCGGATTGGCAATCAGTACAAACCCTGATGCAAGGCAAATCCCCCAGCCATCTGAAACAAGCATTGATTTCTGCTGATAGATGTTTAGATCATGCTTTAAAAAGTGTAGTTGCTGGTGAGACCATGGGCGAACGGCTTAAAAATGCAAATACAAAATTTGATAGGAACCTTTACGATAAAATTTGGAAAGCACACAAAATAAGAAATTCATTAGTGCATGAAGCCGGCTATGAACCTCCTTATTTCATGATTAACGATGCCGTAGAAACTTTTAGAAAGGCCTTAGGGGTTTTGGGAATTAAGCTATGAGCAACTACAGATTAGTACTTGGCCTGGAAATACATTTTCATGTAAAAACAACACGCAAGATGTTCTGCGGGTGTTCTGCTGATATTTATGAAGCAGATCCTAATACACATACCTGTCCCACTTGTTTAGGTCTGCCGGGAGCTTTGCCCGTGCCCAATCTAGAAGCTATTAAGAAAGTTCAGTTGTTAGGGCTGGCTTTGAACTGCGAACTTAATAAAACTTCGCTTTTTGACAGAAAACACTATTTCTATCCCGATTTACCTAAAGGCTATCAAATTAGCCAATATAAGTACCCTTTATGTAAAGAAGGCTTTTTGGAATTAGCTTCAGGCAAAAAAATTGAGATTGATCGTATCCATATGGAAGAGGATACAGCGAAGTCTTTCCACGAAGGGCAGTATACACTATTAGATTTTAATAAGTCTGGTATGCCGCTTGGTGAACTGGTGACTAAGCCAGTGATCACTTCTACCGATGAGGCTGTGGAATTTTCCAAAAAGATGCAGGAGCTTATAAAACTGTTGGGAGTTGGGGATGCCGACATGGAAAAAGGTCAGTTGCGATTGGAAGCAAATATTTCGTTGCGAACACCGGAGATGGAAGAACAGAGAAGGCTTCCGGATTATAAAGTTGAAATAAAAAACATTAATTCGTTTAAATTTATGGAAAATGCTGTTACTGCTGAAATGATTAGACAGCAGGAGTTGTTGGAAAAAGGGGAAAGAGTAGTTCAGGAAAATCGTGGGTATGATGAGGCCACCAAGACTACTGTACCGCAAAGAGAAAAAGAAGAAGCACACGACTACCGCTATTTTCCGGAACCAGACATACCTCCTATGTTGTTTTCGGAAGAATATGTTACAGAGCTTAAAAAGCAGATCCCGGAATTGCCTGAGCAGATTGAACGGAGATTGGTGCGAACATACTCATTGACCTCAAAGCAGGCTACTTTCTTTGCCCACGCCTCAAATGTTGATTTGTTACATAAGCTGGAATCGTTTATTGAAGCTAACATAGACCCGCAAGAAGCAGCAAAAAACCTTATTAACAGGCCTGAGACCAGAGAGCTTTCAGCTAATGAGTTTTCCCAAAAGCTTAAAGCCCAGGAAGCTAGAATAACTGATGAAAGTGTTCTCACTCCGTATGTACAAGAGGTTATTGATGAGTATGGTGAAGTTGTTGTGGATTACCGTAACGGGAAAGAAAACTCAATTGAATTCTTAGTAGGTATGGTCATGAGAAAAACAAAAGGTAAAGCTGACGCTGAAGTCTCCAGAAAACTGTTGAAGAGCATGCTATGATAGTTTCGTGCCCGAATTAAACTTTTCAGTAGACAAACCTGAATATACTTACATAACTACTCCTGATGAGGCTAATAGAGCATTAGAGGAGTTGGAAAAAGAGCCTATTTTAGGAGTAGACGTTGAGTCTACCGGAACAGAACCTTATACAGAAAAGTTGCTGCTAGTGCAGGTTGGCAGCGAGACTAAATCATATATCTTTGATGCTAGAAAACTGGACCTGAAAGACCTTCCGAGGTTTAAAGCACTGTTAGAAAACCCCAAGACTATAAAATTAACACATAACGGCAAATTTGATTATAAGATGATTAAAGCCCAGACAGGCGTAGCTATGGATAATCTCTATGATTCTATGCTTGCAGAGGGTATTTTGACTGCTGGTTTAGGGAGCGGTCTGTATTCGTTAAAAGGATTGGTAAAACAATATTTAGACTTGACTCTTAAAAAAGATGTTCGGGAAACATTTGAGGGTTATACTGGCAAGGTTACCGAGGAACAGCTTATATATTCCGCACTCGACACGCTTGTTTTGTTTCCGGTATTTCGCGAACAATTTAGAAAACTGCAAAAAGAGAATCTTACCAATGTGGCTAAGCTCGAATTTGCCACAACCAGAGTAGTTGGTGATATGGAGCTTAAGGGTGTTTACGTTGATATAGAAAAGTGGCGCGAAATTATTGATGGTTTGGGCAAGAAGAGGGATGAGTTTGCCAAGCAATTTCAGGATGTAGTGCGCCCTTTCTATGATAATGGCAATCAGACTGACCTGTTTGGAGATCCTGTGGATGCTATTAATATGAATTCCCCTTCCCAGCTACTTGATCTATTTAATAATAGGCTTGGGATAGAAATTTCATCCACCGGAGCGTCTGTTCTGGAAAAAATCAATCATCCAGTAGCAAAAGTACTAAGCCAGTATAGAGGTTATGAGAAACTAATTTCTGCATTTGGGGAAAAGCTATTGTCTCAAATAAATTCGGTTACGCACAGATTACACCCGGATTTTATGCAGTTGGGAGCTGCAACCGGGAGATTCTCGTGTAAAAACCCTAATTTACAGCAAATTCCCAGAAATTCCGAAGAAGCCCCATTCAGAGAATGTTTTAACCCCGCACCGGGCTACAAATTAGTTACAGCAGACTATTCATCGTTTGAAATGCGTATATTGGCGGATCTTTCGGGTGATGCGAATATGATCAAAGCTTTGACAGAAGGTTTGGATATTCATTCCTATACGGCATCTCTTATGTTTGATAAACCCTATTCTAGTGATTTTAAAAAGCTGTACCCAGATCTTAGACAGATAGCAAAACCCATAGGGTTCGGACTTATGTATGGTATGGGCCCCATGGGATTATCTGGTCAAATAGGTACCACTCCTGATCAGGCTGAAGACTATATTGAGAAGTACTTTAAGAGTTACCCAAGCGTGCGGGATTTTTTAGATAAAATGGCTAGAGATGCTGTACGGCAAGGTTGGAGTTCCACACCTGGTGGTAGAAAGCGTTGGTATAACAAGCCCAGCAAAACAGACCCCGAGTACAGGAAAAAGATGTCTAATATTGAGCGCCAAGCTAAAAATCATCCTATTCAGGGGACTAATGCTGATGCTGTTAAGTACGCATTAGTGTTTTTGAGTAATAGACTTAAGAAAGAAGGGGTTGATGGTGCTATTACGCATACGGTACACGATGAAATTGTTTGTGAGATAAGGGAAGATCAGGCTGAGGACTGGGCACATATTCAATCTCAGGAGATGGTGAGGGCAGGGGAGTTATTTATTAAGAAGGTGCCAGTGATTTCTGAGCCGTTTGTGGGGGATGTGTGGGAGCACTAAGAAAGCCTCGCCCCCTAAATCCCCCTCTCCATGGGCATTCATGGAGAGGGGGACAGGGGGTAGGGGGGTATAGGAGGAGAGGTGTTAATTGCTTCTTTTGTTTTAACAACAATGAATTACCTTCACTTGTTTTAAAATTCCTTTTAGGAAGGCCAGAAAACATTATCAGATAAATTGCATGAGTGCTAGAAAGTGTTAGAATACAAACCATGGTTATATGTCATAGGTGTGGTCAAAGACCTGCCGTAATAACAACAAATCAAATAATTAATGGCCGAAGTGTCTATATGCACTTGTGTGAAGTTTGCTATCGGGAGTTGCAAAAGGAGGCGTCTTCAACATCTGTACTGGATAAATTTGGTAGAGACTTAACACAACTTGCGCGTGACGATAAACTAGACCCTGTTATCGGCCGAAAAGATGAAATAGATAGAGTAATTCACATCCTTTCACGAAGAACCAAGAACAACCCGGTTCTTATTGGTGATCCCGGAGTTGGTAAAACTGCTATTGCGGAAGGACTTGCCCAAAAAATTGTAGCTGGCCAGGTACCGGAACCCCTTAGAGGTAAAAGGGTATTTGCGCTAGATTTAACTTCTGTTGTTGCTGGAACTACTCACAGAGGTATGTTTGAGAAAAGGCTCAAAGATATTATAGATGAAGTTGTAAAAGCACAAGGACAAATCATTCTGTTTGTTGATGAGTTACATACTGTAGTAGGCGCTGGTGCTGCTGAAGGCTCTATTGATGCTGCAAACATCTTAAAGCCTTCTTTAGCTAGAGGAGAACTTCAGATGGTTGGTGCTACAACTGTTGATGAATACAGGCAGCACATAGAAAAAGATGCAGCGCTTGAGCGAAGATTCCAGCCGATTATGGTAGAAGAGCCTTCTATTGATGAAACTATCGAGATTATCAAGGGGTTACGTGAGCGTTATGAAAAACATCACCAGGTGAAAATTACTGATGAAGCTATTGTAGCTGCCGCGAAACTCTCTGATAGATACATCAGCGAACGCTTCCTCCCCGATAAGGCTATTGACTTGATTGATGAAGCCTGTGCTTTAGTAAGGCTTTCTCAAGTTAAAGAGCCGGTGAACCTAGCTCAAGTTGAGGAGAAGCTTATAGTTGAAAAAGCTAAGCTTAGAGAAAATCCTAACAACGAAGCTATCAAGAAAGAAATTGATAAGTTGGAGAAGGTAAAGCAGGAATTGGTTGATATTTGGACTAAAACTAAGTTGGAAGAAATTCCTGATGTGACGGAGGAAGCTATTGTGAAAGTAGTTTCCAAGGCTCGGGGCATTCCCTTGAACAAGCTGAGTGTAGAGGAAAAAGACAGACTGTTGAATATGGAGACCATGATTCACCAAAGAATTATTGGCCAGCAACGTGCAGTAGGTGTGGTTTCTGAAGCTATTCGTAGGGCGCGTGCTGGGCTAAAAGATCCAAAAAGGCCAATAGGCGCTTTCCTGTTCCTAGGGCCTACCGGAGTTGGTAAAACCGAGCTTTCGAAGGCTTTGGCTGAAGTGCTGTACGGGGATGAGGATATGATTGTTAGGCTAGACATGAGCGAATATATGGAAAAGCACTCGGTAAGTAAAATGCTCGGTGCCCCTCCTGGTTATATTGGTTATGAGCGAGGTGGTAACCTTACAGAAATTGTAAGAAAGAAGCCGTTTTCGATAATTCTGCTGGATGAGGTTGAAAAGGCTCATCCAGAGGTTTTTAACACTCTGCTTCAGATCATGGAAGATGGCAGGCTTACCGATAGCAAAGGCAGAACAGTAGATTTCAAGAACACTATCATAATCATGACCTCTAATGTAGGTTCTGAATTATTGCGCCGCGCTGATATTGGGTTTGGTGCAAGTTTGCCAAAAACATCTGATGATAGCAAAATGGCCTTTGAGAATAGGGTAAAGGGGGTTCTTAAAGACACATTCAAGCCGGAGTTCTTGAATAGAATTGATGAAATTGTGATATTCCAGACTCTTACAAGAGAAGAAGTCAGGCACATTGTAGACAAACTACTCGTGAAAACTCAAGAAAGACTTATGGAGCAGCAGATTTCTTTGTTAGTTGATAAGAAGGCAAAGGAATATTTGCTTGAACACGGCTTTAGTGAAGAGTATGGTGCAAGGCCGTTAAGAAGGCTAATTCAAAAGGAAATCGAAAATGTGCTGTCTTCAAAGCTTATTTCAGGTGAAGTGCAAAATGGTGATACTGTAAAGATTACCAGTTCCAGAGGCGCACTGAAGCTCAAGATTGAAAGTCCTGCGAAAGTATAAGAATTGAAATTTTCGCAAATATCTGATAATCTCTTGGAGTTGCTATGGCTGATCAAATGGAGAAAACACAAGAAAATACAACTGAGGCGGTAAAAGAGCTTCCAAGATTCAATGTGGGTGACACTATTGTAGTGAATTACCGTATTGTTGAAGGTGATAATGTTCGTGTACAACCATTTGAAGGTATTGTAATCTCCAAGAGAGGTTCAGATAACTCTAAAACCTTTACTGTTAGAAAGATTGGTGCTGATGGTATTGGTGTTGAGCGTATTTTCCCATTGTTTTCTCCTAATATTGAAAGTATTGATGTAACAAAGCAAGGGCGTGTCCGCAGAGCAAAGCTTTATTACTTAAGGGGCAAAAAGGGTAGAGCCGCAACCCGTATTAAGGAAGCCCCCGCCAAGGCTTAGGCCTTCATAGTAAATCTTGGCTTATTAATTCCGTCTTTTTCTATTATTTCAGACCATGCGCTAGTAGTTCTTATCCAAGGTCCTCCTATGGGGGTATTTATACTTTCATATATTACACACGGTTCTAATGTTGCTTCCAAAATACCGATAGATATAACTTTGTAAAGGCCGCCCCTGTAGTGTTGCCAAGTACTACCTATGGGAATTTGTTTCTTTGTCTGTTCAATAACGGAATTTATCTCTTCTGCAGATGATTTAGGCATATCAAAAGTTTAACACTCTTTGGCGGCGAGTTGGCCACAGGCTCCCTCTATATTTATTCCAAAATCTTGTCTTATAGTATTTTGTATGTGTCTAATGTCTAGTATTTCTTTAAACTTACGTAACTTTTCCTCAGAAACTTGCCTAGACTCTTTACCCGTTGGGTGATACCTAATTAAATTAACATGATACAAATATGCCTTGTTTCCCCTTTTCCTAATGAGTGTGGCTAAAGCTCTAGCATGATCTTCAGAATCATTAATTCCGCCAAGCAGTGTATAGGCTACAAACACTTTCCTATTGGTAACCTGCACATGGTTGTCTAGTGCGTGGAAAACCTGATTAATTGAGTATTGCTTAGTTATGGGCATAAGTTCTTCCCGTTGCTCATTAAACGGGGTGTGTAGTGAAATGGCTAAATTAACTTGTGGAAACTCCTTTGTTAGTCTTTCAATTCCCGGAACTATACCTACAGTAGATATGCTCAGTCTTCTAGGGCTTAGCCCGATCATAGTTTCGTATGTGAAGATATTCAAAGCTTCCCATAAATTTGGGTTAGCAAACGGTTCACCCATGCCGCTAAAAAATATAGTCTCAATATCCTCACCGTTTTGCCTAAAATAAAGGTACTGATCCACAATCTCATCCTCGGTTAGGTTTTTCCTAAAGCCCAAAGCGCCTGTAGCACAAAAGGCACAGCCCATGGCACATCCGCTTTGTGAAGAAATGCACAGCGCGTTGTGCTTATATGGTCTTTGTTTATTGGGAAGAAACGTCATTCTTACGGCTTCGATTTTTTCCCCGTCTCTGGTTTCAAAAAGCATTTTTTGTGCTTGAGTATCTTGACTTTGGGTAATAGGCTTGAGAGTAAGTACCAGGCCTAGGTTTATTTCCAGCTGCTGTCTTAAGTTTTTTGGAAGATTGGAAATTTCGGAATAGCTTTTTATGTTTTCCTTGTAGATGGCCTGGAATATCTGATTTTGCCTGTAGTTAGGTAGCTTATTTTGTAGGATTATTTCCGAGATGATTTTGTTTCTGGTTTGATGCATAACGGTAGTATTTTAACACTTCCGGTTTTCTTAACCCTTCCTTACACCAATCTGCTAAGCTTAAAGCATGAACTTACAAACTACCAATTATCAATTATCTTCATTACCTTACCAACTTTCCTCCCTAGAGCCCTTTATTTCGGAAAAATTACTCACGTTGCACTATCAAAAGCATCACCAGAGTTATGTAGACAATGCAAATAAGCTTTTGGAGCAACTGGCAGCTGCCAGACAGGCAGGAGAGGCAGTTAATTATCGTGACACTTATCAGGCGCTTACGTTTAATGTAGGTGGCGTTGTTTTGCATGATCTTTTTTGGAACAGTATGAGCCCTGCAGAAGAAGATCACGCTTTAGACGTGTCCTTCAAAGAAGCCTTGGAGCAGGAGTTTGGCAGTATAGATAGATTCAAGGATGAATTTACTCAAACTGCACTTGCTGTTCAAGGGTCTGCGTGGGTGGTATTGGCGCTTTGTAAGCAAACTAAGCGGTTGATGCTTATGCAGGTGAAGGATCATAGTTTGTATGTGTATCCGGGGTGTGAGTTGTTGATGGCTCTAGATATGTGGGAGCACGCGTTTTATTTAGATTATCAAACAGACAAGAAGGGGTATGTTGAGAGGTTTTGGAGTTATGTGAATTGGAACGGTATTGGGGAGAGGTTTGAGAAAGTGAGTGCTAAAGAAGCGCAGGGGTAAACGGTAATGTTTACTCCTGTGTAGCACAAGGGCCCCCAGATCAGTCGTCCGATTCTACGTCGACATACAGGAGACATTCAGGTAGCTTCGGGTCAATGTACTTTAGTACTACCTGTCTGTATTCTCCCAGGGGTTCGACAAAAACATAATCGCCGGTGGATATCTGGATAGGGGATTCAAACGTTGCAATTTCCTCCCCGTTGTCATCGAAAATCTTATATTTCATCCGTCTCCTCTGTGTTTTATTCTATACTCAGCTGGTATCCCTTGCGCTCTCCACTATTATATCTTGTAGTAGTAACCTTGCAAGTTTTCAGAGAAAGGTCAGACCTTTCAAATGCAAAATGTCTTTGTAACAAACTTCTCATAACTATAAGACTGAAAACTGAGGACATAAAGGTCTGACCCTGCGTTTGGTGAAACGCAAATTTGCATGCTGTGTAAGTATTTGATATAAACTAGTCTGTACTGGAAGTATATATACACCGCATATGTAGAGTAAGGAGGGATATTATGTTTCCCCCGCGTTGTGAAGAGAGGTGCCCAGTTTGTGGCGGTCAGTGTTATAAGTATCTCGGACATAAGGGTCTGCATGAATGTGCAAACTGTCGCCACGTATGGAAGTAGGTGTTGTTCTAGTATATCCCTCGTATAGCGTATAGGATTGATCTAATCGCTATACGAGGGATATTTTTTATCGAGGTTTATTGACTGGTGTAATATAAGTAGCATGTGTGCACCTGTTACTCATTTACTTCTGGCTCAGCAAATTAGAAGGAAATATTTTGCTGACTCGCTCGCATTGCCTTACTATTCAGGTACTTTATTTCCTGATATTAGACATTATGTAGGTCTTGGAAAATCTATCACTCATGATCTTAACAAAAAGATTTCTTCTCTAATATCAATGTCGGACTGGTATAAAGGTTTTTGGGTACACTCGATTGTGGATCAAGTTCATCAAACATATATGGTTCCCAAAGATCCAAGTTCTTTAAGCCCCAAACCTCGGTACATGGCTTACGTGTTATTGGAAGACCAGGTATTTTATCCTGAGGCACATAACATAGTTGATAGCAATGCCTATAAGATCACGTATTTCACTGAAGAAGATGATTTCGGCATCAGCGCACTTCAGTTAAGAGAATATAAAAGTTTTGTTACGGATTATCTTAGTGTGAGTCCGAATTATGCAAGGCAGATAAGATTCTTAAAGGAGACTGTTCCCGAGGTTTCAGCTCCTGGTTATATAGAGGCAATGGAAGAGTATTTTAATGGGATTAATAACGAGAAAGTAGTAAATGACATATATAGTTTAAGAACAAATTTTTTAAGTGAGGTAGATAAAAAGGTCTGACCCTGCGTTTGGTTGTAGGTACGGGAAGGAGTGATTAAGAACTGCGTGGCTGTGCCATCCGAAGCATTAACAGTAACAGTTTGTGTTAACATCAGACAAGTCCTTCTTCGCTACGCTTCGAAGGACATCCGCCTGCGGCGGATGGTGAGGGCGGAGAGGATCGAACTCTCGACACCCTGGTTAAAAGCCAGGTGCTCTACCACTGAGCTACGCCCCCAAAATTAACTTACTGAGTTACGTTTACCCGCCGTAGCGATAGCATAGGCGGGCCCCCAAATTCCAGAAGTCCCATATAAATTGCCCGAAAAAGGCTACGGAGTGCATTATACCCCAGTTTTATTTTTTGTGAATATTATTGTAAACTACAACCCATGGATGCCCAAGGAGAAACAATAGATTCCCAAACACCACCAGCACAACAATTACCCCAAGAACCCATATCTACAGTTGCAGCTGTTCCGGAAGTTGCTGCTATTCCAGAGAAAAAGCAAGCCAAGCCCTTAATTTTCTTACTTGTTATCTTTTTTGTTTTTGGCTTCATCTTGCTCAGTATAATCCTAATAGCTTATGGCAAAATTGATGCTGTTCCAGAAAACTTGCAATCTATGGTGTCTGACACAGTTTTTAAATTGCCCATACTTCCCAAAAGCAGCAACTTTATATTAGCTAAAGCGGCAGATACTTTGGGTACAGTTAAAAGTTATCACATATATCTAGTAGGCAAAGATGCAGAGCTTGGCGGTGACCCTATTATTGAACTATATGGCGATGTTATTGCTGTTGAACCACGTAGCTCCCAATTCACAATGGTTTTTGGTGGTTTTCAGTATGAACTTATTAATGTAGGTACAGATCTGTATACCAAAACTGTATCGGTAGATCCAATACGTGCATCTTCATATGAGCCTAAATTTATATTAAATAAGTGGATTCGTGCTTCTAACTCTACCAGCACTCTCATAGATTTACCCATTCAGGGCTATATGGATTCCAATATCTTAAATGAGTCTGTTTTCGAAAACTTGTCACAAGTGGAAAGCGAAAACCCTGATACATACAAGTTCTATTCAGACACCCCCGCTACTTCAGCTCCAGGCGAAACAGCCCATCTTGTTGTTTGGCTTAACAAATCTACCTATTTGGTTGACAGGCTTGAATATGCCATTGATCTATATGGTAAACAGGTAGCTCTTGATATAGCTTTTTCCAAATACAACGCTACTGTAGAAATAGCCTCTCCCGCGAAATTTTATACCGCGCAGGATTTAGCAGAATTACTTGTTGAGGATGCGGATATACCAGAAGAGATTGATGACTCTACTTCTGACGGCACCCCCTTTGGAAAAATGCTCCAGTAGTTTACACTTATCATATGACTAAATGGTACTTTTTACTTGCATTACTGGCTTTATTTTCAATCTTGGTTGTGGTAACTTTGGTTAAGCGTGCTCATCAGGCCGATATTTATTTTGGCAATCAGCACATTGATGAACAAATTTAACCAAATAGAAAACAAATCAATACCACAGCTTGAAGATGATGTGAATTTATTTTGGAAAACACATAATATCTTTGGAAAATCTGTAGAATCCAAGCCTAAAGATAACTTATATGTTTTTTATGATGGTCCCCCTTTTATTTCAGGGTTACCGCATTATGGTCATTTGTTGGGCTCTATAGCAAAAGACCTAATTCCCAGATACTGGACTATGCAAGGCAAGAGGGTGGAACGCGTATGGGGTTGGGATGCCCATGGTTTAACAGTTGAGAATAAAGTACAGAAAAAACTTGGTATTAAAAACAGAAAAGACATTGAGCAGTATGGCCTAGAGAAGTTTATTCAGGAATGCTATATCTACACTTCTGAGACTTCAGCCGAGTGGCAGTGGTATGTAGATAAAATTGCCAGATGGGTGGATATGGAGCACGCCTATCGAACAACAGATCAGGATTATATGGAATCTGTAATGTGGGTGTTTAGGCAACTTTATGATAAAGGCCTTATTTATGAAGGAGTTAGAACCTCGCTTTACTGTACTACCTGTGGCACTCCGGTTTCAAATTTTGAAGTTGCTATGGATAACTCTTACAGGGATGTTGAAGATCCCTCTATTGTAGTGGAGTTTCCTGTTACCTCAGAAGGTAAATTTAAGGGCACACGTATCTTGGCTTGGACAACTACCCCTTGGACAGTTCCTTCTAACAGGGGTTTAGTGGTAGATCCTGAAGAACTCTATGTATTAGTAGAGGCGGATAATAAGCGATTTATTCTTGCCAAGAAAAGGCTGGAACTTTTGGGTTCTACTTACAATGTGGTAGAAGAATTCTCGGGGCAAGAATTGGTGGGGCTTGACTATGAACCACCCTATAGTTTCTATGCCTCAAATGAGAAGGACTTCAAAGTATATGGTTACAAAGATATGGTTAGTATGGAAGAAGGTACGGGAATTGTGCATGCTGCTCCAGGTTTTGGCGAAATAGATACCGAGATGGGTAGAAAATATGGGTTGACTGTAATGCTTACTATAGATGATGAAGGCAAATTTATCCCGGGGAACGCAGGTGACAACCCTTTTACCGGTATGTTTTATATCGATGCGAATCCAGAGATTAGAAAAGATCTTAGTGGAAGAGGTTTGCTCTTTAAAGATGAGCGGATTGTGCACAGATTTCCTTATCACGACAGATGTGACACTAACCTGATTCAGAAAGCCCAGAATTCCTGGTTTGTAGACATACAAAAACTCAAAAAGCAATTACTGGCAAATAATGAGCCGATTAATTGGGTGCCCCCTCATATCAAGCAGGGTAGGTTTAAAAATGGTATAGAGCAAGCTCCCGACTGGTGTATCTCCAGGACCCGTTTCTGGGCTACTCCTATGCCGATTTGGGAAGCGGAGGATGGCAGCAGAATTGCAGTTTCTTCCGTTAAAGAATTGGAAGAGTTATCAGGCCAGGAGGTAAAAGATTTACACAGACCTTACATAGACAATATTACCTTTGAAAAAGACGGCAAATTATATAAAAGAAGAGAGGAAGTACTAGACAGCTGGTTTGAGGCGGGATCCATGCCCTATGGCCAACTGCATTATCCGTTTGAACATGTGGAAAAATTCGAACAAAATTTTCCGGGTGACTATATTGTTGAATATGCTGCGCAAGTGCGTGCGTGGTTTTACGTTATGCATGTTTTGTCTACCGCTGTTTTTGACAAACCCTCATTTAAAAACGTAATCGTGACAGGCACGATTGCCGGTAGCGATGGTAGAAAAATGAGTAAAACTTATGGCAACTACACAGATCCTAGAGAGGTTCTAGAGACTATTGGAGGTGATGCTTTAAGACTGTACCTAATGAACTCACCTTTAATGTATGCCGAGGGTGCTAATTTTGATTTGGATGAGTTGAAAACAAAATCGAGAAACGTACTAAACCCGCTACTTAATAGTTTAAAGTTTTTCTTAATTTATGCTGCTGAATATAATTGGGATTCTGCACAAGCTGTGGTTTCGGAGCATGTGTTGGATAAATGGATTACAGCCAGATTGCACGAAACTATCAAGAGCTTTAAGGAAAACATTGAAAGCTACAACGTGCCACCTGCAGTAGCAGCAATAGAAACTTTTGTTGATGATTTATCCAGATGGTATGTTAGAAGATCTAGAGATAGAATTGCCGGAGGCGATAATGAGGCATTATCCACTCTTTATGCAGCGTTATTGACTTTTGCTAAAGCCTCTGCACCAATAATTCCATTTATGACGGAAACACTTTTCCAACATCTGTCTGATGAGTGTGAATCTGTGCATTTGTGTGACTATCCAGATTACGATCAGCAGGTAATCGAACAAAATGGCGTAATTATAAAGAATATGGCTGATGATAGAAACTTAGTTTCTGAAATATTGTCTCAAAGGACTAAAGCAGGTATCGCAGTACGTCAGCCTTTAGCCAAAGTAGAAACATCCCTTCCGTTTCATTATGAAGAGATTATTAAGGAGGAAACTAATATCAAGTATATCGTTAAATTGGAAATACCTGAAGCTATAGTTAATCTTGACACTACAATTGATCATGCACTGGAAGTTGAGGGTGCCGCTAGGGAAATGATAAGAACCTTCCAGGGGTTGCGCAAGAAGCAAGGTTTGTCAGTAGGTGATACAGTTACTGCTTATTATGAAGATTCCCATTTGACAGCAGAGGTAATTGCCAAGTTTGGTACTGATATTAGAGATAAAATAGGTGCTAAAACTTTGATACCCTCAAGTAGTTATGCTATTAAAAAAGCTTAATCTTTCGCTTGTTATTTTGCCCATTTTGCTGTTTGCGCTGGGTTATATGTCTTTATTGTCTACCACGCCCGAGAGGGCTAAACAGCAATTTATGTATTTTTGTGTGGGATTTATTATATATCTTGGTCTTGCGGCTATAGATTTGCGTATTACTAAAATCGTGTGGCGGGCGCTTTTTTTTATTATTTTAGCCTTACTTCTGCTTACGATTTTTTTGGGAGAGGTTAGATCTGGTTCAGCCAGGTGGTTTGACTTAGGGTTTTTTGTTATACAGCCCTCTGAATTTGCAAAGTTTGCTTTGGTTGCGATGCTCGCTTCGGTTTTATCAGTAGAGACTTTTAAATTTACTCACGTTCCAAGTACTATTAAGCTTTTTGCCCTATTTTTAAGTTACATTGTTTTAGTTTTTTTGCAGCCGGACTTAGGTACCGCGATAATTTTGGGTGTATTGGCACTTGGGCTTTTATTTTATGCCGGGTTTAGCAAGTGGTTCTATGTTGTAGGTTTTTTTATTGCCGGTGTACTGTCTACACCAGCCTGGAATTTGCTGGAAGATTACCAGAGGAAAAGAATTCTGGTTTTTTTAAACCCCAATCTGGATAAATTAGGTGCAGGTTACAACGTAAACCAATCTATTATTGCGGTTGGATCAGGCAGGTTTTGGGGGAAGGGTTTTGGATTTGGTTCTCAATCACATTTAAGGTTTTTGCCCGCATACTGGACGGATTTTATTTTTGCCTCTTTTGCAGAAGAGTGGGGATTTCTGGGAATAGCAGTGTTACTTATTTTGTTTGCCGCTTTGTGTCTTACTATCTTGTACGTAGTTTATAAAAGCGATGACCTGTTTTATAAACTGCTGAGTATGGGTGCATTTCTAGTGTTGTTTTTTCAGGCTGTTATCAATATAGGTATGAACCTTGGTGTAATGCCTGTAACTGGTATCCCGCTTCCGTTAATTTCATATGGAGGAAGTTCGATGATTACAACTATGGTTCTTTTAGGCTTTGCGCAAAGTGCCTGGGCGCACAAAAGGGGTTTGCTCCAATTCAAATAACTGGATTTACATTTCTTCATGTGCTTTCATAGAAAGTACCTGCGCTTATGTAGGTTAAGCCATTTATATAGTTTGTTGCTGCATCTCGCTGATTGACAAGCTTTTGACAGGCAGTGGAAGATTGCCAATTTGTGAGAGCTTCCTGTCCATGTTTGAAAAAATAAAAAAGAGAGATGGGCGTGTTGTTAAGTTTGATTCTGATCGTATTGTTAATGCAATTTTAAAGGCAGGCGAGGCTACTGGCGAGTTTAAAGAAAAAACGGCACGTAGACTTGCGTTAAGAGTGCTGTCTTTAGCTCAGGAGACTATTAAGCGCAAGACTCCTAAAGTAGAAGAAATCCAAGATTTAGTTGAAGAAGTTTTACTTAGCTCCCGTTATAAAAAAACTGCTAAAGCCTTTATTATTTACAGGGATCAACACAAGAAAATTAGGGAGATTACAAATTCCGCAGATATAAACCTTGTAGATCAGTACCTGGAACAGTTAGATTGGCAGGTCAAAGAAAACAGTAATATGGCCTTTTCGCTGCAGGGGCTTAATAACTATATTTCTTCCGAAATCAGCAAAGTTTATTGGCTTAATAAAATTTACACTCCCGAAATAAAGAATGCGCACCTGGATGGTGACTTTCATTTGCATGACTTAAATATTCTTTCTGTGTATTGTGTAGGCTGGGATTTAGCCGATTTGTTGCGAGTTGGTTTTGGAGGTGTGTTTGGCAAAATTGAAAGTAGACCAGCCAAGCACTTTAGAGCAGCTTTAGGCCAGATTGTAAACTTTTTTTATACTTTACAAGGCGAGTCGGCCGGTGCCCAAGCTTTGTCTAACTTTGATACTTTGCTTGCACCCTTTATTAGGTACGACAAACTGGACTATAAAGAGGTAAAGCAGGCACTTCAGGAATTTTTGTATAACATGAATGTTCCCACTAGAGTTGGCTTCCAGACCCCTTTCACCAATTTAACAATGGATTTAACTGTTCCCAGTACTTTAGCTGATGAACATATAATTGTAGGAGGCGAATATCAAAAAGATACCTACAAAGAATTCCAGCATGAAATGGATATTCTAAATAAGGCTTTTCTGGAGTTAATGCAAGAAGGTGATGCGAAAGGCCGTGTGTTTACCTTTCCAATACCTACCTATAACATTACTAAAGATTTTGATTGGACTAATCCATTGCTTGAACCCCTGTGGGAAATTACCGCGAAATACGGTATTCCATACTTTAGTAATTTTGTTAATTCGGAAATGAGCCCGGAAGATGCGCGGTCGATGTGTTGCAGGCTTAGGCTTGACACTACCAAACTTGAAAGACGCGGTGGAGGACTTTTTGGTGCACATCCGTTAACCGGTTCTATTGGTGTTGTAACCGTAAATATGCCTAGAATTGGTTATACCTCAAAAAATGAGAAGCAATTTCTGGCCAAGCTTGGAACTGTTATGAATATAGCTAAGGACAGTTTGGAAATTAAGCGTAAAGTATTGGAAAATTACACAGAAAAAGGGCTTTACCCTTATGCTAAATTTTATCTTAGAAACATCTACGAACGTACGGGCGCATACTGGACTAATCATTTCTCCACAATTGGCTTAATTGGTATGAATGAAGCTTGTCTTAACTTATTTGGAGAAAATATTGGTACTGAAAGGGGTAATGCCTTTGCAATAAAAGTAATGGATTTTATGCGAGATAAACTTATACAGTATCAGGAGGAAACAGGGCATCATTATAATTTGGAGGCAACCCCTGGTGAAGGCACATGTTATAGGCTTGCCCTTAAGGATAAGAAGGTATATCCCAAGATTGTTGCAGCTAATGAGGCCGATGTGAAAAACGGTGCCGCTCCCTTCTATACTAATTCCACTCATTTGCCTGTCAACTTTACCGATGACATGTTTGAACTTTTAGATTTACAGGACGAACTGCAAACAAAGTATACCGGCGGTACGGTTGTACATTTATTTGTAGGGGAGCGTATTCAGAATACTGAGGTAGTAAAGCAACTGGTAAAGAAAATATGCGATGATTACAGATTGCCTTACTTTACGTTATCACCCACCTTTAGTGTGTGTTCCACGCATGGCTATATAGATGGCGAGCATGAAACATGCGAACAGTGTGGGTCAACTTGTGAAGTGTACTCTAGAGTAGTTGGCTATCTTAGGCCTGTACAACAGTGGAACAATGGCAAACAAGCAGAGTTTGGTATGCGCAAGAAGTTTAAAGTGGCTGCTAAAGTTGATGCCAAATGAATATTGGTGGGTTTCAGAAGTTTTCGCTGATAGATTACCCGGGAAAGGTCAGCGCCATAGTGTTCACTTTGGGCTGTCCTTTCCGCTGTGGGTACTGCCACAATCCTGAATTGCTAGAACAAACTAACTGGCCAAAACCTATTGATGTTTCAGAAATCCTTGATTTTTTAGTTTCTCGTAAAAGCAAACTTGACGCAGTAGTAATTACAGGGGGAGAGCCTACTATTCAGCCAGATTTGCGGGAATTTATGCGGACTATCAAAGAACTTGGGTATCTAGTAAAACTAGATTCAAATGGTAGTAACCCCAGTCTCCTAAAAAAGTTATTTGATCAGCAATTAGTTGACTATATCGCTATGGACATAAAAGCGCCCTTACACAGATATAACGACGTCGCAGGAGCTGCTATTAACACCAGTCTTATCTCCGAAAGCATTAGTCTCATAATGAGTTCGGGCGTAAATTACGAATTTAGAACTACAGTTGTTAAGGATCAGCTTTTAGCTGAAGACTTTGTCGCTATTGGAAAGTTGCTTAAGGGTGCGCGTCGTTATTTTATGCAGAAGTTTATTCCTACTAAAACAGTTAATCCCAATTTTCTAACAAGAAAAACTTATTCGGATGAAGAGTTTGAGGAATTACGCCAGCTTTTGTTGGCATATATTGATACAGTGGAAGTAAGATAGATATTTCTACGCTTTGGTTAACTCTGCTAGATACATTTCAGATTTTTTTTCTGCGAGTGCCCTAAACTTAAACCCGGCTTGCTCACATAAGTTTCTAGTAAAGTCTTTACTGGTGTACAGCCAAAGAAATGCTTCTTGTTCATCTTTATAAAACGCCGTTATTTCTGATTCAAGATAGTCTTGATCAAAGTTTACTTGTACCATTAAAACCCTTCCATCTTCTTTTAATAGACTATGCATCTTAGTTAATAGTTGTCGTGTTTTTTCTATTGTACCGCCCAGTCCCAGATTATTCTCGAGCATGGTAATAGTGTCATATTGTGTTGGTGGGTTGTAGGTGAAGATATCTGCTAAGTGGCACTCTTGTAATCCTTTCTCTTTACAAGCTTGTATTAAGGTGGGTGATAAATCTATGGCGTCAGCAGTCCCTTGTTGTTTTAGGTAGGGGATGTAGTAGCCGGTGGCGCAACCTATGTCTAAGATGTTGCCTTTTGCGAGTTTGATGAGTTTTTGTTCTAGTGGCGTGAGTTGTTCGAATGATCTGTAGTACCTAAAAAGGTCTTTGGGGTATTTTCTTGAGTCTCCCATGCCCCCGTAGATGAAGTATAATGGTGTTCTGTTTCCTTTGCCGTAGTTGTAGATGGCCTTGCCGAATAGGTCCATACCTTTTTGCTGTGGGTTGGGCTGCATGTGTAGGATTGTACTACAAAAATTATAATGTGGCAGTAGTGCATCTTGTTCTGGTTCTGGAATGATAAACACGTGACGCAAATAAATTCCTATACCATGGTTTTGCGAGTGTCTGTTCTTGATGCGCTTTTTCTAGCGGTTTGCAGTATTCTGTACTTAGTATGGTCTGCGCAGATGGTTTGCCTTGAATATCTAGACTTTTATCTTCCAACTTCCACTGTCCTGTAAGAAGTTTTTGTTTTGCCTTTCCTTGTGTTGCTAAAAACGGGGAGTTATCTTGAAGTCCTACCGCCTCATCCCATTTGTGTGGTAGCTGAGGTTTGGTACCTTTTTGTGGTGGTGTTTCTCTGTTAGTTCTCTTTGCCATTAGCTCCGAAAGCTTTGCTAACCATCTTGGATCAAGTTGTGTATCAGCATAAACCAAGACAGCTATTTTACCTTTTGCATGTTCTAGTGCTGCTATTCTTGGATCGCTTCCAGCAGGAAATTCCAACATTCTTACTAAACCATCAGCTACGTAACTTTCCTCTGGTCTTACTGTGCTACTAGAATTAACAATAGTCAGACATGCTTTTTTTACAGCATAATGTTGCCATGGAGCAACGTTTTCATTATATCTAGCAAATCTTTGTGTGGTGAGTATATCTAAAGATTCTGGAGTTAATTGCTCCTGTTGCTTGTCATGTCTTTGTAAAACGATTAATTCAATTTCAGGCTCTTCACCACTCCAAAGGTTATATATTTTTGCTAAATTTTTACATACTTCACTTTTTGGTTCTTCTGTTACACCTATTTCTGTTATGGGATTGTGGCCACTTTCTTGGAGCATTCGAACTATTATAAAGGTAAAGAATACTTTAGCCAAGCAAAGATTTTCTCAGTAAATCTCTTACAAATTTATTCCAATAAACTTACACAGTTTCACTATTCACAATGTACTTTTGAGAATATGCAAAACTTATTACTGTCATGGTTTGTTAACGCAATCGGAATACTACTCACTGCCTACCTACTACCGGGTATCTCCATCGAAGGATTTGGTTCTGCTGCAGTTACTGCCTTAGTACTTGGGGTTGTAAATGCATTTGTACGTCCGCTTTTCGTAATTCTCACCATCCCGCTGACTATTCTAGCTTTTGGGTTGTTTATTTTGGTCATTAATTCTTTAATGGTGCTATTGACGTCTAGTATTGTGCCAGGCTTTAGAGTGGAAAACTTTGGCTATGCTTTGTTGTTTGGAATTGTGCTGTCTCTTATTAATGGTTTGATCTATGCAATTGTGAAATAGCAAACTAAGCGAATTCATATCTATTTGTTTTGTAGGTATTTTGTAGTTGTATCTTCAATTCTGACTTTCCTTTACCTCCTTTAAGATAAACCTCTCTTTTTCTTGCATCTATCTCATTTGTGTAAGCTTCAAAATAAATAAGTTTTAGAGGTCTTCTATACTTTGTTGCTTTGACTAATCCATTTTGATGCTTAAGTAGTCTTTTCTTTAAGTTGGGGGTAAATCCAGTATAAAGTTTTTTATCCCTTAGAGATAGTAGAATATAAACAAAATACACTAATGCATATTATCACAACATGGTTAGGGGCGAACAACTTACTTGGACGACATTACTGATTTTTGTGTGGCTTTACTGGGTGGAAGGTTGTGCCATGCTTTTCGTATTAAGTGTGTGCGAGTATGTTGCTGATAACTTACTATGGTGAGCCCGCTAAGCGGGCTATCACCACGCTAAGCGTGGTGACCCCGGCGGGAATCGAACCCGCGATCTCTTGGATGAAAACCAAGTGTCCTAACCGCTAGACGACGGGGCCATAATCGGCCTAAAACTCAATTATTTTAGCATATTAGCACAAAAAACTCTCAAAATCTGTTAAAATTCATCTGATCTTATGCCATCAGTTATCAGACAAATGTTTCTGTATATTTTCTCTTTTTTGTTGTCAGTAATGCCAACAACTCAATACACCGAAGGTGTGGTTGGGCAACCGCGTTCCTTTCTTCCAGGAAAAGCAATTACTGCGACAGACAAGACAATCTCTAGGCTTACTTTCCGTGGGCTATTTAAATATGACATTTATGGCAGCCTGGTTCCAGATTTGGCTGATAGCTGGGAAATAGATTCGGAGGGTTTAGTTTATACAATTAAACTTAAAGACAATCAGTACTGGTCCGACGGCACAAAAATTACTGCCGATGACCTGATTTATACAGCCTTTCAGGTGGAAGATCTGCAGGGAGTTGGTACAGACCGTGTTGATGAGCTTACAGTAAGGTACATCTTACCAAACAGGTTTTCACCGTTTTTAAGTATGCTCACCATTGGTATTATGCCTAATGGCAGTGACACTATGAATCCACTTGTACCACTTACCAGCGGACCTTTCCACATATTACGAATTGAAAAGAGCGGTCCCGCAATTCAAAGAGTTATTTTGTATAATACAAATGAAACCCCCAAACTTAGAAAACTCATATTCAGATATTATGCAGATGAAAAAGAGCTAGTACTTGGCGCGCAACTTGGCGAAGTAGATGGGTTTGTGGCCACTAAAAATTATCAATTGGAAAATTATAACTCTTATAGATATCCACTACAGGGAGTTTACTATGCATTGTTTTTCAACCAGACTCTTGAAGAGTTACAAGATGTGGAGTTTAGGAAAAAGCTTCGTGAGGTGTTACCGGTTGAGCAACTTACCAGCCACTTGGGTATTACGGTAGAGGGGCCTTTAAGCCGTAGTATCTTTACTGATAAATCACTAACTTTTGATTACTATAATAAAAATCATGTGCCCGAGGCTTATAACCAGTCGCTTGTAATCACAGTTCCCGATATAAAAAAGCATACTGATCTTGCAAAACAGATTGAGGATATGTGGGAAGATCAACTTGGGCTTGATGTGCATGTTAGGGAAGTTGCGCCTGAAAGTTTTAATGAAGTTATTGAGGGTAGAAATTATGAGGTGTTGTTGTATGGTCAGGAAGTTGGCAGAGACCCGGATAGGTATATTAATTGGCATTCTACGCAGAAAGCTTATCCTGGTTTGAATTTATCAGGGTTTGAGCAGGTAAGGGCGGATAGAGCTTTGGAAGAGGGCAGAAATGAGCTAGACTATCTTAAGCGCCAGGTGCACTATAGTGAATTTCAGAAGAGTGTTCTAAATGATGCTCCCGCAGTATTTTTGTACCACCCGTTTATTACGTATTATGTGTCTAATAGGGTTGACGGTATAGGTGAGAAGTATACGTTTACAGTGGGAGACAGGTTTTTGGATTTTGATAACTGGTCGAAGCTGAAAACAAATTAGGTTGACTTGATGTTATAATCCACATGTTGTGATGGCTGCCCGCCCGGCATCGCCTACGGCTCAGCCGTTGGCGGACGGGTAGCTCAGTATACAAAGTTTTTGGTGGCTGTAGTTCAGTGGTAGAACGCTGCCCTGTGGAGGCAGATGTCACCGGTTCGAATCCGGTCAGCCACCCCATAACTCGAAGACTCGAAAATAAAGTATGAATAATATTTTTAAAATAACACAGCTTTCTGATGACACCCTTCAGCAATACTATAATGATGCAATAACTGATTTGAGAAAGTTTTTTGGCAAAGAGTGGCTAAACAATACTCCTATTTTATGTGTAGTAGATGACAGGAAAACAATAGATTCCTTAAAGGGTCAGGAAACACCCCGCTGGATAGTTGGTTGGGGTTGGAGTACTCACGCAATCTTTATTTTGAACCCAAAGAATTTTGTAAACGAAAGTAGCTACAATTATACTAGTGAGGATATAAAGAAACTTATTAAGCATGAATTATGTCATACGTTCTATAGTCTGATTACTCAAAAAAATGGCCCGCGTTGGTTTACTGAGGGCTTGGCCTTAAATGTTGCAGAGCAGCTTACTAATTACAAAAAGCCCACACAATTTAAGGGGTTTTTAAATGGCGAAAATTTATACCAAGAATCTGCTTATGCTGTTAAGTTGCTGTTTGATAATTTTGGAAAAGAAAAGGTTCTAGAATTTACAAATTCTCTTAGGGGTGTATACGATAGTGCTGTAAGCAATAAATTTGCAGAAGTATTTGGTTTTGAGTTGAATTACATATCCTTTAATAGTTTGTTGGCAAACTCCAAGTGAATGTAAGTAAGTTAGGCCTAATTGAAGATCAGACTAGTGATCTATTGGAACTATACAGCCTTGAAAACCCTTCACGACATAAAGTCCAATATTTGTTGGCAAGGCATTTCGAAACTTTTGGAAACGTTGGGTTTGGTTCTACAATGTCTGAACTTCTTGTAGAAGTCTTCTACAATCACTTCACTAAGAATTCTCCCGAGTATTTAAAAACGGAATGTAGATTTATCAACGAATTCCAAGCTCTAGATCTAGACAAGCTGGCGGAAGAAGCTTTTCTAAGAGCTAAATCTGTGTTGCCTGACAGATTTTATGAAAGTCCACAAGTTATATTACTTATGAATGGTAAAGTTACTGATGCGAAAGTAATGGGTCGCAGCCGTTTTGGCATAAATTTACAGAATCTTTTTGCAAAGATATATAAAGGTGGCGAAGCATATGACCTCGACAAGGCCAAGAAAACTTTTGCTTGTTTAGTAGTACATGAAGCTAACCATATTTTTTTGCGTCAGGGGGGTTTTCTGATTGGAGGTAAATCTAATTGGTTAGTTGAAATTGCTTTCATCGAAGGGTTAGCAACTTTTGTACAGCCTACTTTAATGATGACATGGAGTAGTGATTATATTCAAAATTTTTCCGCCTGGTTAGCTATTGTTAAGCGAGCTATTGCTGCTCAAGATGATATGTCTAGGAGAGCAGTAATTGATGCGGTATGTGCCCGTAGTGATTTAAAAACTTATAATGCGGATGCTGTGGACAGTGCTAATGAGGTTATGGCTAAGGGTATGTTAGATGAAGAGGAGTTTGTAAATGTTTTGCGAAAACTATTGGTTGAAAGAAATGGCCCTTTGTATTATGTAGGTCTTGGTGTTTGGCAGAGGGTTTATGAGGAGGAGGGTATTGACGGAGTTCGAGGTGTAGTGGCTGGTGGTGTTAGTACATTTGCAAAGGGATTGACTGCAAAGCCATAGTTTTATACTGTAAATCCTCTGTTATGTTGCTTGTGCTAACATTAAATTGTGAAAAAGCTTGGTTTGCTAGTTATTGGCACTTTAATATTGGGAGTTCTCGTTTATTTTGTCTGTTCCCCTTATGCCATTAATCTGAACATTTCCAAAGATAATCGTAATCTTCTCTGTATAAAAAGCGGCGAGTACGGCAATAGTTTCCATACAAACCTATCTTGTTGCGGTAATTCATCTCCTTGTAAAGTGGGAGATTTTTACACAACTAATGGGTGTTTTTATTGTTACTAAAATTACCTAATGGACAGTAATTCCTATCTGACGTTTATACTACCGCCTACAAAAACCGCAACATATACTTCACGGTCTTCTACAAAGATTTTTTCAATTTGTTGAAATTCTTCAATAGTTCCGGAACAAGTGTTTGTGTAAGTTAAGATGTTTTGTGTAAAGTTTCCCGGGCCTCTGTGGACGCAGTTACCAGTTGTACCTTGTTGAAGTGCTTGTTTCAGGAAATCGTATATGTCTGAAAATTCTATGTTTTTTGCTACTTTACCCCAGTAGACGCATCTAAACACGGGTTTGTCATTATACCAAAGGGTTTCATTGCCGCTGTATGGTTCGCCGCCATAGTATTCGTCTTCGTATTTCCAGTTATTTTGTGTAAGTGTTAAGATTTTTCCGCCTTTTCCATTGTCTTGATACTGGGTGTTTGGATCTGAATAGCCTTGGAGGTTAAAAGCTCTAAGTGTCTTTTGGATTTCATTTGGTTTTAACATGAAATAAGTGTATCACTAATCTACCGCGTGTTTTTCAACCAGCTCCTTAAGTTTACTCATATTATTTACAACATACCCCTTAAGTAGCGGCACAAAATCAGCTCTTTTTGATATTTCGCCCAGATTCATGAACGTAAATTTCTGTCCCTCATCTCCAAGCTTTAGTTGTTCAAATTGTTCCTCTGTTAGGTAAGAAATGAATCTGGCTGCTTGTATATCTTCTAGCTGCTCGATACCAAGCGACATTAAGCCTGTAACCTCAATATTAAGCTCTTCTTCAATTTCGCGTCTTGCAGTCTGTTCAAAGGTTTCACCCTCTTCCTGACCTCCTCCTGGCAGATCCCACATATTAGGCCAAGGGATATCAGGTTTATCATCTCTTAAAATAGTCAATACCTTCTTGTTAAAGACTAGCAGAACTTTGGCTCCCGAGGTTATTTTCATAATGCTATTATACTAGCATGCACCTTGTTCGATACAACAGTTATTTTGCTAATAGGCATCTAGATATATAATGTTTCTATGAAAAGATGGGATGGCGCCATAGTTGTCGCTTATAAGACTAACCCGCTAAGAATACTTCTTATAAAAAACACAAAATCTGGCAATATTACATGCCCAGGTGGTGCAACTGAACCACATGAGCAGAATGTCGACGCAGCTGCAAGAGAGTTCTATGAGGAAACAGGTCTTAGTGTTCGACCAGAAAGCTTTATGTCGTCAGGAATATTTCATGAATTCACATATGGATCTAGCAAAGTAGAACGAGCAGGGGACACCGGCAAAAATGAACTGTTCTTACTTGATGCGAATAACTTGCAGGACCCTAAGAAGACAAAAGATGCGAAAACATTTTATTGGTATGAATTGGATGAAGCTTTGGCTAAAATGACTTTCACAGACGTAGCTGCCTTAGTACAAAGAGCAGTTGCCCACTTATAACACTATGGATCATGTAGCGATACTGAGAAAGGCGAAAATTTCCAAGGGCGATAACTTACTGGGAGATATTCTGGCTGGCACAAAAACCATAGAATCCCGTTGGTATGTTAATAAAACCGCCCCATGGGATAAAGTACATATTGGGGATACAGTATATTTCAAAGAATCTGGTTGCCCTGTAACTGCTAAAGCAAATGTGGCCAAAGTTTTGCAGTATGAAAATTGGGATGCCCGAAAGATTGAGCAAATCATTAAGCAATACGGTAACCAAATAGCCCCCGCCACGCCACTAGACGATTTTTTGGAATGGGGGAGAGCTCTAATCAACAAAAAGTACTGCATTTTAGTTTTCCTAGACAATGTAGAGAAAATAGAACCCTTTGAGATAGACAAAACAGGCTATGGTATTTCTTCCGCCTGGCTGGTAGTTGAAGATATCACTAAGTTGCAAAAATTTGTATAATTGCTTACATGATCACTTTTGAAGACTTCAAAAAACTAGACATAAGAATTGGAAAAATACTTTCTGCCGAAAAGATACCGGAATCTGAAAAACTGACTAAGCTTATGGTTGATTTAGGTGAAAAACAAAGGCAGATTATTGCAGGTATAGCTAACGCTGTAGATTTGGCCGATCTTATTGGGAAGGAAGTGCCTGTTTTAGTTAATTTAGAGCCGAAGAAGTTAATGGGTTACGAAAGCCAGGGAATGATTTTAGCTACAGATGATAACGGCAAGCCTGTTCTATTGCATCCCGCTATTGATGTGCCCTCTGGAAGTTTAGTGAGATGAAAGTTCTTTCATATAACATTCGTGCCGGCGGATTTAGTACTTATAAAAATCCCAGGGAGAAAATTCCTGAAAGGCTTCCGTTATTACAGGAAACCTTAAAAAACATCAATGCCGATTTTGTAGCTTTGCACGATACTTTCAGATGGGAAAAAACGTTTTCGGAAAAAGATTTACAAGAACTATTTGGCTATAAGCACGTTTTAAACATAAGTATGGAAGATGATAGAGTAACACACGATGTGGGCATTGCTATGCTTACTAATTTACCTGTAAAAAACATTACTGTGTTTAGAGCTTTTGATAGGAATTATATTAAGACAGAAACAGAGTTTAATGATAAGCCTCTTGATGTTTTTGCAGTTTATCTTGATGATGCAAGTGAGCAAAAGAAAGTTGAAGAAGTTAAGGCTGTTCTTAGTCAGGTTGATTTAGCAAATAGTTCTGTTATTGCGGGTGATTTGAATTCTCTTAAGCTTGAGAAACTACCATTTAATAGGGCATTAAGAAGCTTACTGAGAGGTGAGGCATTGGCAATGCTTCAGGAGGCTGGGTTTAAAGACACTATAACAAGTTGTCGGCCAAGTTTTCCTACGAAAATAAGTTCACTAGGGTTGTTTGGTCCGTTGGTCAGGTTGGATTATGTGTTGTATAAAGGTGATCTGGTGGTAAGAGAAGCTAAGATTTTGCGAGATGATTATTTGAATAAAGTTTCCGACCATTTTCCCGTTGTGGCAGAGTTTGCCTAATGGTCTGTTATAATTTCTTTTGTTATGCAAACAATCACCATCCTTGGTATTCCGGTTCACAATATTACTTATCAAACTGTGTTTGACAAAATCCGAGAAATGATTGCAACCGGAAAGCCCCACCAGATAGTAACTGTAAATCCCGAATTTCTGGTAATTGCTCATCAGGATCATGAATTCGCCAAAGTTTTGAAGTCAGCAGACTTAGCTCTCGACGATGGGGTTGGGCTTCAGCTCGCAGCGTTATTTCAAGGCAAAAAATTCAAGACCCGAATTCCTGGTAGTGACCTCGTTTATTTGTTGGCGCCTTTAGCAGAAAAAGAAGGTTGGAGACTGTTTTTTCTTGGTGCTAAGCCGGGGGTTGCAGGTCTTGCAGCGGCAAGCTTAAAAAAGAAGTATCCCGCTATCCGGATTGCGGCCAGCTCCGCGGACCCTACTTCAGAAGGTACTGTCCGGGCTATTGAACAAATACGGGAATTTCAGCCACACATTCTGTTAGTTGCATATGGTGCCCCAAAGCAGGATGTTTGGATTCATGCGCACAAAAAGGATTTAGCTGTTCCCGTAATGATTGGTGTAGGTGGTACTCTAGACTTTATTGCGGGCATTGCTTCCAGATCACCAAGAATATTGCATAAGTTTGGACTAGAATGGTTATATCGCCTTGTCAAAGAACCTTGGCGTTGGCGCAGACAACTAAGGTTGCCGGTTTTTTTAGGTTTAGTTTTGTCAGACTCTTTACAAAAATTTTTCCATAAGGTCTTCTGATGACCAAGTCATGACAAGACACTTTTTTTGCCAAAATCTCTATAGGGGATACCTAAAGGTATCCCCCATAGGTGTCTTTAAACTCTCGCTGAGAGTAAACTACATACTTTTACCTAATGCTTCATTTACGTCTGCAGCATCATGGAACTCCTTGTCTCCAGGAAGCTTATTTAGGGCATTAACTATATCATTACTGCCCCCGTGCTGTTTAGCATAATTAACTAGTTTACCCTTGTCTGCTGGATAATCGATGCCTCCTAAAGATTGTTGAACGTCGGCGGTACTTACCATGCATATCACCTCCTAACTGGGAAAGATTTTGTCATTTAGGTATTAGAAAAAAACCAAAATGGCACAAGAAAATAGTAATAAAGATTAGTTTTTTTCCATATTCTTACGTGTAATTAACCTCTTTCTTATCTTAGTGTCTTATATTCCAACAATGCGCTCGATTAAGAACTGGTTAGGCAGAGACAGTACACTGGCCATACTTGCGATATTCCTTGCACTTTCTGTGTTTTCTTATATTTCTACTCAGAAGCTTGATGTTATTAAGGAAGTTCATCGCAGAATGCAAAAGTTTGACGAAGAAAACGCTCTTTTTGTTAAAGCTTTTCCTGTAGTCACTCTTGAGAACCTATGGGATACCTATTGTAAAGAAATTCAGGCAGAAGGTAGAGCTGTAGATAAGTCTAGAGGTTATATTACTACATCGGAAGGCCAATCATATGTACTTCTGCGAGCTGTGTGGACAGATGACAAAGAAACATTCGATAAAGCGCTGGCTTGGACTTATAAACATTTGCAGGTAAGAGATTCTGATAAATTATTTGCCTGGAAATGGGGACAGGATGCACAGGGTAACTGGGGTGTTTTGCAGGATGAGGGTGGCATGAATACTGCGTCAGATGCAGATCAGGATATAGCTTTAGCCTTAATATTTGCGTACAAAAGATGGGGTAGAAATGAATATCTAGATCAGGCTCAGGAAATATTATCAGACATTTGGAAGTCAGAAATTGTTTATATAAATAACAGGCCTTACCTGGTTGCAGGAAATTGGGCTCCAGCCGAATTTGCTCCTACGGCCAACCCCTCATATTTTTCATTTGCCGCATATCCGATTTTTGCGGAAGTAGATCCTGCTCATGATTGGTTGATGTTGAAAGACACATCTTATGAAGTACTCTATGAAGCTACTACCTCTAGTTTAGATAGGCGGAAAAGTGCAATGTTACCTCCAGATTGGATAGCTTTGGATAGGCAAACCGGTACAGTTGCCACTCCCTTTACTGGTGATAAAGCTACAGATTTTTCGGATGATGCGTTTAGAGTTGTGTGGAGGGTGGCACTTGATTGGAAATGGCATAAAGATAAGAGAGCTTTAAATTATCTAAAGAAACTTAATTTTTTGGAAGAAGAATGGCTTGCCGGGCAGGTAATTTACTCAAGCTATACCCATAATGGGTACCCATTAACATCAGATGAGAGTTATAGCATGTATGCTGCAATTTTGCCGTATTTTTCGGTTTTGCAGCCTGCTATTGCTCAGGAAATTTACTTAACAAAACTAGCCACACTATATGACCCAATGGCTAGAAACTTTAGGGAAGACATTGGTTACTACGCTCAGAACTGGGTGTGGTTTGGCATGGCTTTTCAGGAAGATTATCTGACTAATTTGTATGAGTATTAAAGAGCATACACCGGTTATTCATAACAGATATTCAGTCTCCAGATTGCTTATTTTATTCTACGGTTTTGTTGTCTTGGTTTACACAATGTGGTGGCTAAATATAACTAATGCAGGTAACCCTGTGTTGTATGTCTTGCTCCTGTTGGGTGAGATATATCACGTATGGCAGGCTTTGGGCTATGTTTATACTATCTGGAATCAGCAGGATGTGCCTAAGCAGTCTATTGAGCATTATTATCCGGTTGACATATTTATAACAGTCTGTGGTGAGCCTGTAGAAGTGGTTGAGAAAACTCTTAAAGCTGTTTTTGCCATGGACTATCCAAACAAGCAGGTATACATACTCAATGACGGCAGGGGTAGAAATGCACCGGGATGGCAGGACGTTGATAACTTAGCCTTACGTTATGGAGCTACTCCTATTACTAGAGAAAAAAACGTTGGAGCAAAGGCCGGCAATATTAATAATGCCCTTCGGCAGACCACATCGCCTTTTGTAGCAATATTTGATGCCGATCACGCTCCAGAGCCAGATTTTCTTACTGAAACCATGGGTTTTTTTAAGGATGATAATCTGGCGTTAGTTCAGACACCGCAATACTATGAAAACAAAGATCAAAATTTTCTAACAAGATCTGCCTGGGAGCAGCAGGAACTATTCTTTGGCCCCATATGTAGGGGTAAGAATAGGGTAAATGCCACATTTTGGTGTGGTACAAATGCAGTGGTTCGGCGCAAAACGCTAGAGCAAATTGGGGGAGTGCCTGAAAATAATATTGCTGAAGATTTTCTTGGGTCCTTATTTTTCCATCAACACGGTTGGAAAACACTATATGTGCCTAAAGTTCTGGCAAAGGGGCTGGCGCCGCATGATCTTGGCAATTATATTAATCAGCAATACAGGTGGGCTAGAGGATCTTTGGAGGTGATTTTCAAATATAATCCGCTTTTCAAAAAAGGGTTGACTTGGGCGCAGAAGCTTCAGTACCTTTATTCTTCGGGGTATTATCTAAATGGCATTATTATTTTGATTGACGCTCTGATTCCGCTTTTTGCACTTACATTTAATGTGCTTCCGGTTAAAGCAGGTACCCAAAACTATATGATTTATTTCTTTCCATTTATCTTTTTAACTATCTATATACTGCTCCTTTCAACTAACTTCCAGATAACATTTAATGCCATTCAATTATCTATGAGTTCTTTTTTTGTGTTTTGTATGGCAGTGTTGTCCACGATTTTGGGAAGAAAGGTGTCATTTAAAGTTACCTCTAAATCACAGGAGGGTGGTAACTTCCTAAAGCTTGTTATTCCCCATTTAGTTTACGTTGGGCTTAGCGTCATTGCTATAGCTATTGGAATAAATAGAAACGGGTTTGTGCCATCGGTTATTACCAATTCTTCTTGGGCACTATTTAATATCTTTTTCTTTTGGGGATTTATTAGGGTTGCATATCCATGGGCTACCATACCTGCCCGAGTAGCTTACTTTATTAGTGAACAGGCTTACAGTTATTTCAGATCTAAAGTTCCTCAAGTAGATCAGGCTGCTTCTGAGGTATATGTACAAGATGAAAATCAGATCGAAGAATAATTATAACGAGTATTTAATGCTTATATTGCTAATTACATTGGCATCATTTTTTAGGCTCTGGCAGATTGATTCAGAAAGTCTTAGGCTAGATGAAGCCCAAAGCATCTGGCAGGCTTCCCACACTTTCACATTTATAAAGACTCATATGGTGCAAAATGTACACCTCCCATTGCATAACTCTATTTTGCACATCTGGCAGAAATATTTTGGCACTTCCGAAAGTAGTGTACGGCTAATGTCTGCAATACCGGGCATTTTGACTGTAGTAGTGTTCTATTTCTTGGCTAAAGAGGTACTTATTAAACCAAAATATGCTTTTTTTGCCACCTTTTTAGCAGCAGTTTCACCGTTTTGGGTATGGTATAGCAGAGAAATTCGCATGTATACACTACTCACACTTGTTACTGTGTGCTCTTATCTATTTTTTATTCGCTTTATTAAACGAATGAACACCTTTGACGCGATACTGTATTTTGTAGCTAATGCTGTGGGTGTTTACACTCATTATTTTTTCTTGCTAGTAATTGCTGTGCAGGTGATTTTTTTATTATTTTTTTGGCATAAAAACCTTACTCCGCAGTCAAAAGCTGCTTTTCACAAAGTCCTATACGCATTGATGAGTATAGGAGCTTTTCTCTATATTGTTTTGTTACCTTGGTTGCACTTGTTTTATTTGGAACATAATTCTCAGTCTGGGACATTCGCACCTAATTTAGCTAGACCAAATGGTTTTAATGTGTTCTTAAGCTTATTTGAGTTTACATTTGGCTATCAGCCTGAAGGCGTAACTACAGCACTGCTTGCACTTTGGCCATTGGTAACACTTCTTAGTTTCATTTTTCTAATAAAGCGCCCTAAACCGCATCTTCCGTTTATGAGCCTTGTAATTATTGGTGCCATCATTCCAGTTATTGGCCCATTTTTGGTAAGTGTGTTTGTCAAGCCCATATATCTAACCCGCTACTTGATTACAGCAACCCCCTTTTATTTGCTGCTGATTTCCTGGTTTTTACTTAATCTTGGCAAAAAAGCGAGAGCTATTATTATTCCATTATACTTTGTTCTTATAGGGTTTTCTCTTTTTAACCAGTTTGAAAGTTCCGAGGTACCTACAAAAGAGAACTATCGTGGCGCTGCCGTGTTTGTTAGTAAGAATGCTACCCCGAGGGATGTAGTGGTACTTAGCCCGCCTTATACATTGTATCCGATTTATTACTACTACACGGGGTTAGCAAAAGTACGTACGTTACCTCTTTGGACTATGGAGCCGGGACCTATACCCCATATACAAGATGCCACACTTGAACAGGACTTTACTCGTATCAAAGCAAATCATCAAAGAGTATTTTTAGTTGCCACGTTGAATCTGGAAGATTCACAAAAGGCTAAAGATTATCTAGATAGTAATTATAAGAAGCTTGCAAGTTATCAGTTTTCGAAGTTTATTTGGGTTTATGTTTATCAGGTTGGGTATCCCGCAAAAGATACCTATATTGTGACTAGTGTTCCTTAGGCCATTCCGCCGTATCCCTTTTGTGCAGTTCCCTGGCTTTGGTGTAAATGCTTACTGTGACAACAATAATCATTACTAAGGCTAGCAGTGCCAATACTAAGTCATATTGAGTTATTGCCATGTTGAGGATGTGTAGGGTTTTTATTGGAGAGAGGTACATGTAGAGAGTTACAAAACATAGGATTATGCGTGCTTCGGTTGGTCCCACCAAGCCAATACTGTATTTAAAAGTATTGTCTACAGTTTTTACTATCAGTACGTGTGTTTCTAGGATCAAGTATAAAGCTACAATTAACCCTACTATATCGGTTTTAACAAATATTGAGTAATTAAGACCTATTCCTAGAATGATTACGGCAATTGCATCAACAACGTGATCAATATAATATCCATAATTTGGTCTGGTTTTCTTCCTAAATCTTGCCAACGTACCATCAAAAGAATCACCAAACCAGTGTATAAATAGACCAAGTATAACTAAGAATAAGTAGTTTCGGTTAGTTGCAGCGCCTAAGTAACCCCATACAGCTAAGCCCATTCCTACGACTCCAAGTGCCGTAAGCATGTCTGGATTTACCCAGGGGGGCAGATGCGGTAGTACAACAGTTTTAGCCTTTTCTTCTATTGAAGCTGTCAGGCTAGTGTTTATTGCTTCGTGTTCGTCTCTTTTGTATTTGACTACTTCAAATGGAATTTGGGGAATAATCTCCTCACTAAGCCATTTTTTAAGTAACGGCAGCAGCGTCTTATTAATTGTTTCTTCTGCTTTTTCTTCAAATAGTAATTCGTATAAATTTCTTTTAGACATAGATTAATAGTATACCACCCCATAGTTGACAATCCTATATAAGTACCCTATAATTGTTACATCAATTTGAGCATGTGGCTTAAGCACCGCTTGAGTTTAGGAATACGCCTATGTGTACGGGCAGGACACATAGGCGTATTTCTGTTATAGTATCCCCATGCCCGGAACATACTCAAAATATAAAGGCCGAAGATTCGAGCAAGAACTAGTTAACCTCTTTAAAAAATATGGTATTGACGCAAAACGTGTTTCCATGATGGAGACAAACGGTGAAGATAAAGGTGACGTACAGGTTGCTGAGCATAAAGTGGAAGTAAAAGGTGGTAGCCAGGTTCCTGTATTCTTATATAAAGCCCGCAAAGTTGAAGACCATATTTTGTGCATGCGTAGAGATAGGGAAAAATGGGTAGTATGCATGGATTTGGAGCTTTTTATTCAGAAATTCATGTAAAAGTTTAAAACATGGTATAACTATAGTTATGCTAAATGCTTTAGGTGCTTCCGATTCTGTTATCTATAATTTAGTACTTCAAGAAATTACCCGCCAGCAGGCAGGGCTTGTTATGATCCCTTCCGAGAACTATGCCACTTTAGATATTCTTGAAACATTGGGCACCCCCCTTAACAATAAGTATTCAGAGGGTTATCCCAGAAAGCGTTATTACAGTGGTAATCTTTTTATTGATGAGATAGAGCAGCTCGCAATAGATAGACTAAAGGCTTTATTTGGGTTTGAGCACGCCAATGTGCAACCGCATAGTGGTTCTGGTGCTAATCAAGCTGTATTTACAGCACTGTTAGAACCGGGGGATAAAATTCTAAGTATGGATTTAAATGCAGGCGGTCACATTACTCACGGTAACAAGTTTAATTTTTCCGGAAGATACTACAATGTTTTCCATTACGGTGTTAATAGGGAAACCGAACTTATTGATTACGATGACTTGGCTGAAGTTGCGCAAAAGGAAAAGCCTAAACTGATTATTTCCGGTACAACTTCTTATCCGCGAGCTATAGATTTTGCCAAAGTTACAAGTATCGCGCACGCTGCCGGAGCTTTGCATCTGGCAGATATAAGCCATATTGCTGGTTTGATTGTTGCAGATCTACACCCAAGCTGTGTTAGCGCCGATATTGTAACCTCAACTACTCATAAGACATTAAGAGGCCCCAGGGGAGCTGTAATCTTATGCAAAGCAGAGTTTGCAGGAAAGATAGATAAAGCTGTGTTTCCCGGATTACAAGGCGGACCTATGGAAAATGTTATTGCCGCCAAGGCGGTGTGCTTCAATAATGCCAAAAAACCAGAGTTTCAAACTTATCAGGAGCAGCTTGTTAGGAACGCAAAAATCTTAGAACAAGTATTTAGGAATAACGACGTCAGATTAGTTTCTGGTGGTACCGATAATCATTTGCTACTGCTTGATGTATCATCAATTGGTATAACTGGAAGACAAGCGAGTGATGCCCTTGAAGAAGTTGGAATTTTTTGCAATAAAAATGTTATACCCTTTGAGACTGGAACTGCCCTAGATCCTTCAGGTTTACGTATAGGTACACCCGCATTAACTTCAAGAGGTATGAAAGAGCAGGAGATGGCTCAGATTGGTGGGTGGATTGTTCAGATACTAAAGGCTCATGAAAGTCACCAGCTTAAGCAAAGAGTAGTAGAACAAGTGCGCGCATTGGCTGAACATTTTCCAATTTACCAGGAGTATTCTAATGGCTAAGTTACTTGATGGTAAAGAGTTGGCAAGTAAAATTATTGAACAGGTCAAGCAAGAGGTATCCAGTTTACCAAAACAGCCCGTGCTCGCTGTAGTACACGTTGGAACTTGCAGTGCTTCCGAAATGTATATTAGGCAAAAAAAGAAGGCTTGTGAACGGGCTGGTATCGAGTTTAACGACGTTGCGCTTCCGGAAAATACTGACACTGGGGAGCTTCTAAAAACTATCGAAAAATTGAACCAAAATCCGGAAATAACAGCCTTTATGTTGCAATTGCCTTTGCCTTCCTATCTTAATTATAAGGATTTTGTATGTAAGGTAATTCCCGCAAAAGATGTAGACGGGCTTAACCCATTAAGTTCAATTTCACCTGCTACACCTAAGGGAATTATGAAATTACTGCAGGAGAACACTATTTCTCTTGCTGGAAAACACGCTGTTGTTGTGGGAAGATCACTTCTCGTAGGGAAGCCCTTGGCTGATTTGTTGTTAGCTGCAGACTGTACAGTGTCAATATGCCATAGTAAGACAGCAAATTTGTGTTCGTTAACGCAGCAGGCAGATATTTTGATTTCCGCTGTGGGAAAACCTAATTTAATTACTGTCGATATGGTGAAGAAGGGAAGTGTGGTGGTTGATGTGGGGATTTCTAGAGTAGATGGGAAGTTAGTGGGTGATGTGGATTTTGACAGTGTGAAAAATAAGGTTTCGTTTATTACTCCAGTACCAGGTGGTGTTGGCCCTATGACCGTGGCCTGCTTGTTGGAGAATGTATTGGAGTGTGCGAAATTGGCGTAATGTCTCCTAGCAGCTAGCTAGCCATTGTAGTACAATACTTTCGTGAAACCTTTGGCTTTTCAAATCAGACCTCAAACGCTAGATGAATTTATTGGGCAAAAACATCTAGTTGGTGAACATAAACCCCTAAGAGAAGCCATAGAAAACAAACACCTATTCTCCTTCCTTCTTTGGGGACCACCGGGTGTAGGAAAAACCACCCTGGCCGAAATTTACGCCAAAGCTTTTGATGCCAACTTTCATATGCTTTCTGCTGTCTCTGCGGGTAAAGATGATATTCGTAAGATTGTTGGTCATGCTGATGACTCTGATAAACCCACAATTTTATTCCTAGATGAAATTCACAGATTCAACAAGGCTCAGCAAGATTTTCTACTTCCATATGTAGAAAGTGGCAAATTAACGCTTATTGGAGCTACCACCGAAAACCCCAGTTTCGAAGTTATTTCCGCTTTACTTTCCAGGTGCAGGGTTTTTGTTTTATATGAACATTCGCCTGAAGAAATGGCTCAAATTATTGAGAGAACTAGCATAGATATGGACCAGGAGGCAAAAGATTGGTTAATAAGTATGGCTAACGGTGATGCCCGTCAGGCTATTACTTTAATTGAAATTGCTAATAACATTTATAAAAAGATTACAGTAGAAACACTTAAGGAAAGTTTACAGAGCAAATTTTTACGGTACGATAAAAAAGGTGAAGAGCACTACAATACAATAAGCGCCTTCATAAAAAGTATGCGGGCTTCTAATACCGATGCTGCGCTTTATTATCTAGCCCGTATGATTGATTCCGGAGAAGATCCCAAGTTTATTGCCCGTAGAATGATCATTTTTGCCAGTGAGGATATTGGTATGGCACAACCCCTGGCGTTACTTGTAGCCAATCAGGTATTTGATGCAGTAACTAAGGTTGGACTACCAGAATGTCAATACAATTTGGCACATGGGGTGGTATTTTTGTGTCAAACCAAAAAAGATAGAACGGCTGGTGATGCCTATTTTGCTGCCCTTGAGGATGTGAAAAAATTTGGTAACCTACCTATTCCTATGAACATTCGTAATGCACCTACTAAGCTTATGAAAGACCTGGGTTATGGTAAAGGTTATGAAGCGTATTCCAAAGAAAGCTTGCTTCCGGGTAAACTGAAGAACAAGAGGTATTATAAAAAAGCTGACTAATATGTATAATGAATGAATATGGTTATTTTGTCTGACCGTATTAAACTTTTACAAGCTAAGAAAAAAAAGCTGCTAGAAGAGCAAGAGAAACTCATTAACCTCCTAAAAACTAAACATGCACAACTTTACAATTGGCTTACTGAGAACAATGTAGACTTAAGGGACCTAAGACCGTTTTCAGCGGGCATTGTGGCTGCTTTTGTTGTAACTATGGCTAAATATCACTCGGACAAGGCTATTGCGCAAATTGAGCCATTGGAACCGTTTACCCCCATTGAAACTACTGAGTTATATGGATTAGATTATGAACAAAAGGCTAAGCTTGTTTGGGAAAGGTATGGAAAGGTCATTCAGACAGTTGCAGACAAGTATGAGCTAGACCCCGCACTTATTTTTGCCACCGTTATGGTGGAATCTGGTGGAAATACTTATGCGGTCAGATACGAACCCGCTATTAGTGATGCCAGTTATGGTTTAGGGCAACTATTGTATGGAACAGCTACACTTCTGGGTTTTGATGGTAGACCCCAAGATTTATATGATCCTAAGGTGAATTTAGAACTAGTGGGGCTTTATCATAGAAGAAATTTAAATGTATATGGTGAGCTGACTCCGCAGGAGTTGGCTACGGCGTATAATGCCGGCAGTCCGTATAGTTATCCAACTGTTGGGCATGTGGAGAAGTTTATGAAGTTTTTTAATTTAGCAAAGGAGGTCTCTAATGGCAGCACCCAGTCCTGAAGGATTTGTAAATCCTGAGTCACCTAGTTCAGAAGTACAGAAAGTTGTTGGTTTACAAGATAACGTAGCGTTACTAGAAAATTTAATTATTACTGCAGGGAAGCTCCCAGAATTAGTTACACACATTAAGGAGTTTTAAAAATAAGACATGAGTAGTTCAAGTAGAAAACCAAAATTTATATTTGTTTGTGGGGGAGTGCTTTCTGGCTTAGGTAAAGGGATTGTGACCTCTTCCATAGGCGCCCTTTTGAAAGCCCGTGGTTTCAAAGTAACGGCAGTAAAAATAGATCCTTACATTTCCATAGACGCAGGTACCATGCGCCCGGCAGAACACGGTGAAGTATTTGTAACCCACGACGGTGGAGAAATCGATCAAGATCTTGGTAACTATGAAAGATTCCTAGATATCACCCTTTCTAAAAGGAACAACATAACAACCGGTAAAGCTTATCTGCGTGTAATTGAAAATGAGCGTGCTTTTAAATATGGAGGCCGCGACGCAGAACTCTTTCCGGATCTTATTAATGAAATAAAAGAAATGATCTTCGAGAATGTTGGTGCTGAAGACTTTGTGCTCGTAGAAATTGGGGGCACTACTGGAGACTTGGAAAACAAACCATTTTTGTACGCGGCCCTTGATATTGGAAGGGAGCGTCCTTCTGCTTACATTATGGTTACATATTTGCCATATCTTCGTAATGTTGGCGAACTTAAAACTAAGCCGACTCAACATGCCGTTATGCGCCTCACCGAAATTGGCATTTTCCCGGATCTTTTAGTAACGAGAAATGAAATTCCCGTGGATGAGCCCAGGTTAGAAACTATTGCAAAAAGGTGCATGATCAAGCGAGAGAATGTTATTGATAACCCGGACACAGATTGTATTTATAAAATTCCTCTTGTTTTGGAAAATCAACAAGTAATTGAACGTATTCTTGAGCACTTCAATATGCGTCCTAGACCAAAGCCGGCCTTGTCAGACTGGAAGAAGATTGTAAAAAATCTGGAGGATGACAAGTTACCACTAGTGAAAATTGCGTTGGTTGGAAAGTATGTTGAACACGGTAGTACAAAACATAATGATGTATATATTTCTGTGGTAGAGGCATTGAAACATGCTGCCTCTCAGAATAATGTTCGTATTCAAATAGATGCTCTAGATAGTGCATATTTTGAGCAGGATCCCAAGAGACTTGTTGAACTGAAAGATTATGCAGGTGTTGTAGTACCACAAGGCTGGGGAAGCAGGGGCGTTGAAGGCAAGATTGCTACGATTAAATATATTAGAGAAAATAAGATTCCGTATTTGGGGCTATGCTTTGGCATGCAGATGGCTGTAGTTGAGTTTGCTAGAAATGTTTGTGGTTTAACCAATGCAAATTCGGAAGAAGTAGATTCCAAGACGCCTTATCCTGTTATTCATGTTATGCCCGATCAGAAGGAGTATTTAGCCAAGAATCAGTATGGTGGCACTATTAGGTTAGGTTCCTGGCCCTGTAAGGTTGCTAAAAACACTCATTTATTTGACGCCTATAGGAAAACCGATGTTTCTGAACGGCATCGGCATAGATATGAGCTTAATAACGAATTTAGGGAAGTGCTTGTGAAGAAGGGGCTGGTGATTTCGGGAACTTCACCTGATGGGAAGCTAGTTGAGGCCATTGAACTGCCCAAGACTGTGCATCCGTTCTTTGTGGGTGTGCAGTTTCACCCGGAGTATCAATCGCGTATCTTAAAGCCCCACCCGTTGTTTGTAGAATTTATTAAATGCGCAAAGAGCAAATAGCATTGCTTCGCACGGGTAATTCTCGGGTCGAGCACCTATACCACCAAATTAACAATTCTTCCCTTAACATATACAGTCTTTTTAGGGGAGTGGCCTTGTAAGAAGTCTTGAATCCTTTCAGATGCAACAGCCTTCGCTATAACAGCTTTTTCCGTATCATCTATATGTATCGTGATTTCGCCTCGTACTTTTCCATTAACCTGTACCGGAATAGTGATCGTATCTTCCCTAATAATTTTTTCATCATATGTTGGCCAAGTTTGCAAATGCACACTATTTTCTTTCTTCCATTTAGTGTATCCATTCGCATCTTGCCATAATTCTTCAGCTAAGAATGGGGCAAAAGGCGCAAGTATTTTTATGAAGCCTTTCCATTCATCAATACCAACAGAATGATTTTTAATAGTATTAATAAAAATCATAATCTCGCTTACAGCTGTGTTCATCTTTAAGTCTGGAATCATGTTGGAAACGTTTTTGACTAAAGTGTGATAGGCTTTCAAGACAGTTTCATCACTTTTTTCAGCTGTTTGTTCTTTCAACTCGTAGATATTTTTCATCAGTCTCCAGGTTGCTTTTATTCCGTTACTGTTCCATGGGTAGGTATCGGTATAAGGCCCCAAGAAAGCAATAAAAGTTCGTAAGGCGTCTGCACCGTAATTTTCTACAATATCCATAGGTTCAATAACATTGCCTTTAGATTTAGACATCTTGGTGCCATCGGGGCCTAACAGTAGGCCTCCGTTCATTCGCCACTGATAAGGTTCAGGTGTTGGAACTTCGCCTTGATCATATAAAAATTTGTGCCAAAATCTCGAATACAATAAATGCATGGTAGTGTGTTCAGCACCACCAAAGTATTTGTCTACAGGTAGCCAATACTTCATTTTTTCTATATCTGCAAAACTTTCGTTATTGTGTGGGTCTGTGTACCTGATGTAATACCAGCAGGAACCTGCCCAGTTTGGCATGGTATTGGTTTCTCTTTTTGCCGGGTTGCCGTTTTCGTCTGTAATATTTACCCATTCTGCATTTCTTTCCAATGGTGAAGTGCCGTCGGATGTAGGGTTGTAGTCTGGTACCTCGGGAAGTTCTAAGGGTAATTTTTCATTGACACACTCAAAGTCTTCTGGGTTGCAAACAGGTTTTACTTTCCCATCCTCAGTATGAATTACCGGAATTGGTTCCCCCCAGTATCTTTGTCTGGAAAAAATCCAATCGCGGATCTTGAAGTTAACATCTTTTTTGCCTTTACCTTCTTTTACCAGTCTATCAATAGCTGCCTCAAAGAATTCTATAGATTTCATACCATTATAATCACCGGAATTAATCATCTCTCCCATTCCTGTATACACAGTACCTTCAAACTCTGCAGGTGCTTTGATAACAGAAATTATTTCCAAGTTGTATTTATTAGCAAAATCGTAATCACGCTCATCATGTGCAGGAACACCCATGACAATTCCGGAACCATAATCCATCAAGACATAATCGGCTACAAACACAGGGATTTTTCTGGTGACATCCTCAAAAGGGTGTTTCGCAAAAATACCTTTTAATTGCACACCAGTTTTTTCTTTTTTTATCTGCCTTTCCAAGTCGGATCTACTTTTCACGTCTTTAACATATGCTAGTATTTCCTTCTTATTTTCAGCCTGGTTAATAAGTTCGTCTAGCATTGGATGTTCTGGGGCAATAGCCATGAAAGTAACACCATAAAGTGTGTCTGGTCTTGTAGTAAAAACATTAACCGTATTTTCATTAATTTTAAAATCTACAGAGGCACCCTCACTTCTGCCAATCCAGTTAATCTGAGCCTGTTTAATTGCTTCGGGAAAATCTACTAAGTCGAGACCTTCTATTAGTTTGTCTGCATACTCTGTAATTTTTAATACCCACTGTTTGAGCATTTTGCGTTCAACAGGGTATTCGCCGCGTTCCGATATTTTATTACCTTCTTTATCTGTTAGAACTTCTTCATCGGAAAGCACTGTTTTTAGTTCTTCGCACCACCAGATGGGCATCTCTTTATACTCTGCAAGCCCTGCTTCTAAAAATTTCAAAAATATCCACTGCGTCCACTTATAATAATTGGGATCTGTTGTGTTTATTTCTCTGGTCCAATCAATGCCATAGCCCATTTTTTTAAAAGACTCTTTGTAATGTTGCACAACTTCTTTAGTTCTTTCTGCTGGGTGTACTCCTGTCTTAATAGCGTAATTTTCGGCGGGCAGGCCAAAGGCATCCCAGCCCATAGGAAATAGTACGTTATAGCCGTTCATTCTTAAAAATCTGGCATAAATGTCTGGTACGGTATAGCGCATCATGTGGCCGGCATGTAATGCCTTGCCCGATGGATAGGGAAATTCTGCCAAAATGTATTTCTTTGGTTTTTCCGAAAAATCAGGCGCCTCGTATATATTGTCGGCAAACCATTTTTCCTTCCACTTGTCTTCTATTTTGCTGTGGTTATAAGATGTCATATCAGCCATTTTAACTCAAATCTCTTGTAATTTGAACTAAAATCTTATAAGATACGAAACTATGGCAAAGAAAGGTAACAGACTTATCATTGGTTTAGAGTGTACGGAGACTGGTGATAGGGTCTATATAACAAGTAAAAACAGAATCAATACTCCGGAAAAACTGGAGTTAAGAAAGTATAACCCTAGACTTAAGAAACACACTTTGTTTAAAGAAGTCCAAAGGTTAAAGTAATGAAGACTACTACGGTTCTAGTTGTAAATCTTCTAATATTGATGCTTGGTTGTTTTATTGGCTTTACCGCAAAGTCTTATCTTGGCGAAGGTGTTACATGGGTTGGCACTGATCAAGCCCGCTCCAAGCTAGAGAAGTATTTAACAAGCCAGGGGATTCCCGTTACAGTTAAGGGCTTAACTGAGGCGGAATCTTGCACTTACAAAATAACCTTTGATAACGGTGGTCAGGAGTTCACTACTTATATGTCTAGTGATGGTACCAGGTTATATGGCTCGGCCATTGACTTAAACGCTGCACCCACTGTAGCTTCCTCCTCCGACACTCAAGCACCCTCCCCTGAGAAAACTGATAAACCGAAGGTTGATTTATTTGTCATGAGTTTCTGCCCTTACGGTAACGAGGCAGAGAACACTATGCAGCCCGTTTACAATTTACTTAAAGACGATGTAGACTGGAATATTCACTATATTGTAAGTACAAATGGTGACAATGTTAATAGTTTGCATGGTCAGCCAGAAGTTGATCAAAACATGCGCGAAGCTTGTGTATTAGAGAATAATGGCCTAGATAAATGGTGGGCTTTTACTACATTCGTTAACACAAGTTGCGGGAGCGATGGAGATTGTTGGAAAGAGGCGGCCTCAACTGTGGGCTTAAACACAGATGATGTCGAAAGTTGTGTTGCAACTAATGGAATTTCCTATATGAAAAAAAGCGAGGAAGTTAGTAATGAGTTTCGTGTAAGCGCATCTCCTACTTTACTTATTAATGGTGTTAGATCTTCAGCAATTACGAATTTTGGGCAACCCGAGGCCTATAAAAAAGCAATCTGCGAAGCATTTACTGAGCAACCTGAAGAATGTAACACTATACTAGAAACAATTGGCACAAAGGCTTCCAGCGGGTCCTGCAATTAGCCTTTGCGTAACCTTTCCACAAACATCGAATAAAACCTTAAATTGTGTATTGTTGAGAGTCTCACTGCAAGGGAATCTTTGACCTTAAACAGATGATATAGATACCCTCTCGTATAATTTCGGCATGTAGTGCAGTCGCAGAAACGGGAAACAGGTTCTTTACTTAACTTATGTTTGCCGCTTCCCATATACACATAACTATAGTCAAGTGACTCCGCATCATTAAAAACATACAACCTTCTGTGCCTGGCATCACGGGTAGGGATTACACAGTCAAACAGGTTATAACCAAAAGACGAGCCAAGTTTAATGTCTTCCGGTTTTCCTACACCCATAGCATATTTCGGAAGTTCGTCAGGCATTAGGCTTGCAGTATATTCAACAATATCTTCCAAAAACTTGCCCTGGTACATTGGCCAGCCGCCATATGCATAACCATCAAAGCCAATTTTAGTAAGCTCTTCCGCACATTGTCTTCTAAGTTCTTTGTTGTTGCCCCCCTGGATAATGCCAAATAATAATTGCTTTCTTTCTAGCTGTTTAGTCTGTTTCTTAAATTCCACTTTACATTGCTTTGCCCAGCTGATAGTTCTTTCTACCGATTTTTCTTGTTCAGCTTGGTTTTCTTCAGGATTGGTACAGTCATCCAGGCACATCAAAATGTCTGATCCAATAGCAAACTGTGCCGCCATGCAGTTTTCCGGCGTAAGCCAGGTTGTTGTACTGCTATTTTCCAACTTAAACTTAATGCCATCGTCAGTGATTTTACCGTTACTTGGATTTTCCCGGATTAAAGACATTACCTGAAACCCACCGGAATCCGATATTATTGGCCTATTAAACCCCATGAACTTATGAATCCCTCCAAATGCTTGTATAATGGCTAACTTGTTGTTGGTGAGTAAGTGATAAGTATTTACAACCAAACCATCTACATTACAATTAAGCAGCTCGTCTGCTCCAACACCCCTAACCACTGCTTGAGTGGCATCTGGCAGAAATGCCGGATAGTTAAGTTTTCCGTGCAAGGTCGAAAGCATATGGCTATCTTATCAAAATTTCTAGATATTCCAATAAAGATGGTAAAATAATTTAATTATGGGGAAGCTTTTTGTTGTCTCAACACCTATAGGTAACTTAGAAGATATTACGTTACGCGCACTTAGCACTCTTAATGATGTGGACCTAATTCTTTCGGAAGACACTCGTGAAACAGATAAAATATTCAGAAAGTTTGATATTAAGACACCACAAATTTCATACAGGGATCAGAACCACGATAGAGTAATTACCAAAATTAAATTAAGTTTAGATGAAGGTAGCAACTTAGCCTTAGTTTCAGATTCCGGTACTCCGGCCATTTCTGACCCGGGGTTTAGACTTGTCAAAGACCTTGTAGATTCTGGTTATAAAGTTGAAAGTATTCCCGGGCCGTCGGCCATCATTGCCGCCCTTTCCGTAAGTGGTTTACCCACTGATAAGTTTTGTTTTCTGGGTTTTTTGCCAAAAAGTGAAAAACAGCGAGAGGAACTACTAGTAACATATGGTAGTCTCGATGCCACTTTAGTCCTATATGAATCACCCTTTAGAGTAAAAAAACTGCTGACTCAGCTATACCATGTTTTGGGTAACAGAAAAGTCTGCCTGGCTAAAGATCTAACTAAGCTTTATGAAGACATTACAACACAAAACCTTGCTTATTTTTCTGAAAACCTTGACAAGATTGTAGAAAAGGGCGAATATGTGGTTTTGATTGCCAAGAAAGATTACTAACATGGACCAACAGAATCTGATAAAAGAGAAGCAACACCTTAATACAGTTTTATCTAAAGTTACGGAGGCTAAAAGTTCTCTTACTGCAAGCATTGAACAAGCAGGTGGCGAAAATCTGCAGGTACTTAAGGAATTCAGAGAAATGCCTGAAACAGACCCACACGACGTATTGTTATTCATGGAAAGGCTACACGAGGCTAATCTTGCATTCAATTTTAAAGATAAGTTCAAACAGCTTGAAGAATTTGAGTATATGGCAAAAGAACCATATTTCGCTCGTATTGATCTTTTAAATAACGAAGATCAAACTTCCCGAAGAGTATATATAGGCAAATTTGGCTATACCGAAGATGAACCTGTTATAACAGACTGGCGCACCAAAATTGCATCTGTATATTACCGCTATAGATACCCACAAAAAAATGTAGTATATGACACACCAGAGGGCAGCCAGGTCAGAGACCTTACTTTGAAGAGGACATTTGAGATTGATAAAGGTGAGTTAATTAAATACTACAACAATGATATTCAACTTGATGAAAATGAACTTATTGCGGAGAAAATTGAGCAAAGAACCGGTGGGGTATTGGAAGATATCGTAGAAACTATTCAAGAAGGACAACTGGATATTATCGAATCTGATCCCAGGCAAGTGTGCATAGTGCAAGGAAGCGTAGGTAGCGGCAAGAGCACGGTAGCCATTCATAAACTTTCACACATTTTTTTCAACTACCCAAATGTAATCACCCCTCAACGATCTATCTTGGTAGCAAAAAGCCAGGTATTGGTAAGCTATCTTTCCACTCTCTTTCCAAAACTTGGCATTTTTGACATTAACTATAAAACCATAAAAGACCTTGTATATAATCTTATATTTAGGGAAAAACTACCTATCAAGGTCGACTTCGATGCTATTGGTGATTTGGCGTTTTCAGTAGAGGCCATTGACAATGTTACAAAGAAAATAGAGGCTATCCATGAACAGTATGAGGTCAAGCTGGATAAAATATTTGAGGACGGTTTTGAAGGTTTCGCCAGTTATGTCTATTCGAGAGAACAACCTGTATATGAGAATATCTTAGAAGTAGTTACAGACCTAAACGAGGAGCTAACCTTCCAGAAAGAATACTTAAAAGAAAACCCTAATTCTTTGGATGCATGGCTTTATTCCAGTAACGTGAAAGACCTTAGAAGCATACTAAAGAAGTTAAGACAACTTGGGAAAGATCTGGAAGAAGAGGCTTTTGTTAAGCTTGTAGAAGAACTGAGCTTACCAGTAAAATATGAATTAACCTACGCTCAGGCCCTTTTATATGTATTTGTGTATTCGGAAATAATTGGTTTTAGGAACGTTGGACAGTACGATTACTGTGTAGTAGATGAGGGCCAGGATTTTAGTGTTTTAGAATATGTGGTTTTAGACAAGTTTGTACGTAACGGCAGATTTTGCATTCTCGGAGACCTTAATCAGTCTTATCTCGATGAGGGGTTAAGTTCCTGGGAAGATATTATTTCGGTCATCAAGGAAGCAAGGCACGCAAACACTTTCGAATTAACAACTAACTATCGAAGTACCAAACCTATTATAGAATTCGCTAACAAGATCTTAAGCCCGTACACACAAGATTATTTACCAAAATCTATTAACAGAAAGGGTTCAGAACCTGTTGTTAAAGCATTCTTCAGTCAAGAAGACCTACTTTCTGAATTTAGGTCTTCCATTACGGAAGATGCCAGAGAGCTCTCAAAAAGTATTGGGGTAATTGCTTTCAATCCTGATATGTTTAATAAAGCAAAGACCATTATTGAAGAGCTTAGTTTGCCTGATGATAAGTTTGTTGTTTTAGACGCAAAGAAATCTATACATTACATACCAAAGGGGGTCTATCTTAGCCAGTTTCAAGATTGCAAAGGGTTAGAGTTTGCCAAAGTTTATGTGCTAGACTTAAATCTAGAAGAGATTCACAGCTTTAAAGATGCTAAAAAAGCCTTCGTGGCTGTAACCAGAGCTATGAATGAACTATCTATCTATGGCCTTACTGAAAAAGCTTAAAACCAGTTTACCGGTTATAACATTACTAATACCCACAATCATTTTAAGATTGCGGTATCTGGGTTATTCCAATTATCAAGGCGATGAAATTAAAGCATTGTTCTTACCTAAACCAGGTGAGAGTATAGCTGACTTTTTACTATCTCAACGTAAGGGACCTGTTCAGTTTTTTATAACTTTTTGTTTAAAGTTGATTAGTCCAGGCTATACAAATGAATGGCTTATACGGCTTCCTTTTGCTTTGGCTGGTATTCTTGCCATCTATTTTTTCTTTAAACTGCTGAAACTGCATTTTGGTACAAAGCTTGCGTTTTATGCCTCACTGTTATTGTCTCTGAACGGGTTTCTGATTGCTTTCTCACGAATAGCCCAGTATCAATCTTTTGTAATTTGTTTTATGATTCTTGCTTTGTATGTTTTCTCTTTAGCTGTAATGGACCCAAAATGGCAAATTAGAGGTATTTACTGGGGGTTTGTGTTTTGGGCTATATCTATTCTTTCCCACTACGATGGCGTTTTTATAGCACCTTTCGTAGGATATTTATTTTTAATATGGTTGAGGCACAACTCCCTGAAAAAGTTGGTGCTTCCTGTAATAATCTTTGTTACCTTGCTAGCGGTGTTTTATATTCCGTTTGTGTTTGCAATTACAGATGGTACTTTAGATTATTGGCAAAATAGAATTAGCGGCGGTGCCGGTAAGATCTCAAGTTCCGCCTACTTATTTAGGGTGTATCATCCCATCTATACCCTGCACATTTATACCATTCTAGCTGTTTTGGGTTCAATTTCAGCTTTTGCAAATTTTATTAAATCTCTTGCTTTTACTGCAGCCGCCTTCAAATTTATTGGAGTAGTAAAGTCTAGACTCCCCGAATTTCTAGCCCACTTTGTTCCTCAAGTTAAATTGTTCAAAGATCAACAGCTACTATATATAGCTGTAGGACTGTGGGTAGGAATTCCGTTTGTTTTCATGGAATTCTTAGTCAATATTCCGGGCACTCATATTTATACGTATCTGATACCATTGAGCATCATTTTAGCTTTGGGCTTGGTAGTTTTGGAAAAGCTTGGTCGCAAACTTATTTTATTTAGATTTGGCAGGATAGTTAGTACTGTGGGAGTGATTACGTTATTTACCTTCCTGTTTTTACAGTCTTACGCTGTTTTCGTAGACCATACTAAAGAATATCCTTGGGAAAATGAGCCCTTTTTGGTATGGGAATTTCACAAACCGACACCTATTTTTCACTTAAGTATGTTTGGTTTTCCATATTATAGGAATTGGGAGGGTATAAGTGCGTTTATTGCTTCACAAGAGGGTGCAACACATTATTCAACCAACGAGCGTACCAGCATTTCCCGATACTTCATTCCTTTAGCTAAAGATACTGATCAGGCGGGTTACTTTATCTACATAAATAACCCTCAAAGCTTCACAGATGAAATTTTGCAGGATAAAGTTATTTATTGGTCTCATAAGAATAATCCGGTCTATACATATAGCAAAAATGGTGAGGACATGGTTAGGATTTATTTAATGCCTCAGGGTTCCCTTGAGCAGATTCAGCTTGCTGGTTATTAAGTTATGAAAAAGAAATGGACTCTCATTTTAATACCAATTGCACTTGTGGTGGTTCTTTTAGTTGTTAAAAGAAATGGACATACTTCTGTTGAAACTTACACTGTAACAGGTGGAGAGGTTGTAAATAGTATAACGGCTTCCGGAATTACAGCTGCCAAGTCAGATCTGGTTGTACGTGCTCCTGCTACTTCCCTTATAGACAAGGTGAATTTTAAAAGTGGAGAACAGGTTTCAGCCGGCGATATAGTTATCGAGCTTAATGCTTCCGAGCTGGCTGTCTCTGTAGAAGACGCCTGGGCTACATATCTTACAGCAAAAGCAGCATATGATTCTATTGATGATCAGATAAAAGCTGCCGAACAGTCTGTAGAAGACAAGAAGTTTATTCGGGACGTAGCAAGAGAAGATTATGAGGACGATGATGATGATACAAATAAGCAAGCCTACAAAACCGCTCAGGCTAATTATGAAAGCGCGCAATCTACGTTACAGGTCCTAAAGGACAAAAAAGCAGCGATTCTACAGACTCAAGATGCAGCTTATGCTAGTTATTTGGAAACAAAAGACACTCTAGATAAGGGATATATTGTTGCTCCTGCGTCTGGCTATATTGCACTCGAAGATATATATACAGGGTCTTACGTAACTAAAGGGACCAAGCTGTTTGAGGTAACTAATGTCAGCGGACTGGAATTTCAAGCAGAAATAGACGAATCGGATATTGGTGCAGTCAGGGAAGGTTTACCTGTAGAAGTGACTTTAGATGGTTATACTAGTGATCCTATATCAGGTTTTATTAGCAGAGTTGATGCCAAAACTACAGTTACAGATGATGGCAGCACAGTTATTCATGCCATAGTTCCTCTTGATTTGCGTGATTTAAAGCCCATTGTTGGAATGAATGGCACAGCCTCCATAGAAGCCCAGGCCCAAAAAGGAGAAGCCATTGTACCTTTGGACGCTATTACCTATGACGAATTTAACAAGATGTATGTTTTTATTGTTTCTGGAGATAAAGTTTCCCGCAGCGAAATAATCATAAGTTTCGAAGGAGATGACTATGTGGTAGTTACAAGTGGCGTTAGTGCAGGAGATGAAATCGTAGTTGGTGATAAAGTTTTAGAGCTAACAGATGGAGCAAAAATTTCCGTTATTAAAGACCAGTAATCTGACTAAAGAATATCAACTTGGTGGCACACTTATTAAAGCTGTAGCGGGTATTTCTGTTGACATTTTTCCGGGTGAATTCATTAGTTTAGTAGGAAAATCCGGTTCTGGAAAATCTACACTTATGCATATGCTAGGATTGCTTGCTAAGCCTACAAATGGAGAACTTTACTTTGAATCAAAACTGGTCAATGCGCTCACGGACAAAGAAATGGCGCATATTAGAGGGGAGCAGATTGGTTTTGTGTTTCAATCCTTTAATCTGTTGGCACGTACATCAGCTTTAGATAATGTGTTGTTACCCACTTTCTATGCTAAACACAAAGCAAATATTGACGATGCTAAGAAAATACTAGAAAGAGTTGGTTTATCTGACAGAATGCAAAACACCCCTGGTCAGCTTTCAGGAGGTCAGCAGCAAAGAGTAGCCATAGCTAGAGCACTTATTAATGATCCGCAAGTTATTTTGGCTGATGAACCTACGGGAAATCTAGATTCAAAGTCCGGTGAAGATGTTATGCGCATCCTACGTGAACTTAATGCCGAGGGCCGTACTGTTATTCTAGTCACACATGATGATGAACTTGCCGCCAAGGCTAATAGAACCATAAGACTAAGTGACGGGCTAATTGTAGAGGATACTATCAATGGTTGAATATATTAAAGTTGCTGTAAAGGCATTAAGACTTAATAAGGTACGTTCCTTTTTAACTATGCTTGGCGTAATTATTGGTGTAGGAGCTGTAATCATTCTTACATCTATTGTTGGGGGTTTGGAAAATACAATAAAAGAGCAATTTGAGAGTTTTGGCTCTAATACGTTGTACTTATTCCCGGGTACTCCCGGTGGGGCGCGTGGTCCGGGAGGAAGCACTGTAAACAAGCTCGAGTTTGACTTTGCTGAAAAGATAAGAAGGTTACCTGGAGTAGATGATGTGTCTATCATGGTTTTTTTCAATGGTGATATTAAGTTTAAGAATAACGAGAGCAATAACGCTATTGTGCAGGGAGTGGAAGAAAATTATTTAGCCGTTTCTTCTTTATCTACCGAGACTGGCAGATTTTTTAGAAGAAGTGAGGTTACAGGTGGAAGGATGGTTACCGTTATCGGAACTACTGTAGCAGAAAATTTATTTGGTAAGTCTAGTCCATTGGGTAAAGAAATCTCGATCAAAGGAAGGAAATTTACTGTTATTGGTGTAATTGAGGAGCGGGGAGCCGTTTTCGGCCAGGACCAGGACAACGAAGTGTATATACCGCTGAATGTGGCAAGGCAAAGATTTCAGGTTGAGCGACCAAACTTTTTCTTTATCAGGGTTATAGATTCAACTAATATCAGGCAGGTCAAGCGTGAAATTGAGCAGGTTATCCTAAAGAACTTGGATGCGGATGAGTTTTCTGTGTTAAGCCAGGAACAGAGCTTGAATTTTATTAGTGAGATTTTAGGTGTACTGGCAACAGCTTTAGGAGGCATAGCAGCTATTTCTTTGTTAGTTGGTGGTGTTGGAATTATGAACATTATGTTTGTATCTGTAACGGAACGTACCCGGGAAATTGGCTTAAGAAAAGCTGTGGGGGCGGATTCCAGAAGTATTTTGGTCCAATTTTTATGCGAGGCTGTGATTTTGTCTTTACTGGGGGGTATCTTGGGAGTTATTTTTGGAATAGGCGCCTCGCTTGCAGTCGGTACCTTTATAGATACCGCACCTAACATTGTTTACGTAGTTTTGGCATTTGTTGTAGCTGCAGTGATTGGGATTGTGTTTGGAGTGGCACCCGCGATTAAGGCAAGCAAGCTTGATCCTATTGTTGCTCTTCGGTACGAATAGGCACTAGTTTTAGTTCATAAGTTGTATCATCTTTCAGTTTGTAATCTGCAATTTCATATGTAATATCTCTACCTGCGTGTACTATAACCCAATGGTAACCTTCCGGAGCTAATTGTCTGTTTATGTTGTTTATCTCCGTACCATAGATATAGGCAGTTTTCTCATACCAAAAGTCATCTTCACGTCTGGTTAACTCCAATAGATCTAAAACTGAGTCAACGTTTTTAAGTTTTTTGCGGTAATACTTGTTTTGAGAAGGAACTACTAGGCTTACGTCTACATTTCTAATTTCTATAGTCTCTTTCTTAGACTCTTTTTCTTCTACTTCGACGATGTCTTCATTAAGTGTTTTTGCTACAAAAATAGTTCCTATGATGAAAAGGAAAATATATGCTATGTATAGCTTTTTTTTGAGTTGGTCGGAGAGCATGTACTGATTTTATCATCAATGTATCTTTTGGTGTATAATCCAGTTGTGCCTCCATAGCTCAGCGGATCAGAGCACTCGGCTTCGGACCGAGGGGTCGGGAGTTCGAATCTCTCTGGGGGCGCCATGCACCATGAAAAGGTCCGGCCTTTCTAAGAAATATGGCTTTATGACAGCTTTTATGCTACTATTTCCTTGTTCGTTGGATCAGTAACACTCATCTAGGCAATGGTTATCTAATCCATTGCAACATCGTTCTGAAAGGGAAATCATGTCGAATCTATGGGACAAAAAGGGCACAGTAGATAAAAAGCGACTTTCTTCTTCTAAGAAGAAAAAGAACAATAGTAATCAGTAAGTCAACCTATCTTTCATCTTGCTTCCTTACTTTCCATACTGTAACCTTAAGCCATGTCTAAAAATAACCTATCAAGACTTATACTGTTTCTATTACTTACTTTTCCCCTACTTATCCTAAACAAAACAACTAAAGCTTCTCTTGTTATTGATGCGTATGGTAATGTCATAATTAATGACGAAGGGGAAGTACTTTCTAAAAGAGACAACCCAGGGAAATCCGGTAAGGTAGAGGATACTGATGCCGATACTGAAAGTGAAAGCGTTAACAAACCCATTAGATTGAACTCGAAAATAGTAGAAATTGAAAAAACTAATAACAAGGTCAAACTTACACCTTATGATGAAACCGATGCCGAGGGTGTTCTAGAAGATGATGAGCTGGTAATAAATGAAGATTCAGAGAAAAATGCTGTAAGAATTAGAGCAAACGAAAATGCTTACATGGTCATCAGAAACAAAGTTGCTGCAAAAACTAACTTTCCTTTAATGGTAAATACAGAAACAAATGAGTTAATTGTTACTACTCCAAAAGGTTCCAAAGTTGTCACGGTACTTCCCGACAAAGCTGTAGATAATATGCTTGCTGCTAACGTTTTAGATCAAGCTGGTGGTAAGGGCGCTCTTGTTTGGAATCAGTATCAAGAGCAAGAAAGAGAACGTATTACACAGGAAACTACTACAGCTACGGGTTTTCCAGACGAAGTTAACTCATCTGATATGATAAAACTTACGACCAAGGAAGATGGAACATTAGCTTACGAAATAGAAGGTATTAAGAATAAAAAGCTTTTTGGCCTCTTTGGTATTAAGCTAAATAGAACCGCGCTAGTTTCCGCGGAGACTGGCGAATTACTAGAACTTAAGCAGGATCTTCTGACTAGATTGCTTGATTTAGTTTCTTTATAGTCCATGAAGCAAAATTCCCTTCATACAGGCTTTAGCTTTGGGCTTGCTTCCGGTGTGATAACTACTTTGGGTTTACTTATTGGGCTTGCTTTTGGAACGAGCAATAAGCTGGTTGTGCTTGGGGGGATTTTAACTATAGCTATTTCCGATGCACTATCAGATGCTTTTGGTGTACATATATCACAAGAGTCTCAAGCGGAACACAGTTCTAGCGACATCTGGAAGTCTACAATTTCTACCTTCTTATCCAAACTTTTTTTTGCCGGCGCCTTCATTATTCCTGTTGCAATGTTTGATTTATGGACAGCTATGTTTGTTAGTGTTATCTGGGGCTATTTGTTGATTATTACGTTTAGTTGTTATTTAGGGAAGCTACAGAAGACAAACATGCTTAGTGTTGTTGCAGAACACGTAGCAGTTATGACTGTAGTGATTATTCTTTCTTATGCGGTAGGGGTTTTTGTTTCTAAATACCTATAATTTTTGTTAAAATACAACTTGATATTACCCTTCTTGGGGGCGTAGCTCAGTGGTAGAGCAGCGGACTCTTAATCCGCTTGTCGTGGGTTCGAATCCCTCCGCCCTCACCACGCTAAGCATGGTGACAGCTCGCTAAGCGAGCTCACCACCCTCCTTTTTAGGGCCTGAAAGTCTCTAGAATCTTTCCATCCACTGAAATCGCCACAATCCTTATTCCTGGTAACTGCTTTAGCGTTTCCTCTATTTGAGCCCTGATATTTTGTGCATGACAATCATCCAGTTCTTCACTAACCAAAGTACTACTGAAATCTGCTCTTGCCACTTCATCAACAACTGTGACACTCAATAATTCCGTACTAGTTGGAATATTAGTAAAAAACCCTTCTTGCACTTCAATTGTTGTAGGTCCGGACAACAATTCTGATACAACAGCTTTTTCTATACTATCTGAGAGGTTGAATGTTCTTTTCACTGGATATACTTTTTTACAATCTTCATCTCCAATTTTTGGAAAGAACAACTGGAAAGAAACCTCTTGTGGCTCTTGAAACCTTACGGGAACGATAACCAGATTTTGAATTTCTCCGGTTTGTCTTGATAAGTTAAAAACTTCCACCCTACCTACAAACGAGTCTGGTTGTCCAAGCGTTGCTAGTGTCACCTCATAGTCCTGATAATTGCCATCATCGAGTTGATTTTCTATTGCAATAAGACCCTCAGACAAAATTTTTCCAGAATTTGTTACTATACGGTAATTTAATGGGCCTTCGAGAATTTTGGTTTTACCATTAATTACGCATGGCGCAGCTAATAAGGAGTTTGGATTGGGTTCATCTACTGTTAAAGTAGCAGATGTGTTCTCGTAGTCATCTACTGGAAGGTCAACAAAGGCTTTTGCTGCTAAAAATATGCCCATGAATAATGTGATCATGAGTATTGCCGCAAAGATTTGTTTCACCGTATCCATGGTTTGGAATATAAGGTTTTCTGGTTAAAATTGGTTAAATTGTTTGTAAGAGGGGTATAAGAATAAAAAAGGCGGCGAACTTCCATTTCAAACTACAACGATATCTATAGAGATGGAAAGTTCGCCGATATAACCCGTTTTAGTAGCCCCCAAAGTCACATGTTCCCCTGGATGCAGATAGGCATCCCACAAAATGTGAACGTTGGAGCACCACTAGAACGGAAGTATGAAGACAGTATATAATATTATAGGATATAAGTCAAGTCTAGGGTGGTGCCAGAGGTGGGATTTGAACCCACACTCTCTTACGAGAACAGCCTTCTGAAGACTGCGAGTCTGCCAATTCCTCCACTCTGGCCTGCTGTGCCATTATACTATAAATTCTTTGTCAAAATAGGTTTCTAAACTAGTATAATGCTGATATAATGCTTAAACGTAAGGGCGAGTGGCGGAACTGGTATACGCGCAACGTTGAGGTCGTTGTGGGAGTTTATCCTGTGCAGGTTCAAGTCCTGTCTCGCCCACCAGAGAACATAATGAAGAAACTGCTATTATTTATACTAACAAGTTTGTTAATTCCACTACTACTCCCATCAAAAACCTTTGCTGGAAGTGAATACATTCAAAACTACACTGCAACTATCAACATCCAGCAAGAAGGCACTATACTTGTCAAAGAATCTATAGACTACTATTTTCCAGCGCCCGGACACGGCATCTTTAGAAAAGTTCCATTAATAAAAACTAATGAGCAGGGTGATAAATACAGAATGTCAGCAGAACTACTTTCGGTAACAGATGCTTCCGGCAAACCTTACACCTACCAAGACCTATCTACTTCACGTGAAATAAACTTAAAAATAGGAGATCCAGATAAAACAATCCAAGGAATGCACACTTACAACATTAATTACAAAATTTCTGGTGCGCTTACTTATTTTGAAAATTTTGATGAGCTTTATTGGAATATAACAGGAAATGACTGGGAGATACCCATACGCCAGGTTACAGCAACAATAATTCTTCCGGAAAATATACCTATAGATAAGGCTAATTTATCTTGTTATACGGGAAAGCAGGGTTCTACAGCAACTAACTGTACTGCTGATCAAATGGATAACCGCCTTGTGTTCGAAACCACTAATTTAGGCTCCTATGAAGGCTTGACCGTGGTTATTTCTTTACCAAAAGGCTTTGTAGAAGTGCTAGAACCGTCTAGAGACAGCTTAAGTATTTTTACAACTATTTTAATTATTCTTCTAGCTGTAGTCGTGCTTTTGTTCTATGTAGTTGCTCCCATTTTTGTATTTCTTAAGTGGTTTAGGAGTAGGCGACCCGAAGAAAAAAGAGTAGTAGCTGCTTGGTTCGAACCCCCTAAAAATAAACAAGGTGAACTGCTTACGGCTTCTCAGACCGGGCTTTTACTAAATAAAGTCCCGGACATGAAACAGGTAACTAGCGCACTAATTCAACTTGCGTACCAAGGGTACATTAAAATCAAAGAACAAGAAAAGGGTCTGCTTAAGCAAACTAAGGAGTATGAATTTCATTTGCTTAAAGACTATTCAGGGTTACCTAAATTCGAAAGTGACCTGCTAGCAATACTTTTCGAAAAACAGACTGTTGTAACTACAAAAGAGCTTGCAAAGTCCCAACGGTTTGCGAAAAAACTTAGTAGTTTGCAAAAAACCCTGAGCAAGGAGTTAGTAACAGAGGGTTTCTTCGAGGAGGATCCCTACAAAAAGAACACTTTATATAGCATTATTGGCGTAATAGGTGCTGTGTTTTTTAATATATTCCTTGCTATAGCAAGTTTTGGGTTTGGAAGAAAGTCTACCAAGCGCACTGCTTTCGGCGCACAAGCTGCTGCCAAAGCTGAATCTTTAAAAAATTTTCTAGCCTCTCAAGACAAACAGCTGGAATTTCAGTCACAGAATCAGCTGTTTTTTGAGAAGCTTTTGCCATATGCCGTAGCGTTTGGGGTAGAGAAGGTTTGGATAGAACGGTTTAAAAATATTACACTAGAACAACCCGAGTGGTTTGAGTCCAGTTCGGGTAAAGTGTTTTCTGCTGCCACTTTTAATTCTAGTTTATCTAGTTTGTCGGGTTCGGTCGCGGCGTCTTCGGGAAGAAGCAGTAGCGGGTTTAGCAGTGGATCGTCCGGTGGTGGTTTTTCCGGAAGTGGCGGAGGAGGCGGTGGCGGGGGTAGTTGGTAAGCTTTGTTTGTGTTAAAATGCCTTAGTATATTACGCCATAGCTTTAGCTACGGCGAATTTGCGGCAGTAGTTCAGTTGGTAGAACGTCTCCTTGCCAAGGAGAAGGTCGGCGGTTCGAGTCCGCTCTGCCGCTCCAATCTTTGATTGTTATGGGGCGGTAGCAAAGTTGGTCAATGCTCCGGTCTGAAAAACCGGCTATGTGGGTTCGATTCCCACCCTCCCCACCAATATCAAACTTTCCGATTTTTCCCCGACCGATTCGGCGGCGCGTTGCGTCGCAAAGTAGGCAGGCAAAGGGTTTCCGCGCGCTTCGCGCGCGTCCAAACGGAGGTTCGAGCCAAAGATTTCTTTGGCTATGACCTTTTTCTCAAAAAGGTCATCATCACTTGCGATTTTGACGAGGTTTGAAGCGACTTTTATCCAGTTTTGAAAGGGTTCGAGCCAATCATTCTGCTTTTGCTCAAGTTTGGTAATTTGACCCTCCAGCGACTTCTTTTCCGAAAGAAGTTTTGCTTTTTTCTCACGATAGACTTCTCGCTCGATGTCTTGCTCTAAATAACCATCAAGAAGTCGCTGGAGCTTGATTTCAATACTTTTGATTTTTTCTCTCACTTCCTCCGCAAAAGCAGAAACGGATTGGGCGGATTTCTCTCTGTCCGCCTCTGCCATGGCAAGTAGTTTTTCCGCCCAATCCGCAGACAAAGAAACTTTTTGTATTTTGGATGATAACTGCCGATCTAATTCTTCCTCTCGCACATAAGGTTGCGCACATTTTTGTTTGCCTTTCTTGGTACAGCGATAGTAAATATGCCCTTTCTGTTTTTCGGCAGTTATCATCATTCCACATTCGGCGCAAGAGATAAGACCGCAAAATGCTTGCGGTTCATTTTTCTGCTTTTTTCTTGGGCGTCCGCGCTCCTGCAACACTTCTTGCGCCGAATCGAAAAGTTTCTTTGTGATGATTGGCTCGTGATTGCCTTCGTGTATCTCGCCAGCGTAGCGAAATAGTCCAGTGTAAAACGGATTGGAAAGGATAAAAGTCGCCCTCGTCTTGTGGATTCTCTTTCCGCCGCGGGATGTAATCCCGCGTTGCGCCAAAAAGTCGCAGATGTCCTCTAAACGAGAATTTCCTTTTGTGTATAACTCGAAAGCCCCGCGAATAATCCGAGCTCTCTTTTTGTCCACCACGATTGTTTTGTTTCTCGTATCATTGATATAGCCAACAGGCGCAACGCTCGGATATTCGCCCCTCTTAACTTTTTGGCGCAAACCACGCTTCGTGTTTTCGGAAAGAGAATCCACGTAGTATTTGCTTTGCCCAAACGCAATATTGAGCATGAACTTTCCTTGCGGCGTTGGCTCAAACCAGAATTGCGGAAATTTCAACGCCGCAATACGCCCGCAATCCAAAAGGTAGATAATGCGTCCGCCGTCCACAGAATTGCGCGCCAATCTATCAGGGTGCCACGCCAAAATCCCCGCGGCCTCGCCTTTCTCTATGCGCTTCAACATTTCGCCAAATATCGGCCGTCCGGGGATTTTGGCACTCTGTTTTTCAATAAAAGTATCAACGACTTGTAAACTCTCCTGCTTGGCAAAGGCGCGCAATTCTGTGATCTGATCTTCAATAGACCGTACTTGTTTGTCTTCCACATCGGTGGACTTGCGGGCGTATATGAAAAATTTTGTATTGTTCATGCTCATATATTTTTAATTGATTGGGCAAAGCAAATACTTAAAATCGCAAGTGATGTCGAACCTCCGTTTGGACGCGCGCGAAGCGCGCGGAAACCCTTTGCCTGCCTACTTTGCGACGCAACGCGCCGCCGAATCGGTCGGGGAAAAATCGGAAAGTTTGATATTGGTGGAATTATACGACTTCGCTCGAACATATTTTCAGCGGAACGCCTGACGCACGCGCCGCGTGCGTGGTGGCTCGAAACGAAATCGTACGCTCTCGCCCCGCCGCCACGCTCGGACTGCTCGGCATTCCTCCCCCCAACCCCCTCCTGCCGAGCCGTCCTCGCTTCGGGGAGCGGGCGGGCATACAATTTTGACTTTTTGTCCTTTTGGATGTAACATTGAAATAGTTGAAAAGATTTATATACTTCTATTTCAATGTTACTACTATACTAATGATATGTCAAAGAACGAA
>DBQF01000006.1 GCA_002305115.1 candidate division WWE3 bacterium UBA1401
GACATTCCATATCTTTTTGCAACAGTAGTTACAGGCTCTGCCCACACTTCATTGTATAATGCTTCTCTTTCATCTGCTGTTATAAACCTAAAGTCCATAAAACCACCTTAAGTGAATTTTCAAAGGCAAATCTAAACCATCTTATTTTCAAAAAACGACACAAACAGCTTCTTTTCTAGCAAGAATTAAGTCTATACTTGTGTTAATTTTTTGAAAACTAATTTTGGTCCAGGTAGAGCAGCTACTACTTCCTACTGCGTGAACACTCGCGACATAGCCCTTCTTTAGTATCTAGCTTGTATGAAACCATATCCGCCTCGAAAAACAGTCCATCACACTTGCTGCAATGGTATTCCGCAACGTCTTCAACTGCAGGCCAACTATCCCAACTGTTATTACCTGAGACAATACCTTCTAACTCCTGAGCAGCTTGGTTGGCAACCCGTTCATCTACTTTTTTGCGGACCTGGCCTACCCCTGCATCGTTTAATGAACCATTTAAGCCAAGCTTTCTTGGGTTGTCAAAATCTCCGAACCAATTCCTGGCATATTCTTTGTCATCAGCCTCTTTTTTTGCCTTCATTTCGGCAAACAATTCTTTTGCTAACAACCAGCGCTCTTTCCACACCTCTTCTTTCTTTAAATACCATACATGTCTTTTAGGGGAGATTTGAACCTCATCCAACGAACCCTCAATAACTGCTCCAATACGGTAGGTCGTTACGCAGCCAGAAGGGTTTACATCTCTGATAATTTTCAGCTTTTTACCTTCCACATCAAAAAAGTTCAATGTGCCACCAGCACTATCATCCGTTGGCAGAGGAAAATACTCTCCCTGCAGGACAATCTTTTTATACCAATCATTGACATAGAACTTGTCTAACCCGCTACTGGCCAATAACAACCGTTCTTGAACGCGTAATTTTATATTCGTTTGAAGATTCTCTTGTACCTGGTATCTATTAATTGATATGAGCCAGACCACCTCTATGGCCTTAGACTGATAGTAATCTAACCGATCTCTGAGCTCTTTTTCCTTCCACTGACCGCAAAAAAATTCAACCGCCCGGTACCGATCATCCGGCAAACGAATTAACAAATCACAAGTCGAATGTAATTCAGGTAGTGGATACTCCACTTCCACCTCTGCCAGGTCACCCAAATGCTCCTTTAAAAATTTATACAACAAGTCCTTACCTAATAAATGCTCTATAGTTTCCCGGTTCCCAGGGCAATCTGCTCCCCGGCTATGGGCATAGTGATGAATTCTGTGCTGTCCGAACTTACATATTATTGGTTCACTACAAACGGGACAAACAGCCCTGCCATTGCAAAGTACCCGTAGCTCTTCCTTGCGCCCGTCCCAAATTGGATCCGTGGCCAAAATCTTTTGTCCATCTAGCAAGGCTGTTAACATAGTTAATTCCCCCTGGAGATAGCAATAGAAATTGCACGATGAATTACTATAAATAATCCTCTTTTGTAGAATTATGCCACTCACTGGAAATATTCTCAAGTGATAATCCTTCCAACTGTACTGGGTAAAGAAAAAAACAACCTATCCAGTTGTTATAAATAATTTAAACCCAGACCCGCTTTTGCAACCACATCCCGGTTCCTTGGCAAAAGTATGGCACCATACCAGGCCTTGACCGGAATCATAAGAGGAGACAACCAGGGTAAAGGCCTGCTCTAAACCGCTGCCAGGCCATACGTATGGAAGGCTTTCTGCCATTCCGCCAGTAACACTCTTTTTTGAGCAGCAGGGAATAAAGCAAAGTGCTTCGATACCATGTTTTCTCTCCTCGATTCTTTTTAAAGCCCAAAATTTATTCTCTATTTTGACATGTACATTTTCTGGCCGGCGTATTTTTTACCTCTAAAATTAAAGGGCATAAACTTATCAAAAAAAACACCGTGACCTTTATGTTAGCACCACGTGGTTATTGCCAGTGTTCTACTTATTAGGTATAAATTCCTTTTTCAAGAGCTTGCAAATACTCTAATCCCACACCCGCTCCAGCACCCACTGCGACTGCTCTTGCATAAAGCACAAATCACATACCATTCCCTGATAAGTCTCGCACCTGTAGCGCTTAGGTTCAATGTCCCTTAGCTTACTCCACCAATGCTGCTCTTCCTCGTGCAGCACACATTTTAAAATCCGGTGCCAACGCCCCAACCAGCGGAAGCGTTTTGGTTCTTTTTTGTCATCAAGCTCTACCTGGACTGGAGACCTGTAAAGTTTAGTCATAATCTTTCACCACCCGTAAGACACGCCGGCGAGGCTGCTCAACTTTGATATAGCCACCATAAATCAGCTCATTGAGATGCCTGTGAACGGTGCCTACGCCGGTATCGGTAAGCTTGGCCAAATCACGTACGGTCGGTGAATAACCATGCTGGACAATGTAACGCTTTATAGTTTCCAGGAGTTCCTGGTTTTCAAGGCGCTTATACTTAAAAACTGATCCGACCATCTTACTTAACCACCCTTAAGGTGCGAGGTTTACTGGGCTCGAAAGTGATCAAGCCTTGTCCTTTTATCCGGTGTAGATATGGGGGATTTTTAAGGCTACAAAC
>DBQF01000002.1 GCA_002305115.1 candidate division WWE3 bacterium UBA1401
TGCGAAATCCGCCATAGGCGGATGGCACGGACATCTTAACCGGAGGTCGGACCCTTCTTTTCAAAACCTTTTAGCAATAGGGTAGTAGACACCCTTTATTTACTGAAATCTGCTATATAAAGATCGGAAAGGTCGGACCTTTCCCAATATCACAACCAAAGCAAAAACAGAAAAGAGTTGGAAGATCTAGTATGACACTTATACAAGCTAACTATATCAAAACTGCTACTACAGCTTTTGGAAAGGTCCGACCTTTCCCAAGAGCCCACCCTATAATACGACGGCGGGGCGGACCTCAATTCACATAAAAAACCTAACCAACACCCCCGCTAAAATAGAACTCAAATTAGCAACACCAGAAAGCACAAAAGATTTACGCAAAGAAAGAGAAAACGCTAAGCTATACCACAAAGCTTCAAAAATAATCACACCAAATTCAACCACCACATAAGGCGCACCCAGTACATGCAGCAAATAAATGACAATTGGATGTGTAAATGAGTTGATTAAAATAACTGCAAGCAGCCAACCAAACCAACCACTAACTTTTCTAGAACACAAAATTACTAATACTTCCGCAATTAATGTTATCAGGAAAGCCTGAGAAACTGCATTTACATTAACTGCGATCATTTTTTCTTAAAGTTTCTAACAACAAGAATTACTCCCATACCAAAAAAAGCAATTACAGGCAGAACTAGATAAACTTTCATAAACACGCGGGCTGAACCAAAGTACAGCTCTGCTTTTTCATCAGGCATAGGATCTAGACCCACGCCTACCCTTTTAGCCATGGGCTCTTCTTCATTTACAGGCACGTCTACAGAAGGGGCAGGGGGGTTAGCAACAGAGGTTTTGGCAGACTTGGTCACTAACTCAAGCTCAACAGGGACACTAGAAACCAAGTAACTGTTAATTGCATCAATGGCTTCTTGTGTTCTAGGAGCAACTAATTCGTATATATTCTTAATATTGTTGGCATCATATTTCGCCAACAAACTCTCAGCAGCTTCATCTGCCTTAGCAAAATCAGCTTGGTGGGCTTTCAAAAACCGCACATAGGTATCCCTACAACCAAGTAACGTAATAACTTGGAAAGGCTCAGACCCAAACAGGTAATCTTTAAAAACCCAAGACTTTGGTAACAGGATATTACGACCGTCCGCAAAACCCCAAACAACATGCTCATAGGGCCAATCATGCCGAGAGTCTGTAAAAGTAAATCTGTACTCAATTCGACTACGCCTATCACATTTTTGCAACTCTATCGATAGTTCTTTTACAAGTTTATTAATCAGACCCGCATATTTCAGATAATCGGGATCCTCAAATGCAGCAATAATATAATCGGGGGTTGTTGAGTAAAAGTGAGTCATATATGTACTGGGACCATATTTTGTAGGGATAAGATCGTCTAGATGCAACCCGGTAAAGTAGAGATCTTTGTAGCGGGAGCCACTAATTCCATAATAAGTATCGGGGTCGCCCCAGAAACCAACCACAGCAGACTTATCGATATTAGCGTCTTTGATAGAAGCTTCAGGCGAATACTCAGGGTAATTAGCTAGAGTAGTCCATTCATTCCCTGTAACTTTTTTTACAAAATACAAAGTACCTCCATCCTCATCGGCTTCATAACACTTACCTGCTTCAACAAATGACCAGGGGCGCCCTAACTTCTTTCCAACTTCAGGTGAGTAATCGTAAACCAAAAAAAGCTCATCACCATAAAAATCAGGGTTGGTTACACTCACACAAATAATCTTTTCGTGCATTAACCAAAAGCTAGTAATAGGGCCCCCATCATCGGCATAAACTAAGGGAATGTATGAAGATAAAAAGCAGAGTATGCAAAATAAACCTATGAAACCTATTTTTTTCACAATATAAGTGTAGCAGATTTGGTTGGGAAGGGTCGGACCCTCAGATCACCTTGGATTATCATGCACAAAACGCTCTATTACTTCGGGCAGATTCTGCAACCATTCTCCAACTAAATAGGCGTCCAGCCTTCTATCACCATTAACTCTGGGCTTATAATCATGTAACTCACTACCAAAAACTTCCAGTACAATCCTGTCAACCAAACGCTCTTTTTCCCACTGCAATAACTTATATTTCTTTACAATGGGGAATTCAATACCAATATGCACAATTTCGTGCAGTACTGAATGCAGAGGATTTGCTCTCTTAAATGTGCCATCCAACCGGGTTAGCAAAACTACGCTACCCTGATCCGGATTATAACTACCTCCGGGACCATAGCGAGTAAGTAGAATTGCACATTCAGGGAACAAAGTGAATCCCCAGTAGCCACTCAGCGGCTGCAATTTAAGAGTAGCATTGGCTATGTCCGGAATAATACGCTTCAATGCCAATAAGCCATTCGCGTAGAAAGTGATGTCATACTCCAGATGGATACAATTGGATACTTCTTCATGCGATGTGCGTGTAGGGTGCTTCATACCTTTGGGTAAAACAATGTCATTAAAGTCAGTATGCCTATGCAAAAAATCAGTAACGTAACTAACTTCTTCATTAACAGTATTGGGCCTTACAACCATAGTGCTCATCAGTATATTATACTAGTTTGACGGGAGGTCGGACCCTCTTTTTGCAAAATGCCCTAGCAGTGGGCAAAGGCGCGTTTGTCATAACCGAAGGTCGGACCCGCCTCGTAGCTTACTTTTTGCCCCAAAATCAACTACAATATAAAACCTATGGCAAAAAAAACATAGGCGTGTTCGATTCAGGCTTTGGGGGCATCAATATCCTAAAAGGCCTTACAGCCAAACTTCCCCAATACAACTACGTCTACCTGGCAGACAACGCCAGAGCCTCATATGGCAACAGAGCTTCTCAAGAAATCTGCAATTTTACTGAACAAGCTGTAAATTTTCTAGCAAAGAGCAGCTGTGAACTAATAATATTTGCCTGTAACACAGTCTCAAGCGAAGCACAAACAAAACTAAGAAGTATCTTTCCAAAAAAACACTTCTTAGGTGTACTTGAACCTTTAGCAACTCATGCAGCGCAACTAACTAAAAATAACAGGATTGGGGTCATGGCCACAGAAAGAACTGTATCTTCGAAGGCATTCATTACTCAATTGCATATAGCTAATCCAAACATTAAAGTATACCAACAATCATGTCCAAAATTAGTTCCTATAATAGAGCAAGGTAAACATAACAACAGAGAAGTAGAAATTATTCTTAAGACATATCTATCAGAGCTGATAGAGAGGAATATCGACACTTTGGTTCTCGGATGTACTCACTATGGAATATTAGAAGATAAGATAAAGGGATTGTGCAATCTGGAAATGCAGATAGTTGCAGGACAAGTGAGTATGTAGGAAGTGAGTTTTTTGGAAAACAAATAATTGCAGGAAAAGCAATGTTAGATTAACACTTTGACCAACCGGAAGTGAAAAGAATGCTCACTCGCAGATTTAGGCTCATCTGCAAACCAGCTCGCTTACTGTGAGGAAATATGTAAGCTTTATACTCTTATAGACCATTGAGCCATTTGTCTATAAGAGGTGTTTTATATTTCAGTAAGGCTTCAAACACGTAAAGTGCAGACAGCGCATTACAGAGCAAAAACACGATTTTTCTCCCTTAGAAAGGAGGTGATCCA
>DBQF01000004.1:0-1209 GCA_002305115.1 candidate division WWE3 bacterium UBA1401
ATTCTTTTATTTCCTCTTCAGGATCAACTATTTACGATAAATTCGACCAGCGCGTAAATTATCCAAAAGAATAAAAGGACGAATCCTTCTTTTTTCGTTATGGTACGTCCTGAACGCATGAATCGTAACAACATAAGGGAGGTAATCACCATAAACGTCCCGGTGATATATATAATTTTTACTGGAAAATAAAATGGGCTTATGAAAGCAAGTATGCCAATGACAATAGTGGCATCTGCCAGAACTGAACCTAAAATATCACCTATCGCAAGGCTGTCCTCTTTTTGTTTTATCGCTTTAAGCGAGTATAAGAATTCCGGCATTGTCGTGCCCAGACTAACAATAAGCATTCCAATAAGAATGGGGGTTATATTTAATGTTTGGGCCAGGGTGGTTGCAAAAGTTACCGTAAAATGAGCACCTGTGAGCAATAATGTCATGGCAAAGAGTAATAGAAAGATATTTTTATACTTGCCGTCACCATTACTAAATACTTTTGATGCTTCTGTGCCATTCTTAAAAACTAAATAGTAGAAAAGAACCCCTGTAATTATCAAAATAACACCATCAATACGGGAAAAATGTCCATTTAACCCCAGAATGACGGGAAGTAGCAAGAAGAAGGGGTACAGACTGACATTTTTTAACACCTTACTTTCGATTTTTACTCCGCGACCGGACAATAAAATTAAAAGAGCAAAAATAAGAGACAGGTCGGCAATATTTGAACCTAATAGTGTACCGAGACCAAATTCAGGTACCCCCTGAATTGCAGAATTTATTGAAATAATGGTTTCAGGCAGTATGGAGATAAAAGCAACCACAACAAAACCAATTACGTAACGAGAGATACTAAAATGCTCCGCGAGTTTAGCAGAGTATTTTGTCGCCAAGGTAGCTCCTTTAACAACAAGGGCCAACGAAAAGATAAATAGTAGCAAATTTTCGATCATAATTATTTCAATAAATCCTCAATGGAAACGCCGAGGGCTTTAGCGATTTTAGCAATCATTTGAACGCCCGGCTTCTTTACAAAATCACCCTCAATTTTTGCAAGAGTGGAGTATTTAAGCTCGGCTTTCCGCGCCAAGTCATCTTGGCTCAAACCTTGCTTCGCCCTTAACTTTTTTATGTTTTCACCTATTGTTGCCATACTATCCAAGTTTTGATAACATAGAATTATGCTACAATCTTACTGTAAGATTATGA
>DBQF01000004.1:1340-2319 GCA_002305115.1 candidate division WWE3 bacterium UBA1401
TTCAAGCCGTTTTGAATTCAGTAAGGCCAAAAGCGGGCTTTTCTAAAATCTTATGAAATACTTTATCTACACCAGAAAATCTACCGAGAGCGAAGAAAGACAAGTGATGTCTTTGGAATCCCAGTTTTCAGAACTCAAAGAATTTGCCGCCAAAGAAAAACTTGAAATCGTCGCCTCGCTGAGCGAGGCGCAAACTGCCAAAGAACCTGGCCGAACTGTGTTCGGCGAAATGCTAAATCGGATTTGTGCTGGCGAAGCCAGCGGAATTTTGGCTTGGCACCCCGATAGATTAGCTCGCAATTCCATAGACGGCGGAAAGATTATCTACCTGCTGGACACAGGAAAAATCCTAGACCTCAAATTTCCAACATTTTGGTTTGATAGCACACCGCAGGGGAAATTTATGCTAAACATTGCCTTTGGACAGAGCAAATACTATGTGGATAATTTGAGTGAAAACATCAAGCGAGGCCACCGCCAAAAACTGCGGAAAGGAATATGGCCCGGGTTTGCACCGCTCGGCTACCTTAACAACTCGCGGACGAAGAGTATAGATGTTGATAGGGGAAAATCTGCGCTGGTGAGAAAATGTTTTGAGCTCTATGCCACCGGCGATTATACCTTGAAAAATATCAAGCAGTTTTTGGCGGATTCCAAAATGGATTCCTACAAAGACAATGTTCTTTCAACTTCCTGTGTCCAGCGAATGCTTAAAAATCCTTTTTACTATGGAACTTTCCGCTTCAACGGCGAACTCTACGAGGGAAGCCACGAGCCAATTATTTCCAAGAAACTTTTTGATGATGTTCAGCAAGTGATGAATAACCGAGGCAAGAAGAAGCGGAAGCGGAAACATGAGTTTGCTTTTTCAGGATTTATGAAATGTGCAAAGTGCGGTTGCCTCATTACCGCCGAAACTCAAAAAGGACATATCTATTATCGTTGCACCAAGAAAAAGCAAGTTTGTAATGAAAAGTAT
>DBQF01000004.1:2384-39906 GCA_002305115.1 candidate division WWE3 bacterium UBA1401
TAGATCGGCTTCTCGATATTTACATTGAGGGCGGCTTATCGCAAGAGGAGTATCAGACCAAGAAAGCTAAACTCTTGAACGAGAAAGCCGATATTGAGCAAGAAATCAGAGATTTTGAACAAAAAGGGAATAATTGGCTCGAACCGATGCGAGAAGTCATTTTATTGAGTAGCCAAGCCAAAATTCTTTTGTCGCAGGGCGACAAAACGCAAATCCGCGCATTTCTTAAAAATGTCGGCTCGAACTTTATGCTGAATTCAAAACGGCTTGAAATTTCCCCGAAAAACGGCTGGCGAGCCCGCGTAGCGGGCGAGCCATTTCCTAACTGGCGGAGGGGGTGGGATTCGAACCCACGTGTCCGTAAGGACGCACGGTTTTCAAGACCGGCTAGATAAACCACTCCTACACCCCTCCACAAACAAGTGCACGGTTTTCCCTCCTTCGCCAAGGCTACGGAGGGCAAGCAAGACCGCCGCACTAGGCCACTATGCGACCCCCCATACTACAAACAAAAATGATTATAGCAGAAAAAAGACCCTGGACACTGGAAGCGCTACTGCAATCCCAGGCCAAGGTCTAGCAAAAGGAACTACTTCAGACGTTTGCAAAAAAGCTTAGAGAGCGAACAAAGGACAAGAAACGCTCCTAGAAGAGCTAGCACTCCAAAGCAGCCTAGGAAGACATACTCGTCTGCAGTGGGAGGAGGATCCGTCACACCTACGGGTCCCAGATAAAACTTTACCTCAGCAGTAGCTGTGGGAGTAGGGATCTGGGCTGTTACTGTCTGGGACAGTAACAAAAACACCACCAACACCACGACAAATATCCTAGCCATGATTTCTCTCTCCTTATGGCACTATAGGATGGCAAGATGAACACATTTTAACACAAATAAAGCAAAAATTAGAAGTTAGAAGTCAGTAGTTATTTGTCAATGTTAATACTGATAAACGTCTTCCTCAGGCCTGCGATATGAAATAAGCTCCTCCGGCTTAAACCAAAGCCCTATCTCATACTCAGCCTCTTCAGGCGTTCCAGAAGCATGAATAAGATTATAAACAGCGCGCTTCCTCTGAAGACTTGTCACAGTAGAATCCAAACCATAATCCCCTCTTATCGTGCCGGGAGGCGCAGTTACCGGATAAGTTGGTCCCACTAAAGAACGTATCTTCTCAACCGCATGAGGCCCTTCAAATACAAAAGCAAAAATAGGGCCTTTTTCCACATACGCAAACAGCCATTCGTTGACAATTCTACCTATCTCGACAGCATCTTTAGTGCCAAAAATATCCATCGGATCAAGTTCCAGATCAGCACAATCCTTAAGATTCAATTCCCCAACCTTCTTGTGCCATTCTTCATCTTTGTAATAATGTTTATGGGAAACTTCTGGGTCGGCAGCATTAAGTAACTTAGCACCAATAATCTTCAAGCCGGTTTGCTCAAAGCGGTCTAAAACTTCGCCGGTAATACCTCGGCGAACGGCATCTGGTTTTAGAAGCACTAAAGACTTTTGTACCATGTAGTTAGTTATAGCAGAAATTAATCCAGATCACAATAACACTTCTTCCAATACAAAACTGCCATCTTTAAATAAAGTAAGCACTGAAAATTGAGGAGACTGCATATTGCGCTCCCTTGTTAGGGCACCAACTAAAATATGCTGCAGCTCAGGCTTTACAGGGTCAGCATATGTACTTGCCATATGTAAATCGGCAGCCACAACTGCTCTTACATTACTTCGCCTAATTAAATCCAATAAAAAATCAGCCTGAGTCTTAACTTCAACACTATCTTCCCCATCAATAACACCCATACTTCTGCCTATTGTTGGATGATATAAGGGCTGGGAAAACATAACAATATCAGCTTCAGCTATATGGCTAAGAAACCATGCTACTAAATCTTCCGATAACGGCACAAAGTTAGCGCTGTTATCTAAAATTACAATAGTGAAAGCATCACTTATCACCAGATGCCTTAGGCTGCTAAAGATGCCCAAATAGATTGATTTACCGGAGTCATCCCCAGAAGTGACCGCGGCCGCCAAGTCGTGATCACCGGGAATTGAGTAATAAACTAACCCAGATGCATCTAGAAGCTTTTTTGCTTTAGTTAGGCTCTCTGCATCTCCCCAGCTTGTAAAGTCTCCTAAAAAGATAACACCATCAACCCCTTCCTCTTTTGCTCGGGCTAGTGCCTTTTCTAAGTTGGTAAAGTCGTTCTCACTATCTGCCATAACTGCATATTTCGCATCAATAACCGGGGCACTAACAAAGTCTTCCGCTAATACTTCTTCTACAGAAGAGTCTGCCTTGTGCTTACCCTCTTCCACCTTAAGCAGGCTTGCTAAAGTCTTCACAAAAACAGAAATAAAAAGGAGCATAGAAGAAAAAATGATAACCGCAAAGACACCTCTAAATACGCGAGGCATACCTTTCTTTGAGCGTTTTGCCGCCTTCTTTTTAGAAGCCATTACATACTTTCTACAACTTCAATACCAAGCAAGTTAAGACCATTTTTAAGAACTTGTGCCGTGCCGGCAGTTAACAGCAACCTAAAATCTTTAGCATCATTTGTCTCTGCAGTTAAGATAGGTGAAGAAGCGTAGAAAGTATTAAAACGCTGCGCTAGCTCAAACAAGTAGTTACAAAGAAGATGAGGTGCATACTGCTGGCTGGCAGCTTGCGTAATTTCCGGAAACTGATACAACACTCTTTGGACTGATTTCCCGGGTTCCTCAGGCACATACTTATAAATAGAAGCCTTTGCGTCAAACCCACCTGCTTTTGCTAATACAGACTGGGCGCGGGCATAGGTGTACATCAAATAAGGCCCGGTATTACCCTCAAACTTAGTTACCTGGTCATAATCGAACACTATATCCTGGCTGCTATCTGTTTTGAGCAAGCCATATTTATACGCTGCCAGGGCAACTTTCTTGGCTATTTCATCAACATTATCCGTAACCTTAAGACTAGTGCCAATTTCAGCCTTTTCTTTTCTAACTAAAGTATCTAAGACTTCGTCGGCATAGACCACCAGGCCCCTTCTGGAAGACATACTGCCTTCGGGAAGTTTCACAACGCCATAGGCTAAGTGATATAAGTTTTGCGCCCAGTGAAAACCTAAGATTTCCAGTATCTTAAAAATTTGTTTGAAGTAGTCTCCTTGCCTGACATCAACTACATAAATACGTTTGTCCAGGTTGTAATTTTCAAAAGTGTCTTTTGCCAGCTGCAGATCTTGCGTGGAATAAATAGAAGTACCATCTGCACGCAAAAGCACCTTGTCTGGAATACCATATTTTTCTAAACGCGCAATGATAGCACCCGTTTCGTCTTTCTCAGCTATACCCTTCTCCAGGGCAATATTTACAATATCTTTACCGGAATCTTTATAGTTATGCTGATAAAAAAGCACATCAAAAGAAACACCTTGGTCTGCATATGTTTCCTTCCAACCTTCATATACCCAACTGATAATTTTCTCCCACAGGGCTATGGTTTCGGCATCACCCGCTTCCAGTTTTCTAAACATCTCTGCCACTTCTTCGGCAAACTGCGGGTTATCAGCACTTTCACGTTCAAACCGGGCATACAATTCACCTACATAGTGATCCGGTTTGGAAGTAGGCACTGCCTCACCGTACTTTTGATACATTAGCATCGCCTTACAGATGTGTGTCCCCCAGTCATTAATATAGTTGGCAGCAATAACATCATGTCCAGAAAAAGCTAACAGTTTTACAACAGAATTCCCTAAAAAGTTGTTTCTGGCATGACCGATATGTAAAGGTTTGTTGGGGTTTGGCTGGGAATATTCCACCATTACCTTTTTACCTTCTCCCAATATGGATGCCCCATAGGCTTCACCAGACTCCATAATTTGTGAGAGTACAAAAGCTAACCATTCACTAGATAGTTTAAAGTTTATAAATCCGGGGGGCGCGAAACTTACACTTTCGAATAAATCCCATTCTCTATCTTGCCAAGTAAATTTGACTGCTTCTTTCCCTATCTTATAGCTAAGATTCTTAGCAATCTCTAAGGGAGGCTGCTTAGCAAGCCCTGCTATTTTCATAGGCACGTTCGTGGCATAATCCCCCCAGGTTTCGTTGCCCGGATGTTCAATAAACACATCTTCAACTTCCAAACCGTATTCTTGCCCGATTAGCTCTTTAATTGTTGCTTGTAGTTGTTGTGTAACTTCCATTGTTAGCATTGTATACTACCTTGACCGTTCCATCCAGATCTGTTCTATATACAGAACAATTGCGATCTGCACAGTGTTTTTGATAGTCTGCGCTTGGGTGACCAAAAGAATTTGTCCCTACCGAAATAATAACCTGATCAAGCAGTAACTCCTCCAAAAAGGTACTACTAAAAGAATGCCTGGAACCATGGTGTGGCACTTTGTAAACTTCCAAATGTCCATCAATTAGGTGCTTAGGTATAGTTATCCCGGTTAGAATTTGGGAAGGTGCATCGCCTGTTAATAAGGCTTCAAATTCTCCATAATCTAACAAAATAATTACAGACAGGTTGTTTAGATCGGAAGAAGTATAGTCTTCGGGCGGCCATAAGAAGTGCAGAGTGACACCATCTAGAAGTATCTTTTCCCCCTGAACAAACTCAGATACATAATCAGCATTAAAGGCCAGTTGGGATACTGCGCAGGTTTCCAGAATGCGGGTGAGACCAGCCAGATGATCTGCATGGGGGTGGGAAAGAATAACCAAGTCTAGGTAGCACTCGCCTAGCGAAAAATAGCTGCTAAGGTGTCTGCTGGCTTCATAGTCACCACCACCGTCGATAAGTATCGTTCTGTTATGCGGGGTTTTGATGAGGATTGCATCCCCCTGCCCTACATCTAAGACGGTAAGTTCTAAGTTTCCGGAACTAGTGTTGCCAATAAGCGCAAGGGTTATGTATGCGAAGTAGATTACGGCAGTTAGTTTTAAAGACATACTAGGGCTCGGCGCGCGGGTCTGCAGTGCTCGCAGACGGAGGGAGGGAGCAACACCTCGCCCCTTACCCCCTTACCCCCTTTCCCCTCTCCGTGAGGCATTCCACAGAGAGGGGAAAGGGGGAAATATTTTTCGGCACACCTTCTCTTTCCCCCCCTCTCCATAGGATGCCTTATGGAGAGCCTGCCTGCGCAGGCAGGGGGGTTAGGGGGTGAGGTGTTTTCGCAAATAAACTACCATCAAAAAAGCCCAAACATAATAAAACCACATCCAATTCAGCCCCAGTTCAAACCCGGGAGCTAAAAACGTAAACCTGCTAAAAAACTCCACTCCCCTGGTAAAAATATCTAGTGGCACATACACAAGCCAAGACACAATCGGCAACACCCCGGAAATTCCCGGTACAAAACTTCCCAACACAAACACAAATCCCAAGGTAGTAATAAGCGGCACAGTCCATAAACACACCGTATTAACTACAATTCCAACTAAACTTACACTTCCAAACTTATAAGACAACAACGGCCAGACTAACACTTGTGCTGCCACTGTAGATACAAAATCTTCCCTAAAAACAAAAACCACATGCTTCAGCGCATGCTCTAAATAAGGCGTAAACACCACAAGGCTTAACGTGGCCAAGAAGCTTAGCTGAAAACTTAAGCTAAACAAAAAAGCCGGATTAATAACAAGCATTACCAAAGCCGAAAATACCAAAAGCCGTTCGGCTTCTACCCTGCGCCCATAGAACTTCCCCCACGCTGCTACACTTCCCATAACACATGCCCTAATTACCGGCGGTTCAAACCCAGATAACAGCGCATACAACACTACAACCACTTGTGCCATAATAAGATTTCTTACTTTATAAACAGAGCCAACGAGTTTCTGGACAAACGTAAACACCAGCGAAATGTTATAGCCCGAAACCACCACTACATGGATCGTACCGGTAGTTCTTAACATCTGAGTAAACTTGGGCAGCTTATCAAAAGCATCAACACCCATAACCATACCCAGCAACAGTTCGCTGTGCGGGCTGGGTAACAGCTCCCGAACACGCTGCCCTGCTTTTTGTCTTAAATTGCTAAACAAAGCTCCGGAATAACCACTTAGCTCTGTATTTTCGCAACAAAGTACATGCCCGTTACAATGGGTATATAGCCTAAAGACTACCACTACTAGAAGTACCAGCTGGAAGGCCCAGTACTTCATTAAAAAGTTACCAGCCCAGCTATTGCCTCCATAACACTACTAGACAAAGCTGCCTTAATCTCTAGTTCCTCAAGATTGGCATAGGGCCGATTATCGATTATCCGAGCGGCAGTTACTTCTCCAATTTTAGGCAAACTAATTAAGTCTTCATCCGAACAGGTGTTCACGTTCACAAGACCCTCAACAGTACCGGAAGTAGTGCTTTTCTTCGTAGCCTCCAAAACAGCTATAGTGCTGGCAGCTGCGTCTACTAGTTCCCATTCAAACGGAATATATATTTTCTGAGAATCGGTAAGTTTTTCGGATAAATTTAAGGTTTTTGCGACATACTCTACGGAAGCTTCCGAAACTACCTCTCCCCCTAAAACTAATAAGTCTACTACCCTAGCACCATCTGTGACTTCATAGACCCCGGGTTTTTCAACTGCGCCTGCAATTTCCACCATTATTTTTTGGGAAGGTTCATGTTGCCCTAGGCATGGGGTGTCTCTTTTGAAGAGTTCTTTTTTTATGACAAGTATTGCTGTAATGATAAGTGCGGCAACTATGTAGAAAATGAGTAGTTTGTTTTCTGTAAGCAGGCGCATGTGCGTAGTTAAACATACTAATGTAGATTTGGGAATGGGGTATATTCTAGTTTAACTAGAAGATGCTGTTATTGTAGGGAATACCCGAGGTCCGACCTTCCCCCAGGTCGGACCTTCCGTCACCCCTCGTATTTCCCGCAGATTAACCGCAAAGAGCTTTACTTATCCACAAATTAAAAGATACAAGGGATTTCAGCTAGGCATTTCCCGCACAATTCCCGAGAGTATTGATTTGAAGGTAATAGAAAGGGGCCCCCGCTTAGCGGGGGGCCCCTTTCAAGCCTGACGAAATGATTAGAAAACCTAATCTTCCAACGCCTTCATTAGCACATCTCTAAATAAGGGATTTTGCTTAAGGTCTTTAATAAGAGCCACAAGCCTGGCCTCATTAATTTTGTAGTAGACCTCTCTTCCCTTTTTACTGTTCTTTAAGAACCCAAGGGAAGCTAAAACCCTTAAATGATGAGAGGCTAAGTTCTCCTCTACATTCAATCTATCGGCAACTTCGCCGACATTATGCTGGCCATCACTTAGGAAGGTTAAAATTTTTAATCTGTTCTTGTCAGAAAAGGCTTTTGAAATTTTCTGAGGAGCAACCATGCTTGGAATATACAATACCAATTAGATCAAGTCAACCTAAAGTTCTATATTGAATAGCTTCAGCCATATGACCCAAACCAATATCTGTGCTATTTTCCAAGTCTGCAATAGTCCGTGCAATCTTAATTAACTTAAAATAAGACCTGGCAGACAAGTTATGCTTAGTAACTGCCTTTTTAAGCAAAAGTTCTACCGGAGGTGCCAGCTCACAGTACTTTGTGATATGGACATTTGTCATTTCTGCATTGACAAAAATTGCGTCAGACTCAAAACGCTGTTCTTGGATTTGGCGAGCCCTTGTTACCAAGGTTCTGATGGCCCTAGAATCTTTAAGTTTTGCCAACACTTCCCTGCTGGAGGAAAGCTCTTTAACATCAACAGCCGGAACTCGCACAAATAAATCAATTCTATCTAGAATTGGCCCGGAAATTTTCTTTTTATATAGAGCAATCTGCTTAGGTGTACATTTGCACCTGGCGGGCTCATAGCCAAAAAAGCCACACGGACAAGGGTTACTGGATGCAAGCAGCATAAATCTTGAAGGAAAGCTATAAGCGCCGAGGCTTCGAGAGATCGTAACTACCCCATCTTCCATGGGCTGACGCAATGCTTCCAAAACTATTCTAGGAAATTCCGGAAACTCGTCCATAAATAAGACTCCTCTGTGGGACAAACTTATTTCCCCAGGCCTTGGAATGGAGCCACCACCAACCATTCCGGCATAAGAAATCGTGTGATGTGGTGACCTAAAAGGCCGTTTCATAATTAAGGTGCCACCGGGAGGTATAAACCCTGCAGCCGAATAAACCTTAGTTACTTCCAAAGCTTCTTCTTCTGAAAGCCTGGGTAGAATTGAGTTAAACGCTTTAGCCAGAAGGGTTTTACCAGAGCCTGGGGGACCTTCCATTAATAAATTATGCCCGCCTGAAGCCGCAAGCTCCAGTGCGCGTTTTGCTTTTTCCTGTCCTATTATCTGGTTCATATCATAATCATAAGTGTAATCCGGCTCAACAAGTTTACCTTGAGTAAAAGGCTCTATTAGAACAGTACCTTTAAGATGCCAATATAACTGCTTCAAATTCTCAACAGGATAAATTGTTAACCCGGAAATACCTGCAGCCTCGTTAACACACTCTTTTGGCACAAATAAGTTCGTAAAGTGGTGTTCCCTGGCATATAGCGAAAGCAAAAATGCCCCATGGGTATGTCTTATGCTGCCATCTAATGATACTTCCCCGAAAAACAACGAATTGGCAGGTACATCAAACCCTGAAAAGGCACATATAATTCCCGTTGCAATAGGTAAATCGTATAAAGAACCCTCCTTTGGAACATCGGCAGGCGCAAGATTAATGGTAATACGATCACTTGGAAAATCGATGCCGGAATTAAGCATCCCTGTTTTTACCCTATGTTTACTTTCATCAATAGACTTGTTGGGAAGCCCGACAATATCAAAGTAAGGCATACCCCTATTCATTATGTTCACCTCAACTTCCACCCCAATAGATCGCAAACCAACTGTAGATATAGAATGCACTTTAATTAACATAATATTTTCCGTTATCCTCCAAAACTTTTTCTTCTAAACACAGAACAGTTAATAAGCTGCTCAACTTGCCAAAACCCATCTTCATAACTCTAGACAATTCATCTAGAGACATGGGTTCCCTTCTTAAATAGCTCAATATCTCCCCCTCCAAGCCATTTTCTTCTGTGACACCCAAAGCTAACTGCGTAAAGTTTCTTCTTTGGGGTAACCTACTAAACTGATAAAAATCAAGGATATCAGAAGGAGAAATTACGAGCTTAGCACCCTCTTCGAATAACTGATAAACACCAAGTGAGTTTTCGGAAAAAATACTGCCAGGTACTACAAATATTTGACGGCTGAACCGCTTAGCAAAAGAAGCAGTAATAAGAGAACCGCTATTTACCGAAGCCTCTACCACAAGTATAGCCTGGCATAATCCTGCCACAATTCTATTTCTACTGGGGTACATCCACATCTGCGGTTTTAGAGTACCTTCATATTCAGAAAGCACTAATCCGGAATGATTTAGTATAGAAGCATACAGCTCTGTCTGGTTTTCAGGGTGAATATAGTCGATACCACAGGGCATAACTGCAATAGTACGGCCACCGGAATCTATACATACTTTGTGAGCAGTAGCATCAATACCATACATAAACCCCGATACTATAGTAATACCAGCAGCAGCTACAGTTCCAACTAACTCTTTTACAGCCTGCTTGCCATAAGAAGTCATTCGCCTACTACCTACCACTCCCAAGCAACTTTCAAACAGCGGGGTATCTAGCGTACCTTTATAAAACAATTTGGAGGGGGCACGTGGCGCTTGCTTTAGTAACTTAGGATAAAGGGCGTCTTCTTTGGTGAGCACATGGATCATGTTTAGAAAGTAACATAATCTAACACGCATTGTAAGATAGTATATTCTAGTCTAACTAGAATATGCTGTTATAACAACATGATATAATTTCACTATGGAAAATCTTGTAACTATCAATGAGATTCTTAAAAAAGCAGAAGAAAAGCATATTGATCTTGGTAAGGGGGATCCATACAACAGGCTCAGGTACTATACAAAAATCGGGTGGCTACCGCACATGGAAAGAAAAGACGGTAAAGGCCACTACCCTATCTGGGCAGTAAACCGCCTGGCATTAATCGAAAAGCTAAAAGCTGAGGGTATATCAAATGAAGAAATTACCCAAATCTTAACCAGAAGAGATAAGATAAGGAATATTAAAGAGTTTTTTACTTCACCGGAAACGCGCACACGGGTCATCACCTATGCTTCGTTTTTCCTGTTAATACTTGTCATACTCAACGAGATGGAAATCATAACTATCGGTAAACCAAAAAGCACTATTGTGCCACGGCAAGATTTAGCTATTTCAGGCCAAATACTAGATTCCGGCACTGCATTTGTACCCGAAAACAGGAATACAGTCTTTGTTAAAAGTATAAATCTTAGAAGCACAGATAAAGTTTATGTGACTTTTAATAATAATATATCTCCAGCCACCAGATTTTGGGTTGAGGAAAAAATAACGGGCGAAGGCTTTTATCTATCCTTAGATACACCCGTAGCCCAAAGTGCAGAGTTTAGCTGGTGGGTAACTAATTAAAAACATTTCCCCAGGTACAATAAAAAACAACAATTTCCCGTAACGGGAAATGACTTCCTTGACAAATTTTTCAATCTATACCTAAACTTAATATATGAATAAAGAACACACACAAACCCAGTTACACAATTTAATACTCTCTATAGTAGTTGCGTTGGCATTTATGATGCCGCTATTCTTCTTGCCGCTGACAGTGGAATTTTATGAATTTAACAAGCTGGCATTATTGGTATCAGCTACCATACTAGGTATGGTACTTTGGGCAGCTAAAGTAATACTTTCTAAAAAGCTGCACATTGCAAAGTCCCCTCTTGACGCGCCAATTTTAGTACTTGCCATTGTGTTTGTGTTGTCTTCTATATTCTCAACCAGCAAACTAAACAGCATTTACGGTAGCCAAGGCAGATGGATGCCAAGCTTAATGGGTTTTTTGGCAATGGTGGCGTTCTTTTACATACTTTCTTCCAATATAAGAGCCGTCAGAACTGTTAAGATGTTGGTTGTCGCTTTACTAGCGGGCATATCAGTATCTACTATCTTGAGCATTTTAAGTTATTACGGCATCTATCTGGGCCAAGAAGCTTATCTTAGAATTAGCCACTTCACTACCACGGGCTCTACTACTACGGCTTCAATAATGGCAGCACTAGCCACTATACTCGGCTACACCTTGTTCTCTAAAGAAACTAAACTGTCATATAAAGTAGCACTAGGGGTAGCCGTAGCAGTTAATTTTTTCTTCGCCATAGTGACCAACACTGTAGCGGGGTGGACTATTTTAGCTTTAGGCTTGGTTAGCTTCCTGTTATTAACTCCAGCTATTACTCAACAAAAAAGCATAAGCGTTTTAGCACTAAACGCAGTAATTTTAGGCACAGCTATTTTGGTCTTTTTTCCGGCTACCAGAGAAATCATTGTCCATACTCCGTATCCAAAAGAAGTGAAACTACAGGTGAAAGATTCATGGATTGTAGCGTCATCCACTTTGAGAGACTTCCCTATTTTAGGGAGCGGTCCTTCCACGTTCTACTTGAACTTCCCAAGATATAAAACCTTAGCTCTTAACAGCACAGATTACTGGAACGTCAGATTCGACAAACCCTTTAGCGAAGTATTTGACATTATTGGCTCGTTAGGTATTTTGGGAATCTTAGCCGTCGTGTACTTTACAGGTAAGGCAGTGAGGTATGTAGTCAAAAATAGAAACACAGATGAAACAGCCACAATTTTACTTATTGGGCTTATGGGTATAGCAACTACGTTCGTACTATCGTACGCAACTGTATTAACCACTTTTGTGTTCTTCTTACTATTAGGACTTTATGTAGCAACAGTAAATGCAAGGCTATATGAAGCAGCACCTGATCTCGTGTACTTTAAGTTGGAAGCTACCCAAAGTACTAACTCCATTGGCGTGGTTGAGAATTCAAGCGCAATCTTAAGAATTGTCATCGCCACACCCCTACTTGCTATTGCTGTAGCAGGCGGTTGGCATCTTTCGAGAGTGTACCCCGGGGAAGTTTATATGCGTAAGGCGGTACTGGCAGCTACTAATAACAATGGCATGGCCACGTACGAATATCAGACTAAGGCAATTAACCATAATAATAGAAAAGACACATATAGAAATGCGTACGTGCAAACTAATCTGGCATTAGTTAGAGCACTGGCCACTAAACAAGATAGAACCGAGCAAGACAACGCAACAATCCAGACCCTGATTTCGGAAGCTATCACAAGTTCGAAATTAACTACCGAATTACTTAACCCACTGAGCCCCGCTAACTGGGAAATAAGGGCAAATGTCTACAAAACCCTTATGGGTACAGCAGCCAATGCTGATCAGTGGGCAATAGCCGCATTGGAAAAAGCTGTTCAGCTAGACCCCAACAACCCAAGATTAAGGCTGGAATTGGGAGGTATCTACTACGCCAAGGGTGACTATTTAGCAGCAGCCAACCTGTTCAGGCAAGCAACCAGTTTAAAACCGGACTATGCCAATGGTTACTATAATTTTGCGCAAGCCCTAAAAAATATGCAAGATTATGGAAGTGCCATCAAAGCGCTGCAAATTGCCCAAAGTTTGGTCGGCGAGGGCACTGCCGATTACACTGCAGTAACAGCTGAGATAGAACAACTTAAGAATTTACCTGCTGTAGCTGGCGCACAAAGCAATCAACCTACAGTGGAGCAACTTGAGAATGCCGCACAGGAGCAGGAAGTAACTCAGCAGGAACCACTAGTTAATGAAGGTGAAGAAGTTATCTCTCCCGAATCTGTAATCCCCCAACCCGCGGAGGAATAACTAAACTACTAACACGCCCTGCGCCGTATGACGCGGGGTGTGCTAAACTTACCCATATGAAAAGTCTTGTAAGAGTCATCCTAACAATCATCTTGGGGATCACACTAATAAAGCCAACATATGCCCAAGAGCAGAAGGTACCTATTCATGTATTTTGGCAACTGGGCTGTCCACACTGCAAGAGCGAAATTGCCTTTCTAAGAGAATTTACTAAGACACATCCCAGCGCAGAACTTAAATTATACGAAGTATCCAAAAGCTATAAGAATGCCAAACTATTTAGCCAGGTTGGGGATGCCCTTGATGCAAGAACAGGAGGTGTACCCTTCACAGTAGTAGGCAGTAACTATTTTGTAGGCTGGCCATATGAAAATACATCTGAAACTGTTAGTTACTTTGAAGAGCTTGTAAGTGCGGCTAAGGCTCAAGAAGATGTTGTGAATACAATTGCAGGGACACCAAAAGAACCGGAACCTCCTAAGGAACCTGGCAGGTTGCCAGATACAGTAAAGATACCCTTCTTCGGAGAACTTGCACTTAAAAACGTTTCCATTCCTACTCTTACCGTAGCGTTGGCTCTGGCAGACGGGTTTAATCCATGCGCCATGTGGGTATTGGTCTTTTTGATTAGCATGTTATTGGGGATTAAAGATAAAAAGCGCATGTGGTTAATTGGAGGTACATTTATTCTAGTCTCGGGTCTGGTTTATTTCTTATTTTTAACTGCCTGGTTAAACTTTTTCCTCTTTATTGGGTTTATTCGCTGGGTAAGAATAATTATCGGTATCACGGCACTGGTAGCAGGTTACAAATACTTAAAGGATTCCCTGATACATAAGGAAATGGTGTGTGAAGTAACTTCCGGCAACATAAATAGAAAACGGACATTTGAAAAACTTAGAGGGTTTGTTCTGGAGAAAAATTTACTCGTTTCTTTGCTTGGGGTTGCGGGAATGGCATTTGCCGTTAACCTTGTTGAGCTTTTTTGTTCTGCGGGGCTGCCCGCTGTGTACACACAAACGCTAACATTGGCTAATTTGCCCACCTGGCAGTACTACATCTATATGCTGGTGTATGTAGTAATTTTTATGTTCGACGATACCGCGGTGTTTGTAGCAGCAATGATTACACTAAAAACTACAGGGCTGCAGGGTAAATATGCCAGGCTTGCTCATATTGTGGGTGGAGTTTTGATGGCCGGGCTAGGGCTTGTTATGCTTTTCAAGCCTGAGTGGTTGTTGGTAGGCTAGCCTCTTTTTTCTGTTATCCCAATCGAAGACGAGCGCGTGTATCCCCGAGGCTAAAGCCTCGGGTTACGTTATTGATCTAGATTAACCGGAGGCTTTAGCCTCCGGTGGAATTGGAACATTCATAACGGTATATAAAAGGGCTACGAAGAACATCCGCCTGCGGCGGAAATGGCCGTGCCATTCGTAGCAGATGATAGAGTTAGTTGTCCTACTTCATCCGCCTATGGCGGATTTCGCAGGACATTCTTCTTGCTTCGCTGCGAAGAATGGTGGACCGTGGGGGAATCGAACCCCCGACCCCTACTATGCCATAGTAGTGCTCTAGCCAACTGAGCTAACGGCCCTTAATAGGTCTATCTTCAACAGATGGAATTCTAAACACCATTCGCCTATTTGGCAAGTCTTTAATATCAATCTTCTTAACAACCTTTGCTGTTCTAAAGGGCTTTGCCGGGGGCAACTTATCAAGCATATCCATAAGCTTAAGCTTTAGCTCTTCAACTCCCCTACCGGTAAATGCCGAAATACCATATACCTCCAATCCCTTTTTGGCAAATGAACCCTTTATATCCTCAAACTGCTCTGCCACCTCAGTAATATCAAGCTTATTAACAACTACTACTTCGGGCTTATCAATTAATGCAGCACTGTAGTCTTCTAGCTCTTTTCTAATTACTTCGTAATTATGCAATGCAAGCTGAGCAAAAGGCACGTCTTCTTCCACAGGAATAGGGTCAACTACATGCACCAACAGCCTAGTGCGCTCCACATGCCGTAAGAATTCATCACCTAAACCCTTACCAGCACTCGCACCCTCAATTAACCCGGGAATATCAGCAATAACGGCTTCCTTACCATTTACAAATCTGCATACCCCAAGGTTAGGAGACAGGGTAGTAAATGGATAACTCCCTACTTTAGCTTTGGCAGCAGTCAGATGATTAAGAAGTGTACTCTTCCCGGCGTTGGGCATGCCTATCAGGCCGATATCCGCAATAAGTTTTATTTCCAGTTTTAGTTCTTTAGCTTCTCCTGGTGTACCCGGAGTATATTGGCGTGGTGCCTGGTTAGTAGAACTCTTAAAACTGGCATTACCTCTACCCCCTACACCACCCTTAGCCACTAAAAGCTCCTGGCCGTCTTCGACCAAATCCCCAATAAGCGTGGCTTCTTCATTATCAAGTTCATAAACTAAAGTGCCTGTTGGAACTTTTATTCTGATATCTTCTCCATCAATCCCTGTCATGTCTTTTCCCTGACCGGGGGCACCGTTTTCTGCTTTGTATACAGCTTTTGATCGAAAATCTATTAAAGTAGCAAGGTTATGATCTGCAACCAAATAAACACTTCCCCCGTTACCTCCGTTACCACCATTAGGCCCACCACGGGCATTACCTTTTTCCCTTAAAAAAGAAACTATTCCTCTTCCTCCGTTGCCTGCTTGTACTTTTATTGTTGCTACATCAACTAACATAGTTTAAAAATAACCCATTGGATTCTGAGCTACACCCTGGTATTGCACCATAAAATGAACATGGGGCCCTGTAGACCTTCCAGTGTTGCCCATTATACCAATTGTTTGCCCACGAGATACACTTTCACCATAACCAACGTGTATTTTGCTCATATGGCCATATACTGTTTCGTACCCATTGCCATGGTCTATCCTAACATGAAGACCTAAACCCCAGGGATCCCAACCGGATCTGGTAACAACACCGCTATTACAAGCAAATAGTGGGGGCATACCTCTAGCCCAAGGTGTGGCTATATCTACACCATTGTGGTACCAAGAAAAATACTGGGAGATATAATTAACTGTGGTAGGCCATACGCAAAAACCTTTACCCGAAGGCGCCGCCTGAGGCGGGATTGCAGCATAAGGCATAACAGGAGGAACATACACCGGCTGAGGCACTTTCGCACCGGGAACAACAAGCTCTGTACCTACAGCTAAGCTTGCGGTATCCAGAATATAGTTAAAATCTGCAATAGCCTGCGCCGGAACATCGTATTTTGATGCTATAGAGGATAAAGTATCACCAGACTCTACTTTATGAATTAACCCAGAGACAGGTGGAATAGTAAGTACCTGCCCTACTTTCAGATAATCCCCTGTAAGACTATTTACATATTTCAACGCGTCTATAGAGATTTTGAATTTATTACCAATACTAGATAACGAATCGCCAGACTGCACAGTGTACTCAAAAGATTCAGTGCTCTTGCGGCTCTCAGGCAAGACAGTTGTAGCTATATTTCTTCGCGGAATAATATCTGTTACGTTGGCTAAATAGTCGGCACTAAGCTCCTGACTATTTACAAATTTGGAACTATTGAAGACTTCCCCAAAAGTAAAAACAATAAAAGACACAAACATAATTACAAAGGTGGCAACCGGCCTACCCAACCTGCCTCTGGACCAGATCAGCTTCTTGATGGTAAAAGCTTTAACCTTGCCTGGCAGCAGCGATATGAGCCTAATAATTGAGAATAAGAATTTAGCCAGTTGGGTTAGCTTGGCCAGCAGATACTTGAATATAGCCAAACAAAACTGATTGAAGTTGAGCAGAACAGTTTGTAGTTTAGACCGCCCTTTTATCCTGAAACCTTCAAAGTTCAGTTGGTACTGGCGCTGGGACTGGGGGCGCTTGATACTAAAGAGCATAGGTTTTGTATAACAAAGGCTATTTTACCACGTAATATCTAAGCTAAGATAAACCTGCCGCAGGGTCCTCACCCCCTAACCCCCCAGCCCCCTTTCCCCCTCTCCATGAAGCATTCTATGGAGAGGGGGACCAAGGGGGTGAGGTCTTGTTAGTAGTTAGTCGTTAGAAGTTATTCTCTACATCGCCTTATGAAGGGTTTCCAGAAACTCCGCATTATTCTTAGTCTTCTTAAGTCTTTCCAATACAAGCGGCGTACTCTCACTATCCTCAAGCAAATCCACCATTCTCCTAAGCTTGTACACAGATTCAAGTTCTGCCTGGCTGTACAATTCCTCTTCGTGTCTGGTACCACTTGCTTTAATATCAATTGCCGGGAAGATCCTACGCTCAGCCAGACTTCTGTCTAGCCTAAGTTCCATGTTTCCCGTGCCCTTAAATTCCTCAAAGATCACATCATCCATTCTAGAACCTGTTTCTACAAGCGCGGTGGCAATAATCGTTAAGCTACCACCCTCTTCCAGCTTTCTAGCTGCTCCAAAGAAATTCTTAGCCGGATACAAAGCAGAAGGGTCAAACCCACCTGTTAACGTTCTTCCAGAAGGCGGTACAACCATGTTGTACGCTCGGGCAAGCCTGGTTAATGAGTCCATTAAAATGACTACATCCCGGCCTTTTTCTGCTAAACGCTTGGCACGTTCTAAAGCTATTTTGGCAATTCTAGTCTGGTCTTCGGCTTTTTCATCAAAGTTACTGGCAAATACTTCACCCTTAACACTTCTGGAAAAATGAGTGACTTCCTCAGGTCTTTCCCCTATCAGAGCTACCATTAAGGTAACTTCGGGGTGGTTTTCTGTAATTCCTTGCGCGACATCTCGTAGTAACCAGGTTTTACCAGCCTTAGGTGGAGCTACAATCATAGCCCTTTGGCCTTTACCAATAGGCGAAATTAGATCAATAAGTCTAGTAGTTAATATATCTGGGGCTGTTTCCAATTTCATCCATTCTTTCGGGAAAATTGGTGTAAGCCTGTTGAAATCAGGTCTTTTTTTGGCCTGTTCAGGCTCCATACCTTCAACTTCTTCTACTTTAAGTAAGGAAAGATATCTTTCACTTTCTTTTGGCGGGCGGGCCTGACCCTTTACTAAATCTCCCATTCTTAAATTGAACCGTTTTATTTGGGATTGGCTTATGTAAACATCTTTAGGAAGACCTTCTTCTGCCTTTTCTTCCTGACGCAGAACGCCATAATCCGGCAATACTTCCAAAATACCTATTACGGGTACTGTTTCACCGGAAAAATATGTACTGCCACTACCTGTATCACCGTTAACTGGAACGGCATTTGCTTTGTCTTTAGAAGAAGTTCTTCTTCTTTTTTCTTCTGATGGAGTTGCCATAGTTTTTAACTTTTGTTTAGGGAAATTTAATACTTATTTGCTAGAGTGGGGAGATAGCCACTGCCCCGTGCTACCTCCCCGCTCCAACAAACACGTTGGAAGAAACACCTCACCCCCTGACCCCCCTGCCTGCGCAGGCAGGCTCTCCATAAAGCATTCTATGGAGAGGGGGCACTATGCTTACGAAGCCCTGAGGGTTCTACGAAGCGCAGCTATCTAAGATCCGCGAGCACCGGAAACCCTCTGGCCGAGCATCACATCATATGTTCTGCAAAACTCTAAACCTCCAAAGCCTTGATAACAAGGCGTTTGTTATACGTACCCTTACTAGCATCCCAAAGCCCACCGCAAGTAATTAGGGTAAGCACATGTCTCTGATGATCATTTTCAAAAATATGAAGCCTGTTGGGGTCTGAGATATCTAGATAAAAAACCTCGGTAACCTGATAACCAAACGTTCTACCGTATGCATCAACTAGGTAAACTTTAGCACCCACCTCTAAATTTTTCAAGTTCCAAAATGCAGCAGATCCTCCAGAATCATTATCGTAATGACCCGAAACAACAATATTGCCCACTTCCCCTGCTTTAGAGCTCTTCTTATACCACCCACCCACATACCAGTCATCTGGCGCTTCTAAAGCCCCGTCTTCCTCAACCCCCACCTCTACAAGCTCAACGTCAAGCGCAATATCCGGAGAGTAAATTCGCACAGGCTGAGAATAGATCGGTTCTAAATCGGGTTTAAAGACTGAAGGCAGTTCAGTCTCCTCCTGAACTTCCGGCATGGTTGTATTGGAAAAAACATCACCCATTAGGAAAAAAAACGTTGCGCCCGCAAATATAAGAATCGAGATAAAAAACAAAACCTTCTTAGCCATAAAAGTTTAGGCCGGAAACAGAATGGTCGCGTAAGGTAAGCCAAACCCAACCATTCTATCTCCGGCCCAACTCCATAATTACTTCAATCTTTTCTTAATAAATGTGCCCGCGGCAACTAAACCAAGGCCTAAGAAAGCCATAGGCATAGTGCTGACTCCAGTATCTGGTAAATCTACAACGTCATCTTTATCGGCACCATAGCAAACTGTAGCGGTATCTGAACCTTCAAATTCACCGTCGAATCTTACCTCGGCCTTGTTAACTACACACTTCTCAAAATCTTCATCTCTGTCAAACTCATCTTTATCAATTTCTGCCTTAATAATGAAAGACTTTTCATCATCGGAATCAAAGTCATGCCAATATTCGGTTAAACCGCTGCCGCCTACTCTTTTGAGTTCATCAGGAAGGAAGTCTTCCATCTTCATGTCGTCTACATCGGCTTCTCCGGTGTTTTTGATTTTGATTTTAAATTCAATTACTTCGTCTTCGTCAACGCCGGTGATTTTGTCTTTCCAGGAGTCATCGCCTTCTTTGCGAACTTTTTTCTCTATCCTGAAGGATTTGTTGACTATACAGATTTCTCCACCACCGTACTGTTTTTCACATTGTTCCCACGCGTATGTTCTGCCAGTTAAAGCAAATAATCCGCCACCTACCAATAAAACTCCCATAAAAGTGTTTATAACATTAAGTTTCATATATTTAACTTTTGGCAGGGAAAGAGGGAATAACTAATTAAATTCCAACTCAATGCGGGGATTTTAACCTAATAGTGGAGGTTTGTCAAGGCTGTATAAGGGAGAAGTTTAAGTCAGCCATCCCCTATAGTTTTATGTTCTAGGACTCTTGGGGAGTGTTGCGAAGCATCGTGTGTTCTACGGAACGCAACCCCCGAAGGCGTGAGCACCGGAAACACATGTGCTGAGCAACCAGCAATACAGCCAACATCACAAACCCCACATACTCCAACAACTGAGGCCAGAAGAAAACCTTCGTCACCCCAACACTTTCATCATCAAATATCCACCCATTCGCCCACCCATTCACCCTAACATGCTCTGCATCGCACAACCTAAAACCACATAGCGCCTGCCAGCCCTTCTCAAAAGCCTCATTATAAACGAACACAGTTTTTTCTTCAGGGTGACCAGAACGCAAACGCTTTACCAGGTCATAAGAAACAGGGGTTAGCCAAATGTATTCTAGTTCATTCTCAGAAACCATTCCCCCAAAACTAACATTACTTATATTCACTACATAGCCATTTGTACTTCCCATAGGGGGAATGAGATAAAGGTAGGATCTCAGTGCGGAATCCCTTGGCAATTCTACATACTTATCACATCTCTTAGAGTACTCGTTAGTCAAACACACCCTAAGCGGAATTCCTGAAATATTACGAGCCCTAATTTCTAAGACCTGCCCCGTAGTATGAGAAGCTAAAGGAAACTGAAAAGTATCACAAATTTCGTCGTCACTCGTTTTATATATAAAACCAGACTCAAAAGTACCGGTACTTTGTACTAGCTCATTATTCTTACAATATCTTGGAAAAGAAGCCAGCTCAGACACCTTTCCGCCAAACCCTAAAGCTTTATCAAAACTAATATTCTGGGTTAAAGAAACTTGTTCAAAAGACTCAAAAAATTCTGCAGGCAGCTCTATAGAAGTACGGTATACAGGAACTAAGGTAGCCAGTTCAATGGCAGAATAACTGTTGGCTACTTCCCCTGCTTTATTTATACCCTGGGCATAGAACCGCAAGTTATACTTATCCAAAGGTTGCACAACCTTAAATACTGTCTTTCCTTTAGCAATGGGCCTATTTTCACATAGAGCAGTTAACTCGTTTAGTATGCAGGGCTCTTCCGCAAAGGCACCCCGTACAGACAGTTGCATTACACTCTGAGAAGTTGGCTGTACTTCTAAAGTTCTACCAAGCACTTTGGCCAAATTTGCAGTTAAACAAGCCGTAGCGTTCTTGCCCGTAAGGACAAAGCCAGTAGGGTTCCGAACAATTGAGTACGCTGAATGCTCTCCTATATCACTACAAACGTCTAAATTAGTGTAAACGGTATCAATATCAATAGGCTCTCCTGGAGTGGCACTGTCATACACCAAAAGCTCCCATGAACCCCAAGCAGGTAGTAACAAATAAGTTAACTTGGTAAATTCGGAATTAAGTGAAGATATAGTTACGAAATTTCCGTTAAGGGAAAGTATTGGGGTTTTTGCCACAGCTGCGGGAAAAACAGCCTCAAAGCCTACTGAATCTGTATGTAAGCGCGATTCAAACCTTAAATTTATGCTACCAGCGTCTTGACGAGCATAGACATCAAAGGGTAAATACACAGTAGCCAAGTGCGGGAAATTCAGATCTGTAGCCCTAGTAGTAAATGTTACTTGCGTAGCATCGGTCTTAACCAAATTTGTGTCGAGTTCTTCTGAGAGTTGTTCAATATTCCCAAAAACATAACCACCCTCATCAATAGTCAGCCATTTAGTTGGTAACACTTCCTGTTCTTTGAATTCTCTACCGGGCACATATTCATATAGTTTCAAGTTGTTTCCAAAATCTTTCGCCAAAATCAAAGAGTTTGTACTGGTGAGTAGCTTAGCCAATTCTTCTTTAAACAAAATCTTCTGATTTTGGCCGGGTGCAACAATACTCCCGTCAAACAAGAGCCATCTAATTTTATATTTCTCAAGTGTTTCGATGAGTAAGTAAGATTCTTGAGCATAAACTGCCCGAGTCATATCTGCATAGTAGTTCTGGTTTGTAATATTCCAACGGTCAAATTCCCTATCTAACAAAGGTTGTTTAATACCAAACCACAAAAACCCTGCTCCCTGATAACCCAGCATATTGTCCTCCCAACTGTGATACACCCACCCCCAAAACGTATGTATTGGCAAATTTGCTACTCGGCCATAACCTTCTTGTGCTTCCAAATAATCAAATAACCTAAAATATCTTTCCGGAATGGCCACTCGCATGCTGGGGCTAATTAGGCCCCCCTGATAAACTGGCCGCATCCAAAGTGATAACCAGATAAACATCCCAAAACTTACTAACATAGGAAGAATTTTGCTAAACACTACCCTAGCCTGTAACAGCCTGCTAGCAAGCTGCAAACCCCCTAAAACAAATACTCCAAACAAAACCGCATTAGCAAAGGCTAAAGTAATGGAATATTTTGTGAAAGGAAACCTGAAAGCTTCCTTAAAAAAGGGCAAATGCTCTTGCAAAAAGATATAAATAAAACCGGTGGGCGGATTTACATTTAACAAAAAGAAAATAGATAGCAGGAAGATGCCAAAAACACCATATAACTTAGCGTTTTTCTGAAAAGCAACATAAACTCCTCCCAGTAGTACAGCAATGAACAGCCCATAACCTAAAATCAATACCCCAGGCCGCGAGTGATACCACATCCATTCATCCAGCAAAAACTCAAACTGCAAATTGCCAGCGTGTTCGCCCCAGTTAAATAAGAAACCTTTACCTAAAGGGATGTTCTCTATATCGCCAAATGCTTTATTTTGTAAAAAGGCTTCTTCATTAAACAACCGATGGATCTTAGACTCTTGCACTAACTTTCCATTAGTAGCCGCAAAGTATAAATTTGGCAATAACCAGAACAAATTTACTGCTAACAAAAGCCCAAATACAATGCCAAAGCGCTTTAATAAAACTAGCTGGAAGTTGTTCGCAAACCAATAAAAAACACTAAATGCGAGCAAACTTGCTATTAAGGCAAAAAATAGTGTGGAAGTATGGGCTTGCGGTACCATAAAGAAAGTTACCAAAGTAAAGTAAATTAGCCGTTTCCTGGTAATACCATTCAAAAGCTTTACTACTCCCAACATAAAAAAGCCCAGAAACCCGTAGTGCGTGAGGAACATTTCTAAGGGAATATAAAAGTGTTGAACGGTAATTAAGTTTAGTAAGTAAAATAAACCTGCGCTAAAGGAAGCAGCTTCAATAAAACTTGGCTTAAATTCGCCTTTGCTAAAGATACCTTTTTTGAAAAAGTAATAGATGCCTACCGGGCCTAAGATCAGCATTAAGAAAGCATATGCGTATCTTACATTGTTAAGGGCTAAGAAAATATCCAGAAGCATTAAAACAATAACTCTGGGAATTTCGGCTGCATGAGCCTGAGAAGCTACAGCGCCTAAGCCCTGGTGTTCTTGCCAGGCGCCGCCTAACATGCGATGCCAATAGATTTTATAGTCGAATTCCGGGTGTAAGGTGTCCCACCCTGTTAGAAAGGTACTAGGGGTGTAGTTTTGTGCACATATGTAAAGCGTGATTAGAATGAGAACTATTACGGGAAGGTTATTTAGGGCATTGGTTCTTAGTTTAGTTAGCATGGTTTCTTATAGATTATAAAGGTTATGCAGGTTTTGTTAAGTGTTTGGGGCGCGGAAGCACACTTAGGGGTTTAGTCCTTTGTGTTCTTCCGCGCCTCTTGGCAGGTTATTCGGTCAGCTCGGGGTACTCAGTCTCGTGGATGCCTGCAGAGTCTATCTCAAGAAGATAGCACGGCCGCATGCTCTCCGCTAAACTGGCACCTTTCGCAGACAGGTCAGCATTAGAGTAGCAGGAAGACGATGCAACAGTGCCACTTGAGGGTTCAACCCAGAAGGTAACGCCGTTCGTCACAACTACTACTCGATACCAACCGTGTTCCTGAATCCAGGTATCCCCTGAAATACAGACATTGCCACCATCTCCGAGGGGATCAAATGTCGCCCAGGCGCTGGTAGCACCTTCATGGGGAAACTCTATGCGATCACGCGACTGCGCGCAATCGAATTCCCCCGGGGTTGCAGTAGGTGCTGGTGTGTTAGTAGGGACACTGGTGCGCGTCGGCGTATTGGTACGCGTTGCAGTCCGCGTAATCGTCGGCGGAATCGGGGTGCCCGTTGGCACGGGCGTCCGGGTCTTGGTTGGCGCCACCGTGTTGGTGGCCCGACTGGTTGGCGTAATACTAGGGGTAGGTGTAGGAAGGCCGGTCACACGGCCATCCTTGTGAACTGTAACCAAAATCGCCCCCGGCATTTCCGCCAGCCGCTTTTGCGCTTCTTCAGAGGGGTCACCTCTAAAAGGGCACGACCACACAACGAGGGGATCTCCAATCAAAATGTCGACACTCGCGTAAGCGATGATCACAACACGGGTGCTGATGACGTACTCCCCCTTTACGGAGGGAACAAAGAGAACACACGCATCCGCTGTAACCAAAAAACCATCGACACCCTCGGCGATCTCCAAGTGAGTACCGTGTGAACACTCACCCTGCTCATACGGGCCTGGTGTAGCCGTTGGCGGTCTAGGACCACCATAGACTAAGGGCAAAGCAGCTTTGTACTGCTGCCCTGCCAGAGCGCCCGAAGACACCACAAGAACCAGCACTGCTAGCAGCAGTGCCACAACCAAACGAAACCTTTTCCGAAACATGTCTCTTACCTCCAAGATTTTTTTACTTGACACCATGTCAAGCTATAAGCTGATTCTAACAAGGGAATAAGGAAAAGTAAAATACTACGGGGTAATGTAGGAGGTCGGACCTGACGCCGGGTCGGACCCTAACGCATCTCAACACTTTTCATTCCTATAAGCCATCAGACATCTACATAAATACTATCACTGTAAGGGATTTAGGGAGCTATATACCAAAGTTATACTAACAACAAATAGTGGTACTTACACTGTAGCTAAAAGATCGAGATCCACTGTGGCCTGCCTGCCGGCAGGAAGGTCGGACCTCAATTGAGGTCCGACCTTCCTTAAACCACAAACCTAGAACTAATAGACCACAAACTAAAGAAAACTACAGACAAGACAAAACTCACCACAAGCACAACAGTTCGCACTCTAGGCCTATTTACCACCAAATACCCAACTGCTGCAAAAAGCACAAAATTACTCGCACTAAACCTTGGGTACGCGGTCAGTCCCCCATTCAAAAATGGTGCCACTAGGCTGTAACCCAAAAACGCTAAAACTTCCGGTGCCAATTCATAACTCTTCCTAGTCTTCAAGTAGTAAACAAAATAGATACATACAGATGCCACAACAACATAGATAAAAGCTTCAAATAACGCGTACTTGTCCATATACTTGAAATAATTGATGGCGGCTTCAAAAACATTGTGTGCCCCAACAAACCACGCATTACGTGCCTTCAGAAACACCAGCCAACTTCCCGACAATGCTTTCAAATTAGCTAAATGAATCAACACCGTCAGTGCAGAAGTACTTATTGCCCCGGCAAAAACCCAGCCAGCCTTGTGCTTAGCAAAAACTTGCTGGAACATGAAATACATCGGTAACAGGGCAAAAATTCCTGAAATGCCAGTTAACACTAAAAACACTAACAAAATAATTGAAATAAAAGCTTTACCCTTTTTCGCAAAATACAAACTACTTAGTAACAAAGCATTGTAAAGTCCCCCTGCCAAAAATGCTGTAGCGCCAAAACTAAATGGATATACAATATAAGCCACTGTAGCCCAAAAACTTACTTGTTCATCAAAATAGTTCAGTAATAACTTATATAAAAAAACTGCCGATACCAAAAACATAAATATAGAAATCACCATACCGGCCAAAACCACATCTCCTGCTATGTAACCTAACGCTCTGGCCAGATATGAATATAAGGGCATATACGGATAAGGGGTGACCACCTTTTCATAGTTTGGGTCAGGATAGTATTTTAAATCACCAACATCTACTTTATGGCAACCTAATCCTTCATAAGGGGCATTACTAAACCCACCAGGTCTAAAGATACCGGATAAATACCTGGAAGTTTCTACATTGCCGTTTTCAAAAACTTCCTGATACAAAACGCGCTTTTCAGAAGCGGAATAATAAGTAACATAAGATTGGCTACAGGCGGAAGTCCCACAGGCCGTAGCATTCACCAAGCTATCCCCCATCACTTTCACGTCTCTATCATAGTCTATAGGGCCTTTGTAAATACAATATGGAATACCTTCATATGCATAATGTATAGGCACAGTAGAATCTTTATAGTCAGATCCTATTAAAAACACTGTGTTATTCACCTTGCCACCAAAAAGTGGTGCTGGTAGAGCGGTTTTTTCTTCCCCAATAAAACCGCCGCCTAAAAATACTTTTAACCATGTTCCGGCAGGTACCGTAAGTTCGGCTGTAGGTGCGTTGTTTTTTACTTTTGGATAACCTTTTACAGCAATATCATAATAAAAGCCGCTGTCCCAGGACGTAAAAACGTTCAAAAACTTGGCTCCTGTATATGTCCAGCTGGGAAAAGGCTTTGAAGTATCTAGAAAGGTGTTTCTGGCAATGTTTCCAGCCACAGCAAGCGCTAGCCTGGTGACAAGCACCACAGCAAGTAGGGACACTGTTATTTGTTTAGTTTTTCTGTCCATGCCAAGCTTCATAGCTACCTTTCTTACCTTTCGGTAATAAATAAATCTTCAACGTTCCTGCCCTCTTGTTCATACCAGGGAAGCACATTTAGTCTTTTAAGAAGATATTGGAAAGGGCCGCCGATAAAAGCATCTCGCTGATAATATGTAATGTTATAGTCTTCTCCATCGATTTTGGTGTGTGCAACACTAGTGCAGTGACTTTCCCCACATGCGTCGCTATTCAGCATGAATGCCCTATATATTTCGGGATTGATCTTTGGTTTGGTACCTTTTCTATAGCAAAAAGAAATGCCGCTTTGGGGCAAATCTGTAAGTTCAACGGGCTGGGGAGTTAACTGGCTGTTGTTTATTTCCAATATTCTCAAAGTGCCCTTCTCAAAAGAACCTATAATATTACCATATTTGAAGTTGCCTGTAAAGACTATAAGACTAGAGAGGGGTTCGAGGGTAAGCGTGAGGTTGCCTTGCCAGTTTTGCTCCTTATGACAAGATTCAATTGGATAGTTACTAGCAAAATACTTACGCCTGTACAACGTTATAGGATCTTCGTTGGTTGGATATTGCCCTATCTTCTCAAACCAAATACCCTCACTCCTTACCACAAAATCAATCATTTGGTTAAGAATACCAGCATTTTTTACAGCATCTTCCGAAATATGAACCGGAGTTAACACGTAACTAACGTTTTTGTCACTCATAAACTTTAGCATCTCATAGTCACTGTCAAAAGATTTAGTTATAAAGTATGGAGAAGGAATAAAGAACTTATCAAGTTCAGCAACTGCTCTAACCATTTCTACCGAAGCCGTGGAAAAGTTCTTGGAATCAATAAGGGGCATAACGCCAACATCTTTAATGCCATACACAAAAGCGTCGGCTTTAATGTCTTCCAAAACTTGTTCTATAGGGCCTTTATAGGGGTCATACGTATAGTACAACCCATCAAAATAAAACGGTCCGGCATACACTATGCTTACAATATCGGAAATAGGATGCTTGTATCTGATAGGTACAAATGAGGAAACTAATAGCGCAGTGACACTGTAAAGCATAACCAGCCCTACAACAATTTTATTTTTTACTTTAGTTGTAAGGAAATAAGCAATAAAAAAAGCGAAACCCGGAGCAAGAGGCAAAATATAGCGACCATTTTTATTCTTTATAATAGTGAAGATTAAATACACTACCAGCAACTGCAAGGCGGCCAGTAATCCAAAGCGCCTATTAGTCTTGACGAATTGTATTATGCCAAGAATAAACACTATAAAGGGTATAAAGCCCATCTGCGTAGTAATAGCAACTCTTATATAATGCAGAAAGTTTAGGAAAGAAAAGAACTTTTGCGGGTCATCAGACTCCCCTTGTGAAAACACACTGCTTAATAGTAAGAATTCTTTTAGGTTAGCTAAATACCATGGAAGCACCAGCAGTAAAAAAACAATTGATCCGGCAATAATGTTGCGCACTAGCTTTTTAACATCAAGCTCTTTGTAGCTTTTCACTAACAAGTAAACAGCCGGGACAACAAAGAACAAAAAAGCATACCACTTAATAAGCTGGGCTACTCCAAAGGTAGCAAAAAAAAGCAGGGTATATTTTGTATTTTGAAAATATGCAGACCTGATCAGGAATAAATAACATAATAGTATGGCAAGAATTAAAGGCAGTTCTAAGTGAAATTGTCTGTATTGGTCTGGAATAAGCGGAAAGAGTGAATAAAAAAGTATAGTCAGGAAGGCTGTTTTTCCACTAAAGCCAAGTTCTTTTACTAGTGTACGCAGTACAAAGAGTGTAGCTATAAAAGACAAAAAAATTATGGAAAGCATCAGCTTGATGTGATAGCCAAAGAATAGGTTAAGCCCTGCAGTAATAAGGTATAGAAAGGGCGGATAGTAGTTGGATTCGGTTAGTATTTCCAGTAGGCTTACGTCTTTGCCGTATAAAAAGTCTCGAATTAGGTCTGCAAATTTCATGGAAAGTGCTAGGTGCCCTGCACTATCCCAAGTCTGATGGGCTTTGTTAAGGGTATTAAACGTGATGTAGGTGATGATATGGAATGCAATTAGAATTAATAGAAGTAGGTTGTATTTGTTTGTAAGTAGTTTTTTTGGAAGGGACGGTTTGTCCATAGGATTATTGTACTAGAAATGGTCTGTAAAACGAACAGCGCCCCGTACACACATACCTCCCAATTAAACCTTTCGGCTAATCAGTTAGGATTTACAGTGTGCACGGGGCACTCAAGGCAGGATCACATGTCTCTCAAAGCGAGCCGTTCTACCGGAAGATCTCGGGCCGAGGGTAGAACTTGCCGTCCTTAAAGTAGTCATTCTCATCAGCCCCGTCCCTGTTGTTGGCGTTGGTACCGCCGATAGGGCTCTGATGGAAATGTACCTTTGAAGGATCTACACCCGAGACTTCGATCTTGGCAGGGCCAGCCACAAACAGCGTCCACCGGGTGGTGTAGGTCTTGGCAACGCCGTTCACAATCACCGTAGCGGGATCGCCACTCCACCAGGTCTCGCACCCTTCAGGCAACTCGAGTACCTTGTAGCCCTGGACGAGATAGTCCTTCCACGTCANNCGATGTTCTGGCAGACGCACACGTCCTCGGTCTTCTCGTGCGTGGTCACCGCGCCGGGAGCTGTGTTGTCATCAGTACTGGTGTCCCCACTGGCCGTGGTGAGGTTGGATCCTCCACCGCCAATGCCGGAGTTGCCCGTGGTATCGTTCTGACCCTGAGCCGTGCCGGTGTCTCCAGTGTTCGTGGCAACATCACCACTCTTGGCCACCACTGGCATCGTGTTGAGACTGGGGTCCGCGGGCACAGCACGAGAGCTACCTGCCACGACTGAGACTTCTTGAAGTACCCCAAGTCCACCCAGAGCCGTAAACGCCACGAGGAATGCCGCAAACACAAGCAGAAGGAGCAACCCAGTTGCCTTTGCAATGGTTCCGGCTGTGCGCCAGAACGAAACGTTGTGCTGCTGACGCTGGGTCTGGGCGTTGCCCTGGTTTCCTTGCCGCTGCGGTTGAGCCTGAGGCTGTTGCGCGGTTTGCACCGCTGCCGTGTTGGCCGGGGGCTGTTGCGCGGTCTGCGCTTGCGCGGCCTGGCTACTGGCATTGACCTGATGGCCCATTGCCTGAGCCTGAGGATCTTCACCCCAACTGTCACCGAACAACCTACGTGCATCTTCCGTCTTTTCCGGATAACCGCCCAGGTACGACTCCAGGTAGTTGCCTACCACTTTGGAGTACCCAATGATGCCCATGTCGCCCCGGTACCCGGAGATACCGAAGGACTCAGTAAGGTCGTCGAACAGATCACGCATGGTGATCTCCCCAACCTCCGCAACCGGTACCTTGTGCACGGCCGCGATCTCGTTGAGCACGTGACCCTCGAAACCGATTTGCGGATCATTGACTGGTGTATTCAAATCCAAAGTCTTTACCCTTTTCACAGTCATCGTAGTCTCTCCTTTGGGCATATTTGCCCTTTTACTGAATTCGCACCAAACATGTCACGCTACCGAAACTATCATTCAACTCACAACAATTCCAGAAATCACCTCCTCCACCGCTTGCTACAATGAAAAGCAACGCCGATGCTGTATGATAAAAAGCCTGCCCCAACGGCTTAAGGAAAAACAGATTAACAAAATTCGCAAATCATTTCTTCCTAAAGCCGCTGAGGTAACTTATAACCCGCATCCTGCGAGATACTTAAAAAAACAATACATCCTCTCTCCAATTTTCAAAGAACGGGAATAAACAATGCCGAGATTTTAACAATTTTCCTGAACATTGTCAACCCATAGTCTGCTTCGGGAAAGCCTTCGGGTTTCGAACAAATTAATATAAGAAGAATGCAAGAAAAAACCTAACACCATAGTGCGCAGCGAAATAATCTCCAATGCCCATAGCTTGTTAACTTTTGCAAAATCCCCTACCCTTAAATACGTCCATGCTTCTCCTGTCCAGAAGCACGGTCTTATTCAGAAAAAAACACTCTGTGGCTGACGTTATCGCACGCTTCTTATGGAGTGTTTTTTTCGTTCTTGGAATACCTCACCCCCTTAATCCCCCTCTCCATAAGGCATTCTATGGAGAGGGGGAAGGAAGAGTACATATCAATAAGCTTTGCCCCCTTTCCCCTCTCTGTGGAATGCTTCACGGAGAGGGGAAAGGGGAAAAGGGGGTTAGGGGAGAGGTGTTGCCTAGAACAGATCCCCGCCTTCGCCAAGGCTTCGGCGGGCAGGCATATAAGGTGCATGTTAATAGTTAGTAGTTATTCTGCCACCTTCCCAAACACCATAAGCCCTGCGGGGCTTTGAATAAGCTTCGAAACCTCCACCTTCTTCTTCTTTCCAACAAACTCCTTCCCACCCTTCACCACCACCATCGTTCCATTCTTCAAATACCCAACCCCCTGATCATTTTCAGTGCCCTCCTGCATAATCTTCACTTCCAAAGTTTCCCCAGGCAAAAAAACGGGGCGTAAGGCATTTGCCAATTCATTAATATTCAGAACATCAACTCCCGAAATTGCCGCCACTTTATTCAAATTAAAATCCAATGTCATTAACTTCAACTCATATTTTTTCGCAAAATTCACCAAGGCCTTATCCACATCTTTGCCATTAGCTAATAAGTCTTCTTGTGGAATAATCACCTTAGTCTTTCTTTTAAGCTCCCTTAAAATATCCAGGCCTCTTCTGCCCTTTTTTCTCTTGAGAGGGTCATCGTTGTCTGCAACCAGCTGAAGCTCCTCCAATACGAATTTAGGAACTACTAAAGTGCCACAAATAAACTTAGTCTTATAAATTTCTAAAATTCTGCCATCTATTAGTACAGAGGTATCCAACAGTGTGCTCCCTTTAATATCATCTTCAAATTCTTCAACTGCCTGCTCTTTTCGACGCTTCTGGAAGTCGTGCCATACGTCCGCAATTTGCCTATCCCAAATGTCTGTAATGGCCTGGGAAACTGTTACAGAAATTAACGATTCTATCCAGTACTGCAGTTGTACAAAGGCTCTAGGTAAAACGAAGAAGCCAAGTAGCCCCGCGGCAAGGTACATTAAAAGCGGGGCAAGCCAGGAAACGCCAAACATGGGATTTTCCTGAAAGAATGGTATACGGGAAAGGAACACAGCACCGGTTAAAAAGAGCAATGCGAAGATGATCCTTACGGCTAAGGGTACTTTTGATGGTGACGCGATTTTTTTGGTTTTTTCTTGGTTGTTCATAGAACTTGTGCTAACGCCTTACTGACTGACTTAATTCTACTTGCACTCACAACACCAGTAAACCCTAACTTCTTCGCCTCCTGCGCGCGACGCTCTTCATGCGGTACCCGCCTTACCTCCCCAGACAGCCCACACTCCCCGTAGACAACTGTTTTAGGATCAATCGGCTTATCCTTTAGGGAAGACGCAATAGCGCAGCACACAGCCAAATCTGCAGCATACTCTGCTACCTTAAAACCACCGGCAATACTCACGTACACATCTTGATTCGATAAGTTAAGTCCACACCTTTTTTCCAGAATTGCAATTAAGACCTGCAATCTATTTACACTAAAGCCGCTGGCAGTCCTTCGCGGGTAACCAAATGCCGTGGGAGTAGTAAGCGCCTGAATTTCAAAGAGAATCGGCCTATACCCTTCCATTACTACAGTAATACATGATCCGGAAGTTTGCTGCCGGTTTTCCAAAAACAATTCTGAGGGGTTAACTACTTCTCTAAGCCCCCCTTCTTCCATCTCAAACATACCGACTTCGGAAACCGGGCCAAATCTGTTTTTGCTGGTGCGCAAAACTCTAAATAGATGCTGTGAATCCCCTTCTAAATACAAAACTGTGTCCACAATGTGTTCAAGCACCTTCGGGCCCGCAACAGCACCCTGCTTAGTAATATGTCCTACTAAAATAACAGGAATACCGAGGCGTTTTGCTGCATTCGTAACTAACTGAGTACAACCTCTAACCTGGCCAATAGATCCTGCAGCACTGTTTAATTCGGAAGTTGTTAAGGTTTGGATAGAGTCTATAATAACTAAATCTAGACCAGCGTTGTCTTGCATAGCCTGCGTAACAGCGAAAACGTCAGTTTCGGCAAACATAAGTAAGTTATCGGCTTCGTAACCCATTCTTTGAGCGCGCAATTTAATCTGGGAAACACTTTCTTCGCCACATACATATAATATCTTTTTGTCCGAGAGTTGTCTGGAAATTTGAGTAAGAATTGTACTTTTTCCCACCCCCGGCTCCCCTGCAATAATGATAACCTGGCCTGGGACAAAGCCGCCACCAAGCACTCTATCAAATTCACCAATCCCGGAAGAAAGTCGGGAAAATGAGCTTGGTTGTACTTCGGAAAGTTTTACAGTTTTTGCTGTTGCCACATTTCTAGAAGAACTAATTGCGGATTTTTGGGTAGTCACAACTGTTTCTTCGAGGGAATTCCAGCTCTTGCAGTCTGGGCACTGACCTACCCATTGTGGAGTTTCGTAGCCGCATTGTTGGCATATGTATAAGGTTTTTTGTTTGGGCATGGGGTCATAATATCATCAAAGTTGGGATGTTTCTACAGCCTGTGTAAAGCAGGCTTATAGTCTTGAAATTTTACACATGCCTATACTATAATGCGCACAGGGATCATAAATAACCACATACTCGAGGAGGAGGAAGACAATGGCAACGCAGCAACCATCGGCGTCTCTGTTCGTGCAAATCCCGAAGGATGTCACCCTGGCATATACCCCCCACTTTGAACAAGCTCAAGGGGATTATGTTGATGCCGTTCTTATTTCCGGCCAATACGCCAACACCAAGGTAGAGATCGCACGATGGCACTACGGCCGGGAAGCGCAAATGTGTGACACCATAGTCATGTGCATGGAAGTAACGGGATTCAGCTCCGAGTTCACGAAAAAGCACAGAATTACTGGTCTTAGGCATCCTGCAATGAATTATGCCTTTCACTACGGGATTATCAAAGAGGTAGTAAGCAAGAATCAAGTTCTAGCCGAAGTATTCCAGTTTGGATGGAACATCAAACCTGATGTTATGGCACACATCCAAAGGTTGGAAAAAGAGGGCATATCTCACGTAACAGCAGTGTTGCCTCTGAGGGCCTTGAAACGTTCAACGGATGAAACAATAGAGGTGGCACAGCGGGGTACACAAAGACTAATCAATAAAAGCATCTGTATAGCCACGTGCAGCTTAGGAAGTAACGGTTTAGTTATTAACGCGGCTTTCACAGAGGCTTACCAGAAGTATCGTGGCTGGATACAAGATTGATTAAAACTCCTGCTAGAAGAATGCCCATTTTAGCAGGAGTTACCGCTCTAGCGGTATTCCACCCGCAACTCTTTACCCTCAACCACCACATTTAAATTCAGCGGGCGGGACGTTACCTTAAGCAAAACTTCCGCAATCTTGTCTAGCAACTCACGTTCCACCGTTCTCCTTAAGGATCTTGCACCATACTCCTGAGAATAACCCCTATTTAAAAGCAGCTCTTTAGCTTCCTTACTAATACGTATCTTTATATTCTGCAGTTTCAAGGTCTTACGCACGTCTTCAAGTATCAAATCTAAAATCTGCTGCTGGCTGCCCTGCGCAAGCCGTCTAAACACAATAACTTCATCAAGCCTATTTAGCAGCTCAGGCTTTAAGATCTTTTTCAAGTTAGCCTTTAAACTCTCTTCCAGTTTGGAATCATCAATCACTTTCTCATAGAAGCCTATTTCGGGCCTATGAATAATATCGGTACCCAGGTTACTAGTTAGGATCACCACAGCTTTAGAAAAGTCAAAGGTGTTTCCACGTGCATCCACTAATTCCCCCTCTTCCATAATCTGCAGTAGAATGTTTAAAACATCCGGATGCGCTTTTTCAATTTCATCAAACAACACAACACTTTGGGGGGTATCTTCAATTTTAGTAGTTAACTCACCACCTTCACCATAACCAACATATCCGGGGGGTGCACCTACCAAACGAGCAACGTTGTGTTTTTCCGAAAAATCACTCATGTCAAGCCTAAGTAAACTATCTTCGCCAAATGCTTCCTGGGCTAACACCTTTGCCAGTTCGGTTTTACCAACTCCGGTTGGCCCCAGAAACAGGAAACAACCAAGCGGACGTTTCTTAGTTCTCAACCCTAGTTTTGATCTAATAAGCGCACGGGATACCATCTCAACCGCAGTATCCTGACCAATGATTCTCCGCTTTATTCGCTGATCTAAAGTACTAAATGATGAAAGAGATTGATCGAATGTGCTATTTCCAGCTGTGTAAGCAGTTAGAGCCCCGGTTATATCTGCTTTTGTTAGGGTGAGTTTTTTCCGCGAAAACATACGTTTTTCGTTTTTCCACATTTCATCTTCCAGATCCAAAAGTCTATCTTCAATCTCAAGCGCGTCATCGTAATTACCCTTGTCTATACTTTTGTCCAAACCCTCAGTAAGAAAAACTGATTTTTCAACTAAATCTTTATATGCGACCGGTACTTTCTTTTTTCTCAAAATGAGCTTCGCGCAGGCCTGATCAAGCAAATCAATGCCTTTTTGAGGAAATCTTGTGTCCGGAAGTTCTTCCTTAGCCCTCCTATACAGGTAAAGTAACAGGTCATCCGATATAGTTATTCTATGAAAATCACTAAGTAACCGGGCGTTTGCTTTTAAGATTGCCAAAGATTCTTCTTCGTTAGGCTCAGCCACATTAAGCACGGTAAACCCTTCAAACAAATGTTCGTTATCTGCAGAAACTTTGGCATATAAAGAGCTTGACATGGTAGCCACACAAGATACGTCTGTTTCTTCAAGACCCGCCTTGAACGTAGCATAAGCTAGGGGCATAGCCACACCCATATTTGTGGAGTAAAACATGTTCTGGAAATTTTTTATACTCAGAATCACTCTTCCAAGCGATTTTAGTTCATCAAATAACGGAAGCATGCCATATTCAGGGTTAGCTTTGTTTAGAAGAGTAGTAATGAATGCTAACAAATCAAATTCGATAACTCTATACCCAATTAACGCCGGCGGTACATCCATGGCATTAATTTTGCGTGCTAATAAATCTATAAGCGTGCGCTTACCAACGTTAGGCTCGCCTATCAACAAAGCATTAGGGTTTTTACGCTGCAATAATATAGAAACAAGCGACTCAAATTCTTTACGTTCTATAATAGGCTTAGCTGCCTCAGCTATAACTCGTTGATTAAGTAAAACGCCATAGGTATCAATAATTGGGGTACTTTTGTCTGAAGTCTGGCCAGACATTTTTGGAAGCAAAGTCAGTTGCACCAACTTTTCCTTTAACTGCTTTAAATCGCCATAATTCAACAGAGCGAGCGCAGCAATAAGTAAATGTTCCGAACCCACATACGATTGCTTTAGCTTCAACGCCACAAAATAGGCTTTTTTGATAAGCTCATCCAAGTGTAAGGAGGTTACTTTTTTGGTATTTCTCAAATAATTCCTGATCTCAGGAAAGCTTTGAATCAGGCTATTACCCATTCCTTCCGAATCCTCGATCTCCTTAAGCAAAACAGATACATCCACCTTTAAGGAGTCGTCTGAAACGTTAACGATAATCCGTTTTGCTCTTTGAGTTAGTCTGTCCAGTTTCATTTATCTTGAAGCTGCCTGATACTAAGGGCAAGTTTTTGGTTATCTTTATCTACCATGGTAACAACGGCCTCTACTTCTTGACCCACTTCAAGCGGCCCAACTGTCTCTGAAATGTGAATAAGACCTTCCAAACCTTTCTCTAAAGTGACAAAGGCGCCAAACGGCACCACTCTACTAACTTCACCTTTAATAATAGAACCAACCGGGTATTTTTCCCCAACCATCTCCCAAGGATTTTCGGTAAGCCGCTTTACACTCAGTGCAAGCTTTTGAGATTCTTGGTCAATACCTAGTACTTTAACTTCAATAGGCTCACCAACCTTGTAGTAATTACCGGGGTGGTTTACTTTTTCCCAGGCGATCTCACTGATATGCACAAGACCTTCGATACCATCAAGATCAACAAAAATACCGAAGGGCATAAGACCAGTTACAATACCTTTCAAAATGTCGCCTTCTTTAACCTGGGCAAGCTTTTCCTTGCGCATTTCATCACTATATTCAACCGCAGCATCTTTTTCGGAAAGTACTAATCTATTTTTCAACCTATCAACCTCGATTACCTTGACTTTTAATTCCATTCCAGAAAGAATTTTGAGGGATTCTTTTAATTCTGCCTCACTACCGGCAGCAAATTTGGCGATGTCGTTGGTAAAGTGTACTCTATCTAAATGAGAAAGCGGTACGAACCCCCTTAATCCCATGCAATCTACGAGCAACCCGCCTTTATTGTATTCGATAACTTTTACTTCAAGAGTTGATTGATCTTTAAAAGCATCTTCAACAGTTCTCCACTTGCGCTCTTTTTCGGAACGCTTAAAAGATAGAACCATATAGCCTTGATCATTTTCAGACTGAACTACCGAAGCTAATACTTTGTCTCCGGGATTGAGTGTCTTGTAGGATTTTTCACTGTCTTCCAGCTCTTCACCGGTAACAATACCTTCGGATTTAGCACCTACATCAAGTAGTACTTCTCCAGGAGCAACATTAATTACAATTCCTTCAACCAAATCACCAGGCTTAAATTGCCTAATACCAGCACTGTCTTCCAATAGCTTTTGCATTACGTCAGAGTCGTTGTGGATTTTTCTTGCTTTAGCCATAATTTTATTTTTTTATCTTGATTAATTTTGTAATAAATCGATGCAAAACAAGATAAATGAACAGTTGCATTGATTTGACGTTGGGATTATAGCACAGATGACTAATGACTTCTGACTACTAACTTCTAACAAAGCCTCACCCCCTTTCCCCTCTCCATGAAGCATTCCACAGAGAGGGGAAAGGGGGTAGGGGGTTAGGGGAGAGGTGTTGATCACTCCGCTACGCTTCGCTCAGGATGACCCGCCTACGTTCCACTACGGAGGGCAGGCAAATAAGGTGTATGTTAGTAGTTAGTAGTTAGTAGTT
>DBQF01000004.1:39957-40254 GCA_002305115.1 candidate division WWE3 bacterium UBA1401
TTTAACGACTCTGTTCGGAATGGAGAGAGGTGGGACCCTGCCGCCAACGTCACCGAGATACTGCCCGTAAATTTTCAGAGTACAGCCTATATGGATGAAAACCTGAAAACTGAATACATGTTCATTTTTCGATAATTTCAGTAAAAAGAAGCACAACATTAGTATTGCTCGGCTGAGCACATTACTGTGCTTACACCTACAACCTATCAGCCTGGTCATCTCCCAGGAGTTGTGATTTCCGCCAATGGCGGAAAATCGAGGTTAATCTTGGAGGGGGCTTCGTGCTTAGATGCTTTC
>DBQF01000004.1:40413-48050 GCA_002305115.1 candidate division WWE3 bacterium UBA1401
TATCCCCGGGGTAACTTTTATCCGATAAGTTCCGTGCCTTCCATAAGGCAATCGGAAGATCATTAAGCCCTACTTTCGTAACTGCTCGACTTGTAGGTCTTGCAGTAAAGCTCCCATATACCTTTACGCTTACAGCGCCATTTCCATCGGCGCTAAGGGAACCTTTGAGCTCCTGCGTTACCTTTTAGCAGGAAACCGCCCCAGTTAAACTGCCCACCAGACATTGTCCGCGTGCCGGATAACGGCACATCGTTAGGCTTGTAGTAATAGCAGAGAGGTGTTTCATTGGCCCTCGCCTAAGCGGGGTCCCTCCTACGCTACACAACTAGTACCACTAACCAATATCAAGCTGCAGTAAAGCTCCACGGGGTCTTTTTGTCCAACAACGAGTAACCGGCATCTTCACCGGTAGTTCAATTTCACCGAGCCCGTAGTTAAGAGAGTGCTCAAGTCGTTACGCCTTTCGTGCAGGCCGGAACTTACCCGGCAAGGGATTACGCTTGTTAATCTTTATCTGCAGTTTTGCAGACTTTGAATCGACTTTTCCCTTAATTTATCGATTCCTGCATGTCGCCATGCAGACGCCACTATCTCTTTCCGCCTTTCGGGCGGACCTGACGTATAGTGAGTGGGGATTCTAAGAATTTCGGTTTTACTTTGCGGTTCATTTGCATTGCTAAGTTAGCAATTTTGTACAAACCATCTATTGTAAGGTGTTCTCTGTGCTGTATCAGCTCCATAACTTTGCAAAAGATCTTGAAATCATTTGCCTTTGCCGACCTTAACGGATATGCCTTAAAAAAAGGAATTATCTTTGTGTTAAGGTCACGGATCGATCGCACACAGTATCTGTATAGATCTTCATTGTGGTTATCAAACCGTCTATTTAGATAGACGTTGCCACATTTAAAGTATGTCTTATACAGGTGTAGTACATCCTTACTCTTGGCCCCCTGAGTAACAATAAACTCAGGGAACACTTGCCAGCCGGTTTTACTGGTGTGATTACATAAGATGCTAACTGTAAAAGCACCTTCTCCATCAGTAAAACCAACTAACCATCCTACTATTCTTAGTCTTTCCTGCTGATTGTCCGCACTTGAAGTATTTTCACTAATCACACCTGGACTATAGCCAACTGTAAGTAGTAACTCAAGATACTTTATTCTAGTTTAACTAGAATAGTCACCACCTATCCGCCTCCGGCGGATTGTGGACGGAGTTTCCAGCATTTGGTCAGGTTGCGTCTGGGCACTTCCAAACGGAAGAGGTAAACCTCTTCGCTATGGCGGCGCGTACGTTCACCATAGAACAGTTATAGTTACTGCTGCCGTTCACCCGAGCTTAAACCCAGAGCTCACCCCGCCGATGGCGGGGATCACCCCAGATCTTGACTTACGGGCACTGGGCAGGCGTCGGCCCCTATACATCCTCTTACGAGTTTAGCAGAGACCTGTGTTTTTATTAAACAGTCGCTTGAGCCATTTCTGTGCCCCCCCGCTAAGCGGGGGCATCCTTTTCCCAAAGTTACGGATGTAAATTGCCTAGTTCCTCAACCACGGTTATCTCGTTCGCCTTAGTATTCTCTACCCATCTACCTGTGTCGGATTGCGGTACGGATGCTGTAAGAACCAAGTCTGCCGTTAGGCAGATCCTTAGAAGCTTTTCCTGGAAGCTTAACGCGATCGAATGATCCCACCGAAGTGGAACTTCTTCCTAGGGCTTGGCTTAAAACGTTTGTACGGATTTGCCTATACAAACTACCTTGCCTTTGGAACCCAAATCCTTAATGGGCTCGAAACGTCAAACTCCGTCCCTCCATCGTAATAACGTTCTTACAACAGCGCAGGAATATTAACCTGCTGTCCATCAGCTACGCCTTTCGGCCTCACCTTAGGACCGGCTAACCCTCCGTTGACTGACATAGCGGAGGAAACCTTAGACTTTCGGCGGGGTGGGTTTTCACCACCCTCTCGTTACTCATGCCAACATTCTCTCTTGATAACGCTCCAGCAGCCCTCGCGGGTCTGCCTTCACAGCAGATATCAATGCTCCCCTACCCCCCGCCTTACGGCGGGGCCATAGCGTCGGTACTTTGCTTGAGCCCCGTTAAATCATCGGCGCGGAACCGTTTAACTAGTGAGCTGTTACGNNTTACGCTTTCTTTAAAGGATGGCTGCTTCTAAGCCAACCTCCTAGCTGTCTAAACAATTCCACTTCCTTACCCACTAAGCAAAGATTAGGGACCTTAGCTGATGGTCCGGGCTGTTTCCCTCTCGCACCAGGAACTTGCTCCCCAGTGCTGACTCCCAATCCACAGTCTGCGCATTCGGAGTTTGGTAAAAGTGCGTACGCTTGCGCGCCGCATCTCTTTCCAGTATCTCTACCTCACAGACGTTTAAAGATTGAGGCTATACCCAAATATATTTCGGGGAGAGCCAGCTATAGCCGAGTGCGTTAAGCGTTTCACCTCTAACCACAGGTCATCCGAGCATTTTGCCACATACACCGGTTCGGACCTCCCCCCGCCTTTCGGCGGGGCTCATCCTGCCCATGGTTAGCTCACACGGCTTCGGGTCTACTGATATGTACTAACAGGCCGGTTAAGACCCTGTCTGCGTTAGCAGACATTTGGTTTCCCTACGCCTCCTCCGCTGAGCGGATTAAGCTTGCACATATCAATAACTCGTTGGCTCATTCTTCAATAGGCACGGCATCACCCCGCTAAGCGGGGCTTTACCAGCTTGTAAGTATACGGTTTCAGGTTCTATTTCACNNCGGTGTCTTTGTGTATTTAGCCTTTGCTGATGGTCCAGCTATCTTCGCACGGGGTTTCTCGTGTCCCGTGTTACTCCGGATCAACCTAAGAAGTTATTTCCGTTTCGAATACAGGGCTATTACCTTCTATGGCGCAGCTTTCCAGCCAACTTCTTCTACGAAAATAATTTGTAACTTCTTTGCTCCTGTTACATAGCACGTAGATTGTCCAAAACCCCTAAGTAACTTCTAACTACTAACTAATAACGACTAACAGATAATAAATTACCCGTCAGAAGTTAGAAGTTAATCTTTAGAAGTCATTAATCTTAGGTTTGGGCTTCTTCCCTTTCGCTCGCCGCTACTAAGGAAATACCTACTCCCGCTAAGCGGGATAAACTTGGTTTTTATTCCTCCAGCTACTAAGTTGTTTCAGTTCGCTGAGTTCCCTTCCTATTACCTATAATCCTGCAAAAGCAGAAAACTTCAGTAATAGATGACCCGCTAAGCGGGTCGGGTTTCCCCATTCGGAAATCCCCGAGTTATAGCGCTTCTTGACAGCTCCTCGAGGCTTATCGCAGTCTTGTACGTCCTTCATCGGCACAAAGACCCAAGGCATCCACCGTATACTTAAGTTTCTTTTTACTAAGACGAAATTATCTTAAATGAACATTATATTCAGTTCTCAAGGTTCCAGCCTTCGCCCTGAGGGCTACGGCTGGCAAGCCAACCACAAATTGCGATCGGTAAGCCAGCTAGATTTAGGCTGAAGAGATACCTAGTGTTAAGTAGCTCTTCACCCCAAACCTTTGTTTCGAGATGGCCGTGCCATCCAAAGCATTAGCAGTAATTGTTAGTATTATCTCCAAACTAGTCCTTCTTCGCTGCGCTTCGAAGGACATCCGCCTGCGGCGGATGGTGGACCCTAGGAGACTCGAACTCCTCACCTCAGCGATGCAAACGCTGCGCTCTAGCCAGATGAGCTAAGGGCCCAAATCTACCCAAGTCCAAATCACCTATTTTATTTTGAAATATTGGAATTCAGAGCTTCCTAATAGAAGGATGAACTTCCATCCCGAAACAGTATACACAAAATAACAAATTACTAAAAAATGTCAAGCATATTGTGTATAATGAAAAGTCTATGGGAAGCATAGTAAAAGCAAGACAATTTGCAAAACAATTACATAAAGATCACAAGCGCCTCTCCGGAGAAAGTTATTTTGACCATGTAGAAAGAGTTTACACAAAGCTTAAAAACTACAAAATAATGGAAGAAACTACTCTAATTGCCGCATATCTCCATCACACCCTTGATTTTTCGGATGAGGCAGCTATAGAGATAGAGAAAGTATTCGGCAAAGAAATTGTGGAGGTGGTAAAGAACTTCAAAAAATTAGCAAAGACGAAGATAGGTAAAGATTCACCAAAAGAGTTTAATGAAAGATACATAATTCAAACTTACATCAATCTTTCTAACGATTTGCGTACACTAGTTATTCGACTTGCAGATAAAATAGATAATTTAGAGAATTCGTGGGTTCTTCCAAAAGAAAAGAGAGAATATGTTGCCGAAAGAGCGCTATATTTATATGCGCCGCTGGCAAAAATAATCGGCATGTCTGCGATGTCTACAGAACTTGAAACACAGGCATTCAAGATTCTTGAACCTGACAAATATGCGGCCATTAATACCCTTCTGGAAAAAAGGCTACCGTATATCAATAAATTCTTTTCGGAAGTGGAACCATTCCTAAAAAGTGTTTTCCAAGAGCATAAGATAGATAAATTTACAATTCAGACAAGAACCAAAGGAATTTACTCAACCTACAGAAAAGCTGCTTACTACGAAAGTAAAGGTAGAAACCCAGGAAAAAATTTTGAAAACATTTACGATGTAGCAGCCATGAGGGTAATTGTAGATACTGTGGAAAACTGTTATGTGGTGGAAAATATCTTGAACACTTTGTGGACCAGTCTTCAGACAGAAAGAGATGACTATATTAAAAATCCAAGAGCAAACGGTTATCAATCAATCCATAATATATATGAGGTTGAGAAAGGCTTCTACATCGAAGTGCAAATCCGCACTTTCGACATGCATGAGGAAAACGAGTACGGCATTGCATCACATCTAATATATAAACTGTCAGATAAGGGCGGCGCGTCACTTGCGACTACAAAATTCCAAACATACTTACAAGAAAAACCCGGCTGGTTTAAAGAACTAAACTTTTGGGAAGCAGAGAAAGCTTTAGCAAAATATAAGCCAAAGTTACCCTTTTCCAAAAACATCTACACCTTTACACCCAAAGGAGACATTATCGAATTACCTGAGGCAGCCACTCCTGTAGACTTTGCTTACGCAGTGCACTCAAAGTTAGGTAATAGCTGTGTAGGAGCTTTTGTAAATGGAGCTATTGCAAGCCTGAGCTCTAAACTTGAAAACGGTGATCTAGTGGAAATTAAAACGCTAAGCAGTAGAAAAAAGCCCAGCTCAGATTGGTTAAAGTTTGTAAAGACAAAAAAAGCAAGAGACGCAATTAGAAAGGCGTTGGAAGGCAACGGGGCTTAAATTGACATAATTTTTGTGATATTATTCCAAAATAGTCTTGGGTGATTAGCTCAGTTGGTTAGAGCACCGTCCTGATAAGACGGGGGTCAATAGTTCGAGTCTATTATCACCCACACAGTGTAAAATAGGATATGAAAGAGAAAGTAGAACAGAAATGTAATTGGCTGAGGGTGGTGGGAGTGATTGGTGCCGGAATTTTGATTGTTTTTGGTAGTTTTGCCAATGCTTGGAGAACTTTAAAGATGTCTTTGGAAAAGTTTAGGAATTAAGAAAGTTGATATAAGCCTGTTTCCAAATACTATAATCCAGTATATTAACTTTATTATCTTGATTAAAGTCAGCTGGAGAAGAAAGAGTTTTAATACCAAGTTCACCTAGAATAAATTGTTCTTTCCATAAAGAATAATCAATTAAATCAATCTTTTTATCACCATTAACATCACCAGGGGTCAGAGGTATGGAGGTGGGAGATGGTGGTTGGGTAGAGGTGGGTTTGAAACTTTTAATTAGTTTGGTTAAAGAAGCTTGAATATTTTGAGGGGTATCAATGACTAAATAGCTTTCGGTATAGTAGTTATCGCCTTTAGAAAAAGGACCAACATGGTAACGGGCCACATTCCATTTAGTAGTTTTGCCTTGATTGGATTGACCAAAAAAGTAGAAGACGTTGGGCATGGGAGAATAAGGAGCGAGACTATAAGAACCATTACTAAGAACGGGAATCAATTGAGAGCTTTGATTAATGGCGAGGTCATATACACCCCAGAGATTTTTTTGGAAGTCACTGTCGACACTATCTCTAATTGAATAATCTTGTAAATTAAAAAGACTAATTTTATTAAATTGAATAGTGTGATAGCCGGTGGGAATTTCTATAATGATGGTTTTGACATTTTCGGCCATAGTAAATTTACCGAGAAACTTGATAGCATTGGGGTGGTCAGGAATACCTATTTGGACAATTTTTTCCATAACATACGGTGAGGTTTTAAGACCATTGTGTTCGTGCCAATAACCCATTTGAGTGTGAGTATAGAGTCGATTTTTATTGTCGGTACAGCCTCCTAAAAAAATACTGGAAGAAGTGTCTCCATCATGAAGATTGCCTGCTTCAGTAGGGTTTTTACCTTCACCTTGGCCATCAATTTGAAAAGCATATTGAATTTCTCGACCATGGTCGTTGATATTAACGGTTTCCAGCCCATTAAGTTTAAGGGAGGCGATAGCACCACCCATGGTTAAAGTAGTGCTTAGCTTAGTATTAAGATTAGACCTGCCTCCGGTTATGGTTAAATTGGCGTTATTAGTGGGTTGGCAAAAAAGGTTATTAAAGGCGGTTTCAAGGGGATTTTGCCAGTTATCACTAAATTTCTTGCCGGGTAGTATAAGAGAGTGGTTGCTTCGGTTTACGTCTAGACCATAGACATAAATAGTATGACTACCAGTTTGAAATTGAGCAGGTAAATTAATATTTAGGGAAAAGCCGTGATTACCGATGTTGCTGTGAGGGTTGTTGGCGACACTCGAACCAAGCATGGTTCCAGAGCCGTATGGGCCATCAATATAGATATGAACCTCTGTGGGTTGGTCTGGATGGTCTGGGTCGCGAGCCCAACCAGAGATATGGAGATTAGTGGCAGAGTTGCGCACTACTGTATCAACCCAACCTTCAGGGGTAGCAGCTTGGACAGGTGGGGAGATAAAAACAAAGAATAAGAATAGTAAAAAAATCATGATTTATTTAAAAGAGTTGATATAAGCCTGTTTCCAAATACTATAATCCAGTATATTAACTTTATTATCCTGATTAAAGTCAGCCGGAGAAGAAAGAGTTTTAGTACCAAGTTCACCTAGAATAAACTGTTCTTTCCATAAAGAATAATCAGTTAAATCAACTTTGTTGTCACCATTAATGTCACCGAGTGTAGATGAATTAAGGGCATTGACGAGATTAATTAGGGAGTTTTGAATGTGTTGCGGAGTGTCAATAATCATGTATGATTCAACATAAATATCAGTACCAGCAGAAAGATTGGAAAACATTCTACCTATAGTCCATTTAGTGGTGTTAGCACCTTGGGAATGCAAAAAAGAATATCTGACCGGATAAGGGGAGTACACAGCAAAACTATAACTACCGTTACTTAGAATAATTAAATTTTCAGTGTGAAGTACCCGATCGAAAGGGACAGCAACACGAAAACTTTCAGGACCGGGGATGTAGGTACTGAAGTCTGCAGTTTTCATGAGAGTTAAATGATCGAAATCGTAAATATGGTAGCCGGTAGGAACCTCAATAGATAAA
>DBQF01000003.1 GCA_002305115.1 candidate division WWE3 bacterium UBA1401
TGGGGGGAGGAATGCCGAGCAGTCCGAGCGTGGCGGCGGGGCGAGAGCGTACGATTTCGTTTCGAGCCACCACGCACGCGGCGCGTGCGTCAGGCGTTCCGCTGAAAATATGTTCGAGCGAAGTCGTATAATTCCACCAAAGTTAATTTCCTATAACACAACCAATTATTATTACTAACTGCTAAAATAAGTATATGAGGTATAAAAAGTTACTGATTGTTCTATTTTCATCATTTCTACTACTTTTTCTAATTATGCTTGCAACAAAGACCTACCCTGTAATTATTACTGATAAGATTAGCCAACATCCTCACCACTTTTATCCTAAGATACAACGAAGCTACGATGCTCTTTTGTATGGGATATTTCCTATCATACTTGAATTATCAAAACCTACTATTTGTAAATTGACTTTTATTAATGGAAACATCGAAAAAGTTATGTTAGGCGATGGTTCTGGAACCACAGAACAAAATTACTCTGAATATCACATGTTTGGCAAAACTGTATATTGCATAAGATAGTTAGGATCACCACTTACCTGCACAGGTAGCTACATAAACTACACCATCCTTTTTAACCTTCTGCACTAGATCTACCTCTCTGTTGCTTTTGCAAACACCAGATACAAACCTGCCAGCCCCACCAGAATATACACTATCCTCGACAACAAACTAAACTCTCCAAAGATTGCTGCAACAAGATCTAGACCGAATAAACCAACTAATCCCCAGTTAATGGCGCCAATAATAACAAGTATGAAAGCTATTAATCCAAGACCTCTATAATTCATTTTTCAACACCTACTTTCTTTATAATTTAATCTTGTTAGTTTAGAAAATTGTTGCAAAAATTGTCTAAGGGTTCTGCAAAACTTTGGTAAGTAATTAGAAAAGTGCAAACTGCTATAATTCTAGTGTGAAAAATCAATTAGAAATCGAACCTTTCACAGCCGCAGTATGCATCGTAATCATTCTTGGGCTTTTTTACTTTTTTGCCCCAAGAACTACATTAGGAAAACTAGAAACCCTTACTTTAGATAATGCAAAAGAAGGCACTTGGCTAACTATTATGGATACACCAATTTGTAAGACAGACCCAAACAGACCATGGTGTATGCGTGAGTGCTATGACACAACCAGTTACAAATACAGGTTGTGTAGGAGTGTTACCGAAGTGTATTCCAGCGAGGTGTTGGGGTTTGGGGAAGTTAAAGTAGCTTGCCCAAAAGCGAAAAATGTAAATATGCTAGGGTCTAGCTGCGAACCTATCGCAGTAGATTAATTTCTTGATCTGTTAAATCTCGGAATTCCCCAGGACGCAAATTGCCTAAACAAATAGGTCCTATACATACTCGAGTCAGAGAAACAACTGTTAATTCAACAGCTTTACACATTTCCTTGATCTGTCTTTTTAACCCCTGTGTAAGAACAATTTCAAAAGATTTATCACCTAATGGCCGAACTTTTGCAGGTAGTGTGATTGTGTCGTATATGTGAACGCCTTTTCTAAGCTGTTCCAGTTGCGCAGGTTTTATACTTTGCTTTGTCTTAACAATGTATGTTTTTGGCACATGATATCTGGGATGTGTTAATTTGAGGGCGAGTTCACCATCATTTGTTAGTAACATTAAGCCTTCAGAATTGTAATCTAGTCTACCTACGGGAAAAACTTTTTCCGGAACCTTTACATAATCTAGAACTGTAGGTCTACCCCAGTCATCACTAGTTGTACTAACTACGTTTAACGGTTTATTGAAAAGTATGTACCTGAACTTATGAGTTTTCACATCTACAAGTCTGTTGTTTACAAGTACAGTGTCTACTTCTGGATCAATTTTAGTAACTTCCGTTATTACTTTGCCATTTATGGTAACTTTACCCTGGGCAATAAGCTCTTTAGCTTTTCTTCTTGAAGCAAGCCCATATTTTGCTAAAAATGAGTCTAGTCTTATATTCATATGGCGATAATACTAACTCCAAGATGCAACAATTGCTATAATAAAGCTGTGAAAAGGGCAATCTTCGTACTTTCTATAGTCCATACAGTTTTTATTAGTCTTTTTGCACTAGATTCCCTATCTGATCCGATAGGGTTGTTAATTCATTTGATTCCAACGTATTTGTTGATTGCGGCCATACTTAGTGCCCGAAAAAATATTAAGGCAGGAGCCATTGTATATAGTGTTTTGGCAGTTTTATCTTTTTTGTTCTTTAGAACGTATTCGGATTTGGTGCCGTTTCTTTTGATCACTTTGCCTTTGATGTGTTTTGCTAGTGGGTATTGGTATTTGGTTTCAAGAAATAAGTAGACATGCATAAACTATTTTTCATCACCGGTAATAAGAATAAATTTTTGGAAGTAAAAGCGATACTTCCTGAGATAGAACAACTGGATATAGACCTTCCGGAAATACAATCTCTTGACCCACAAGAAGTAATCAAAGCAAAGCTTTTAGCTGCTAAAGAGCGCTACGATGGCATGTTTATTGTGGAAGATACAGGGCTTTATATTACAGCAATGAACGGGTTTCCAGGCCCTTTAGTAAAGTTTGTCTTAAAATCAGTTGGCATAGAAGGGTTAGCACAACTAGCACACGCTTTTGGGGATGGTGTAGCGGAAGCTAAAACTGTAGTTGGTTTGCTAGATGCTAGGGGAGAGGTGCACTTTTTTGTGGGTGTGGTTACCGGAAAGATTGTATTGCCAATGGGGGATAGTAATTTTGGATGGGATCCGGTCTTTATGCCCGATGGATATGACAAGACATTTGCGGAATTGGGGAGTGGCGTAAAAAATGAAATTAGTATGCGCCGCAAAGCCATTGACTCTCTAAAGGACTTTATTGCAGATAAGGTATATAATTTTAACTTATAATGATTCAATCACATTGGATACATAAAGGCTTGCCTGTTAAGACAATCTGGCGTCAAATAGATTCTTACGAAGGTCTATCACCCATAACACAAGTTTATGGCGTATGTTTCACAAATGACAAAAAAATTATGGTCATTAGAAATCCCCTTGATAACGGGGAATTTACGCCCTGGAATTTACCCGGAGGAACTCCCGAAACTGGAGAAACACCTGAACAGACACTATACAGAGAAGTTGATGAGGAAGCCGACATATCAATAGATCACCTGGAATTACTCGGTGCATCAGAGGTCTTTTTCCCAAATAACCCCAACAGAGAAAAAGGTGACCACTTTTATCAACTCAGATATTTTACATTGATCAAGGATATTAGGGACCAGACACCTGACCCCCACGACGGCAAAATGGTAGATAGGAGATTAATACCTGCAGAAGAATTTACGTCTTATATCGAGTGGGGAGAGGTAGGCGAGGAAATTATCAGATTAGCCTTAGAAAGATTTAAGAACATATGACCGAATCTTTTGAACTAGCCGAGGAATTCCTTGGCAAAAAAGTAACTATCAAGATTGATAGGCCCTTAGGCAGCAAACACCCAAAAAGGGGATACATCTATCCTGTAAACTATGGCTATGTACCTGGTGTCATAGCACCAGATGGCGAAGAACTTGATGCATATTATCTGGGTGTAGATTTTCCATTAGATGAAGCAGAAGGCATCTGTATTGCAGTTTCCCACAGGCCAAACGATGACGATGACAAACTAATTGTAGTTCCTGAGGGTACCTCTTTTACAGCCGAAGAGATTCGTGGGAGGGTTATGTTTCAGGAACCAAAATTCGATCCTGATTTCTATATCTTTGTAAATGCATGAACAATAGCACTAACCTTGACTACACAAAACAAACATATGAAGACCCAGATGTTGTAGCTGGGTATGTCCAGACAAATGCTATAAACCCAAAAATCCATGATATTTTAAGTGAATTCTCAAAACTAATTTCCGGAAAAAAAGTATTGGATCTTGGCTGTGGCCCAGGTCACGACAGCTATAAGTTTGCCGAGTTGGGTTACGATATTACTGGCTTAGACTATTCTTCCGAAATGATAAAACAAGCCAAAGTACTTAAGAATTCCAAGAAAAGACCAAAATTTGTAGTAGGTGACATCCTTAATCTGAGAAATCTATTTGAGCCTAACACTTTTGACGCAGTTTGGTCCTCCGCAGCCCTTCTTCATATTGAGGAAGAACAAATGCCCAAAGTATTACAAGACATCAAAGATATTCTAAGAAACGAGGACATGATTTATTTAAGTGTTCGTAGTGGCAACCAAGGTCCAATTGTTGTTAATGAAACAAGGTGTGGAAAGGTTTGGAGCCGAAAGTTTATTCTCTGGCACAAAGAAACATTCTTACAACAGCTTAGAGGCACTGGTTTTAGTATAGACAAGACTTGGGAAGTTGAAAGTAGGCCACTGAATAACACTCCTACAACTTGGTTACATTTTTTTGCTCACATAGAAAAGTGAATATCCTTCAACAAAACTGCATCAGATTATATAACGCTTATAAAGAAGGCAAGTTGGGAAACACAACCATGCCCGAAGATGCACATCCAGACTTTTCAAACACATCCCAACCACTTAAATTCGCATACTTTACCCTTCCCATGGCCCTTAACTACCAAAGAAACAGCTACAAACTATGGGAGGCAGCAACTGCTGTCTTTCTAGACACAAAAACTAACTATTTGTTTGACATCGCGAACGTTCAAGACAAGACTGAAGATTTTATTCGATCTGATCTTGTTAAATACAAGTTAGCACTCCAACCATATAAGCATGCTAACACGTGGGTAAGATTGGCAAAGACTTTCTATAAGTCGGCAGGATCTATTCCAAAATTTTTTAAGTTGCATAACTATGATGTGCTTGAACTTAAGGAGGTTATGCAGAAAAGGTATAAGCAGGATTTTCCATACCTATCCGGGCCCAAGATTTTTAATTATTGGCTACATGTCATGGAAAGGTATTGCGCAGTAAGACTTACCAATAGGGAATTTATTGAAATTGCGCCTGATACACATGTTATTCAAGCTTCAATTAGGCTTGGTGTATTGAAAAAGTCTGAAAAGACACTAGATAGGGAGAAGGTTTCAGCAAGGTGGAGAGAGGTTTTGGAAGGAACCGGAATTACCCCAATTGATATGCATTCGCCTTTGTGGTTTTGGAGTAGGGGCGGGTTTATACTTAATTTTGTATAATATATGTAAGTATGCATCCCAATCACATACTGCAAAAATTATTAAGCCTAGAGCTGCCCGTTGACGATTATGCTGTATTTGGCTCTGCTATTATGCATTTTCGTGGCCTAAAGGATCTAGGACACGACATTGATATTATTGCCAGAAAGAAGGCATGGAAAAAGGCATGTTCTATAACACCCCCCGTAGTACCAGAGTCAAAAAAAGGTTTGGTGGTCAGACCATTTGGTGAGGAGTTAGAGATTTTTTCGGATTGGTATCCGGGTGAATGGAATATAGATAAACTTATCGATAATGCAGAAATTATTCATGGCATAAGAGTTGTAGGTTTTGAAGATGTTATTAAATGGAAAAAGCTTATGGGGAGAGAGAAAGACTTGTTGCATATAAAAATTATGGAGGAATATCTAGCAAATTCAGCACTACTTCTGTAGTCAAAACAAGCTTATGCTTAAAAAAGTCCTATACCTAATCCAACAATCGGGTGTACTAATGAGAATGCCTAGAAACCATAACAAACACCTGGGCAACACTTTTGACACAGTTGCTTCTCACAGCCACCACGTAGCCGTCATAACCTACTGCCTATGCCGTATGGAAGGCATATCCCATGACCAAGCTCTTAAAACCGTAGCTATGGCAGTATTTCATGACATTCCCAAAGCAAGAACAGGCGACGTAGATTTTGTAGCTAAACATTATGTTGCTGTTGATGAAACCACGGCGATTCAAGATAGCTTTAAAGGGCTAGAATTTTCCAAAGATCTGGAAAAGCTTCTGGAAGAATATGATACAAGAACTTCATTGGAAGCAAAATGCGTTAAGGATGCAGATAGCCTTGAACAGTTGTACCAGGAATGGGTATTGATGTGGCAGGGCAATAAAATGGCAGAAAAATGGTTTGACTCAGATTTTAATGACAGAATTCCGGGGCTAAAAACAGAATCAGCCAAAAAGCTGGCATTTGCCATGAAAGACAGTAACCCACAAGAATGGTGGTGGTCTCAGTTTTTAGAGAATGATACTGTTATTGATGAAGAAAAATTAATCGGCAAAAACTAATGCTATTGCCATACTATCCCATCCATTCACAACAACAACTTGAAAACTACCTGAAGGTTTATATTCCATTGGTTTTTAACCAACTAAACATATATGGAGTAGACATAAAAGCCTTTGGAATTACAGGTGATCACTTTGGCTTGCAAGTTCTATCTGCAGAAGAATTTGATAAGTCTGATACGCTTTTGCAGACATACGCAACTTTAGTAAACGCAGGAGAAATGCACAACAGAAGAAACAACATTTATAAACTGACAAGCTTTCCAAAGATTAACGACATTGAAATACAGTCAATTGAGATGTTCGAACCGAAGCCTGATGCAGACATTAATAAACTAAAACCAGGGATTGAACATATTGCACTAGTTGCTCAAAAATACGATGAATTACATAAATTCTTTATTGAGAAGCAACTTCCCATAGATAAATCTGCAGACTTCAACGGCTCAAAATTCTTTAAGACAAAGTTTGTTAATTTGGTTGAAGTAGAATTCAGAAATGATTATCTCTGGCAAGCCATTCAACTCTAAGTTAAACAATATTGTACAATTAACCCATGCCTATAGATTTGGTACAAGCTAACATAACAGCGCTAAAAATTACGGACAAATACCAAACCCTTCACTATAACAACAGAACAATTCCAGTCCCTTACTTCATAAACACAGCAGAACAACAGTACAAAAAAGCCATGGAAATGGCGGAACTTGAGGATGAAACAACAAGGAAAATTGTCAGCTTTATAAAAGAAGGCCAGACAGCTTTAGGTGCTTTTGGCGGTAAAGGCTCACCAGAAGAATTGCAGCAAGACATAGATCGCTTGATTCCAAATCTAAAAGAGTGGGGATATAACCCGCAGGATGATATTCTAATCAGAAAATGGCTTGCTACCATGCATATTGGCTTAGATTGTGCAGGTTATGTTTTCAATATTCTTAAGGCAATAGAACTAGACCAAAAAGTTGACATCATAAGCTTGTTAGCTTGGGCAGATCCCGAAAAAATTAAGCCGTCACACGCAGGCGTTTTCATATTTGACTCGGAAAAGTTTGAGGAAATACCTAAGCATAAACTCCTTAGGCCTTTGGATTTGGCCGTTTTCAAAGACCATTCTCATGTGGGAATTATAATTGAAAAAAACAGGTCATTGTGTATCGCTGACTGTTCTATGAAGCTGGATGGTATAACAGTAAAGCCACTAGAAACCAGATCAACCTGGGCCAAGCGAGTAGAGAATGGTGAAGTGGTTTTTAGACGACTACCTGCATAAATTACAGATTACGGTACAATATGCACGTGAAAAAGATCTTCATTATACTTAGCTTGCTACTAGTTGCATTGCTAGCCACTAATACAGCATATGCACAAGAACTTCCCGAAACTCAAAAATACAAAGCCAGGGTTGTAGAAATTATTGAGTCAACTGCCACAAACCAACTTCTCAAAGTGAAACTTGCTACCGGTGAAGAAATAACCATCGATAACAACTTAGAATTATCCGCAAAAAACATCACATATAGCCAAGGGGACACAGTTATAGTTGAAAGCATTAGTATAGGTAACGCGAAACCAATGTACATAATTACAGACTTCTACAGAGCTAATTCCCTAACTATAATTTTCATCGGGTTTGTTATTTTGTCTATAGTTGTAGGTAAGAAGTACGGAGTATATTCTCTTTTAGGAATGGCCTTTTCTTTCTTAATGATCTTTAAATTTATCTTGCCAAACATTATTAAAGGAAGTAACCCAATTATTATCACCGTAATTGCAGCCTTGCTAATTGTGCCAGTAACATTTTATCTATCACATGGGTTTTCTAGAAAAACGCATATTGCCATTGCAAGCACACTGCTAACTCTTATTATCACCACAATCCTTACAGGAGTATCAGTAAATGCCGCAAAATTAACAGGGTATTCTTCTGAAGAGGCCATGTTTCTACAAGTAGCAAACGAATCTATCAACATGAAAGGTATTCTGCTAGCAGGCATTATCATTGGCTTTCTTGGCGTGTTAGATGATGTTACCGTTTCGCAAGCAAGTGTTGTTACCCAGTTGCGCAAGACTAGACGTCATTATACAACCCAAGAACTTTATAAAGATGCTATGGAAGTTGGCAGAGACCACATTACTTCTATGATTAATACTTTAGTTTTAGTTTACGCAGGTGCCTCTATGCCTCTGTTGCTTTTGTTTGTGAATAATCCCCAGCCCTTTGGGGATATTGTTAATATGGAAATTGTAGCCGATGAGGTTGTACGAACATTGGTAGGAAGCATTGGGCTGATCTTAGCAGTACCTTTATCAACATATATTTCAGCTTTGCTAAATGAAAACAGTGTACAGGAAATTACTTAACCAGCTTGACTTGAAATGCAGTGTCCGGACTTCCATATAGGCCACTACAATGATCATCAAAGCTAACTCTTTCCTCTAGCGGAGCAGTTTTGCTCGGATCGTGTTTAATGAGGGTAATATCGCCATTCTCAATATCTACGCCGGAATAAGTTACGGCGTGTCCGTTTACTATGACCATCGCAACACCACCATCAACCAAATGATCAACAAGTTGTTCAGGATGACCAAATTCATCAGTAACCTGGTAGCCCATGGATTTCAATAAGTCTATTGAAACCGACAAGTTTAAGAATCCATCATTCTGTTCAAAAACAGAAGATTCTATGGAGTTAAGAACTAACTCTTCTGCATTGTCAGGGAGGTTTCTGCCCAAGGCTCTTGCACAGTTGAGCGCTGAGGCAAGTGTACAGGTGGATTTAACCATCTTATCATCATACAGCTGTTTAAATGGCCTTGATAGCGTGTGCCTCGGTACAATTGTTTTGCCATAATATTTTTCCTTAGTTTCAGAAATTCTTTGTTCCACGCTTTTAGTAAAGATAGAGTGGATCAATTCACTGCTATTTTCTGGATCTGCCATATGTAGAGTATAATTTAACAATAAACAGTTTGCCATCCAAAAATTTGGTAATTTATGAATCAGTTTGAATGGTATCAAAATCTTGAAAAACCATCATTTGCGCCTCCTGCTTACTTGTTTGGAATAGTTTGGGGCATTTTGTATCCAATAATTTTCATATCCTTTGGCTATATTGGCTATTTGTACTTTAAGAAGCGAATTCCAATTGGCGTGGTACTGCCTTTTATAATCAACTTAGTAGCGAATTTGCTTTTTTCACCCATTCAATTTGTACTGAGAAATAATATCTTGGCGGCAGTTGACGTTACTATAGTCGTGATTTCCCTTGTTTGGGCAATAACTAAAATATATCCTTATTCGAAATGGGTTGCTTATGCGCAAATTCCATATCTAGTATGGGGCTTATTTGCAGCTATACTTCAGTATTCTGTGGTGTATTTAAATAACTTCTAATCTTTCTTGTGAAAATAGTATTTGTCCAGCAATAGATACGCAATAGGCAAGATGCCCAATGTGTTAAAAACTAAAAGGGCTACAAACCAAACCTTCGCCTCATTACGGGCAGCTTTCCATAAGGCAAAACCCTTCCAGGCCAATTCCCAAAAACCAATTAATACAAAGACATATGGAGGCACATTGCCTAAAAATTGTTCTATATTCATATAAAAAGTATACCAAGCTTTTTGCCTAAAATTTATTACGGCTTTCTTAAAACATTCCATTTTTACCTTAAATATGATTGGCTAAATTAGCAATATGGGGCAAGCTCTCATGAGAGTTCTTTTTGTAGTAATCTTGCTTTTAATCGTTGGTGTGGGTGCCTATTTTTTTGTTAGACAATCAAACATTACATTACCATTCACTGAAGGAACACCTATAGGCGGTACTCCCGCACCAAGTATAGAAGTTGAGCAGGAACAAGGCGATTTTACAACCAGCATCTTTCTTGTGCAGTTGGAAATATCAGACGACAATACAGTAAGCTGCAAAGATGAGCTTGTGGGTGTTGTAAAAAACATAAATACAAACCTGGAACTAAGGGATCAACTGTGGTCCTTATATCTGGAAATGCTTAATTTTGATGATAAAGTAATTGAAGAAAAACTGTTGTATAACCCTTTATACGAATCAAAACTTGATCTTGAATCTATTGAAGTAAAAGGAACCGAGGTAACAGTAGATTTTACCGGAGAAGAACCCTCGGATAAGATTTGTGGTTCCAACAGAGCTTTGGATCAGCTAAAAGCAATTGCACTCCAATATCCTCAAGTAGAGACTGTTAGAATTTTTATAAACGGGGAGCAAGTGTAGTTAATTTAGCTTATAGACGCTCGCGATACTATTACCGTCAACTACAAGTGTATAGACAGGTATTTTCCCACTGGCAGAAAGCTGCTTTGGCTTAGATCTGTGATCGATGAAATACGTTGCCTGAGAACTATCTTTTGTAAACACAAATTTTGTACCCCCCTCTGCAAGGTGCATATTGTATTCTGTAGAAAGATGCGTGCCTATAACGTACACTTGTTCTTCTGTAGCTACTTTGGCAAGATGCTCATATACCTGTTTGCCCGAATTGCCCCAATAATCAAGCTCAAAGTTTTCTTCAATTTTGCCTGGGAGCTTTGCTATCTCATTAAAGTACACATAGTGGTGCGGATGTAGTTTAGCCATTGTGATAATAACAAGCGCAATCTGGACAACAACTGCATAAGTTACTAGCTTTTTAGTTTTCACATTGAGGCTTTGCAGCCACGTCATTCCATAGATACTAATTAGCAATAGTGCCGGATAAATGAAAAACATTTGTCGCCACCCGTTATAAAGTGTTGATTTGAAATATATAACAGCACCTAAAGGCAATACAAACCAACCAAAAATGGGAAGCATATAGATTAGAAATTTGCGCTTAAATAAGGCTAAAACCGCAGCAACTATTCCTGAAAAAAACAAACCAATATATAAAACTGGTGTTGTAACAGCTATCCAACCTAAAGTATAGTGCCAAGGCACTTTAAAACTGGAAACACTTTTGCCAAAATAAAGCGTGGCAGTCTTCTGATTATAATTAGCCATAGTCTCGAAAGCTTCTTTAAATCTATCAACAGGGTCTTCCCATAAGATCGGAAAGAAAATGTAGACAAATAGTGTATACAATCCCACAAATAGAACGCTTAGCGTAAGGACATGAACAAACTTCTTGCTTTTTAGAGTTAACAGAAAAAAGGTTGCCAACCCCAGCGCAGGAATCATAAGTGCCATAATACGTATGTCGGTAGCAATTGCTGCGGTAAGGGCAAACAATATAATCGAAATATAGCTCTGTTTTTTTAGAAACTGGATCAAGAAATAAAAAGCAATAATACAGGCAGACATGAAAGCCAAATCTTTGGTGTTGTAAAACGAATGCGCAAAGATTCGGGGACTTAAAACCAGCAAAAGCGTACCAAGCAAGGCAAGCTTCCAACTGCCAAATAATTCTTTTACCAGAAAATAGAAACAGATAGTGCTTATGTAAAAAAATAGGAAGGTGAGCAGATGGCGAGTTTCGTAAATTTCCCTTACAGTTGATAACTGTAAGCTGTCTTCGGCAAGAAAAAGGATGTATTCAAAAAAGGGGCCGTAGTATTTGTCTTTGGATCTAAGCATTTTGGGATCCTGATGATGCACATAGTTGAAAACACGCTTACCCAAGTCTCTTTGCAACGGCTCATCCCAGCTAATTCCAAAGTCTTTGTAAAGCAACAAACCTACTATAAGCAAAACAATAAAAAAAATGACTACAAGTGCTTTTTTCATATCTTACGCTTATTTTACACAAAACTAACCCAAGTCAAAAACCAATGACATAAAGTGTCACAATGAAGGAGGTGATATTTTAATGAATGGCAGACCACAGACTTACGCCGACTACTACGGCTATTCCACAGCCTACTATCCAGCATTCTCCAGCTGGGCGCCTTGGATAGATACTACTTATTACGGGCCAATGTATGAATGGACAGATGAAGATATTGCAGACAATGTAATAAACAACATTGATTCAAACCCCTATATTTCCAGATCTTCCAAGGACAACATTGAGGTTGGCGTAAAAGATGGTGTTGTTACACTTAGTGGGGAGGTAAAGAACAGGCATGACCAATTTCTGGCTTATGCCGACGCGTTCTGGTCCTCTGGAGTAGTAGAAGTAGTTAACGAGTTGAAGATTAGAGAAGAACCTAAAAAGAGAGAAGAAGAGAAAAAGGCAGACAAAGAAAAAATGAAGAAATAACGGAAGAATTCGCCTGTCTCCACTCTGGGGACAGGCATTAAAATCTACAGATAATGTTTTTATGACAGCTAAAATTGGACTTTTTTATTTACAAAAATTTGGTATAATCTCCAAACATTACCCGAAGATTGGGAAAAGTACAAAGTTGTGGTTACAAGTTAACTGGAGGTAAAATGCCAAAATTTAATTTAGAAGATTACGAACCCGTAGAAGACAGATTAGAAAGATTCCACAAAGAGTTCAAAGAAGGCAGAGTAGTAACTGAAATGGTTCAATACTCAGAAGATAGAGTTGTGTTTAAAGCATCTCTTTTTAGATCATTCGACGAAGATAAACCCTGGGCTACAGGATATGCTGAAGAAACCAGAGGTATGGGTGGATTGGTAAATACAACAAGTCACCTGGAAAACTGCGAAACTTCCGCCATTGGGAGAGCGCTCGCTAATGCAGGCTATGCACCAAAGGGCAAGCGGCCAAGCAAAGAAGAAATGCAAAAGGTTAGGTCTAGACTTACCGAAGTGGCTGCCTTGAAAAATGAGAAGAAAGTACAGGCAACCCTTGGGTTAGATATGGATGCTGCAAGGGAAATTAAGCGCCTATACGCAATAACTGCCAGGCTGCATCCAAAAGCTCAGAATATTGGGCAGCGCGTAATGAAAATGGCCAATGATAAAGGTTACGAGTCCTTGAACAAAGTTCCAGCCGAGGTTATTAGAGAGCTTGCAGATGGGTTGGAGCAACAACTGGAAAGCAAATAATATGACTGAACTGACAGAAGAAGAAAAAGAGGTAATACTACATAAAAAGACTGAAATGCCTTTTTCCGGAAAATACAACGAGTTTTTCAAAGAAGGAACTTATGTCTGTAAACAATGTGGTAACCCTCTTTTTCCTTCTGCTGCTAAATTTAGGGCAGGATGCGGATGGCCAAGCTTCGACGAGCATTTTCCTGGAGCTGTAAGAAGAGTTCCAGACCCAAATGGTTTTAGAACAGAAATTATTTGCGCCAAATGTGGTGGGCATTTAGGCCATGTTTTTGAGGGTGAACGTTTTACACCAAGAAATACCAGGCACTGTGTAAATTCTTTATCGCTAAGATTTATTCCTAAACAACCTGATAAAGATAAGCCCAAATAAAAAACCTCCAACGTGTGCAAGATATGCAACGCCTCCGGTTCCAGGAAAATTAAGCTGTCCAATACCCGAAAACACTTGGATAGTAATCCAGTAGATGAGCATTGCCTGTGCAGGTATTGTTATCTTAAAAAACAAAAAGCCAATGGGTAATATCGCATCTATTTTGTGTCTGGGAAAAAGCATCAGATAACCACCCATAACTCCGGCAATAGCGCCGGAGGCCCCTAGAACAGGTATTTCGGAACCAGGCTCAATTATAATTTGCACAAACGATGCAACAAAGCCTGAAAGCAAATAAAAGACGAGGAATTTTATACTGCCAAGTTCATTTTCTAAACTATCTCCAAAAATTTTGAGTGCTAGCATGTTACCAATTATGTGTATAAAGCCACCGTGAATGAAAATTGCAGTTACTAGTGTATACAAATTTTGCCCTTGAACGATCTCATTTGGTACAAGTGCATATGCTTGAATGAATTGGAATAGTTCAGGCTGGGGTCTTAATAACATCAAGACAAATACCACAGTGTTTATAACAATCAGTAGGTATGTAACCATAGCGACACCGTGTGGCGAGCTACGATCTCTTATTGGGATCATACAGTTATTTTGACTGCAGGTAGTTAGCAAGCTGCTTGATTTTTGTAATATTTCGATAAGAATTCCTTGATTTTTTTAGGGGAGTGTTTACTATTATTGTATGAAGCAAAGTAATAATCTGAAGTATCAAGACACTTTAATACTTCTAGCTCTACTACTCACTACATTTTTAGTATTTATAGTAGTAGCCTAAAAAGTGCAGGGTCTGCCCTGCACCTCGCCTTGGCAGTAGGCCAGGTCTGCATGCTACAGACCCGTGTATGGTCTAGAAGGTTTTATTGGTTTAGTTATTACCGCCCCAATTCCAATTTGTATCGCTGACCCAGGACCACATTTCTGGGTTAGCTAGTTTCTTGAGTTCCTCAATTTGGAATTCTTCAGAAACATTTCCGTTACCTCCAAAATTCCAAGATTCAGGATTGCTGCAATCTAGTGTCTGCATTTGAGACTTAAATTCCGAGAGTTTTGCAGTAAACTGCAATTTCATATCTGCAGCTTGCTGTTCTAAATCTGGAACTTGAGCTCTTATCTTAGATGTATCAATTCCTTGAGCATCTAGTTGATCTAAAGCAGCCATGAGACGAGTTGTAGCGTCATTAATTCGCGTATCAGCGCTAGCAATTTTCGTGTCCGCATCCGCCATTCTTTGTTCAACTTGGGCCAAGACGCTTTCACATTTAGCCGTCATGTCTTGCTGAATGCTGCCCATGTTACTGCCAGTAGAGCCTAGGAAACCATTCCTAAAGCTACCAACAAAACTTCCGAATGTTTGCGCATTCGCAACACCTGAAAGAGCATATACTGCAGTTGCTACAGCAACCACAGCTAGTTGTCTTGTTTTTAGCATTTAATTCTTTCACCTCCTTTCAACACCATTTTTTGGTGTATCCACGAGGCTTTCCAGGCACCCGTGGTAATTTAATACACAGGCGCTTCCTGCTAAAACAGTGGATTATAGCACAAGAGGTTATAGATTTGTCAATAGTGATTGGCTATGGGTGATGGCTTTGCAACTGGATCAGACAGGTTTCGATCGCACTCTTTAACCCCATCTCCCGTTGCTCTGGACTGCCAGAGTATAACTCCCAGGCGTGGATTAGGGCATTCCAAACTTCCAAAGTTTTTGTGTTGGTTGTTTTATTTTCCAGTACACGTGATTTAGTTTGCTTACTTATAATATTGCCACTACCATAGCCAAAAAATCGGTTACCATCACTAGACACAAGGGCACACCAGGTCTCTTCACACAAATCAATGCCCCTTGTAGTGAGTCCTGTTTCTATTCCGATATAATAATCACAACCCGGTATGGTAGTTAAAGCATTCATTGCCCGATTAATGGCACCAGATTTTGTCTGAGCATCCCAAGGTGTGTTCGGTACACCAGAATCAACTACACTGTGGGTGACTTCAATAGCATGATTTGGAAAGTAGTAGGAAAACAGTTGTTTTACAAGCTCAACCTTTTTTGGATTTCCCGAGGCTACATGTACTTTCATGGGTTTATTGTATAACCAAGTCTGTTTACTAATCAAAAGCTAGGCCTGCTTCTTGAAGGACCATTTTGCAGTTATGCCACTGACCATCAAACACAAGATGTTCTTGCAACTCAGAGTACTTTACCCACTTAATGCTCCTTAGCTCGTCTTCTTGCATATCAAGCTCTTCTTTGTCGCCAGTAAACCTAACAATGAACTGCAACTTTTCTTGTCCGCGCCACCATTTCCCATACTTTCTAAAACCCAAATCTATATTTTCTTGAGGCCAATCGAATTTAATGATTATTGGGCTTTGTTTTACTATTTGAAAGTCAGTGGAACCCAGCTCTTCGTGTAGTTCTCGTAAGATGCCTTGTTCGGGGTTTTCGCCATCTTCTAGGCCACCGCCCGGAAAATCCCACTCATTTTTTTTATATGAGTTTTTTTGCACAATAAGGAAGTCGTTGTCTAAATCAACTACTATGGCGTTTACTCCTTGTCTGTAAGGGAAATTAGCTGAGGGGGATTGCTTTTCCATTCGCACAGATTCTAGAACATCGAGGTTATGAAATTTCACCTGCACACCATCAGCAAGACGCAACTTAAGATGAGACCAGATAGGCCTATTCGTGCTAGACAAATCCCACTCAAACTCTGCATACCTTGCAACTAAATCGTCATAAGACTCATTAATCACAAACTCCGCATGCTCTCAGCCAGAATCACAAACCTGCTCAGTTTTCTGCTCGATTACTTCCAGCGCAATAAGAGCTTTATCTTTATAAGGAATCGGTTGTGAAACTTTAATAATCCCAACCCTTCTGCCTCCAATAACGGATTCATTGAAAAATTCCCCAAACTTACTTAATTCACTAACTTTACTATCATAATCTTCGGAGGAAGAGGCCTGATATGCAACATGATCCATGCTGTAATTGGAAACATCTATGCCTTTGGCTTTTAGTAGCTCAAAGAAGTTATCTAGAAAGTTGTTTAAGCCTGGTATCTCGCTGATGTTCATATGGTAAGTATACAATGGCTCAACAAAATCAAACTAATTTAGCTTCCCAAATTTGTAAAAACACCCACCGCAAGCTCTGCCCAAACCCAAAGAAATGCTAATGTGAAAACAATACCTAATGCAATTCTGTACTTTTTGTTTATTTTTCGGGCTATCAACACAAAGAAACTACCGGTACCAAAAATAAGAGTGCCCATAACAACAAAGTCACCTAGTGACCAATTCACCTCACTGCTAAATTGCATGGTGAGTAGGGGAATTAGCAGTAAGAAACCTGTCGCAAACGTAATCCAAAGGTATATTTTATTGCACATAATCATAGTGAAGTGATTATATACCAGAAAAATTTTCTAGCCCACGCTTCTATTTGTTAACCTATGTTATGATAAAAACAATGGATCTGCGGATAATTCAAAGAAACGTCGATAAAAGCACAGGCTCAGCTATTGAAGAATTCAAAGCTGTTCGCAATCCGCTATACCGCAGAAAGTCTAGACTTTGGCGTTTATTCCAATGAACACGACGGCGCACGTTTACCAATAGACTGCACATATTCGCTAGACAATACTATTTTTTATAGAAATCAGCCAATGCGGGTGGTTTTTGTGCATGGTTTGCGGGCTAATCAGCAGAGCCAGGATCACGATTGGGTTTCTTTAAAACATCAAACGGATTGAAAATAATAGTTTAATAATTCTCATATTAAACCGGTAGATAATAGAATTAAAACCAATACAGTAAAAACAGCGAAAACCCCTACAGTTTTAACGAATAAATTTACCGCATCCTTTTTTCTCCCTTCAAGAAAAAATAGAACCGGTTGGTAGAAGAACAGAAAAGCCATTACAGTAACGGAGAGTGTAAGTACTGTAAGGATTTGATAAAGAAGTAATCATTTCCGTTCTAAATATAAAAGACAAAACAGAACAAAAAGAAATTTTTTCTAAGTATCTGAAAAGCTTTTATAGAGAAAGAGAAAAAGATTTTGAATATGTTAAAGACACGTATAACAAAATTTGGGCAGATAAATCTGACTACTTTTTTGAAACAATTACCAAATTAATGGGAAACATAGATTGGAAATTTGACATCTATAGTTTCTTAGTAAGCTCTTTCTATTCTAAGGCATCTTGGGGTACTAGTAATCAGCTGGCTGTCTGGTGGAAAAGAGACCCCAAAACGAAATATTATATGAATGCCTATGAACTAATCTTGTCGCACGTATTTGAAACCGTTGACCATATTTATAATAAAAGACCTACTGAAGACGATAAGATTTGGGCGATCGCTGAGATAACTGCATACTTTTATGTTTATAGAGAAGCTGATATGGTCAGTAATTTATGGCCCTGGCTTAAAGATCGGGTACAAAAAGAGACTGCTTATGAACATTTTTACAATGGAAGTTACAAACAACTAGGAAAACCAGCTGAAGATCTCTATAATTTTTATACAAAGCAACTTCCTTATCAAGATTATCTAAAGGAGGCCATCCAGTATATTGATACCTATACAGTCGATTATTTGAACAACCCACTTTAACTGTTTAGCTTAAGTATTCCTAACCTTACGATATTTTAGGCCACATTCCATACATCATGTGTCTTATACGGTGTTGTTATAGGAAGAAAACCCTGGCTGGGGGATAGGGATTCGAACCCCAATAGGCGGGACCAAAACCCGCAGTCCTACCATTAGACGATCCCCCAATGTCAGCGCAGAAGCATTATATCAAAAAAATACCATAAAAACGGCAAAACAGTAACAAATTCAAACAATTTTCTATTGAAACTGGGTTTTAGTACTGGAGAAAAATACCTTGCACTCCATGGCCACAACAATTGCTTCTGAGAAACTAGTGTATCCATAAGAATGTGAATACCAAGACAAATGGCGGGAATTACTGACAAATTAAAGCCATACAAGATTAGCAATAGAATTAAGCATGTGATAGGCCTTTGCAAAAAGCTGTGATTCGGTAAGGTGTCAGGAACATAGTTAGTTTTTGTAACAGCAAGACTTCTCAATTGTTCCAGGCTAGTCTTTGGGTACAGCAATATGTGATCAAGGTCAATTCCAACACCTAATGCATAAGAGAGCAGAACAGTGGAACTTGTAAGTTCAATGCCTGTTTTTTGTGCTATTAGTAGTATGCTCGTCGTAGCAACTAGATGTGATGTGATAAGCATAGGTTTGAGACGGAAATTGGCTGTGCCATCCAGAGCACTAACAGAAATTGATAGTGTTATTTCCAAACTAGTCCTTCTTCGCTACGCTACGAAGGACATCCGCCTGCGGCGGATGGTGGGCTCCACAGGGCTCGAACCTGTGACCTTTCGGATGTAAACCGAATGCTCTAACCAACTGAGCTAGGAGCCCAAGACGATATTTGATACTTTATGAGGGCTTCATTATTACCGAATGCCCTGCCTGCCGGCAGGCAGGTCTAACCAACTGCTTGCCCTTCGTAGTCCGCCGAAGCTTTAGCGTAGACGGACGAAGAAGGGAGCTAGGAGCCCAAGCTAACGTTGACATTTTATCAAGTATTTCAGCAAAAATCATTATGGTATACAATAAAACCATGATCAAAATCCCGGAAAAATACAGAACTGTTACCACCTTCTCCAAATGTGCGGCTTTAGCGCTGTTCGTAATGCTTCCGCTCATTGGATTTGTTGTTGGCATGAACTACCAAAAAACTTTATCCAGTGCCACTACAGCAAACACAGACTCGCCAGATATGGGATATCCAAAACAAATGATTATCGTAGATTACCCACAACCCAACGATGTAATTTCCAACCCACTTACCGTAACGGGAAAAGCGCGTGGAAACTGGTTTTTCGAGGGAGACTTCCCTGTAACACTTTATTGCGGAACCATTGATGGACCAATCCTTGTGCAATATTATGCCACAGCACAAGGGGAGTGGACGACGGAAGATTTTGTGGAATTCAGCTCAACACTAGAATTTCCTATGATCTGCCAAGAAACTGGGTTTTTGGAATTAAGAAGAAACAACCCCTCTGGCTTACCCAATCACAATGACAAGGTTTATATTCCAGTGAGATTTGACTAAAACTAACTAGAGCTTAAAACTTTCTAATACCTGCTTTCAAAAATAAATTCAGCAAGTGCTATACTTTTAGTATGACATTTAAAAATAAAACAGCCATAGTGACCGGTGCGGGACAGGGTATAGGATTTGGCATTGCGTCCGCACTAGCCAGCCAAGGATGCAACATAGTTGTTACCGACATCAATGAGCAAACTGCCAAAGCTGCAGCTGAAGAACTCAAGGAGAGCACAGAAAATGTTCTGTACGTTGTTTGTGATGTCACCTCAGAGGCACAGACAAAAGATTTGGTATCTCAAACAGTGGAAAAATTTGGGAGCATAGATATTTTGGTTAACAATGCTGGCATTTATCCTTTCGTGCCATTTGAGAATATGACACAGGAAGACTGGAATAAAGTGATGGACGTAAACCTTAAGGGAGTTTTTTTGTGTACACAACAAGTGCTAAAAACCATGAAAGCAGGCGGAAGAATTATCAATATCTCATCTATTGCATCAATGATAGGTTTTGAGGGATTGGTTCATTATTGCACTTCAAAAGGCGGAATTAACGCCTTTACCAGAGCGTTAGCACTGGAGCTTGCACCAAAGCAGATAACCGTTAACGCGGTAGCTCCCGGTGCCATTTCTACTCCAGGCGCTGCCATGGCAGATGATGTAAAGGAAGCAACAATTAAAGGTATTCCAGCCGGAAGATTAGGTGACCCAATGGATATTGCGGGACTTGTAGTGTTCTTGGCATCTGATGTTGCAGGGTATATTACCGGGCAAGTTATTGCGGTAGATGGCGGTTGGACGCTTAGATAGAACTTACTCAAATGCCGGAAAGTTTACGGTTATAACTATATGATTCTTTTTGCGAAAATTGGTTAGCTGATGGACATTAATAACTACATAATAGACTGCACAGATCTACTAGACATTGAACCGAAAATAAGAGATTTCTTCAAAGAAATTGGTAACAAACTAAAATTAATCAGAAGCTATGACAAGGATATTAGTGACATTGGGATTGCTGGGGGATTCGTACTAGATACTCTACTTAAGCTTAGCCCATCAGATATAGATCTTAAATATGCAATACGCGATAAGTTTGGAAATTTCGACACTACGTGCAGATGTGACTATATTAAAACACTTGTAAACAAAACAGGTTTATCTAAATACGAAATTGATTTAGGAAACATTAAGGAAAATAATAATCATATTTTTTCATCAGTCAAAGATAAGCATCTGGGAATTTTCTCTCATCATCCCGAATATATCTCTCAATTTACGCTTGATGAAGACGGAAGAATTTGGGGGAACAGAGACTCACTAAATGATTATATTAATAAAGTTTATAATCCTCGAATAGAAGGATTACTAGCTTGGGTAACTCACGAGGGTAAGTCATACCACGAGGCTCTTGCACTTTTTCTAATAAGGGGATTTGGATACATTCGTAAGCGTGAATTAAGCATGGGGGATAGATTTAGATACTATCTGGAACGAGCACCTGAAATATTTAATATTTACTCAGGAGAAAAGCATGATCAGGAACGCATAGTTAAGTACTTTAACAAAAAGGTGGGTTCAATTGAAAATCTCTCGGACATGCTTGTGAAGCACGCAATTTATAACAAAGAAATTATTTTGGAACCAATTGCTAATTGGCTAAGGGTACACAACTAGGGTTTTAGTATGCTTATATCTTTATTAGTATCATTACCCAGAGAATCCAGATACTTCTTTGAACAGCTAAATTTTAAAGAAGAACAAAAGGCCAATAGGGTATTTTACACAGCCAAATATAGGGAACATGAAATTATTTTGCTCCATACCCATTGTGGGCCTGTAAACGCAGCAGCTTGTACCGAAGCAATTATCCAAAATTACCAGCCAGATATAATTATTAAAACGGGAAGTGGCGGCGCACATAGACCAGAACTTTTGCCAGGAGATGTTTTAATTGGCACAAATTTCAGAATAATGTATAACCCCGCAGAGTTTGCAGATACGCTAGATCACGCAAAAATGCCTAAATTGATAAGATTTTATAAGTATCAGGAAGATGTTAAGTTTGATGAACTTACAACGTCTGCAGAATTAACTGCTCTACTTGATAAATTAACTGCAACTAAACTAGGACCTATATACACGCAGGATAATTGGCACACTGATACTAAATACAGGAACCCAATTATCAAGGTTGGAACTGTCGGCTCAAATGAAGCCTGGACGACTGACGCTGGCTTGATATCTAGGAAGCGTGCGTTGTTTGGGCAGGATGTGGAAGATAAGGAAAGTGCTTATATTGCGCAAGTTTGTAAGCTGCATAAAGTACCTTTTTTGGCATTTATTGGGGTTTCTGATAATGAGTTGATCTTTAAACAGACAAATCGGGATGCTATTAGACAGGCTATTGAAGATGCAAGCAGAAACGCTGCACTAGTAACATTGGAGTTTATAAAAGCATTATGAAACTATTTGTTTGGGATTTTCACGGGGTACTCGAACAAGGCAACGACAACGCTGTCCTGGAAATATCAAACCGCGTTCTCAGGGAATTTGGCTATACAATACAATTCACCAGCCAAGAATGCACCAACCTCTCTGGCCTAAAATGGCACGAATACTTCCAGTACCTCCTACCAGACGAACCACACATCAACCATATTTACTTGCAGGAACGCTGCTTTGAGCTGGCAGAATGCGAACCAGAAATAATAGCAAAGCACATCAAGCCTAATGACAATGCGTACGCGGTTCTACATACAATAGAAGAAAGCGGTCACTCCCAGATAGTAATTTCAAACACAAAACCAAATGCACTTACCATGTTCCTGAAAGTAACAGGGCTAGACACTTTTTTCTCCGAGCGGCATGCATTTGCCGCGGATGCGCACAAAACCAATATTCGTAAAACTAAAAAAGATATCTTAAAAGAATATATTCAAGACAAAAAATTTGACAGCTTTGTAATAGTGGGTGACAGCCCTAGTGATATAGAATTGGGAACTATTGTAAACGGCACTACTTATCTTTACGCGCATAATACAAGGGAATTTAAAGATTGTGCAGCCCATTATAAGATCAGGAATTTGTTGGAAGTTTTAAAAGAATTAACATAAAGCCGAGTAGAGATCTTGCAACATGGGTTGCGATATAGGCTATCATGCGTTCAACTGAACATAATGTTTAAATTAATAAGCAAACGACATTAATGTAGACCTCGCTTCTTTTCTTTTATAAAACTGCGCCAACCTTCCAAAAAACTCATAAAAACAGAAAACGGATAATCAACCAGCGCCCCAAACAAAATACTAATAACATTGTATTCCTTCCATTTTGTTGATAACCACAACCCTAGCCTCGCCATTGGAGTAGAAAACGGCTCAATAAGAACATCCAGTACATTCTCCCTGTCAAGCATAGTAAGCTCGTTAGCACGCTGTTTAATAAGCATAGCAGCAAAAACTACCATAGCAACATTCGCGGTGTTAATGTACAAAGAAGTCCAAGGAACATTTGCCAATTTAAAAATCCAATAAATAAAATACAAAGCCACTAGCCCTCCCGCAACGTAAGCTACTGTGAAAATAAAAGTTTGAACCTTTGCAGCTCTTTTTTCCAGAAACAACTCATAAACCTCAAGAGCTGATGAAGCCAAAACAACACTACTTACAGCATTCTTCAATGCCACCAGATTATCCTTTGAAGGCAATCTTATAATACTTACAAGCAAAAACATAAGCACTGTAGGAATAGCTAGGTCTGCAACAATGGCCCACGGGCTAAAGTAACCGCGTACTAGGCTGGCAATTGGTATTTCAAATAACAATAAACTTGCGGCACCTGCCACAAAAATAGACAGAGTAGAGAAAACGGCAATTCCATAAAGCCGCTTTCTAAGTGTGGCCAGCCTCTCGGAGTAGACTTCTTCAACAGTAGCAAGTAATTGCGGAATAACCTCAACACTTTCTGTTAACATATGTTGGTCTTGCCAAAGCCTATCCATAGCATCTCCCAAGAGCAAGTATGCAGCGTCGTACTTTTCAGCAACAGCATAAAATTCGGAGGCACTTGAGGATTTCAAGTCAGCAGTAAGTTCTTCACAAATAGTACGCACATCAAGATTTGTAGCGTTTAGGCCAAAAAAGTCTGGGTACTTCACACGCATAAGGTCAAATGTGATTGTCGGGTAGTCACATTTAAACAGCGCTTTTCTGACCGCAATAAGCATCTGAATCCTTTTGGCTTCGGTACTAAGCTTACCTTCAGGTCTAACCTGAATCATCCGATCAAGGTTCGTTACCATTAGCTCAAGCAAAGCATATTCTTTATGCGAAGGCACAAGTACATACTCTAGTTCACATGAGGCTAGCTCAAGTAACCATCTGTAGAAGCTCATCTGCCTTTTTATTTGGGTTCTACGTTCTTTTCCAGGCGCAGCTTCTTCACCTAAACGGTTGCTGTTTAAAATTGCTACATACTTCTCCAAAACTGCCTGTACAGTTGCTATCTTAGCTCTTGGGATGCTGCCATTTTTAAAATACCCGCCTAAAATCAGTTCATGTACAAGAGATTCGGCAGTGGCCGCAGTATCAATGGTAGGAGAAATGCTAATCCCGTAAATCTTATTAACGAATTTGCGTCTTAGGATGCGCTCAATAACACTTCGTCTGACCAAGTGTTCTTCTTTCCAATCGATGATTCTGCGCAGTGCCTCGTAAGCTTTAGCTACTTTTGAAACTATCGCGTCAACGTAGACAGGGCTGGCAACGGGTTTTTCTTCTGCCAGAGAAGCTTTTTTGTAAGCAGCAACATATTGAACAAATGCTTCAGAAAGTTTGGATCTATTATTGTGTGACGTGTTTTCTAGAGGAATAACACCTTTCATTCTAGTATTATACCGTTTTTTTATTGCAGCCATGACTCATAGAAAATAAGTGACTAGTGCATTAAGCGAAAAGCCGCCTTAGGTATGTGGGGTTCACACCATAAGACGGCTTTACAGTTATCTCTGCAGCAGGTTCTGCAACATGATGCAGAGGTTTCGGAACGAGATTTCAAGAGTGTCCTCTGGCCGGTCAGTGTAGTAGTCTGCAGGACCAGAGCTCTCAAGCACAAACGTCACACCTCGGCCATGGCGCAATCTCAGAATGTACCGAAGTACCTCTTCTGTTGCGGCATCGTCGGGGAAGATTGGGCTATGCTCGGCAATTAGAACGTCGCCTTCTGGGCTAGTAACCAATTCCCGAGTCTCAAACCCGTTTCCAACAATGTGGTAGACATCAGCATCTAGCAGTCCAAGTTGCCCCCTGATGTCAGCAACCTCTAAGTCTCCTAGATCAACAAGTGTTTGCAGTGCAAACACTAGATGCTCGATATCAACCACGATCCCACAACCAGTGGCACCCACACTAGCGAGAATGTCGATTGCCAAAGTGCCAATCCGAAGGTCTAAATGGGTTGGGGGAACCCACTTTCCATCTACCAGAAACTGGTTGGAAAGTGACACATTTTCCAACCTGACTGGGATTCCCATACCCATCAGATCGCGGATCATATCTACCGTGCGATCGAGTGCTGCAGCGTAATCTTCCATGGTTCCCTTGTACAGAAAACTATCGGAAGCGTATGGCGTGTACGTCCTGCCAGCTTCTACACTGGGACCATGAAGAACCACATACTGAGGTGCGTTTGCACTTCTACAAATCCGAGCAACTGCTTTTACCAATTCCCTGGGTCCTTGCATTCCTGCAAGCCAGTTATTGGCAAACTGATTGGGCAGATGGATTCCATACGGAATGCCCATGCTACGTAGAAGATCCACTACTTCTACCAGATCTGGTAAATCTTTGTACTGGATCTTCAACTCAAATCCAAATACAAAAAATCTTAGGAGGTCTAGTGTCCTAAACCACCCACTACGCTCTTCTACTTCCCGCAGCCCTGCAGGAAGAAAAACCTGAACCTTCATCTTCTCCCTCCTTCAGGGATTATTGGCTAGACATTAACCTCTAGTATTGCATTATACCAAACTTTGGATAAGCTGCTCTTTCTCCTGCCTGGAAAGCTGCTTGATTTCAAACTCACGCTTAAGTGCCAGAGACCTAGAAGATACAATTTCCGAATAAACCAACTTTACAGGTCTGCGTGCTTTGATATATTTTGCTCCAACCTTTGCATTATTATGTTCCTCAATTCTGGACACTAAGTTCTTAGTGTAACCGCAGTAATAAGTTCTATCAGCACATTCAACTATGTATACATAATAGTTCATATATCAATTATATGATGAAACATTGACAGTTTTAATGGTTCTATTAGTTCTATAGAGAGTGTAAGTGAAGTTGAAGATAGGTTTTGATAGAATTCGGAAATGGGAACTTCAACTATTTTCTTGGATGAATCTGGTAGACCAGAGGTGTATTCAGCTAAAGGCATAAATCTAGTTCATAACAGAACCGCTTCAAAGTACCTTGTAATTGCAGCTGTACGAACAAATAATCATCTAGAGCTGTTGCAACAAGGCACTGAGTTCAAAAATGAGCTTCTTAATTTTCAAGAAAGGACAGTAAATTAAAGCTAAGAACTGAAATGCAGGCAGAGGTTGATCGCTTAAGACTAGAGTTCCTCGGGAGTCACCCCGCATTACAGCAAGATGTTCAAGTAAGCTATCAGCATAATCCTCACTATACACATACAGGGTTACAAATAGCAGATTATGTAGCATATTCAGTTTTTCAACACTTCGAATTTGGAAAGCACTGCTATCTTGAATTAATAAAGAACAAAATCGGACACATACACGATATTTGCAACAAAAAACACTTCACTCGTAGCAACCCGCTTCAACTATCCCAGTAGGGAAGTGCGAACTTCGCACGTATCATTAAGCGAACTGCTACAAATGAAGTGTTGTTACCCTAGCCCGTGTGCTATGTGTATAGGATACGGGGTAAATCTTGATTTGTCAAAGATATGTAACTTTAAAACCACAGTTGTGCACCCAGGTCTTGCCACCCTACAAACCCACGGTATAATGTAACAAGCTATGGCTAACACAATAAACACCAAAACCATGCCCGGATTCATGGAACTGCTTCCAAACGAGCAGAGACTCTTTAATTGGATGAAAAACACAATTCAGAAAGGCTTTGAGACCTTTGGCTTTACACCAATAAACACACCGATCATGGAAAGAGCAGAAGTGATACTTGCCAAAGCAGGTGGTGACACCGAAAAACAAATTTATACAGTAAGTAAACTAGCTACCAAAACAACCGAAGACATTGCCCTTCGCTTTGACTTAACCGTTCCACTAGCACGCTACGTAGCAGACCATTTTTATGAGCTTACTTTTCCATTTAGAAGATATGCTATTGGCAAGGTTTACCGCGGTGAAAGATCCCAAGCCGGCAGGTTCAAGGAATTCTATCAAGCAGATATTGATGTTGTTGGCAACAAAGAACTTAGTTTTAGGTACGACGCGGAACTTCCCAGCGTTATCTACACTATTTTTAAAAAGCTTAACATTGGAAACTTCACCATTCGCATAAATAACAGAAAGGTTCTAAATGGCTATTTTGAGTCTTTGGGACTAAGTGAACAAGCTACATCGGTACTGCGCTCATTAGATAAGCTTGAGAAAATAGGGGAAGATGGGGTCAGGAAAGAGCTGGAAGCCCTAAAACTTCCAGAAGATGTCATAGCTAAGATCTTTGAATTTACACAAATAAAAGGTAATGCTTCTGAAGTCATTAGGTGCCTAAAAGCTTTAGATATAGCTAATGATACTTTTGCCCGGGGCGTAGACGAATTAAGCCAGGTTATGGGTTTTGTAAGAGAGTTTGGAATTCCCGAAGACTATTACACTATTGATCTGAAAATTGCCAGGGGCCTTGATTATTATACGAGTACCGTTTATGAAACAACGCTAGATGCTTACCCCGAAATTGGCTCAATCTGCTCCGGCGGCAGGTATGATAATTTGGCAAGTTATTTTATAGACAAAGAACTCCCGGGCGTGGGAATTTCTATTGGATTAACTAGAATGTTCGACCAATTGCTGGCTAGAAATATTATTAGACCGGAAGCGGCAACACCCACTAATGTACTGGTTATCCCTTTGGAAGATCAGTTTTTATCAAAGGCTATGGATCTTGCAAATACTTTAAGAGCTGAAAATGTTCCAACAGAGGTTTCGTTTGAACAGGGCAGTTTGCGCGATAAGCTTGAATATGCAAATAAGCTTGGTATTCCGTATGTGGCGTTTATTGGTGCTAATGAGGTGGAGAAAAATGTATTCACACTTAAGGATTTTATCTCAGGCACACAGGAAGAACTTAGCACAGAACAATTGATATCAAAACTTAGAAGAAGCTAATGGTTACGGAACCATAACCTTGTCAATAGGTAAATTCATTGTACTACAGTCATCAGTAAGCGGATTACACAATACATATTATATAATCCTGGCATGCCGGATAAAGCATCCCTCTTAAAAAAACTTAAAAAGTATAACCCCAAAGTACTTGAGGAACCCAGTGTTATTGCCAAAGCAATCAACAAAAAATGGGACCTTGAGATTTTAATGGAACACCTGGACTTTGAAGATCTAATGTTTGTACCAGAATGGAACCTTAAAGATTATGAAGGTATTTTTTGCTTGGAATATGAGAACTATGTGTGTTGGCGAGAAGATCAGTTGCATAAGTGGGTATAGAAATGAATCAATGTCTTTAAGGCGCAGAAGTACTATAATCACAACATGACTTGGTTACTATTTGCAGGCGGATCTGTCCTCTTCTTTACAACATTAAACCTATTGCAAAGAATAATTGCTACAGATAGCAGGAACGAAAGAGCAATGGCAATAGTATTCAATGTTATAGCAGGGATTATTGCACTAATCCTATTTACACTCACAGGCTCTTATAGTACAAACTTCAAGCCTAATCACTGTGGCATTGGGCATTCTTATACTTAAAGAAAAAGACTATGTATATCGTAAAGTTATCGCAGGCATGATGGCTTTGCTCGGTGCTTATTTGTTGATATGATCATAACTCCTTTGGTGTGGGAGAAACCGTAAAGTAATACGGTATAATTGGCATATGACTACTAACTCCCAAAAAAAGAACCTCATCGTTATCTTCGGCGGCATATCCCCAGAACACGAAGTATCCGTAATCACGGGCATACAAGTACTGGCTAACGCTGATACTGCCAAATACAACGTTATACCAATATATGTGACCAAAACAGGCAAATGGTATACAGGAAACAACCTTTTCAGTGCAGAAACCTATGTGAATTTGGAAGCCATTCCGGCTATAACACAAGAAGTCTACATAAACCCTAACGAACAAGGCTATCTAAAAACAAAATCAGCCGGGTTATTTAGTAAGGAACAAAAACTTAAGATCGACGTTATACTCCCGTGTTTCCACGGGGGAGTAGGGGAAAACGGCGCCTTCCAAGGGCTATTTGAGATTGCTAACGTGCCATATGTAGGCTCCAATGTTTTGGGATCGTGTTTAGGCATGGACAAGGTTGTCATGAAACAAATACTTTTGCAAAACAATATTAACGTTGCACCTTACGCCTACTTCTATAAAACAGATTGGGCTTCAGATAAAACAAAGATAATTGAGGGCTTGGAAAAGTCACTAACATACCCTATGTTCGTAAAACCTGCTAACTCTGGTTCAAGCATAGGAATAACAAAAGTTAATTCACAAGATAACCTTGCAAATGCAATCGATGTTGCTTTTGCTTTTGACAGAAAAGTTATCGTGGAATCGGGTATACAAGAAGCCCGGGAACTGAATATTTCCGTTATGGGTATTTCAGGAGAAAACCTTGTTGTTTCTGAAATTGAGGAAGTTTATGCGTCTAAAGAATTCTTGAACTACGAGGACAAATACGTGGGGGAAGGAGGTAAATCTAAAGGCATGGCATCTACTAAAAGACAGATTCCTGCAGCTATATCAGAAGAAACTAAGAATATGGTGCAAACTATCGCCAAAAAAGCTTTTGCAGTGCTTAACGCAGGGGGACTTGCACGAATAGATTTCCTTGTAGATGAAGAATCTAATACTTACTATCTAATTGAAATTAACACAATTCCAGGAAGTATGAGCTTTTACCTGTGGGAAGCTACAGGTCTGCAGTTTTCAGCACTAATAGACAAGCTGATAAATATAGCCGAAAAAACACATGAGTTAAATGCCGAGAGAACTACAACATTTCCCAACAACATCTTAAAAAACTTCAAGCCCTCGCTCAAAGCCCCCAAACTAACAGGTTAGTAGTTTTCCGGCAGATCATTTTCAATAAGGACAACAGGAAGTTCAAGCTGCAGTTTCGCTAAAACAGCAGGAAGTTCCTTTATAGAATTGATAAACTGTACTTTGTCATGCGCAACTGCCAAAGCCAACCCCTCTGTCCGAGAACTATGGCCTACCAAAATTACAAAATCACAAAGCCCATTAGCCAGGGTACCTAACTCTTTGTGTACCACTTCTGTCTTACGTCCTAGCTCCACAATACCCGGTGTAACTAAAACTTTAGGCCTGGTTGTAAAAGAACTCAAGTAATTAAGTGCAACTTTGAACCCATCAACATTACTACTATAGGCATCATCAACAAAAGTAGTGCCATTTGGATAATTAATCAACTCTAATCTGTGAGGACTAGGTTTTAGCAGCCGCAAAACCTCGGAAACAGTACCTGTAGGAACGCCTAGCTTAGCAGCCAAGGAAGCCGCCGCCAAAGCATTTGCAATATTTCCTTCACCACAAAGTGAGAGTTCTAATGTTCCCAGTGAGTAATCGCTAAGAACAAAGTCACACACAGCCTTACCGTCAATATAATTCAGGTTTTTGTAGTAATTATCCGGAGAATTCTTCCCGTAAAAAAGAGCTTTAGCTGTATAGCTCTTATAGTTGTGCGCAATGTTGGTGTTATCTACATTTAGCAATTTAATACCGTTTTCCGGAATTGCCTGAATAAGTTCAAACTTTGCTTTGATTATGTTTTCAATAGAACCGAACCTTTCCAAGTGCTGCTCGTTTATACCAGTAAGAATTCCGTGATCAGGAAGTACTACATCGCAAAGCTCCTTAATTTCACCCCGGCAGTAAGCACCCATCTCACAGATAAAAAAGTCATAACCTTCATAAAGTTCAAGATCTATAACCTTATAAATACCAAATAAGGTGTTGTAACTTTCTGGTGTTTTTAGTACCTTATATTTAGTTTTAAGCATTTGATACAGGTACTCTTTGGTTGTTGTTTTGCCATAGGAACCAGTAATACCAATAACCTGCAAACCTTGCTGCTTAAGTTTTGTAATTTTCTTTTTTATCAAGCGCTTAACCCTCATTCTATTAGCAAATTCATAGGGCTTTAGGGTAGCTAACCCAGCCAAAAGAAAGGTATAGGGTTGTGTAAACAGAGTAAGACCTAGTAATAAGCCATACAGTCTTAGAGAAGTTACTAGCAATACAAATGCCGCAAAGGCGTAACATACAGCAAGGTAGTAAAGTAGCTTGGCTTTACGAGTCCAGACCAAAGGCTTTTTTTCTTCTATCGTCCTTACAAAGTAATTAGTAATTACCCACTTAAGAAATCTGATAGAAGAATAGCCCTCAAGTTGAAAAACGTGTAGATACAATTTTAGAGGAAACAGCTTATTTAGCATCTAAAAATTCCATAACGATATTAATAAAATCAGTGGGTTTATCTAGGTGAGGGTCGTGCCCGGCACCCCATATTATACGAACAACACAATCAGGAATAGCGGATTTGAAGAATGTAGTCATATCAACAGGTAAAACACTATCGTTACTTCCCCAAACTACAAGCGTTGGCTTGGTAATTTTAGGAAGAACAGGTGACAAATCCTCATTTACAATTTTAACAAGGGTCTCGCGAAGCTCACCTGCAGCATTATAGTCAGCACTACCCAACATAGTCTTAACTTTTCTAACAACCTTCAAAGGGAATAACTTTGCCATAAGTTTGGCTACCCGCAGAAATGCTTTATAAGCTATTTTCTTCTTTTCAATGCCCGCACTATCAACAAGAATAAGTTTGGAAACTAGGTTTGATGTACCTAGGACAATAGCAATTCTGCCTCCAACCGAGTGCCCCACCAGTGTACAGTGCTTAATAGATAACTTAGCTAAAAGACTTTCTATGAAATGGGCATAATCCACAACACCATAGGGCTCTTTAGGGGCTACTGTACCCCCAAAACCAGGTAAATCTACTAAAACTAGTTTGTAGCTTGATGCTAAGTAATCGGCTACACCTTCCCATTCTGTTAAAGATCTACCCCAACCGTGTAGAATTACCACAGCCTGGTTGTTTTCCTCACCATATACTTTGTAGTTAGTTAGCAGACCATTGATGATTGTTTGCATAAAGCAATTTTCTCACGCGGAAAGTCAAAACTAAAATCAGTTTTTACATTCTTTATCCAAAAAGTCTACCATTGCCACCAAAGCCAATGGCGGAAGCCAGGTAATATACTGCGGAAAAATCACCGGATTGAAAATCGCAAATACCATTAATCCCACAAATGCATAAGCAAATTTTGGAATCTTCCTAAGTAAAAGCATTACAACCGCAAACAAACTTGCTATAAGCAAAGGTAATCTTGGTGTTAGCTGCTGCAATAAAGTTCCTGTATTAAACCCAGGGTTATAAGTAATAAGAAGACCACTGTAACCAAACAGAATTTCCGAACTAAACGGCGCTCTAGTTAAACTGAACAACATAGATTTATAAAAACTTACTGCGTTATCTTGCAAAAAGGGTAGTGTGGGGATAAGAACAGTTGCAATCAGTAGCGCCAAATTTGTACCAAACTTTTTAGGTGAGTCTTCTTTAAAAAGTAGGGGAGTAAGGTAAAGTGGTGCCACAAAAATTCCAATGTGCTTAATACCAAGAGATAACCCATACAAAACATAGGCAAGCCATCTTATTTTAGAGTCCCTAAAAAAATAAAGCGAGAACAACAAGAGAGCAATCGCAATCATGTCCTGCTTTAAGAAAAGAAAGCTATTGAGCGTCCAAACATTAAACATATAAAAAAGTGCTGCACTTAAGCCAATAAACTTTTTGTTAATTCGGCGAAAAATCAAGTAAATTGCAGCTCCGCCGAGCAGTTGGAACTGGAATAAAATTACCCGGAATTTCTCGATAAAACCACTAAATTCGTGATTTGCCAAGGTTTTTATATAAGAAAGAAAATAGAAATATAAGGGAAATTGGGTGGCGTATTTGTCATTTTCCAGCATGTTACTTTCCAGAATTCTGTTGTAGGGGTTTTCACCTTCCTGAAGTTGTTTGGCAGCCTGGTATTCGTAATAGATGTCTTCTTTTTTGAAGTAGAATTCTTCATCGTAATCGGTGCTAAAGTCTACTTGATAGACAAGGAGAGCTGTTAGCAGTATTAGTAATATTTCCAGGTTAAGATTGGTGAAGAGTTTTATTTTAGGCATGCAGCCTATTGTAGCATTCATCAGTTTATACAAAAACAACAAACCACATGATAAAATTACAATGTGCGTAAGACCATCTTCATAGATGAATCAGGTATAGCAGACTTAACTGATTATACCTATAGAAATTTTGTACTAACATCAGTGACAGTAGATAATTCGGAACTGGAAACTATATATGGCTACTTTTCTCTTATAAAACGTAAATATGGCTTAACACTAGATGAGCCTTTTCACACCTATGACCTGCTTGAAAACCCTGCAAAAAGATTATCCCCCGAACAAGGTAAATTATTCATTAGGTCCATGGTCGAATTTATTGAACTCGTGCCCATGGAAATAACTGCCATATTCGTGGATAAAGTAAAGTTTAGAAAGATATTTAGCGTAGATAGCGATGACCTTAGGGGCTCAAGGGATAATAAAGAAAAAAGAGGGATTATCTACTATTTGGCAGCGCTTAAGCAACTTCAACTTTTTACAGACAAGCTCAGTGAAACAGGCTCAATTGGGTACATACACGCAGATTCTAGAACTTATCAAGACAGAGACCTTCTTGAGGCGTTCTTACATATCAAACAGAAACTACTACGGGGAAACCTAAATAATTTGTACTACTCTGAAGCAAAAAGACGATTGGTTTCAATTACATTTGCTGACAAAGAAGCGCTATCCAATGGCATACAACTAGCGGACTTTGCTTCGTTTATAATTTTTGCGTACCTTCAAAAACAAATCTCACTTTTCGATGACATAAAACTAAGAACTATCTGGAGAAAAATAAAACCAAATATTAAATTGATTGAACTCGTTAAAAGTACTGGTAAAGAAAGAGTTAAAAAGTATTTATAATTTATAGTCAGATGAAGTTTACAAAATACCCTGATAGAAATAATAGGATACTTTGTGAACTTCACCTAATGGTGAAGGTTCACTGTAAACAGTATACGAAATAATGCTAAAAAGTCAAAAGTTTCTCTGGCAGGTTTGATAACAACATAAGAACTTGCCAATAACAGCAAAAACCACATATAATCCCCTGTGACCAACTTTTGGCAAACACTACAAAAACCAATAACAGCTCTTGCACCAATGGATGACGTAACAGACTTCGCGTTCAGAGAGATCATTGCCCAAATTGCCAAACCGGCAGTGCTTTTCACCGAATTCACGAGTGTAGACGCATTATTTTCCAAAGACAGTGAAAACATGCTTAACAGGTTAAAATTCAGCGAGTCTCAGCGGCCAATAGTAGCCCAACTTTGGGGAACAATTCCGGCAAACTACACAAGAGCAGCAAACTTAATTGCGGATTTTGGTTTTGACGGCATAGACATTAACATGGGTTGTCCGGACAAAAACATTATGAAAAGAGGCTCGGGTGCCGCGCTCATTAATAACAAACCGTTAGTAGCCAATATCATCAAAGCTATACGGGAAGGCGCCCCAGATTTACCAATTAGTGTGAAAACCCGGCTTGATGTAGACGAACAGTCCACTGAGGAATGGCTTAAATTTCTGCTAGCCCAAGGCATACAGGTTGTAACTTTGCACAGTAGGGAGGCGGCAGCCATGTCTAAAGGCCAGGCAAACTGGGAAACAATAGGTAGGTTAGTGAAATTAAGAAATAAGATAAATCCTAATATTCTCGTTATGGGAAATGGTGATGTGAAATCTTTACAAGAAGTTCAAGAAAAGTACAAGACTTATGGTGTTGATGGCGTAATGATAGGCAGAGGCATTTTTTATAACCCTTGGCTTTTCGAGCATGCACAGACAAAGCATACCAAAACAGACTATCTAAACTTATTGGAAAAACACGCAGAGCTTTTTCACACAACTTGGGGAACTTCCAAAAATTTCCAAATTATGAAAAAGTTCGTCAAAGTTTATGTAAAAAGCTTCAAAGGCTCAGCGGCAGTAAGACAGAAACTAATGGATAGCCGTAACTACGAAGAATTTATCAACATACTAGGGTCACTAGGTCCTCATACAACTCTCTAACAAAAAATTCACAACACTTACACACAAACTTGGTAAACAGATAACAGCCTATGAGAAGTATAGCCAAAAACTTATATAGCCACAGATATAACCTTGTTCTGGCATTTATCATACTTGGGGCTTTTATAGTGCGAATTATAAACCTTAATTACAATTCACCCTTTAATGACGAAGCAATATACATAGTTATAGGAAGGATGGGACTTTTTGAAAACGATTTTTATACCTACAACGCAAGAAGCTGGATGGCGGGTGTCCCATATATCTACCCGGTGATTACGTCTTTGGCATATTACATGGGCAATATCGTAGGATCTAGATTGTTAAACATTATCTTTGGAGTGTTGATAATCGAACAGATATACATATTCACCAAGTCGCTCAGACTCTTTAACACACATACAAATATTGTCGCGGGGATTATAGCGTCTGTGATTGTGGGCTTTGCGGGTGTAGGTATCTATACAAGCAGACTAGCTACATACGATATACTCAGCTTTTTGCTTTTTTTCCTTGGCATTAATTCTTATATTAAAGCAGTTCACCATAACAGTAGCAAATACTATTTTCTGGCAGCACTAGGCTTAATGCTGGCATTCTATACCAAACTCATTATTGGGGTATATTTACCATTTTTACTAATGCTTTCCTTTTTTATCAACTTGAAAACTACCACAAATTATTGGCGCATTTACTTTTTTGGAACTTTCATAGTACTTGCAGCAATCTATATAGTGTTCAACTATGACGGCGTATACGTCTTTCTGCACGATAACGTTGCCAATGAATATACCTCCGCCCAAAACATACTGGGTGTCATTACCAAAAACACTGCTACTATATGGATGACGGGAGTATTATCTGCAGTTGTGCTAATGGCAAGGAAAAAGCGTATACCCGTTCTAGTGTTAGGCGCCTTTGCAGTACTGATCCCAGGAATTCATTTTGCAATTCATCGCGTTGCCACCATAGAAAAACACCTGTACCTATCTGTACTCTTTCTAAGCCCGCTTATCGGTTATGCAATGGCATCAATGCTAACGTTAAAAAGTAAACTAAACTATATAACTACACCAATATTAATACTGGCACTGGGGTTTTATAGTTTGCAATATCGTGCCATAACCAAACAGTTAGAACAGGAATGGGTTGATACCACAAGCCTAGATGCTTTCTTACGTAAACATGTGCAACCCAATGATAGAGTTTTGACCGAGATAGGCGCATCTACAATTCTAGCTTTGTATGACAAGACCTTCCCGACTAATATCACAACTTTTGACTGGATAGACTACTATGGTGATACTTCGAAAGACGCATACTTAAGCTCAATCAGAGATGGCTTTTACGATTATATAGAAATTGACGGCACTTTTAGAGATGTAGAAAACCTTAGGAAACAAATTATAGAAGCTACTTCCCAAAATAACTATTCAATTGTCTTTACAGAAGGGAATATAGTGTTATATGCAAAAGCCAGATGAACAGTCAATTCCAAAGCACTCTTTTCTTTTCTGGCTCGTAATACCATGCATTGTGGTTTGGCTGGCCTTCAATTACGTAAGAGCCGCAACAGATACTAACTACAGAGTAGCACCCGTAGAGGCCAAAACTACAGAATCTAATATTGAAGTGTTTACAAGAGAATTTCCAGACCCCCCAGAAAACATAAACGGCTATGTTACTTTATGGTTTGATGATGCGTGGATGTCACAGTACACAACGGCCGCGCCACTTCTTAAGGAATATGGCTTTGTAGGAACAATGGCAGTGCCAACAAAGGCGATAGAGACACAGGATTATGCTAACTGGGGGCAGGTTCAAAGATTACAAAAAGAAGGATGGGAAATTACAAACCATAGCCAAACACATGACTGCGAGATGCACAACTGGTCAAAAGCAGATATAAAAAATGAATTTATCAGAGCAACTTTAGAACTTTGGAGTAAAGAACTTACATCAGATATTTTCGTGTCGCCTTGCGGAGTTACCAGTGCCACTTTAGTCAGGGAGGCCAAAACCCATTTTGCGGCATTTAGAGGAGTTAGTCCTGGAATAAATGACTTAGCAAACCTAGATCCGTACCAACTTTCCATTAAAAACATAGATATGAACACAACTCTAGACGAGCTAACACACTTATTGGTAAGCACGAAGCAAAGCAAAGGCTGGCTCATTATTGTGTTCCATAAGGTAGGAGAAGATGTAGAAGCAACCGAAGACGAACTATACAATATAGAACTTGAAGATTTCAAACTGTTGCTAGAAGAAATTAAACTAAGAGAAATTCCGGTGGTGACACCCTCGCAACTACTAAAAAGTTTATGACAAAGCAAAAAGTAGCCATCTTAGTGCCAGCGCATAATGAGGCAAAGGTAATAGATCATACCCTAAAGGCAATCCGCCAACTGAGCTTTGCTAAACATATCTACATAGTTGATGATGGTTCAACAGACACAACCAGAAAGCAGGCACTAAGCTATACAAAAAATGTTTTAACAATTAAAAATAGAGGTAAGGCAGAGGCACTAAATATTGCAATAGAACATTTTGCACTTACCGAAAAGTATAACTATATCTTGTTCATGGATGCGGATACCTTGCCACAACCTGATTTTCTGGATTATGCTATGCCAATCTTTGCTGCAGATAAGCAATGTGCAGTTACGTGTGTAGTGGGAAGAGTAGAGGGCTACGGGCTTAACTGGATAGAAAAGTATAGGCAATGGGAATATCAAGTTTCTCATTTCATTTACAAGGAAGCACAGTCGTTTACAAAAACCGTACTGGTTGCTCCTGGTTGTGCCACAGTCTACAGAAGCAGTATTTTTAAAGAGCTGAGAATCCCAAAAGGCACGCTAACCGAAGACATGGATTTCACATTTATCTTACACAGAAAGGGCTACTTTAACATGGTGTTTGAAGAAAAGTGCTGTGTCTTAACTCAAGATCCCAGAACTATCAAAGATTATGTTAAGCAAATTAGTAGATGGTATACAGGATTTTGGCAAAATGTTGCTAAACACGAAATACCATGGCATGGGCAAAAACTAGATTACGAAGTTACTATCTTAGCTCTGGAAGGTCTGTACAATGGACTGCTTGTTATGCTGTTGCTTGTTTTCTTTGTACCATTGGCGTTACACAAGCATCTATCTATTCTATGGTACCCATTTATGTTTGATTTAACCGTGTTTTTTCTACCTACACTCATATGGACTGCAGTAAAAAAGAAGGATATCAGTACATTTCTGTTTATACCGTTATTTTACGTATTGCGGTTGCTTTCCAGCCTTATTTTTCTACTTAGTTACTTTAAAGCCAATATCAGTAAGAAAGAGAACTTTAATTGGTCTACTAATAGATATTTGCTTAACAGAAAGGAGTAGAAATGTCTTTGACATCACCAAAATTAGGAGGCATAACTCTGATAATGCATATAGCTGTGGCAGCAATTTCAAGAGGGAAAAAAGCATTACAAAAACCGGGTACTAATGATCAAAAAGTGTCACATCCATCCCACCAAGGCTCCAAATAACAAATCTTGTTAAACCAAGCGAATGCGCAAGTTTCATCTTCAGTAATATAGATTCACTGTCAGAAAGCCAGCCATGAAAGCTATCCGATACATAAATAAGTTCTCCCGACAGGGGATCGCGCCTGTGTGAATAATAGCCGGGGTCATAGTTATCAACAAGATATTTGGTGAATTCATCGTACTGAAAAGAATGAGTAACACCGGATGTTTCCCATAAATAGCCATAAGAAGGCAACCCGACTACAAGTTTTTCCCGGGGAATTTTTTTCAGACTGTGCGTTAGTACCTGTAGCATCCAATCGTATGGGGCAATGGCGCCGGCATCGGAAAACTTGCCGTGGCGGTCATAGATCATGACACGAACTTCGTCGGCAAGCTTGGCAATTTCTTCCAAGTCTTGGCCTTTTGATATTTCACTGTCATAGTTGCCTGTTTGGGCATGAACAGTTACTACTAGCTTTAAGTTTCTACTAACTAACAGAGTGCGAAGTTTTTCCAAAAACAGCGTAAAGTCATTTCTGTTATGAGATTTAATACCTTCTAAATCTATATCTATACCATCAACGTTAAGCTCAACCAATTTAGCAATTAAAGTCTGCTGAAAAGTTTCCGCATAACCGTTTTCAGGATCAAGAAAGACAGATAAATCATCTCCAGTTAAATCTGAGGCAAGCGTGGGTATAAGTTCCAGTCCTAATTCTTTAATCTCAAGTGAGGCAAGCGTTTTGGGCCTTGCAGATCTACCTCGTTCTTCCAGTTCATAGTTTACATCAACATAAAACCACATCGGCGAAATAGAAGTGAATTTTGTTGGATAGGCGGCAATAAGTGTGTATGCCTCGTCTTCTTTCCACCAAGGAATCCAGCCGGAAATTTGGATAGTGTTTAGGTCAAACTTGTCGGTTATGGTTGTAAAATCAGTACAGTTTTTGCGGGGAAAGCATGGGTTGTTATTGAGTAGGTGAATACCAGCTGCTAGTGTAAGACCAAAAATTGTAAGGGCAATAAGATATTTCATTATGTGTATTGATGTATTTTATCATGAGCTTTTAATTGTCAAGAGTATAATGGGCAGTTGAGCCAAAACTCCCAAACCTGTATAATCTATAGAATGGTACAACTATTAGAGGCCATACATTTTGCTACCATACGCCATGGCAACCAGCTTCGTAAAGATGGGAAATCGCCATACATCACCCACGCGCTTGCAGTAGCACTTCTTATTTCCAAAATCACTAAAGATCAAGACCTTGTAATTGCCGGTATCTTGCACGATCTGATCGAAGACACTGATACTTCCTATACAGATATATGCGCAAAATTTGGCAACAAAATAGCAGATATTGTAGCCTCGTGCTCCATAAAAAATAGCGGAGAAAACTGGTTAGAGCGTAAGCAAAGGGCTTTGGATAACATAAAGCGCATGACTTTTGATGCAGCTCTAGTAAAGGCTGCGGATATACTTCACAATACATATGAAATGAGAGTCAACGTAGAGAACTTTGGAATTGAGTATTTGGAGATCTTTAGCATAGATGCCCAAACAAAAATAAGTTATGAAAGAAAAAGGCTAGAGGAGCTTAAGTTGTATCACGGAAATATCCACTTGCTTAAAGATATCGAGGAAAACCTAAAATTTTTAGAAGCTAGTGTAGTAGCATCGTCAACTACAATAATTGGGGCTTAACCAACCTGAAGAACACCCTGTTCGGGCTGCCAAACACTTTTCGTTCCCAGCGATAGGCATAACTCCTGCATTTTAGTGACTATACCATCAACTCTACTACTAGGTGCAAGCTGCGCCTGAAAATCTGCAATTAGTGTTGGAAATAGAGTTATACTATTAAGTCTAGTTGGATTTGGCATAAGATCTAGCATAAAAATAAAGGATTCATCATTGCGCTCTAACTCGTCAACCGCATAATCGTCAATAAAATCCCCAGTGGAATATAGGATGGGTTTATCCTTATAAAGTTCAATGCCTCTAAAAATATGAGGTGAATGGCCGTATACAATATCAACCCCTGCATCAATAAGGGCATGAGCAAAATTTACATGTTCTGGAAGGGGATTATACCCCCAATTTGGCCCCCAATGCGTGGATATTATTAAGATATCAACATCATCTCTTGTCAGGGTTATCAACTCAAAAAGCCTCTTTGCTCGCGTATCTGCTATGTCAACCGGTACATAAAACACGCCCGGGCTCATTTCAGTTGCTTCCCAACTAGGTTCATTATCTGTAACAGCAATCATACCTACAGTTACGCCATTAGCTACGTATTCCCCAACTGTTGATGCATCAAGATAGCTAGCTCCAGCCCCCGCAAAAACAATTTGGGCATCAGTTAGCACTTTAGTTGTTCGAGCCAAACCTTCATAACCGTAATCGAGCACATGGTTATTGGCAAGAGCAACCATGTTGATAGGTGGATTTACAAGAGTGGTTACATTCTTTTCATCTGAACGGAAGTGAAAAATTTTTGGTGTTTGGCTCCAAGGTTGCCCATAATCTGTTAGGGCACATTCCAAATTACAAATACGCATATCAGCACTTCTAAGTATTGACAGAGTATCCCCCCAAGGATAATTGGACGGTGCCCATTTTAGCAGTTCATTAACCAACCTACCAAGCATTACATCGCCTACAAACGCAAGTTTCATAGGTGTCGCTTGAACCAATCCTTTGCGTAAATGGCAACGGTTTCCAAAGTACCGGGTTCCTCAAACAAATGTGTAGCACCGGAAACAAGAACAAGTTCTTTGTCATCAACGTCTGTGAGCTGATTCATAGCCATTTTGTTTAGATCTATTACTTGATAATCTTTACCACCAACTAATAAAAGTGTGGGAATAGTTAGCTTTTCCAAAAACTTCTCTGCCAGATCCGGTCTACCACCTCGTGACACTACTGCCTTAATTTTGCTATCTTGAATTTTCACAGCAGCAACAATTGCTGCAGCGGCACCGGTGGAAGAACCAAAGTACCCAATAGCCAGGTCTTTTGTAGAAGCATCATTTTGCACAAAGCGCGTGGCATAAACTAATCTACCTGCCAAAAGTTCTATATCAAATCTATATTCTCTTGTTAATATATCCTGCTCTTCCTCCTGAGGGCTTAAAAGATCAATAAGTAACGTAGCAATATTATCCTTATTTAAAACCTCCGCCACATATTTATTACGTGGGCTGAACCTACTGCTACCACTACCGTGTGCGAAAATTACAACGCCATGGGCATTTTCTGGAATTATCAAGTCACCGGTAATAGTCACACCTTGTGCATTAACATGTATCTCTCTGGAGTAATGTGACTTATTTTTCATTTCTTGCCTTCCTAAGTAAAGCTAAGACTTCAGCATCTGTGACCTGGCTAAATTCCCTGTACCATTGGCCCACAGCAACAAACTGTTGGGGCGATGCCAAACATATAAGAACATCGACCAAAGAACGTAAATTCTCTGCAGTATCATAGGCACAAACCGGGGCAGCAAATATCAGCTTTTTTGGATTAGCCTTTCTAATTGCCTCTATTGCCGCAATAGCTGTGGAACCGGTTGCCACTCCGTCATCAACCACAATTACAGTTTTATCTCGTAGCTCAGGAAGAGGTGCACCATTTCTATAAATATCAATTCTACGCTGAAGTTCTTCTCTTTCCTCAGCTATTACCTGTGCTAATGCTTCTTGGGGAACACCTACAAGTGCAATAGTATCTTCATTCAATACTTCCACCCCGTTTTCGCTAATGGCACCTAGACCGAATTCTCTATTACCGGGCATGCCAATCTTGCGGGAGATGATGACATCAAAAGCGGCATTAAGCTTTTTGGCTAGTTCAAACCCGACTACAGCGCCGCCCCTGGGCAAGGCAAGAACAACAGTCTCCTCGTCTGTTATTTGTTCAGAAACACGCTCTGCAAGTTCTTGGCCTGCTTGCTGTCTGTTATCAAACAGTATCATGTCATTTTCCCAAGGGGCTATATTCATATTTTCGCATTTTAGAGAACCAAGTAGGGTTTTATGTGGGAATTAGACAAGAAAAGGTTAAGAGCTTTTTATATTAATTTACAGTAGTTTCGTAAACTGGGACTCTGTAGACAAGTCAACTAAATTATTACATGTTTATGTTAAAGAACCAGCTAAAGAGAATAAGGCAAATTGCGCTGTTATAGCAGTATTAGCCAAATACTATGCTGTCAGAAAGCTAGCATTAGCTTAGTACATGGTGAAAAATCCAAGAGTAAGGTTTTCGAAATCAGCAATATTAAATAACTCCTATGTAAATTGGTATAATGCAATCTACATGAAAATACTGATCATCGAAGACGATAAAACGCTTGCAACTAACCTCAGCAGAACACTTTCCGGCGAGGGCTTTGCTGTTGATACGGCTTACAACTATAGTCAGGGGATTGAACACATAGATATCAACTCATACGATACCATCGTGCTAGATATCGGGTTACCCGACGGCAGTGGATTTGAACTTTTAACCACTATTAGAAACCTTGGTAATGAAACTCCTGTAATTATTGCTACAGCAAGAGGAGATACCGAAGACAGAGTAAAAGGCCTAAACTTAGGAGCAGATGACTATGTGCCCAAACCGGTTGATACACAAGAGCTTATTGCCAGAATCAGAGCCGTAGTTAGAAGAAATAGCGCAAACGCACTACCCGTAATTACAATCGGGAATTTAGTAATTAAGCCAGCGGAGCACTATGCAGCAGTGAACAACCAACCTCTTAGTTTTACAGCCAAAGAGTTCGCTGTACTGGAGTATTTAGCACTACACAGCGGCCAAATTGTAACCAGAGCTATGTTGATGGAGCACGTGTGGGGAAGTGATTTTGAGAGTTTCTCCAATGTCATAGATGTATACATAAAAAATCTCCGAAAAGCACTTAGTAAGCACACAGACAAAAATCTAATAATAACTATCAGGGGCAAGGGGTACATCTTGGGAAAAAATGATCAACAAACTTAAAGAAAGAGTAACAAAAACATTAAGGGGACAACTTACACTTTGGTATGTCGCAACTGTGTCAACAATATTTGTGCTGTTCTCAGTTTTAGTGGGTTTTTTGTTTTGGCGTACTCTTAATCAGCAGGTGGATCATCATCTGCACATTGTATTAAGTGAAGCACAAGAAGTTGTTTCCCAATATAAAGGAACTGCGCAACAAACACTCATAAGAAATCTTGTGAGCGCACAAGGCATGATTGTAGTTGTACTTTCTCCTGATGGCTCTCCCATATTAGAAACCGCAAGCCCGGATGTATCTTTAGTGGCAGAACATGAGCTACAGCAGATCTTGGCTATAGCGAATTTGGACAACCACAACCCAATTTATTTTACTCTGGACGATAGTAGATTTGCGGCAGCTCCCGTCTCACTAGCTACAGGTAGGGGTATAGTTGCAGTGGGTTATTCAACAAATATCTTTAAGGATTCGGTTTACAGATTACTAGCTGTTACTATTGGGAGTTTAGCACTGCTAGTACTCCCGCTGACTGTTTTGGGACATATTCTGCTAAAAAAGCAACTGCAACCTCTAGAAAAGCTGGCGCAAAAAATGGGGGAATTAACAGACTTTTCTGCCCTTTCGGAAAAGCTTACCATCTCTGCAAATACCGAAGAGTTATCAACTATTCAACACGCTTTCAACACTATGACAACCAGGCTTGCACATGTATTTGCTATAGAAAGAAGATTCTTCCTAGATGCAGCACATACTCTAAAAACTCCTCTAGCTGTATTAAGATCTCAAACGGAAGCCGTGGAACTAAAAGCAGTTCAAAAGCAAGAAATGTTAAAAACAATAGATAATGCTACCGAGACAATTCAAAATTTGCTGTTGCTAGCCAAAGTTGGTAGCCTTGACTATCCCAATGAATCAGTTGACTTAACTTGTATCCTAAAACAACTAGTTGAACTGGCGTCAGTCCTTGGGCAGGAGAAACATTTACAGATACATTCGTATATCCAAGAAAATGTAACGCTGACTGCTAATAGCAGTTTAATTACAAGAGCCTTGAGCAACGTTATTATTAATGCAGTTAGGTATAACAAAGAAAGTGGTTCCGTAATCATCAAGCTTGAGATGTCTAGTACCAAAAAAATAATTACAGTTACAGACACCGGTGTAGGTATACCATCTTCGGACAAAGAGAAAATATTTACCAGATTTTTCCGCGCATCCAATGCTAATATTCCTGGTGCGGGACTGGGTTTGGCAATCACAAAAGAAGTGGTGGAGCTTTTTGGTGGAAATATTTCTTTTAACTCTGAAAAAACCAAAGGCTCTGTATTTACTATCGAATTTCCATAACTTCATGTTCTCTTCATCTTCCATTTGCTATTGTTTTCAAATATGGAAGAACAAGATAATTCCAAGAAAAAACTGAAAGAGATGCGTTTCTGGAAATTCAGTGCGATCTTTCTACTTGTAGTATTTGTACTAAGCCAGTTTATTGTAATATCAATTTCAGTTAAGTCCCCATTTGGCAAAAAAGAAAAACCATCATCAGCGCAGTTAGCCCCAACTTCCTCACTTGAGAGCTTTGCTGGGTCTATTGCGGAAACCGTATTACCTTCTAAAGGCATTAGGTTACCAATTGAATGGAAAGATCTTGGAATCAGAATGGTGGCGGATGGCGTTATTGATGAACAGAAACTACGTAATCTTTTTAATGACAGTTTAACCGAAGCGGAAGAACGGATACTTACAGGAAATATGACATCTCCAATCATACTGACCGATCAAAATAGCCACTTTTTGCTCGACATGCTGTGGGCTTTTGGCCTGGCAAATAAAAACCCAATTCTAGATAACGGGGAAATGTCAGATAATAAATATGGCGGTCCGGGGAACTTTGCTTCTACAGGAGGCTGGACATTAGCTAAAGGAACCGGCCCTGATTACTACAGCAAATTCAGCTATATTAACTTAACACCTGAACAACAAGCATTAGTTGCTGAAGTAGCTAGCAATATCTTCAGACCTTGCTGTGGAAACTCCACACACTTTCCGGACTGCAATCACGGCATGGCTATGTTGGGCTTATTGGAATTAATGGCCAGTAACGGAGTTACAGAAAAAGAGATGTATAAGGTGGCGCTACAAGTCAATGCCTACTGGTTTCCACAAACATATATCGATCTTGCGACTTATTTCAAAGAACAAGGTACAGACTGGCAAGATGTAGACCCCAAAACTGTTTTAAGTGCACAATACTCAACCGCTCAAGGATATCAGCAAACCAAACAGCAAATTAGAAGTATCCCTCAACCGCAGGAGGGCAGCGGAGGTTGCTCAGTTTAGTTATTTTGAAAGGGTTATATGACTAAAGATTGTTGTGAAAAGGAGCAAAAAAAGATAGATTCAGGTAAATTTACTGTTGATCCATTTATCCTAGTAGTCGCGGCTATAACGCTAGTGGTACTTGTAGGAACAATATACTTTGGGGGCAAGGCAGGTAAGGCTACTCAGGTTAGTGCAGACTCAAATGTAGAGTTATCAGTTGAGTCAACCAACCATTCCTGGGGCACCATAGAATACGATGGCGGAACTGTGGCAAAAACCTTCAGTATAGGAAACACGGGCACAGAAATAGTTAGACTATATGATGTCGTTACTTCATGTATGTGCACCACCGCACAGCTAATTACACCTGAAAAATCTTCAGGCAAATTTGGTATGCACAGCAGTTCTTCAGAGATATATGAACTAAAGCCAGGAGAGTCTGCAGAGCTAAAAATAGAGTTTGATCCTGCTTATCACGGCCCAAGTGGAGTTGGGCAAGTAACTAGAACGGTAGTTGTAAAAACAAATGCTGCTAAGCATCCCCAGTTAACTTTCCAGCTATCTGCACTGGTAGTAAAGAATTAAAAAATGGACACATTATTTCAACTTTCATTAATTGCAGCATTTATAGCAGGAATGGTAGCACTGTTTGCACCCTGTTGTATAAGTTTCTTATTACCTGCGTATTTCGCCAATATCTTTAAAGAAAGAAAACGGGTTGTTCTAATGACATTTATATATTCTCTGGGAATCTTCACCGTGATGTTGCCAGTTGTGTTAGGAGCTAGAGCTTTATCCCAGTTCTTCTTTCGCATGCATGATACCACTTATATTATAGGGGGAATGTTCCTAATACTTGTAGGTTTTTCAACCTTACTTGGGCTTAAATTGCCCATGCCACACCTGGAACTTGCAAAGAACTCAGACGATCCCTTATCAACCTACCTATTAGGGTTAATTTCAGGTATAACCAGCGCCTGCTGTGCCCCCGTTCTGATAGGAGTAATGGCTCTGTCATCATTCAGCCCCACTATGGTACAGTCTTTGCTGGTGGGCTTTTTCTATGTCTTGGGGATGGTAACGCCATTATATCTTGCAAGCCTACTTATAGATAAGAGAAACATTTTACAAAAACCCTTATTTAGAAGGCCTGTCAGGGAAGTTAGCATTGGTAAATCTTCCCATATGATTTTTGTTTCCAATCTCATTTCGTTTGCCACTTTTACATCCGTAGGACTTATTACAATATTTCTGTCACTTTCCGGAAAACTCGCTATGCAAGCAGGCGAAAACAGTGTAGCACAAACAATTCAACAAGTTGCTATGGCAGTTACCGTATTTGTCCACAAAATCCCTGGTCTAGACTTCTTTTTCTTATTGCTGGCTGTAGGGGCTCTTTATAAATTCGCTAAAATCATCAAAAGTAGATAAATTATTTTGAAAGCTTAAGTCCTGCCTTGCGCAAAGACATAGCATTTATAACCACAATAACCGAAGACAAGCTCATCAAAAGAGCTCCGATGGCAGGGGATAGCCTGAAGCCAAGAGGAATAAATAGGCCAGCTGCCGCAGGAATGGCTAAAATATTATACCCAAGAGCCCAAAAGAGATTTTCAAGCATTTTTCTGTAAACCCTCCTGGATAGGATTATTAACCTAACTAAGTGTTGAGGATTACTTTGTGTAAGCACTATGTCGCCAGCTTCTACTGCAACGTCAGTCCCGGCACCAATAGCAACCCCCACGTTAGCTTGGGTTAAGGCGGGGGCATCATTAACTCCGTCTCCGGCCATTACTACAATATTACCTTTATCCTGCAATTGCTTTATATATTTATATTTATCTTCAGGTAGCACTTCTGCAAAAACAAGATCGATACCCAATTGGTTTGCTACATAGGAGGCAGCTGCTTTACTATCACCTGTGAGCATAGCAACTTTCATACCTAGTGCGTGTAATTGCGCGATTGCTTGTTTCGACTCTGTCTTTATTTGGTCACTTAGACCCAAAACGCCTAAAATTTTTGCCTCATCGGCTATAAACACTGGAGTTTTACCTTCAGTGGCAAACTGGGTAAGCACTTGGGTTGCTTTGTCGGCTAGAAGATTGTGTTCCTGCATAAGCCTCTCATTACCAATCAGGTACTTCTGGCCATCCACCACACCTTCCATACCTCTACCAGCTAGGTTTTTAATATTTATACTTTCGGCTAGCTGTACATTTTGGCGTTTGGCATAGTCAACAATTGCGGTGCCAAGCACATGCGAAGAATGACTTTCAATACTCGCGGCAACCTTCAACAAGGTTTGAGCATTAGTGCTAAGCTCAGCAATATCTGTAACACCAAAGTCTCCTTTAGTTAAGGTGCCGGTTTTATCAAAAACCACATAATCTGCCTGCTTAGCAATTTCAATCTTGCCCATATCTTTAATAAAGACGCCGTTTTTCACAGCTAATCTAGTTGCAATAGTAGAGACAGTGGGAATAGCTAAGCCCAATGCGTGAGGGCATGCGATAACTAAAACAGTAATAGCAAGAGTAGCTGCGAATATAAACGGATAACCCAAAAGAACAGACCAAATTAGCAAAGCGCTAATAGAGACAGAAAGAGCAAAAAAGGTAAGCCACCTAGAGGCTCTATCTGCTAATTTTTGAGCCGAGGGTTTTGTTTGTTTAGCCTGTGAAATGAGTTTTTGTATCTGACCTATGGTGGAAGAGGCTCCAACTCTACTTAACTGTACTTCCGCAGAACCATCGATATTAATTGCGCCAGCCACAACTTCATTTCCAACAGTTTTAGGCAATGGGCGGGATTCACCTGAAATATGAGACTCATTAAAATTGGCTTTACCTTTGATGATCTGGCCATCCGCGGGCACTTTCTCACCGGCTTTAACAAGTACGGTGTCACCTGCCCGTAGCTTTTCTATAGCCACATCCTGTGTTCCCTGATCAGTTACCAGGTGTGCCTCTTTAGGCAATAATTTGGCTACCTCTTGTAAAGCGTCACCTGCCGCAGTAGACGATTTCGCTTCAAGATAATGCCCAAAAAGTAGTACCCAAATTAAGGTACCTACTTCCAAATAAAATTCGGTACGTAGCTGAGGTATAAATGTTGCTAAGACAGAAAACAAATAGCCAGAACCAATCCCTAGTGAGACTAAAGTCATCATGCCGTACTGTTTCATGCGAATTTCGTGGCTAGCGTGCTGGAAAAAAACCAGACCAAAGTAAAAGATAACGGTAGCAATCCCAAATTCTATTAACTCTCTGTAAGGAAAGTTGGATATTCCTAGTAACCTAATGCCTGGTTGGGAAAAGATGGCAAGAGGTACCAGTAAGGCTGTAACTATAAAAAATCTGCTCAGAAAGTCAGCAGCAGCTTCGGGACTTGACATCATACTTGCATGATCATGCTGCGTATGGGCGTGATTATGGCCAGTCTCAACTTGGTGCAGCATATGAGCTGATTTGTCACCGGGATGTCCCCCTCCATCAGACAGCACCAGATCCATGCCACATTTTGGACATTTACCTGATTCAGGCTGCTCTACTTCAGGATGCATTGGACAGGTGTATAGTGGCCCATAAGTATTAGAATGGCTTTCGCAACAGTTCATTAGTGTTTATTAGCTTTCTTAATAAAATAGTAAGCTCCGGCACCTAAAAATACAACTATTGCAATACCTATAATTATTCCTACTAAACTGTACCCACCATACGTACCATATCCATGGTGCATAAAGGGCATGTGATCCACATAGTCATTGCCGTATTCCGTATGAGCATAAGCCACACCAGAATTTAGTAGCTTATTTGATATTGTTGAGAAACCTGTTTTAAGAATAGTATTCATTTTAGTACTCCTTACAGAACTAAGTATTAACTATTTCTCTGTTTCTTTTTAAAAACTCTCAATAGCTCTTTTACTGCTTTATCTTTATTAGAACTAAATTGCTCAGCCACATGCATGTTTAGATGCCTTTCTAAAATTAAAGCATCTAGGCTTTTTAGGGAGTTTTGGATAGCTAAGCTTTGGTCTAGGATGTCTGTGCAGTAAACATCGTTGTCAATCATTTTGTATAAACCGTCTAGTTGACCTTTGATGATATTAATTCTTCTTTGAGCTTGTCTCTTAATAAGTTCAAAATTCATACATACAGGGTATACCCCCGTGGGGTATATGTCAAATATATATATAGTACACAAGGAATATGTCATAGTATTTGCAAACCCTATTTATTGTCCTGGCTCTTTTGCAACCAACCTTCGGAAAGTAGCACATCTGCATAACCTACAGCTACACTTGCTTCGTAATGATAAGTAGTCGGGCAGATGTCACAAGCCTGGCAAACCATTGCGTCGCACTCTACTCTTTCGGATGAATATACTGCTATACCTTTTTTGGCATAATGGGAAGTTATCTCTTCGCATTCTCCCAAGGGGGTTGCTGGCATTGCATAGGCTGATAGGTAAAAGTTAACAGTGTTAGTGGAGGTCCTGGGAAAAAAGGCACCGGAACGTTTTTACTGTCGATAGGTCACACAAATTTATAAACAACTAAACCACTAAAACTAAGGGTAATAAAAGTAGAAACAATTTTTTAGGCATATAACAAGTATATTAGCAGGCGCCTAAAATTAAAGCCCTTGAACATATGTACATTTTGTACTAATATAAATCTATGACAATAACCGTTTCAATAAGTGATCTAAGAAATAATATAGCTAAATACCTCGAACAAGCCGCTAACGGTGTAACTATAATTGTTCGCGACGAAAAGAAAGATAAAACCATAGCTCAAATTGTAGCGGCAAATACATTTGATAAAAACCGTTACGAAATGGTTTTAAGAGACTCTGCAGGTGCTCTAGGTGATGAGCATACTGAATGGAAGAATGAAGAAGCAATCAAGGAATGGCTAACAAAAAGCAGACAAGATAGTGAAAGGACATTTTACTAGTGTTTCTTATCGATACAGATATCTTGATCTGGGCACTGCGTGGTAACAAGGAGATTGTTGATAGTCTATCTGCGCTAAAAGACAGAAGCCCCATGGCCATATCTATGATTACAATTGCTGAAATATACAAAAACGTTTACCCAAGAGAGCTTATAAAAACAGAAAGATTAATTAATGAACACATTAAATTCACTGTTACAGAAGAGATAGCAAAAAGTGCCGGATTTTACTGGCAGGAATTCAACAAACAGTACAAAGGCATGAGTATACTTGATTGCATAATTGCAGCCACAGCAAAGAGCAGTGGGTCTATCCTAGTAACTCTAAACACTAAACACTTTCCTATGAAAGACATTAAAGTTCTCAATCCAGCCAATAAAAAAACCGGCTGAAATGCCTTAAGGTATAATACCTGCATGCAAATATCAAAAGTATACTTCCACCCAATAAACTCACACGAAACAGACACACAAATAATTGCTGAGATAAGCAAAAAACTACTGCAAAAACTAATTTCTGAAAACAATATAACCCTACCTAAGAAACTGCCCATCAAGGTCCACACAGGCCAACCGGGCAACATTACCTTCATTAAACCGGAAAACTTTACCGGCATGATCAACTTATTAAAAGAAACTGGTTCAGAACCCTACTACACCGAAACAAACATGCCTGGAGGCCCCAGATCATCGGAGAAAGGTAGCACTAAAGTCGCAAAAGAGCACGGATTTACCCAAATTCCGTTTTTGGTAGCAGATGGGGATGGTTACGACCACACGCTAGTACCAATTTCCGGGGGTAAGCACTTTACTGAATGCAAAATCGGCTCAAAGTTAGCCGATAGCCAGCGAGTTCTGGTAATCAGCCACTTTAAAGGCCACAGCATGGCAGGGTTTGGCGGCACAATCAAGCAATTAGGCATTGGCTTTGCTTCTGCCAGAGGAAAAGTTGAAGCACACGCAAAAGTAGCTATTCCGGAAGGTGAAGGCATTGACTGGGGTAGAGCAATGATAGGGGAAGGTTGGAACGAAGATTATGTATGGGCAGGAAAAGACTTTATGGAAAGAACTGCTGAATATGCGTTAGCTGCGGTAAATAGCAAACAATATTTTTATATACAATATGCGATAAATATAACACCCGATTGTGATTGTGATGGTAGTCCTATGCAACCAGTGTATAAAGATGTGGGCATCTTTGCTTCTCTAGATCCAGTAGCAATTGATAAGGCTAGTTTTGATGTATTAGCAAAGCGTGAAGGCAAAAAGCCTTTTGAGGGTGATTATATTTGTGAATATGGTGAAAAAATAAGTCTGGGTGCACAAGACTACGAACTGGTTGAAATAGATTAATTTTTTTAGAGTAGACACGAAAGGGAGTGCCACCAGCTAAGTTTGTTAACTGGCGGCACCCCGCAAGACGACAGGTCAGAGCAGATGCTCCTGAAGGTATTGGAAGGCAATAAAATCTGCCTGATAACCTTCTGGATATATATGCCCTCCATCCTGCTCCACCACGACCCACGTATCACCAATGGCATAGAAGTCACGATGAGAGGCCAGATCGCGAATCATCTCCAAGATGAATGTCCAAGGCATAATCGGATCATTCCACCGGAGATTCGGGGTCACGTGACGATCGGGTGCCTCCATTTGAGAAACGTGAAACGTTATGCTCCCCCTAAATTCATAGAGTAGAGCGAACTGTGCCTGATACGTAAGAAGGTCATCAGCAGCCAGTGACTCAGGCATACTTGGATAAGCAGGGTTGTTGAGACAATGGAGTGCCATTGCTAGATGCTGCAGATCCACAGTTAGTCCCCAACCATCCGGTAGATTAAGTAGCATCTCCTTGATGGTCCGATTGCCCATGTGTGTAGCCGTAGCGAAACGATCGTTAGTCGTAGGCTCGTTCTCGACACATAGATCAACGTCGGCAACCCCATGCAGATCTAGAAGTGCACATAGTGCAGATCTTCTGTCAAGTTCCAGTTGCCACAGGATACTCTGTAGTCTGGCACGCTCGTTAACCGCAGGCTGTTTGGAAGACGGCCACATGAGAAGGGGATGGTAGGACAAACCGACTTCTAGTTCTGATGCATCAAACAGATCCTGAAGTACGCAACATTCAAACACCGCAGGGAATCCCATGTCAGTGTCGATGTAAACCGACCCCCCTATATCCACACCATCTGACGTGGGTTGTGAAAGCAAAGGCCAGCACAAGTGCGCAAAACTGAGCCGTTTCAATGGTGCCCCCACTTGCAGGAATTCATGGGCACGGTGTGCTAACCTTTCAAGTCCAGTCTGGGTTAGATCCTGCTTGAGCAAGATGTCCTGTACGCCCTCTATGAGAACACCATTTTCCCCTAGATATGCCAGCTTGGAGGGTTTTCCCCCCTGCTGCTCGGGGGCTTCTCCAAGAAGGGTCACAGTATCGCCCAAAGCCATAAACCTGATACTCATCTCTCTCTGTCCTCTCTGCCCTTTTGGGCATTATATTTGGTCTGGTGAAGATTTTACCATGCCTATAGTATTTATAACAGCGCTAACACAATTACTAGAACTCCAAAAGCAAAAACTGCAAGCTCTATCACAAGCACCCAACTTCCGGACAAATAAATTTTCCTAAACCAATCTTCATCCCCGTATTCTTGTCTAGTCTTTTCCAGCTCTTTGGGAGTCCAACTTACAATAAACTTGTTGAATGAAAATTTGCCGGTTTGCTTGTTGGCAAAAAGCATGAATTGTTTTCTAGACCACGGCCATAGCCATTTTAAACCCCAACCGGGATAAAAAGTGTCATGCACTAAATGGGAAAAGATATTTATGGCAAATAGGCTGGTCCAAAAACTTCCAAAAAATATAAACACTAAAACTGTGATAGGCAGATAGACGATAGGGTAGTGTGTAAACTCTCTGTGAAACCCATCTTCTTTACATCCTAACTTGCCCCGGCTCAGAAGCTCAACAACTATCCATCATCACACTGCAATTCTAGCAGAATAGTGACAGCGTAGTCTGATATAATCGAACGTAGCTATGAATTACAACCGAGATCAAAAAATTGCTTACTTCTCTATGGAAATAGGCCTCTCATCTAAAGTTCCCACCTACTCTGGTGGTTTAGGCATACTAGCGGGAGACACCCTTAAAGCTGCTGCCGACATGCAATTTCCCATAGTCGGAGTTACACTCCTACCAACCAAGGGCTATTTCTTTCAAAAAATTTCAGACAAAAAGCAAGAAGAAAAACCCATGGCCTGGCACGTAGATGACTTTCTTGAACATGCACAAGCTAATGTTCAGGTTGAAATAGCCAATGAATCGGTAAACATAGGTTGCTGGGTATATGAAATTATAGGTCCGGATGACTTTGTTGTACCAATATTGTTTTTGACCACAGACCTTCCTGAGAACAGTGACCACGCCAAGGAATACACTGCTGAACTTTATGGCGACGGTAAAGATTGCCGTATAGCCCAGGAAATCATTCTTGGAATAGGTGGCGTTAGAATGCTAAGAGAAATGCAATTTAATGCCATTCAGAAATATCACATGAATGAAGGGCATTCCGCATTTATTACCGTAGAACTTCAGAAACAAGGAAATAATCTGGAACAAGTGCGGAACAAATGCTTATTTACAACCCACACTCCAGTACCGTCCGGCCACGACAAATTCCCAACCTATCAAGTTGAAAAGTACTTAAGCACGGAGCTATTTGACTTGTTACCACAAAGAACAAGAGACACCGGCGAACTTAATATGACTGAACTGGCACTCGAACACAGCGGATTCATAAATGGGGTAGCTAAACAACATACCGAAGTTTCAAAAAACATGTTCCCGAATTTTCCTATACAGTCGATTACCAATGGCGTACATGCGCCTACTTGGGTCTCACCATATTTTGAAGACCTGTACAATAAATATGCACCAGGCTGGCAACAAGATCCAAGTATGCTGGCTAAAGCAATGGATATTCCATTGTTTGAGATTCAGGGGGCCCATAGGCAAGCAAAGAAGAAAATTATTGACTATGTAAATGCCACGACCAACGCAGGCTTTGATTACGATATATTTACACTTGGGTGGGCAAGAAGATTTACGGCATATAAAAGACCGGAATTTTTGTTCGCTGATAAAGACAGGCTGCTACAACTTACAGATAAAGTAGGCCCAATTCAAATTATATATGGTGGCAAGGCACACCCCTCAGATGAAGAAGGTAAAAAACTTATTAGTGAAATTATACAGCTAAGCGCTGAGCTTGACGGCAAAATTAAACTTGCGTACATCACAAACTATGACATGTACTTGTCTAAATTTATGACTTCCGGCGTTGATGTCTGGTTGAACACCCCTCTACCTCCACAAGAGGCTTCGGGAACCAGCGGCATGAAATGCGCTCTAAATGGCATTCCACAAGCGAGTGTACTTGACGGCTGGTGGGTGGAGGGTTGCAGAGAAGGGGAAACCGGCTGGTCTTTTGCTAATCCTGATGAGCTATATAAGCTGCTAGAGCATAATATTATGCCGGTTTTTTATAACGAACAGGAAAAGTGGGCTGAAATTATGCAAAAGAGTATTGCGATAAATGGCTCGTATTTTAATGCAAATAGGATGTTTAAGGAATATATTGAGAAAGCCTATTCATAACAACCGGGGCCTATGCAGACCCCGGCAAGTGCGCGTGGACTAAACTTATACATCTAGAACTTCACATCTAGAGTTTCATCTTCTAGCTTTTCACCATCTTTGTCTTTGGCAATTATCGTTACTTTCGCTGAATCCTTTTTCCTAATCTTTTCCGGCACCTCATGCTCATCAAAATCAATTTCTAATTCTTTACAGTCATCTTTACCATCTTCCATCTTAATTGGTTCTTCTTTTTCTAACTGCCAATACATATCGTAGTGTTTTGGATCTGCATCTTTAATGCATGCCCTAAACTTCACCTTACCTTCCATCTTTGAGTCTTTTTCCGGATCAAGAATTGTAACCTTAATTTTCTTTGGCATGCCCATGTCATCTTTATCATCCTTTTTACCGTGATCCTTTTCTACCACCTCTACTTTAGCAACATCCTGGAACCACTCAATAAACTCCCAATCCTTGGTAAAAATACCTACCTTAACAGTGTATTCGCCCTGTTCAGCAGGTTTTACCTTAAACTTAGCTTTCTTCCACGAATTACGCTCTATATCGGTAAGTTCAATAATCTCTTGATGTACCTCTTTACCGTCTTTGTCGTAAAATACAACACTAGCAATCAGCTTATCAACATCTTCCGAAGCCTTTACTTTAAGCTCACCCTTAATATTCTCATCACGCTTAACTTTGTCATCATCAAGCTTGACCTTAACCTGCAGCTCCAGTGGCTTTACCTCAGGCTTGTCTTTTTTAGTTTCTGTAGTTTCGTCCTTTTGCTCCGTAGCCTCATCCTTAACCACTTCGTCTTTGCGCTCCTCAACTTTTTCTTTCACTTCATCTGGTTCTTTCTTGCCACCAAAGTAACTGATTAAAACTGCTTCAGCAGGTTTGTTCTGCGGGGTAAAAGAAGTACTGCCTTTACCTCCGGCGTTCGGTCTTGATTCCCACTCCCACCAGTACACTCCTTCAACATAATCTTTGGAACCCCAGTAAGACAGTAACGCCTCATACAGCTTGGCTTGCATGTCTGCATCTTCTTTGCCGTCTCTTTTATATTGATATGGGTCTTGGTTAGATTCTTCCAAGCTTCTATAGCCAACTTCTGTAAAAACAATAGGTTTCTTAAATTTGTCATACAAAGGCTTAATTGTAGATTGTTCAATTTCAGACCAAGCCCGTTTTATTTCTTCCAAAGTTGGGCTACTTTCGTACTTCACAAGGGGGAAATATGCCGAAAGCCCCATGTGATCCAACTTGTCCCAAAAAGCAATATTAAACTTCTCGTCAGATTTATCACTTTCACCATCACCAGACCATTGGGCACTGTAAGACAGTTTCCCGGAGTATTTGGACCTAACATTGTCAATCAGTTTATTCCAGTGCGCTGTATTATCCGAGTGATATTTGTCACTTGATACCTTGCGCAATTCTGTTCCAACCACAAGTTCCGAAACACCCTCTTGCTCACAAAGCTCAGCAAGCTGATCCATGATGTTTCCATAAGCACTAAACCAGGCATCCCTATCAGCAGGATCTATGTTGCCGCGCCAACCTTTGTTATTTAGCTCGGGATGGGGCTTTACTACTACGTGCAGCCCTAAAGATTTACAATATTTGATTGCGTCTGATAGAGCCTCGGCGGATGGTGTAGCTCCTCCTGGCTTCAGATCGGAGCTAGTGTAATCGCTTTGATAGTATGGAATAACTAGCGTCACATAGTTAGCCCCGGTATCTGCCATCTTTTTGACAGATTCTCTAAAAGAAGTACTTGCGAAATCATCTTTGCTTTTAGACTCAATACTGAAAGACTTTTGCCAGGAGTCTATTCCAGCTTGAGCTTTAGTGGGAAAAGATAAAGTAACTAGGGTAATTAGGAGATATATAAGTATGTTAGGCAATTTTGTATGTATGTTCATGCCCCTATTTAACTAAACCTAAAACAGAAAGCTTTGAGAGTATTGTAATATCAATGTAAACAAGTACTAGCAGTCATCTTGGGCACTCCTAACGTGAAATGGTGATGTTAGCTAATAAAATTTACACTATTCTTACAGAGAGCTGAGTTGCATAGCGGCATTCAAATAGTGGAATTCTATAAGCTGGAAGTGTATACTCATGTAATTTATTTCTGCTCGTGAGAATTTATGGAAAAATTAAATGCAGCATTAATTGGATATGGTTATTGGGGTCCTAACTGGGCTAGGGTAATTGCTGAATCTGACAATTGTACATTAGCTTATTGTGCGGACACCAACATCAGAGCCAGAGAAGATATTAGTAAAAAGTACCCCTCCACAAAAGTCACGGCAAACTATAAAGAAGCGTTAGCAGCTAGTACAGTTGATGCTGTATTTGTTATCACGCCTACCAAAACCCACTACACAATAGTTAAGGATGCCCTTAAAAGCGGAAAACATGTTTTTGTTGAGAAGCCTTTGACCTATACCGCAACAGAGGCTAATGAACTGGTACAACTTGCAAAAGCTAACGATGTAAAACTTATGGTGGGGCACATTTTTCTATTTAATCCGGCGGTGAATTTTATAAAACAGACTATTGATGACGGCACACTTGGAAAAATCAGGCATATGTTCTTTCAAAGAAGAAATTTAGGACCTATCAGACAGGATGTTAATGTGTTATGGGACTTAGCGCCACATGATATTTCCATGGCGTTACACTTCATCGGGCAAAAACCAGTTGCAGCAGTAGCAACCGGTATCAGTTACCTACAAGCAGGGGTACACGACGTTGTATCCGCAACCATAATATTTCCAGACAACATTTTGGTAAATATGCTTCTAAGCTGGATTGATCCCATTAAGATCAGAGATGTCACTATAGTAGGAGATAAAAAAATGGTTTTATTTGATGATGTGCCAGCCACAGAAAAAGTAAAAATATTTGATAAAAACGTTAATATTATGAAAAGTAAGCAAGATGGCAGCTTCGGAGAATATCAGATATCACTTAATTCGGGAAATGTAGTAATTCCAGCCATTCAGAACAAAGAACCGCTAAAAGAGGAATTTAATCACTTCATCAAAGCGCTTACGATTAATGAGCCAATTTTATCTGATGGCGCAAACGGGCTGGTTGTTGTGCAAGTGCTAGAAGCGTTGCAAGAATCTCTGGAGCATAATTCAAAAATGGTAAAGTTATAATATGGAAATATTAAATAGCAATACCAACAAAAAAACTATCAGAGACATTAAGGTAGGTAAAAACGTTAAAATCTATGATTTTGTAAATCTATATGAGTGCGAAATTGGCGACGAAACTCTGATTGGCACATTTGTAGAAATCCAAAAAGGAGTGAAAATAGGGAACAAGTGCAGGATTCAGTCCCATACTTTCATTTGTGAAGGAGTTACTATAGAGGATGAAGTTTTTTTAGGCCACGGCGTAATTTTTATTAATGATAAGAAACCATCAGTGCAAAAAACACTCGCCAAAACCTGGGAAAAGCAACCAGTCGTTGTTAAAAAAGGTGCCACAATAGGCAGCGGTGCAATCATAATGGCAGGCGTAACAATAGGCGAAAACGCATTTATAGGCGCAGGGGCAGTTGTAACTAAAGATGTACCAGCCAATACTACAGTAATTGGTGTACCTGCCAGAAAGCTTTAGCTCCTTATGAAGGTAAATTTTGTTGACCTACAAAAACAGTATCAAGATCACAAACAAGAACTCGATGCTGCGGCGCTGGAAGTTTTTACTAAGTGTAATTTTATCCTTGGTAACCAGGTGGAGGAATTCGAAACTAATTTTGCTGCTTTTTGCGAAACAGCTCACGCCATTGGAGTGGCCTCAGGAACAGATGCGCTGGTACTTGCCCTAAAAGCTTTGGATATAGGACCTGGGGATGAGGTTATTACTGTTCCAAACACATATATTGCCACCGCGCTAGCAATTTCCCTTGTAGGAGCAACACCGGTTTTTGTAGACATAAATCCGCAGACATACAACATAGACACAAACAAAATTGAGGCGGCTATTAACCCAAGGACAAAAGCTATTGTACCAGTACACCTGTATGGCCAACCTGCAGACATGGACCCGATCGCAGCCATTGCTAAAGAATATAAGTTATATGTAATAGAAGATGCCTGCCAAGCACATGGAGCACGTTATAAGGGTAAAAGGGTTGGGGGACTTGGCGATATTGCGGCATTCAGCTTTTACCCAGGAAAAAATCTAGGTGCTTACGGTGACGGGGGCGCCATAACTACAAACAATATGAAACTGGCTGAAAAACTTAAACTATTAAGGAACTATGGCCAGAAAGTAAAATATCACCATCTGATCAAAGGTCATAATTCAAGACTTGATACAGTACAAGCCGCAATACTAAATGTTAAGCTTAAGTACCTGGAAGAATGGAACCGCAAACGAAGAGAACACGCTCTTAAATATAAGCGACTGTTAAAGGAAAAGAACTTAGTAAAACCATACGAATTGCCAAGTACGGAACCGGTTTATCACTTGTATGTCATTCAAATAGCAAAAAGAAACGAGCTTCTCAAATATTTTGCAGAAAAAGAAATTTCTGCAGGTATACATTACCCAGTGCCAATTCATTTGCAGCCGGCATATACTGAATTAGGTTACGCTAGGGGATCCTTTCCACATACAGAAACTTATGCAGAAAAGATAATCAGTTTACCTATGTTTTCAGAGTTAACAGATGATCAGATTGAGTTTGTTTGCAACGAGCTAGCAAACTTTCAAAAAAGTATTGCATGATTAGCCCTACAAAGCATACTGCCCTAAACTGGATACTTATTACTTTACTTATAGCAGCAAGTCTAGTCCTTAGGCTACGCAATTTAGGTTATTCAGAATTCCAAGATGATGAAAAAAAGGCCATTATCAGGCTTGCAGAAGGTGAGACGGTAAAAGACTTTTTGCTAAGCCAGCGCAAAGGACCTATGCAGTTTTTAGTAACTCAGGCAGTACTCACAATTACGCGGGATCCCCGCAACGAGCTGATGCTACGCCTGCCGTTTGCTCTCATCAGTTTAGGCTCAATTGCAGTTTTTTACCTAATATTGACAAAATTATTCAAATCCAGGCTTGTAGCCTTTATTGGCACATTTCTCTTTATGGTAAATGGCCTCATGGTAGGATTTTCCAGAATAGCCCAATATCAAAATATAAACATACTGTTTTCTCTTTTGACTATATATCTATTTATTAAACTCACTGAAACCAGGAAAGTGTACCAAGTCTCGTTACTGGGAACCACAGCATGGTGCATATCGTTACTCGCTCATTGGGATGCTATATTTGTGTTGATCCCATTTGCATACTTTTATATTAAATTCTTACTGCGCAAAGATATTTCCAGAACACCAAAAATCAAAATAACACTGGCAAATTTTGTGTTAGGGTGCCTATTGCTATTGCCGTTCTTAATTCCATATATAAAAACACAAGTTAACAGCACAGCTAACATGGAATACTTTGATAGACGTGTGGGAGTTAGCGAATATACATGGGACAAGCACAAGTTTATTTTCGAACTATATAACCCACATGTCACATTAGTATTTTTGGCAGTACTGGCATTCTTTGGGTTACTAAATATAAAAAGACACCCAATGCTTATTGTTTGGTTTACTTCAAACTTCCTGTTGATTAGGTATTTCATGGAAAAACCGGGCACACATATTTACAACTATGTCATTCCTGCCATCATACTGGCGGCCTCGGGCATACAATTTCTGATGAAGTTCAAAAATACTTTTTACGTGGCATTACTATTGCCTATATTTGTGCTATGCGTATTTTTGTATTTCCAGGCTTATATACTTTTTGTAGACCATTCAAAAGAATATCCATGGGATACCAACGAAATACTTACAACCAAGAATATTGTGCTCCAAACCGAAAGATATAAAGGCAAGGAAGTACTTACTTTTGGCTTTCCCCATTACAGAAACTGGAAAAGAATAAACGAAATTGTAGCTTCGGACCCGGATAAGTGTACATATATAACAAACGAGGGCAAAGAAATTTCACAGATTTATATGGATAACAAGTACGGAATCATGGAAAACAGGCCTTGTTACTACATTGTTGATGTAGCAAGACCTTTTATTACCAGAGGAACCGGCGCAGTTTTTGCCAAAGTCCAAAATAAAGAACCTGTATACACATATAGTAAAGATGGCAAGACACTTGTAAAGCTGTACAAAATAAATACTAATTAAACTATTTCTTGGTATAAAACGAGACTACCAAATCTTCATTTATTGTTTGATCTATCTCTTCTCTGGTTGGTTTCCTTTTCATATAGCCTGCTGTGCCTTTTACTTCAAGCCAATCGGGAATTTTCTCAACTTCGCGTAAAATATCCTGGAAAAAGGGGTTTTCAAATAGTTTTGGGTTTAGAGCAACTTTTTGACCTGGCCGAACTTGATAAGAAGGAATAGTTACAGTGGAATCATCCACTAGGATATGACCCTGACTTACAAGCTGACGGGCTTGGCGCCTGGTACGGGTTAGCCCTAATCTATAAACTACATTATCAAGCCTGCTTTCCAGCTTCTGCAGTAACGCAACCCCGGTAGCTAACCCTGGTGTAGTGCGCGCCTCACGGGCAGCCTCAGTATAAAACCGCCTAAACTGCCTTTCTCGCATTCCGAACATACGCTTTAACTCCTGCTTTTCCCTTAGCTGCTTACCAAATGCAGATTGAGGACGGGATCTCGGCTTTTGCATAACATAATTATAGAAACGCACAGTTTGATTAACAGTGAGAGCATGGTAAAAACTAAGTAAGAAATACTTTATAATAAGCAAGTGCCTAAACTCATCAGAAGAAATAAAATACCATTACTGCTAGCCTTCTTTGTATTTATCATCTATCTGGCAAACCTACCCATAGACTATACTAAAGACCTAAAAAACGGCCTTTACAGAAGGATGGTTCCTTCGGATGATGTTATTCCAAATACTTTCCTGCCATATCTTGTGGTTAGAGAAAAAACTTTAGTTTTTGACAAGATATTTAGTACGGTAAATTTCTTTGATGACCCCGAGCACAAGCCAAATCCATATTTTTTAGTTAAAGCTACGGGAGGCTTTATTTGCGCATACCCAATAATTACCGGAATCATGGCTACACCAATCTATTTTGTACCATTATTGCTAAATAAGATTCCTGAGGTTACCTATCATGAAAACATTATCAAAATCGCGGCTCTTGGAAGGGTAGCAGCAGCCTTCTATGCTACAATTTCGGTGTTTTTGTTTTACAAAACAGGGGAACTAGTTAGTAGCGATAAAAAGAAGCTAGCGCTGTTCACTATCTTTTACGCACTAGGCACAAATACATACACTGTTTCAAGTAGGGGATTGTGGATGCACACAACAGCACAAGTATTCTTTTCGCTTATTTTGTATTTGCTTTTATTAGCAGAGACCAAAGGAAAAAACTACTTCACACTAATTGGGTTACTCACAGGGTTATCTGTAGTTAACAGGCCAACGGCTATCGTTATAGCCTTTATGGTCTTTGGTTACGTGGTGCTATTCAAAAGAAAACAGTTAATCCCATTTTTGTTAGGCGCCACTCCTACAGTTATTTTCCTGGCAATATATAACTGGGCCAATTTCGGTTCACCCTTTATAGAAGGCTATGCGGCAAGAGGTGCCGCAAACGACTGGGGGGCAAACCCGTTGATTGGCATGGCAGGTTATTTTATAAGCCCGGCTAGAGGTTTTTTATTCATCTCCCCTCCATTACTTTTGGCGTTTGTAGGCATGTATCAAAAAATAAAAGCGCAAGACAGACTACAGACGATGCTGGCATTGGGTGTTTTGGGCTCTATGATTATGATGGCCAGGTGGGATACCTGGGATGGAGCCAATGCCTTTGGCTGTAGAATGCTAACTGAGTACTTACCCTTTTTCGGATTATTTGCTTATACGGTATTTATAAAACTTCCTAAAAAACTTATACTACTCATGCTTGTCCTTTTCATCTATTCTTTTTATGTACACTTTAACGCAGTGTTTAACAGGAAATCCCGCTGTGAAGGAAACGATAACTGGAATTTTTACTGCCTGAAATTCCCAACCAAAAAAGCACAGTACTAGACTTGACGCAGCTTATATAGCACAATACCGGCAGAAACCGCCAAGTTAAGGCTATCTACCGCGGTACTCTGAGGAATAGCCACTTTCTGACCTACAGCCTGGGCATTTCTAGATAATCCGGCACCTTCGTTGCCAAAAACCAAACTGTAGGGTGCTGAAAATTCAATAGTATCAAACGTTTTGACACTATCAGTAACAAATAGATAAAGAGCATGCTTAAACTGCTTCCTATAATCTTCCAGTCTATCAAAATAGCTAAAATTTAATTGAAAAATAGCCCCCATAGAAGCACGTATGGTTTTGGGATTAAAAATATCAACAGCCGGTTTGATCACTGCTAAATCTTTAAAGCCAAAAGCAAGCATAGTTCTGCAAATAGTACCCAAATTGCCTGAATCATCAGGGTTAACCAAAGTAACGTGATTTGCAATATCAGAAATATCCGGAAAGTATTTTGAAAATACTCCTACCACATAAGCATTGTCTGCTTGTGCAAGCTTACCAACAGTAGTATCACTATAGATAAAAGGTATGTTATGTTGTTCACATAAGGACTTTATTTTTATCACGCCTGTATTAGTTGAAGCTTTATTACTTATAAAAACCATCTGTGTCTGCCCGGGTTTGTGCGTTAGAAGCTCAAGCGTGGGAAACACACCAATAGTATAAGAATAATCTAAAGCTTTTTTATAAGGTCTGATTTTGGACATACTGCGCTATTTTAACACCTAACAAACTCTAGTAAGGTTTTCTGACAGTCTTGCAAACAAAAACAAAGGCTAGTAGAGAAAACAAAAAACCAATATAAATATATGGGTTTATATATACTAATTCAACCCATTCTCCTGGCCTAACCCCTTCTAGCACAAGGTAGCCAAAGGTGTTTTGTGATAACTTGTAATCTGTGTTAGTTGACCACCAAAACGGGGAATAGTTTAGGGCAGTAACAAGCTTGTTGTCTACAAAATTATTGGTTCGTGCATCAAAACCAAAACGGGTGGGATGGGTATCAAGCTTTTTTACGGCACTCACAGAAGATTCTGCCGTAGTGTAGATACGCAAAACGCCATCCCAACCACCATGAAGATGTAAATCCCTAATATGAGGCGCATACAAACCAACGGCCATATGCTCAAAATCATCAATAGCAAGGTACTCAACCTTCCCGGCCATAGGTAATTCAAGATCAAAGGGAGAAAGTATATAGCTTGAGTACGTGCAAATATTTTGTATTTTCGAAGCATCCAGCTTTTGGTAAGTGTACTGGGCACTTCCAAAGACTTCATCGTACTGCGCAATAGCTTCATTCATGTTACTGCCAAAAAAGTAGGTATAACCATTTAGAAAATATAAATCTGATAGGCTTGCTGCATAAGGATACAAATAATATCTATAAGGTTCGGATACATATATTAGCCCCTCTGGCATACCTGCAAGGGCATTGTAGTGTGGAAAACGCTTCACTTCGGCAATGGGCGCTTTTTTGAAATTAAAAGTATAAGTATCACTTCCTAAAGCAGGGTAGCCAATTAATACTTCGGTAAAAATCGCCAGCCCAACCAGGTACGCTAACGCCTCAATGCGAAGTAAAGAAACACCCACAGCCGCAAAAAATACTAGGGGTATAACTAAAAATACTAAAAAAGTAGGCACAACAGTAAGCTGATTGAAAACGGGCAACCCTAAAATAAACTCTGAAACAGGGTTGTAGGTAACTAGCACACTTCCCAAAATCAGAGACACTACAGCAAAAAGTGAAAAACCAGACCAGTACTTCCTGCTAAGAAATAACCCCACTGCCCCTATACAACATATGACTATACCAATAAGCCCTGGAGTAAAGATACCAAAACCAAAACTTTGCGCGCGTGGAATAAAGTAACTTAAAAATTCAGCTGGCATAATCTTCTCGGCACGCCAGCCGGACACAGCACCGGAGAACCTGCTTGCTTCCAAAGTTAAGACATTAAATGCAGGAAGCAACTTTATTGCAAAAAGTGAGAAGCTTAAAAAAGCTAATAACACAAACCCAGGTAGCCTTCTTAAAAATTTACGGAGAGTCATAACCAGATACACCCCAAGCAGCAGTAAAGAAACAACTGCTAAATTGCTATTCCCCTCAAATAAGAAGGCTACAGGAATAGCAAGCAACACCAGGTCACGTAACTTGCCTGATTCCAAATATTTTTGCGCAAATAAAAATAGTAAAGGCAACCACTTGTATGCAAATAAATACTCAACACCTACACCAGGTGAGAGCCGCATAGTAACAAAGCCATTAAAACTAAATACTATTGCACCTGCAAAGCTAGCGCCTCTGGAAAAATTTAAGTTCCTAAGTAAAAGAAAGGCAAAAGCACTGCCCAGAAAGACCTGTAATAGTATAAAAATGTTAAAGGCATGATAAATAGAGGAGTCGTATAAAAAAAGCCATGCGAACGGTGAGAAATAAGGGGCGAGGGGATTGGCAAAAGCGTCAAAACCCCCACCAAACCTAGAATTCCAAAAAGGAGGAAGTTGGTACTTGGTGAGTGCTTCATGGAAAAACTGCATCAAAGTAACCTGAATGTTATTGAAATCCGGTTGTGCCAATGTTTGACCCGCAAACAAAAGTTTGTTGAAAAATACCACCGTCAATACAAATAACAACAGCATCTGCTTCCAGGAAGCTTTTAACTCAAACCACAAGTGCTTTACGATAAACAAGAAATAGAGAACCGGGGCAACCAAAAGGAAAACAGACAAGAACTTGTTAACACAAGATAAGACTGTAAACACCCGTACATAGTAACTCAAACTTTGCAATAAGAAAACCCTACGGGCTAGTCATAAACCGCTCAAGAAACAAGTCTCTTTCTTGCTCAGCCAGCTCATCTAGCGCGTCGCGCTTTATAAATCTATAAGCCTTATAGACTGACTCGGGATCTTTTAAATCCACATCATCTCTGTAGATGAATGCTAGCTGTTCTTGTTCAAAACGAGCAAAAAATACTTCCCAAGTTACATCCCGCAGCATAGATTCTGATAAAAACGAGTCATCAATCCTAACCGGAAAGTCTATACGTACGCTTGGGATATCTCCAGTAAAACTTGGATCATCAATTAATTGAGGAGTGCCGTTATTTTTTTCAGCCCACTCTTGTATGGCTGTATGATCTGTTGTCATTTTAATAGTGGACATGGTCTTATTTTCTCAAGGGAGTGTGCGCATTACGTGTGATAACTGTAAGAAAGAAAAAAACAGTGTATACTTATGCTATGAGCTGGTTTGCTTTTAGTATTATCTCAATTACTGCTCTGGCCGTTGCAGAATTAACACAGCAAAGGTTACTTAATTCGGAAGAATCACCAATTGATGAGGGTACCACTACTGTAGTAACTTTCTTAATTCAGTCCTTGCTTACACTTCCAATTATCTTTTTATTAGGGCTAAACACTCAAATGGCAAGCATTTTTCAGCCCGGTGTGTTTCCATATGTACTTATTACAACTATTCTGGCAACTGCAGGAACCTACTTTTATTTTAAGAGTTTCAAAGTCAAAAATATTAGCATCTCAACAATCTTCATCTCATCGTCTATGGTGATTTCAACTGCTTTGGGTATTATTCTATTTAGCGAATCCGTATACTTTTTAAAGTTTTTAGGCTTGGCATGCATACTCCTGGCTATTATTAGCTTGAATATAAAAAATCTTAGTTTAGAGAAAAATCATTTCTACGGATTACTGGCAGGATTATTTTACGGCGGCACCTTTACTTTTGATAAGATGGTGGTTTTGGAAGATATCCATCCACTGGTCTATTTATTTTGGTCTTTTTTGCTGGTTTCTTTAACAATGTTAGCAACCAGACCTAGATTTATAGCAGACGCACTAAAAGGTGCAAAGTTTAGCTTTTACGTACCTGTGTTAGTTTCAGGCCTCGGTTATTTTGCTTACAATTTCTGTACATTCTCAGCATATGCCGCAGGGGGAGAAGTGGGTAGGGTTGACGCCATCAATAATTCGCAAGTGTTTCTAATTATATTGGCTGAATACTTTATTTTGAAACAAAAAGACGGAGTTATAAGAAAGATAGCCACAGCACTGATTGCTTTTTCCGGAGTCATGATTCTAGGCTTTCTATAACATAAAAACCACGAGCTAAATAAGCCCGTGGTTTTGATGGTAAAACTGTGGTAACACTTTTACAGGGTCTGATTCTGTTGTAAAGAACTAGGTTGAGTTCCATCCTGTTGATTACTTCCCTGCAATTTTTCTACTCTGGTAGCAATTACTGCCGGGTTGTTTTCAAGCCCTTGGAACGTAGCATCATCAAGATCTGTACCAATTTGATTTTCTATATCTGTTAAGTTAAACCTCCTTACAGTTCCGGTAACTCTAACTCTATCTCCCTGCTGAAAAATGTAGTCATCCTGTACCTGATCCATTTCGTTGATTTGGGGAATAGGGTTTTGCGTAACTACAATCAGGCTTTCTCCAAATAGACCAGGCTCATCTATAGTCATCGCATTGGCACTTAGTACTTCGCTTACTTCGCCCGTAACAGTAACTTGCTGACCAATGTAATTATCCGTGTTATTAACAATCTCGTCTAGCGTGGGAGGCTGCGCAGGGGTCTGGTCACCCTGAGGTTCACCGGTTATACCACCCCTGCCTTCCTCCAGTATCTCATTTGCACCCCCAAGAGGTGAAAACTGGCCACCCGTTAGCGCAGGAATAAGTACAAATATTGCTAGCAAAGCGATAGCACCGATTACTATCCACCCTGTGGCTGTGATACCGCTTTGTCGCAGTGTAATTTTGTTCATAGTAAGTCTCCTTTAATTTTTTAATTGAGGCTAATTTAAGATTAAGTCCATTAAAGTAGGGTTAGTTTGTTGTAAATATGCTGTAAGAAAGCATTCTTACAAAGTTCTAACAGGGGATTAACCACATTTATAAACCCTCCCCGTAGGCTCTCCTTATCAAGCTATGCGTCATATCATACGTACAAACTTAGTTCCCCTAATACTAGTAGCACTTGGCGTTAGCGTAGCAAGCATAAACCTGTACAACTTTCCATACTTCGAGGGAGATGAAGGCATATATACTTCCAGAGCCTGGACCTTTTTAAAAAACGGAACCCTTTCAACAGATACTTATTGGTATGACCATCCACCCGCAGGCTGGTTACTCTTAAGCATGTGGCTCTTTATTTCCAGAAGTGAAACCGCCTTCAGCTCACTATTAACTTCGGGCAGAACTTTTATCTTTGCAATCTTTGGACTAAACACGCTAATGACATATCTTATAGGCCTAAAACTAACCAACAGCAGGCTCTTTGCACTAATATCACCCTTATTGGTTGTCTTTTCTTCCATACAACTATATTTTGGTAGAAGAATTCTGCTTGATAATCTTATGCTTTTTTGGGTGCTGCTTACCTTCACCAGCTTGTTATATATACAGAGACCCGCGTTAAGAACAGGCCTAAGCGCAATGTTTTTTGCTGTAGCTGTACTCACAAAAGAAAACGCTATCTTGTTCGCTATTCCTTTTATTTGGCTGCAACTAACCACAGGCCAACAGAAAAAGACTACCCTAAGGTGGCTGGGTATTGCACTACTTATAGTCAGTTTGTATCCACTTTATGCCATAAGTCGGGGAGAATTTTTGCCAAATAATTATTTTGAGAATGGAGGTAAACCAAGTTTGTTATCAACATTAATGTATCAGGCAAGTAGGGGGAAAACATCAATTTTTGATACACAAAACAGTTCTTTTTTAAAAAATTTTTCCCGGTGGGCTATCGAAGACCCAATACTAATAATTGGCGGACTAACTGCCACCATTTTGAACCTAATTCTAGTAAAGCCAAAGAAGCTTGGTAGTGTATTGGCGTTGTTCGTAATAGTACAGTTTGCGTTTTTAATGCGGGGAGGCATAGTTTTTGAGTTCTACATATTACCACTATTACCGTTTTTAGCAATAAATATCGCTTTCTTTCTACATACAGCAAGTTCACGACTGCGGTTGCCCGCTTTCACAATTGCAGTAATTCTGGTAGCAGTTACAATTGTGACTTCACTTACAGTTAAGGGTTTTAATCCTTTTACAGAAAAACAGGCATCGGCACAACTGGCAGCAATAGAATGGATTATGCAAAACACAGATAGTGGAGGAATAGTTATCACAGATAGTTATGCCAAGGCAGACTTGTACAAAAGAGATAATTTGGAAATAAGATCTCACTTTGATGCTCAGTATGACTGGGATTTCAAACAAGATGTGTTAACTAACAAGAAAGAAATAACCTACCTGCTTATTACGGAACAGGTGGAAAAGGATGTAAAAAACGCGAATCTTGATTTTGTGAAAAATATCTTGAGCAGCGCACATCTGGTAAAAGAGTTTAGCGATAAAGACTGGCAAGTGAAAATCTACAAACCAGACAAATAGCTGTTATTTAAGATTAATGTTGCCTTCTTCTCTTATTGGATTGTTTGATGAGTACTTAACAACCTGACCTACCATATCTTTTTGCTTGGCTCTGTTTATAACATCGTTACTAATCAGGTCACCACGTTTGGCAATAATCTCATCGGAAGAAGTAATAATGTTTTTAATTAAGTACTTTCCCACAACTTCTTTAACATCACTGTCACTGTATCCTTGTTTAACTTTCTGTTCTGCTTCTTTGCCGGTTTCAGAAGCCTTTTCCTTTACGTCTTGAGCAGCTTCCTCAACTTTGCCCTTTACATCTTCATAAGTGGAGCTAACTGAGCTTCCACCAGACTGCTTTGCCGCTTGATCACTAACAATAGTCCTGTCCTTCCCAATTGTCTTAACATTTTCCATACTTATATGCTTTCTTCCTGCAACAATATCTTTGAGACCTTTTGAAACTATGAAATGCTCAACGTGGCCTGTTTCTGTGTCAAATGCAAAGTCACGTATTAACCCAAGTTCTTTACCACTCTCAGTAATAACACGTGATTGAGAAATATAGGCAGTATCTACCTGATCCTCTATTACTTTTTTCTGCTCTTCAGATAATTGGTCTTCCTGCCTCAGTCTATCTTTCGAGCTAAGCATCACTACATCTTCACCCATAGAACCCAAATCTGATACTGTTACATAACGCTTACCCTGTTTAGTCGCCACTCCAATTACACTAACTTTTTTTTCTCTGGGGTCCACAATGAAATCCTCAAGATGTCCCACCTTTGAGCCATCTGATTTATCAATTACTTCTTTGTCTAGAATATTCAATGCTTGTACGATCATGGTTAATCCTCCTTTTTATTAACTCTTGATTTAATAAATTTGCTTCTGCTAAATAAAATCCTGTAAAAAATTGCAAACAATGCAGCTAATAAAACAGCAGCTACAATACCGATAGGGGAAGTGTATGTCTGCAGAATGGGTATGTTCGTAACAAGTTCTAGTATGAAAATTGTCAAAGACCCTATCAAACCCCCAAACCCGCCAATAAGAACTGTGGCCTTACCATTGCCTTTGGCAATACCTGGATCAGCTTCATATACAACCCAACCAATGATAAGCCCAAGTACCGCACCAATAACTATAAGCATTGTTTAGTTTTATCAAGGGGCTATTAATTTTAATTAAGGGGTATGTGTGGAATAAGTAAGAAAACCCCACCCTCGCTAATCGAGGGCGGGTCTTCTTAATAGATCTTAGTATCTATTTTGGCCGAATTCTCGAGGTCGAGATTCTTTCATAGGTCTGGCTACTGATACAACAATAGCTCTGCCTTCAAATTCTTTACCGTTCATTTCTGCAATAGCAGTAGTGGCTGCAGAATCGTCTTCAAATTCAACGAAACCAAAGCCTTTACTTCTACCACTATTTCTATCCATGATAACGGTTGCGGAAGCAATATCTCCATAAGAGGCAAACATGTCTCTTAAAGAGTCATCTGTAACTGAATAGGGTAAGTTACCAACATATAACTTAGTCATTTAATTTTTAACACCACCTTCCTTGTTTCTCATAAGAGAACGAACATTTACACACTCTAAGACAAACAAGGAAATACGCATGAGGTAACTCACCGACACTCCTCTATCCATAGAGCTAGTAGTAATCTAACACAGGTTGGTATTTCTGTCCAGCCTATAACAAATAACGACATTTAACATGAAAGGTCTTAGGGCAGAAATTGATCGAAAATCCCTGCCCTAGTCATCAAACAGGGAGGAACTGCAGAAAGCATTAGAAAATCTAGTCAATGGGGTGCCAGATGTGGAAACCATCTTTCCACTGCCGTAAATACCAACATACAAACACCCAGTATCCAAAATTCAAAACATAAAACAAAAACCTATACTTTCCTGTAAACAGCCGGTAAGTCCCAACTAAAAATATGGGCATACCCCAAATAGGATAAGTTCTGTTTAAGACCGGGGTAAACAAGTAAAAAGTCAAAAAAGGAAACACGGCAAGCGCAAACTTATCCTTGATCCATCCTAACTTTTCCAAAACAATAGCAACAAGCCAGCCGGATACAATCGATGCAATTGAATAAAATTCAAAAGAAATAATCCTAAACAATTCCACATGATAAAAATAACTAATGTAATAAAGATAAGGTCTGCCTTGCACAAATCTATTACCGTGAACAAACACCGAGCCCTTTAAAAAAGTTTCCAAATCAGTATAAAAAGGCACACTCACCAACAAAAAAATATAAGCGGCAGCCAAAATAAACCTGATTCTATCTTTTGTTCTCAGCAAAAAAATAAACCCCAAAATTACAGGAAAAGTCTTAAAAATCACAGACAAAGCATATAAAACACCACTCGTCACTTCATCTTTAGCTAGGTAAAAAAGCGACCACACCATTAGGGCGATAGTTACAGCGTCATATCCAAGCAAAGACTCCTTTATATAAAAATAGGGGTTAAATAGCCATAAAACAGTACTAAATAAAAGCGCCCAATGATCTTTCTTATAAAAAATAACAACAAAAAAACCCACCACTGAAAGAGTAGCCAGAATTCCAGGAAACTTCATGAGGAAAGGTAGGGCTAAATTTATACCTAACGAATAGCTAAAAAATAAACTTGCTATCTTTAAAACCGAGTTCATATACATAATACCTGGCAAATAAGCATAACCTTTATTGCCAGGGTCAGCGTCTAGCGTAGCATAAGAGGCAACAGTCCAGGCGTAAGGGTTTTTACCAAGCAATAACTCATCAACGGCTCGTATATGCGTAGAGTAGTCTCCACCGGCGCCACCATCTAAAGCAATAACCAAACGTTTATATGTACCAACTACCACTACAACAATGGTTAAAAACAGCAATAATTTATCTAGCAGTCTGGAATAACGACCCATAGGTGCATTGTAAATCGCTAAGGAATTTATATCAATCAGCAGTATCTTTTAAAACAGCGGGCAGCCGGTACCTGCCTTTAGTATAAATACCAAGAATCTTATAGGCATCCTCCGGCACATCTGATGACACATTAAGCCCAAGTTTTTGCGCCTGACCGAATGTAACAGGAAAGTCGTGTGTTAGTTCAGACATCAAAAACACATCAATAATACTTGAAACAGTCTCATCAGAATAACCAGATGTCTTTAGCAACTCCCTAGTAAACTCTTCTACTTGCCTTAGTGCTTTTTGGGAAATGTCTGCCAATACAACCGTTTTATCATCTACCGATACCATTGTTTTTTCCTGCATAACCCTAGTAATAGAAACAGCCGGGATGCCAAATATCTGAGGATCAACCCTACCTAACACTGCATTCTTATCCATAAGAATTTCGTCACAAGCAAATGCCAACGAAGTACCTGCGGACATAGCGTAATGTGGAATAATGGCAGTAACTTTTGCCGGGTGACCGGCTAACGCAGCAGCTATTTGCCTGGAAGCTAAAACTAATCCACCAGAGGTATGCAATATCAAATCAATTGGTTTGTTTTTTGGCGTCTCTCTTATAATGCGGACAATTTCCTCGGCGTTATCAATGTTAATATAGTCACTTGAAATCAGGCCAAACAAACCAGCGGCACCTTTGGTGTGAATAAGAGTAATCACTCTACTATTTCTTTTCTGGGATAATTTTTTAATTAGTCCTGTGATACTTTGTTTTACGAAAAAATCTCTAGCTAGCGGATAAAGAATAAACAAAAAAAATAAAATTGTAATTAAATCAATAGTACCCATTAGTATAATAAGTTCTTACTTGAAAAACTCCCTATAAGCACTGCCTCATCAACTTTCTTAGCATCCAGTTCTTCTTTTACTCGCTCTATAGAAGTCTGTGAATTAAGCCCAAGCTTCTCGGAAAGCGCATAAACTTTAAAGAAATATCTATGAGTGCCCGATGGGGGACAAGGCCCTGTGTAACCTACGCTACCTGAACTATTTTTACCCTCTACAGCACCCTTGAACTTGGCAGACTCGGGAATTCTTGTTTGAGAAACCTCGATGTTCCAAATCAGCCAATGAGTAAAAATGCCCGCCGGGGCATCAGGGTCATCAAGCACTATCGCAAGGGCTTCTGTGTCATCGGGTATGTCTTTGATAACAAGAGGCGGGTTTATGTTCTGGCCTTTGCAGGTATACTTTTTTGGAATTGTAGAGCTGTTGCTGAAAACAGGGCTTTCAACAATCATGGCTATAACTTAGCAGTGTTATGTGAGTTTTTTGTTAGGAGGGTGTAAGAAAGAACCACTGGCGGTAGGACTACCAGTGGATAATAACTAACAGCTACTGCCCTCTTACTTCTTCTGCTTACTAGGCCTAGGTAAGTCTGTCTTTGAGCAGCCACAATGCACAGAGATAGTACCATCCGGGTTCCTTTCTACAATGAATCTCTGTTTGCAAGTTGGACAATACCCTTCTGAACCCGATTCGCCATACTGTACCTCACCATCTCCAGGGAGCAAACCAAACAGACGCTGCATCCACTTTGATTTCGACATTGGAGACTCCTTTGTCATGTATGAGGAGCGAATAAGATAACCGGAATTATAGCAAAAAAATGAAAAAACCTGCAAGGGGTTTAGCCCCAGATGCCGCCAAAAAAACCGCTTGACATAAACCCTAAAAAGTATATGATTTTTCTAGAAAACAAAGTTTTTTCTTTACCAAATTTGCGGTAATGAACCAAAAAATACTAAATACACTACAAAACTTTTTACAAGGTCTGTTACAGGCCCCTTTTTTATTGCCCATTTTTAGTAAATTCCATGGAACTTTGAGGAGGTGATTTTTCCATGATGACAAAAGATCAAATCAAAGAAAAGTTACAAGAAAATCCAGAATGGACCCCGGCAATGGATGCAAGCGACGAAGAATGGGAACTTTACGATGAGGTTAGAGCCGAACTAGGCTTAACCAACAAGCCAAAAAAGGGTACCGACGAAAGTTTAGATGATGAAGATTTTGACAACGAAGAATGGGAAGACGATGAAGATTGGGACGATGATGATTTAGAGCTAGATGAGGAAGAAATGTAGTACTAAATTGCTCGCCTAAAAGAGGTGATCCTGCCCATGGCAAAGAAAAAAACAGCAAAGAAAAAAGCAAAGAAGTAAATTTACTTTGTGTTGCAAAAACTAGAAAGCACCCTTAAAAACCGGGTGCTTTTTAGTTATAATGATTTGATGTTTACTAAAAGACTAACTCAAAACGAGTACGATGTAGCAGCAAAACTGCTGCTTAAGGGTAAGGTTGGGGTATTACCTACAGATACTATCTATGGCATTCATGCGCTAACACAAAATATACGTGCGGTGGAAAAAATCTACAAATTAAAGCAACGAAACGAAACTAAACCTTTTATAGTTCTTATCCCTTCAGTTACCAGCCTGCGCCAGTTTGGCATCATTCCGGACATTGATCTGGAAAAGTACTGGCCGGGTCCGGTAAGTATTATTTTTCCGTGTAAAAAAGAAGAGTTTGCGTATCTGCATAGAGGTACTAATCAGTTATCATTCCGTGTGCCTGATAAGGAACAGTTAAGGATGCTGCTGCAAGAAACAGGCCCGCTGGTTTCAACAAGCGCAAACAAAGCTGATTTACCTGCTGCAAGAAATGTTGAAGAAGCAAAGAAGTATTTCGGAAATAAAATAAACTTTTATTTGGATGAGGGAGAACTTGTAGGAAAGCCCTCAAAGATTGTAAAGATTACCGGTAACGTGGAATTTGTACTTAGGGAATAACACTTAGACCCGAGGCTAAAGCCTCGGGTTAATCGTACTGCGTTTATTACCTTAACCGCTGGCTTTAGCCTGCGGTAAGAACATACCATCATATGCAGGGGTAACAGAAATACCGTATTCATCACCAAGACTAGCAATCTGCGCTTTAGATTCATCAATATTCTTATAAAACCATGACCCGAAGTGCGTAATTACAACATGCTTTGTTACTTCCCCAAACAACTTCACTAAATTTGGTATACCTGTATGCCCATAAATATACCCGGAACACTTGTCCCTAAACACCCTGCCACCTTTTTTCAGGTAGCTGCCCTCGGTAAGTACCAAATCAAACTTCCCCAGACTTTCGATAATATCCTTCTTAAGCCAAGCCACGTCTCCAGTATAAAAGATACGTTTACTACCATTTTCCACTACATAACCTTGCGATAAAACCTTCTTGCTATGCGCGGTAGGAACACTAGTAACAGTCAAACCCGCAACCTCAGTAATTCCGGTGAATTTAGTAACCGTTATACCCTTCAGTTTTGCTGACTCTGGGGCAAAAAGGGAAACACTAATTGCAGGCGGATGCTTTACAGATTCATACATAAAAAACGCATGATCGGGATGCAGATGAGTAACAAAAATTGTCTGAGGGGCATACTTCAAAAATGAAGGCTCTCCCAAATCAAACAAAACATTATCAATTAGAACACCGCTGTGATTATGGTAGTTAGGATGGCTGGGTTTTATTTGGCCGCGGGTACCTAAGATTCTAATATCCATATATAAATTGTGATAGTATTCACTAAGAAATGCAAAATTTCCTAAAGTTCATCTTAAGCATTTTGCTATTAACAAGCGAAGAACAGGCAAAACCAATCGAGCTGCTATTTACCGGAGACCTGATGTTCGACCGGTATATCAGAGAACATGCCATCAAATACGGTAATGACTACATCTTAGAAGATGTTAAGAGTCTGCTGCTCACTAATGATTTGGTTATTGCAGATTTGGAAGGACCCATAACAACTTACGACTCTATCAGCATGGGATCTGTTATCGGATCGCCACCTAACTTTGTATTCACTTTTGACCCTAGCGTAGCTCAAACACTATATGAACACAACATCAGGTTGGTAAATATCGGAAATAATCACATACTGAATTTTGGATATGAAGGGTTGGCTCAGACGAAGAAATTCCTAACTGCCGCAAATATCGGTTATTTTGGTAACGTGGGGATACCAGAGGACAGAACAAAAATTATAACCCTAAAAAACATGACATTGGGTTTTGTAAACTATAACGAATTTGTGCAAGACGGTAAACAGACAGCACTTGAGGACATAGCCAAACTAAAAAACAAGGTGGATCTGCTCATACTAATGGCACATTGGGGACCGGAATATATAACCGAAGCACCACCATACATTCAGGAGTTAGCCCATACATTTATTGATAATGGAGTAGATCTGATAATTGGAGGACACCCGCATGTAGTTCAACAAAAAGAAGTTTATAACGGCAAGACCATATATTATTCACTAGGTAATTTTGTAATGGACCAGTATTTTGAACCAGCTGTTATGCAGGGACTATTAGTAAAAACAAGTATAGATCCTGTTTCCAAGGAACTAACCTTTAAGGAGTTTACTGTAAAAATGGATTTAACCGCCAAAACCAGCCTAGTAACAAAGTGATTTACTTTTGAATCAGTGTTCCCAAACCCGAAAACAGTTTGCAACAAAACCAGGATCATGTATAAAGAATAAAAGTTAGTAAAGGAGGTGACTGCTACTATGCCTACAAAGAAAGCTAAAGATAGGAATAAACAAGAACAACCTGAAGAACTAGACCAGAAGGACACAGACACGGCTGAGGAAACTGCACAAGCAACCGCAGTAAATGAGGCTTTGGAAGAATATGCAGCCATAGAAGAAGAAAGACTTAGAGAGGAATTAGAACAAGACCCTGATCTACTTGAACAGCTCGATCAGACAGATGAGCTGAATGATTCAGACCTTCTATGAGACCAGTAAACATATAGCCGGATTTTTGGTATTATAGTTTGAATGAGATTTCTATCTAGAGGATGGAAAATATTCTAGAGCTTAAGATTAAGGAAAACGTAAGACTTGCCCCACTTACCACTTTTAACATAGGTGGCAAAGCAAAATTTTTCATAAACATCCAAACCAATGACAAGTTAATACAAGCAATAGAGTGGGCAAAACAACAAAAAGTCCCACACTATATTTTAGGGGGCGGCAGTAACACCCTTTTTGCAGATTCCGGCATTGATGGCTTGGTTATTCATGTAAACACCCACGGCATAGAACGCAGCGGTGAATGGATTAAAGTACAGGCAGGAGAAGACCTGGATAATCTTGTGGCATTTGCAGTAGCCCAGAATCTGGCAGGAATTGAATGTCTGTCCGGCATACCCGGCAAAGTAGGATCCGCTATAGTACAGAACAGCGGCGCATTTGGCCAGGAAACATACGAACACATAGATAGTGTAGAGGTTTTAGATACTATGACTTTAGAAAAAAGTATACTTAAGAAGACAGACTGCGAATTTGGGTATAGAACAAGCAGGTTTAAAAATAATCCGTCAAAGATAGTATTAAGTGCAACATTTAAGCTAGAAGATGGCTTTGCAGCTGAATCGGAAAATATATGGGAAACCAGACAAAGAGTACTCGCTACACGCAAAGAAAGATCCTCTTACTATGACAGTAAGGATCCCAACACAATTAGTGCTGGATGTTTTTTTAAGAACCCTGTTGTAGACAAAAAATTAATTGACAAACTTGGAGCTATACCTCACTGGCCGCAAGAGAATAAAGTAAAGCTCGCGGCAGGTTGGCTAGTGGAACAGGCCGGATTTCCGAAAGGGTACACCTATAAAAACGTGGGACTTTCCCAAAAGCACAGCCTGATTATTATCAACAGAGGAAAAGGTACAGCACAACAAGTTTTAGAACTGGCAGATATGATAAAAAAGAAAGTCTTACAGCAATTTGGCGTGCAACTTGAAGAAGAACCGGTTCTTGTAGGCTTTACTCAACCTTCATTAAAACAATAGCATTAGTCTGCCCGGGTGTTCGCCAATGCTGACCATGAATTAGCAGAACATTTTCACCTTTTTTCACAAATTTCTTAGACTTTAGTTGCTTTAAAATAATTTCAGGTGAACCGATCTTACCGGAAGAAGGAAAAGATACTTTGGTTGGAAAAACACCATAAGATATGGTTAAAGTTTCGACTGTCTTATCATTAGGGGTTGTTACCACAACAGGCACGTTCGAACGGTAACTTGCTAAGACCCTTGCTGTGTAACCGGTTTCTGTAAATACAACTACATGGTTTATCTCAATATTCCAAGAAACTCTTGCCATTTTGTAAGCAGCCTGAACTACAAGCTCTGTGGGGCTTTGGGGCATAATATCAAATTCCGGAACTACTGCCTTCTTCTCGTTAAAGGCCAAGATCCGTGCCATGGCTTCCACAGACCTAATAGGATACTTGCCTGTAGCTGTTTCACCTGAAAGCATTACTGCATCTGTGCCATCAAATACCGCATTTGCTACATCGGTAGCTTCGGCTCTGGTAGGTAGTGGGTGATCGATCATAGATTGAAGCATTTGTGTAGCGACAATTACGGGTTTATAAGCTAATCTACATTTATTGATCATTTGCTTTTGGTGATATGTAATTTCCTCAATAGGCACTTCAATACCCAAATCACCTCTAGCTACCATAATCACATCAGCCGCCGCAATAAGTTCGTCAAGATTATCCAGCGCTTTCTGGCTTTCAATCTTAGCTACAATTTGCGCTTCTATCTTGCGTTTCTGCATTTCAGCCCTCAACGTTTGAATGTCTTCTTTGGTGCGGCTGAAAGAAAGAGCCACAAAATCTACCCGTTCTTTCGTGGCAAGACTAAGTCTTTCTAGATCTTCTTCAATAAGGGAAGGTAAATTTATATCTTTACCCACGAGATTTAGGCTTTTTCTATCTTTTAACACTCCATCATCAAGTGATTTCGCAACCAAACCGTGCTTACCATTGCACTTTACAACTTCGAAATTCAGAAACCCATCTTCAATAGAAAATTTATCTTTAGGTTCTAGCGCTTCAAAAAAAGCCTCGTGCGGAACACATACCTGATCTTCAGGGTCTTTAAAAGCCTGACAAAAATGAAGTTTCTGGCCTTTTTTTAATGGGATACTTTCGGAATTTTTAGTGTTGATTCGAATCTCAGGCCCCTGTAGATCTATTAAAATACCAACCGGCGTGTCTAGTTCATCTGCAACCTTCTGCACCCTTCTAATAGTCTGCTGATGCCAATCCAACGTACCATGTTTCATATTAAAGCGGAATACGTTAACACCCAGTTTTATCATCTGGGCAATCGAGACTTCACATTCGGCTGCGGGACCAATAGTTGCAATGATTTTCGTTTTTTTATTTGCTAATATCACAAAATTAATGATAACAGACTTTATGAAAAATTTGTTATACTTTAACTAAGTTATAAGTTTAAAGGACACTCTATGATACCACTATTTTTAATATTGTTAACTACTTTACTTTTCTCTCCAACCGCACTCGCTGAAGGAAATCAAGAACAAAAAAATATGCCCGATTCTGTACATATTCAGATACAAGAGGCCACAAGAAATGTACAAAGAGTAATGCGGGAAGCGGGCGTAGATAATGGGTTGGGTGAACAGGTACGGGAAGTTGCAAGAGTTCAACAGGAAGCTCAGCAAGCAATTCAACAAAGCGTACAGGTATTGAATCAAAGAAGAGGATTAGCAAGATTTATTCTGGGACCAAATTACCAAGAACTTGAACAGTTAGAACAAAAGGTAGAGGAGGCCAAACAAACCATAGAACAAGTAAAAGAACTAAAGGAGCAGGCAGAAACACTTAGAAACTCGGAAGCCGTGCGTAACCTAGAACAATTACAGACAGCACTGCAGGAACAAAACCAAACACTAAAAGAACAGATAGCTGAATACACCGGGCACTTTAGTCTATTTGGTTGGTTAATGAAACTTTTTAACTAATGGAAAAACTACTAATACTTCCATTTGACCACAGATCTTCTTTTGTGGAAAAAATACTTGGCATAAAAAAAGAGGTGGATGAACAAACGTTTGACCAGGTTAAACAGTTAAAGCAGTTAATTTTCGAAGGGTTTTTGCAGGTGTGGCAAAATTCGCCTGCAAAGGATAATCTGGCAATTTTAGTTGACGATGAATACGGCTTAGATGTTATTACAGAAGCCAAGAATAAGGGTATTAAATTCGCTCTGGCAGTAGAGAAAAGCGGAGAAGAGGAGTTTTCCTTTGAACACGGAGACGATTTTGGTGAACAAATAAAAAATCTGCAACCCGATTTTGTAAAAGCACTTGTCAGATATAATCCCGAACACATAGAGAAAAACAAAAGACAGCTGGAAAAACTTCGTATATTAAGTAACTGGTGTAAAGATAACAATTTTCCGTTAATTTTTGAGCTACTTGTACCTGCTACAGAAGCCGATTTAAGGACTTATCCTGATTACGACAGTCACGGGAGAGATATAAAAACTATTCAGGCCATAAAAGAAATTTCCAAAGAAGTGCAGGTATCAGTCTGGAAATTAGAGGGCTTTTCGCGGGAGCAGTGGAAGCCAATACTAGAAACAATAAACCCCGAATCGCAAGTAATCCTGTTGGGCAGGGGAGAAAATGAGCACAAGATTGAAAAATGGCTGGAGGCTGCAGCTCCTTACGAAAGAGTAATCGGTTTTGCGATCGGTAGAACTATATTTGCTGAAGCCATTAAAGATCATTTTGACGGGTTAATAACATATGGTCACGCTGTAGAAGAAATTGCAGAAAACTATAAAAAATTTATTAGAACGTGGAATATCTACAAAAATATCAGCTAGTCTTTAACAACAGCTTCTTCGAAAACCTGTTTGGGTGATCTTTGTTCATAAAAATACCAACCTAACAACGCAGTTAAAAGGGATAGTGATAAAACCAGCATGCCTGAGGAACCTGTATCCGGAACACTAACAGTGCTTTGAAGAGTTGTTGATGTAGTAGTTGTGGTACTGATAAATGTATCGGGCAAGTTTGGGCCTAAATGCAAGTTAAAGGAAAGTGTTTCGCCACCCGAAGATATACTCACCGCATGGTCACCTTCTGCGAGACTAGAGCCATAAGACCAATCACCAGACGCGTCTGCTGTCACGTTGCTGATCTGGCCATTTGTGTTAACAGCAACCTGGCTATTGGCAGTAGCCTTACCTTTCAATGTTGGATTACTTTGGGTATACCACCAATCTGAATAAACTTTGCCATCCGTTGAAAACGCTCCAATATAATCAAGAGTTAAATTTGCAGCAAAGGCTTTAGTCAGAAACAAAGTACTAATAATAAGTGTAATTGCGAAAAGACATACTTTCGTAGATAGGCAGATCTTTTTCATACAATAAAAGTGTATAAGAAATGTATCCAGTATGTCAATTACCAGGTGATAGAATAAGCATGTGAACAATAGAAGCAAAGCTTTCCTGATAAGCGTGGCTGTACTTATCTTTGGCGGGATGGTGTTAGCTGCATTATATAGGCCAACTAAAATACAGCCAGAAAAAGAAGCACACCAAGACTACAGCCCTCAAACTGTCGTTCAAATGTTTGTAAATACTTTAGCTGAACACAAAGACCTTGAAGCTATAGCATATCTATCAAAACAGTTGCAAAATCAAGTCAATTCATACGAATCCGTTTATACAGGGCTTGAATATATATTAGGTACAACACAGCCAGTTACAGGCATCGTAGAGATCCGGGAAACAACATTTAATAGCACTAAAGCAAAAGTTATCGCTATATTAAGTATTGGCAACGCCACCAGTCATAGAAATTTTCGTTTGATTAAAGAAAATACTGACTGGAAGATTGACACTATTGAAAAAACGTCTGATAAATTATCATATGCTAATGCAAGAATTACGCTAGACTATCCAGATACGTGGAAACTGCAACAGGCTCAAGGCTTGGATAACGCGGCAATGATAAGCTCACCTACCGACGAAACGTTAGTACTTGTGGTAGTTTCTACAGATAACATGCCTCAAGAATTAATGGCTACTATTAAGTGCCAAACATCTTCACTGGAATGCGCCACACTACAAAAAAGCAACATAAGCTTCAGCAAAACCATAAATAAATCCACAGAGGAAACTATACTGGGCTACTATGGTGAACATGATGTTTTTAAGTACCTTATTATGAGTGTTAGTAAAAAAGAACAGGAGCTGGAGCTAGTTGAGGCGATTTTCGCGAGCTTAGCTATTAACTAAGACCTAATGAACCGCATTAAGTCAATACCTGCTAAGACAAAATTGGTGACAATGGCAGGGTATTTGCCTTGATAGTGCTTTTTATAGAATAGTTTCATAGCATCTGTAGTCGTTTTTTTGATGCGTTCTCTGGTTTCTGTACTTGCGGAAGTTATGTCTTGTGTTTCTTTACGTATACCAACGCTGACACCTTTATAGTGAACAGCGGTACAAAATGGCAGGTACATTATCTGCCAACCTGCTTGTTTAGCTCTGTAGCAAAAATCTACATCTTCGCCATACAAGAAATAGTGTTCATCCCATTTACCAATTTGTTCAATAACTTCTTTTTTCACCAGCATAAAGTGGGATATGCATAAATCAATTTCATGTGGTTTGTTCATATCTTCCCAACCTAAAAAGTACCGGTTGAATATGCGTGAGTGAGGAAAAAGTTTATTTAGCTTTGTGAAGTGTGTTAGCGCAGCCCAAGGAGTAGGAAAACCGCGATGCGCATCCCAATCTAGCTCGCCATTGCGTAGTACTAGTTTGCAGGTAGCTATACCAACGTAGGGCGCTTGATCCATGTAGTTTACAAGTTGGCTAATAGCATCACCAGCAGGGAAAGCATCTGAACCCATGAATAGATAGTAGTCTCCGGTAGCTTTAGTTAAACCCAAATTGCTACCTGCTGCTAAGCCGTTGTTCTCATTCTCGATTAATACAACGTTTGGAAAGCTGGCTTTAACCATTTCTGCCGAACCGTCTGCAGATGCGTTGTCTACCACGATTATTTCTAAATTAGGGTAACTGCCTTCTAGGTTATGTAGGCAGTCTTGGAGTATTGGTTTTGTGTTGTAGTTAACAATAATAACTGAAACTTTTTTCATGCAAACCTCACCCCCTAACCCCCTCTCCATAAAGCACTCTATGGAGAGGGGGTACTATGTATGCGAGGCCATGAGGCTTCTACGGAGCGCAGCGTGCTTTAGCTCCGCGAGCACCGGAAAGTCTCTGGCCGAGCAAGTACACTAATTATAACTATCTACACCGATAGACGGCAACAACCGGCACATCTGCGCCAAAAGACCTTTCCAAAACACAACTTCCATACCCTGTAAACATCGGCCTCGTCGTATCAATCGACTGCACTACAAAACTAGTCTTTCCATCACAATCCATCTGAGCATTACCCTCATAAAAAGGAAAAAAAGAATCAAAATTATTCGGAACACAAGTATAAGCATCTCTGCCCTTATCATTCAGATAAAGGGCCGCGGGGGCGAAGTATTCTCCGCTATTATCATAAATTCCTAACTTAATAGCAGAGCCAGTACCACCAAAAACAGGTGAATAGTAGGCAGAAAAAACATTCTTTGTGGTTATAAACACCGACACTAAGAACAAAACACCTGCAAACTTTAGCAAAAGACCTTTATTAGAGCTTAAATTGGCCAAAGAAATAGCGGCCACTAAAAGCAACGGAGGAAACAAAGATATAACGTAACGATCAATTTTCTTGGACGCCAAAGTTAAAAATACCAGATATACCAAAAAGTAGCCGAAGATATAAAACCCGTGTTTTACTTTGGTACCATTTAGCCAGCACAGCACGATCACAAGCAACGTAAAGGGGGACATCTTGAATAAAAGCGTCATCAAATAAAAAGAGTTTTGTAAACTATCAGAAGTAATAGTTACATCTGAGCCAACTGCATTAAAGATGGCGTCATAAAGCTTTTGGACAACAAGAACAGGGGATACCCACATGGCAGGAAATAAAATTATAAATGTAGCTAAAGAAACACCGGCAAATACGAAAAATGGTTTAACCTGTTTTGTTCTAAAATAATTGTTAATAAAAATAAGTAAAAACAATGGAGTCAGAATTAACGACGTCAGCTTACTCAGTACGGACAACGCAAAAAAGCCGGCAGAAATGGGAATTAATTTAGGTTTTTGCACTTTCGTCCAATACAATAGAGTTAAAAAAGTAACAAATGCCAGATATGTCTCCAAAGAAGTTAAGTGAAACCATCTATCAATTCCCACAAGGTAAGGCTCAATAGCTACAAGAAAGACATAGACTAAGGCCGTCTGGTCACTAAACAACTGCCGGATTAAAACAGCTTGAAACACCAATAAAATGCCAAGTACTCCTAGCAGACTAAGCTTAGATATAGCGTGTAATATAGGGAAAAAGTCTGCATTTTCTAGAGTTTGAGGATTACCTGTAGTAAACAGCTGGTAACTAAATACTGCTTGTTTAACAACAGCATTTAGCCACATTAGCGTAATACCCGGCTGATAATGCTGGTAGGTTGATTTTAAATCACCGGCTTTAAGTGCTTCCAAAAAGTACTGCGATCGCCTATGCCAGCGTAGGGCATCGGAATTGGAAATATCAGCCCCAAGACCAACAACTCTTGGAATAAAAAACAGCAACAAGGTTAAAATCAGGAGCTTAGTAAAATTACTATTTGGCTTAGGCATTACAAGAAGACAGTTCCATCAAATACCCGTACACCTCTAACCCACAGGCTTAAGTACCAGGCATAAAATAAATAAAAAGCCATAACGGTAATATAATACATAACTTTGTACTTATAGCTAAATAGTTCAATTGCTCCCAAAATCAATATTGGTATAAACCAAATTAAGTAAGTTCTGTTTAGGACAGGGGTGAAAAGATAAAAAGGTACAAAAGAAAGCATCGCTAAAATATATTTGTTTGTAAGCTTTTTTGTTAAATATAACAACGGTGTCATAATCCAGCCGGAAAATGTTGCCAAATAAACATATATTTTTAAGTAAGCAATATCAAATACATTAAGCCCTGTAACCCATTTTATGAAAAAAAGAATTGGCCTGCCTTGAGGCTCCCTGGTACTATGCACCAGAAACACAGAATTAATATACGAAAGCAAATCTTCCCTAGAAAGAATAAACGGAACACTAATTGCCAGCGCGAAAACAAAGCCACCTGTCAAGAACCTCAGCTTTCTTTTGCTACCCAAGAAAAAGAGCGGAAACAACACAATAGGAAAAGCCTTAAACGAAACTGCTGCTGCATACACCATTCCTGTTAAGAAATCTTTCTTTCCTAGCAGGTGCAATGCCAAGACCATAAAGAAAATACCAAGAGGCTCTGTATATGAGTAAGTTCTATTAACCACAAAATAAGGGTTAAGTAACCAGACGAGTAACCCTACCAAAAGAGCCCAGTAGTTTTTCTTATATAAGAAAATAATTAAAACCAAGGCAGTTCCAACATCTGCAACCAGAACCGGGGCTTTCCACAGCCTCTGCAAAGGTAAGTCACTAACACGAGCCAACAAGTACAAAGGCGTCTGGATATAAAGCAAACTTGGCATATAGGCATAACCCTTATCTCTATACTGATCAGGATACCTATAGGTGTTCCATGTATGAATGTATGGGTTTTCAGCGTGTGTAAACCTATAAACTGTGTCCACAAAAGTTGTCAGTTCACCACCCGATTCATCAAACACTTTATACTTCTGGAAAGAAGAAAACAAGATAATGACAAGTACAAGTGCAGGTTTTATCAGGTCTTGTTTTGCAAAATCCCTCAACATAGGGTAATTTAAACATAAATTATGGATAATATCGATTTACAACTTTTACCTGATAACCCCGTACTCAGAAGCGCAATCGAAAGCTTAGTGCTAATCTTCGGCGGTCTTGTTGTTAAAACCTTATCCAACTCAGTAGTAAAAACCATGGCTGCTAAGGTTCTCAACAGGCTTAACAGAGATGCTTTGGCAAGACAGCGTGCAGATACATTAGCCAATTTAGCCAGAAGTGCCTTTAGTATAGTAATCTTCGGCATTATTACCCTCATGGTATTGGATATCTGGGGAATAGACATAAGGCCCATATTAACAGGTGTCGGTATAGTTGGATTAGCTGCAGGTATTGGCGCACAGACTTTAGTAAAGGATACAGTTACAGGGTTGTTTATTTCTGTTGAAAACCAGTTTAATGTGGGAGACAAAGTAAAAGTTGCCAACATTGAGGGTAAAGTTTTAGAGATGAATATTAGAACTACCGTTATACAGGATGATAACGGCACAATGTATATCATTCCAAACTCCCAGATTTCCACAGTTGCAAACTATTCCAAAAAAGATTTACAATAACCTAGATGAGTAAAGTTTTTGAATGGATAAAGCAAAACAAAGTAACCACAGTGCTCATCATACTTGTCCTCTGGCTAGTCTTCTTCAGAAACAGAAACCATACCATCACATTTAACGGATTTGGAAGCAAAACCTTTGAAGCGCCAGATATGGCGTATGAAGCATCTCCTATGTCAGACAGCTTTTCCAGCAGTGGCATGAGCAGGAGTACAAACTATTATTACCCAAAACCACAAGCACCGCTCCAAACAGAGGTTACAGATAGAAAAATCGTAACCACCACAAATATATCACTGTTAGTTAAGGATGTTTCGGAAACTACTGGCAAAATTTTAACGGAAGCATCAGCCTTAGGCGGTTTCATGGTATCCCGAGCTAATAACAGCCCGATTGAGGGTGCTACAGGTCAAATAACAGTAAGAGTACCTTCTGACAAAGTAGAAACATTTATGGACAAATTAAGAGGGCTGGCTATACGAGTTGTTTCGGAAAATGTTGATGGCTACGATATAACAGACCAGTATGTTGACACCGAGGCAAGGCTAGCTACGTTAACTAAGACTAAAACTATGTTTGAAGGTATTTTGGAAAAAACTACAGATGTAGATGAAATCTTACGAGTTCAGGAACGTATTTTGAATGTACAGTCTCAGATTGAAAGTCTCCAAGGCCAATTACAACATATGAAGGGAACTAGTGAGTTTTCGCTTGTCACTGTTTATCTAGCCACAGATGACTTAGCCTTGCCATACGCTCCAGGCAATCCCTGGAGGCCTAATGTGGTCTTTAAGTACGCGGTAAGGTCTTTGGTGAAAGATCTTAGGGGTGTTGGCAATACAGGTATCTGGCTTGGAGTTTACGCTGTTTTTTGGTTACCTGTTTTAATACTAGCTATCGTAATTATTAAAGTCCTCAAAAAGAGGAGACAGACAAAAACACTACAATAAAAATACCTACCATCTATTCTTTCATAACAGAAAGGGGAATCATGGAAATCCGGAAGGCGGAAGCACCCTATGAAGGTCCGTGTGAATGTAAGTGTGGATGCACAAACCCAGCTGATCCAAACAATTTGGATCATTTGTGCAGAGACTGTAAAGAAAACAGGCATGCCTGGAAAAAGGGCAAAGAACCTATACACACGGAGTTCCAACGTCTACGAGAGGGGGCGGCGTGAGAGAGCCAGCAAGAGCCAACGTAGAACTATCGCGCTTGGCTCTGTTTTTATAAATGAAACCTTACCCCTACACTCCCCATCTTCCTTGGCTGGCTAAATACTATAATGCCACCGGAGGCTAAAGCCTCCGGTTAATCTGGTCAATAACGTAACCCGAGGCTTTAGCCTCGGGGTAACAGTTAATCTGCAGAAACCCTGCGAAACACCATCGCCACCGGGGCGTCATTGTGATAGAACTCCTTCTCCAACGTATAATTCATCAAAAACCCATAATCCATCGGCCGAAATTCCTGCGATTCATAAATAAACACATAATACTGCGGCAAAAAATTTGAACCGGGTGGCGTGACATCAAACTTCTGCAAATAATACTCAGCAATCGTCGCGTTATCATTCGTATACACATTCCTAACACCCCTCTTTGCATACAAATAATCCTGCACCTTATCCCACGCTCTATAATACGGAAACCCATATAAAAACAAATGCCTGTTCTTCTCTATGGGCGCGTTCCAGGGATAACCCTTATTAAACGAAGGTAAATACACCTGCAACGAATAAATCAGCTGTAGGGCAATGACAAAAGTTAGTACATACAACAAGACATTACCAAAAAACTTAGGAGCCGTTTTCGCTAACTCGTCAAGCTGGATGCCAGCCAACACAAATAGAGGTATTAAATAGTTATATATATGCGTTCCGGGATTTAAAAACACAAACTGGAAAGTTAAGAAGGCTAAAACAAACCACAAAAGGAACACACTCTTCTGCCAACTTATTTCCTTAAAGAATACAAAAAATGCGGCAGCTAAGGGCAATAGCCCAAAAATGAAGGGATTATAAACAAAAATAGTATATGGACTGAAATTCTGATCAAAATTACTGCCGGTAACACGTCTTTCAATATAGCCAAGGGTGTTTGTACTAAAATATCCCGAAACAATATATGGAACATAAAATGCAGCAAGAAGAATAACCACTGGAACACAAAAAAGCGCAAAGTTTTTTAATTTCACATTATTCTTAACTAACACATAAATAACCGGAATAACAAAGAAGACAGCGTCATAGTGAGCCAAGCAAGCAAGTGCCATACTCGCTGATCCTGCAATCAGTAACCAGGGTCGTGAGTTTCTCACATAACGAATAACAAGATATAAGGCCAGAAATCCGAAAAACAGCAAGATACTTTGATACTGAATAGTTCTGGCAAAAGCAATAAAAAAACCATTCACCGATAGCAAAATTGCAGCAATAAAAGCAGCTCGATAATTAAACAGATCTTTTATGATCAAATAAAGTATAATTACTGCGGCGATACCGGCCAGGGCAAACGGCAGCCGAGTTACAAATTCATCATAGCCACCGGAAAGTTTTTCCATAGTCCAGGAAACTAAAAACTGTGTGGGTCCTTTTCGTTGATCTAACAAGAATTGTTTAGCAGGAATAGTTTTATCCAGATAAAATGTCTTGGTTTCGTCACCATAAAAATGGGAATAACCAAGCCCCGGTAATCTAAGAATAGCCGTTACCACAAAAAGCACCACTAGTAAAAACATTTCTGCTCTATTCAGTTTGCGAAGCATTAGCTAAGTAGCTCTCGGCATCTATGGCCGCCATTGCCCCAAATCCCGCAGCCGTAATAGCCTGACGATATCTGGGGTCTGAAACATCTCCGGCTACAAATACACCCGGTTTTGAAGTTTGAGTGTTATTAGTTATTTTCACATGGCCACGCTCATCCAGTTCAATAAAATCCATTAAAAAGGTAGTATTGGGCATACTACCAATAGCCACAAACATACCCGATATATCAAGAGTTTCAGTGTCGTCAGTTTTTAAATTATGAATTTTTATACCTTCTACACTCTTTTCACCCAAAATTTCCTGCACCTCTATATTAAACATAGGAATAATTTTGTCGTTGGCAAATGCTAAGTCTTGCATGTATTTACTCGCACGCAATTCAGACTTGTCTTCCCGAACTACTAAGTATACTTTAGATGCAAACTTGGTTAGAAAAGTAGCTTCTTCCATAGCAGTATCACCCCCGCCAATAACTGCCACAGTCTGGTCTTTAAAGAAAGCAGCATCACAGGTAGCACACACACAAACGCCTCTGCCACGCAGTTTTTGTTCGTTTGGAAGCCCAAGCCATCTGGGAGACACTCCGGTAGCAATGATTAAAGTACGGCCTGTATAAGTGTTATTACTATCAGTAGTAACTGTAAAGTTTTCTTTTGCGGTACCAGATAGGGAAGAAACGTTTTCAAAGACAAAACTCGCACCGAAATTTTTTGCCTGATCCATGGTACGGTTCATAAGTTCCGGGCCGTAAATGCCTTCGGGAAAACCGGGAAAGTTTTCTACTTTAGTTGTGGTGGTAAGCTGACCGCCAGGTGTAAAGCCAGAAATCACGAGGGTTTTCAGTTTTGCGCGTGCAGTATAAATTGCTGCAGTAAGCCCCGCAGGCCCACTGCCTAGTATGATCACGTCGTATAAATCGGTTTGAGTCATGAAGTTAGTATAGCACTCTTCCTACCATCTGCTCTAGGAAGGAAACCATCCAGTAGCAGCATCTTCATATGAATTATAACTAACAAAAAGCGACGTATCCATGCGAAATAATATTTCATTGTCATCTTCATCAAGCCAACAACCTTTACCAACATCAAAATGAACACCAAACTGAGCACGCACAAACTTCTGGTTTAAATCAACAATAAAACTAGGGGGTGGGGGAAACTCTACCGCACTAGGGTCAAGCAAACCAAAATCAACCGCAGATCTTGCGGCATCAAACCAGTCCATCACTACAAATTCGCCAATGAAATCTTTATTCGTGTTAAGGTCTCTGATTCCTAAATAAATAGTATCTCCCATATGATCGTATGAAATATTACCTAATCCTATATCTTCGTTAAGTTCTTCTGCTATTTGAGCATCACTTTTACCTGCTTTCTTACCCTCCGATACACAATATTCAACTCTAGCTCGAAATCTTTCAGATAACCGCATCATATTAACAGCAGCTACCCTACCTTCTTGCGTAATCAACTCAAACTCATGATCATCAACGTGATCGTGCATAGTTTGACTGAGTCTAAAGGCAAGTACTCTATCCCACAAGTCAACACCGTTATCACTAGCTTCTCGATAGACCGAAGCTACGCCCATGCCCATACGTGTAAAGCCCTTAGGTATTTCATGACGTAGTATGTTCTCGTACCAGTCTATTGACCTTAGTTCTATTTGTTTCTCCATATCTATTTTTCTAAGATTTGCCATAGTCTCTGCTTTTGCAGGCTTACCAAGTACAAGATTTGCAGCCATGGCACCTAAACCAGCCAGGAAAGCTCTACGGTGCATTAAGCTAGATGGAATACTAGTGGGTTCTTCCGGATCTGTTGATATCTCTTGCGAAGTGTGTTCAGAGTTTGGAGGAATTGGATTAATTAGACTTTCTTCACCATTGGACATATAAACATCTTATCTTACATATGAAAAATGGTAAAATAGCTGTGTGTTTTGCGGGTGTAGTTCAATGGTAGAACGTCAGTTTTCCAAACTGAGAACGGGAGTTCGATTCTCCTCACCCGCTCCAGGTATTACATGAACATAGAATTAGTACATACTAACAATCCAATCTTGAGACAAACATGCCTACCCATCAGCCCTGCTGAACTCAGAACAAGAGAATGCCAAGACCTAATAGAACTAATGCTAGACGAGGTTTATGGCAAGAATAACAAAGACCAAAATAGAAATACAAACCAACCAACGGTGGTAGGGCTGTCAGCTAATCAGATGGGTGTCAACAAGAGGATTTCAATTGTTGATTTAGCCATCAGTTTGAAAGGCTATAGTAATATACAAGTTTTAGTCAACCCCGAGATAACATGGAAATCCAAAACGATTATAGAAAGACTTGAGGGTTGTGTAAGTATCCCATCTGTCTGGGGCTACGTAAAGCGATCTGGCCGAGTAAAAGTTAATGCTCTAGACAGAGCAGGAAACAAATTACAGCTGGATGTAAAGGGCTGGACAGCAGTGCTGCTACAACATGAGCTTGAGCATTTAAACGGCATACTATTCATCGATCACCTGGAAGATCCCACAAAGGCACATTTAGTTCAACCAGATGAGTATAGAGTACATAAACTCGCAAAGAAAAACTGGAATAAGTTTGTAGATATTTCCAAACTAGTTAAATTACAAAACAAATAGAAAACCCCTCCTAACCATCCCAAAAGACAATTAGAAGGGGATTAGCACTAGCTATAAATTCTCGTAAACGTCCATACATCAAATCTAACAGCCACTACATCGGTACTATCGGGAAGATCAAGAAATGAACACGTGAAAGAAGATAACAAACCGCTTCTTGCAATCTCTTCCTGAGCATAACCGATACCTCTGACAGCCTGACCAATCGCACCTGCACCTACTGCCTGAACCTCTATGTATCCAAATTGTTGTAATTTATCAACAATAGTGGCGCGCAATTTGATAGGAGAAGTAAGCCTGCTAACTCTCAAGGGGGGAGCTGGAACAAAGCTTATGGATAAAATAACAACTTTCCTCGCATCAGCACTCTCCGTCACACCAAGCGAGGTAGATAGATCGGCACGGACTCTATGTAAAGCCAGAACTTGCCTTAATGACCTCATAGCCAAAGCTCTAACAGCTATAGTTACAGCCTCTGCCCCCACTGCCTGCAATACAACAGATATCTGAAAGTGTTCGTTTAAGGCAACCTGAAGGATAGACTGAGCTAAGTCGACAACGTGCGTGGACCTACTTACCCGCATCTCAACTATAGTCATATTGTCTCTCCAAATAACACTACCAATACTATGAAATGTGTATCAGAAGTGTGTGTAATTTATTTCCAAATGCCGTAAGAATGTTGTAAAATGCACTCAAACTGTGCCCTTGTAGCTCAGCGGATAGAGCAGTTCCCTTCTAAGGAAAAGGTCGGGGGTTCAATTCCCTCCAAGGGCGCCAGAAACTTATGGAAAATTGTATTTTCTGTAAAATTGCCAATAAAGAAATTCCCGCTTATATCATATATGAAGATGAAAATTACATGGCTTTTTTGTCTATAGCCAAAGAGGTTGAAGGCGCAACAGTATTAATTCCCAAAAAGCATTACACAAGCTATTTTGCTGAAGTAGAAACACAAGTGTTATGCGATTTAATGGAAAGAGCAAAGAAAGTAGCAAGATTATTGGATAGCAAGCTGAAAAATGTTAAGAGAACGATTTTGAGTATAGAAGGGTTTGAGGTTGATCATTTGCACATTAAGCTTTGGCCCGCGTTTGAAGGGGATAGAAAGGGGAATAGGGCCAGAGATATCGAGGATGTGTATAGGCAAATCACACTTGACTGTTAAGTCAATGGCTTAAGAAGGGTGATCCATAACTATAACAGCTGTATACTATCGGTGTTGTAGGGCACATTGTGATAATGTATCATGTACCAATGGCCACAAATTCGGAATCTGACCAAGTAAATACTCCAGAAGCTAAGCGGCCTGAAAAACTTTACAGGGCATTCACCATTCACCCATCGAATCTTACTTTAGAACTTTTCAAAAAACCTCTTCAACAAGGGTCTGGTTTAGATCCAGAAACTAAAACAAGAAGTGATGGAAATGAATCTGGTATATACATGACTACAAATAAATCGATGGCTGATCGCGCGTATGCACATTCTAGCCACTTAATGAAATGTCCTAGATATAACAGCGGACGAGGTATTATGGACTTTATCGAACTTCCAAACTGCGGAGTTACAGTAGAAATTGATACAGCAAAACTAGCTATAAGAAAGCCTAAAATAACTCCTGCGTTAACGGGAGTTTACAATAACGGTTTTAGCGGGGAGGAGTGGATTGCTGATGATATTCCACCCTCCTCTTATAAGGTTAGCAGATTAACTCTTTCCACACATTCTAACGATCGTGACAGACTCGTTGTGGATGTAGAACACCCTGACGAATTGGAACCAGCAATCTCCAAAATTAAGACTGCGTATGAAGAAAAACTGGCAGCTGCTAATAAATTCGTGGCGTTTTTAAACACTCTGGATGAAAGTCCCAGATTAAACCAATTTTGCATTGAAAAGGCCTGGGAAGCTTACCAAAAAGAAAACTAAGTAAGTTAAGTATGGAAACTAAAAAAGGGTTTTTGGTGGGCGAGGAGGGACTTGAACCCTCACGGGATTATCTCCCAACGGATTTTAAGTCCGTCGCGTATGCCAATTCCGCCACTCGCCCATGTATTTAAGCATTATATCAACTATTAGATCTCTTACAAGCAATTTTTTACAAGAGGGTCGGACCTTTACTTAACCTAAGCACCACGGGAAAAACATAGAATGAAGCGGAAAAATAATCACACAATGTTGAAACTAGAAGGGTAAAAACACCGCAGCTACAGTGTTTGGAAAGGTCTGACCCTTCCAAATACTTGCACTAAAGCAAAAACAGCTAACAATCATTCTAAAAATATGAAATTTTCAAGATAACGCAGCAAGAATCGGGCAACTACAATCAAAAGAAAGGTCTGACCCTCCATCCTCGCCAGCATTCCGTTTTTTTCAACATACCTTTATAATAGACCCGTGCCAAAAACAGTCTCACAAGAACAACTTCAAACAGTCATCAGCAAATTCAATGCAGATATCACCGAGTACGAAATCATTGAAATGGACAAATACCAAGGCTGGAGCTCTACCCACCTATACCTTGTTGTATCAGCGGATAACAACTATATACTAAAAGCCAAAACCGAAAACCAGATAGCGGGCTATGATAACGAAGTCAAAATCTGTAACGCCTTAAGACAAATTCACATTCAAACCCGCTGTCCAATCCTAACCACAGATGGGAAAATCTTTTATAAAGATAAAGACTTTTACTGGTGCCTAATGACCTATATTGCTGGAGGAACTTCACACGTAAATGAATACACTGAGACCACTGTTAGCTCCTTGGCCAAATGCATAGAAGAATATATTCGTATATCAAACACTGAAAGCAAGTTAGCTATGCTAGACTTAAAAACCCGAGCAGCACAAAAAGACATTCAGGCACTGGATCAATTTATTAAGGAACAGCAAACACTGGAAAAACTAAAAATAGTAAAAGGAGATACCATCAAAGAAATATATACAGTACTCAAGGGCGGTTTTAAACAAGAACTTGAGCAGATTAAACAAACCTCCTTAATTCACAATGACATAAACCCAAGAAACATATTAATTGACCACGCTTCCAAGGAAGTAATTAGCTTAATCGACTGGGATCACGGCTGTTATGGGAGAACTCTTAAGGATATCAGTGATGCCGTTGCTATTTTTTATGACTACCTTCCCATAACTAAAGCTAACACTTATAAAAAGCAGTTTTATGCCAACTTAACAGCACCTTGGTTTACAACCATGGACCCAGAAACTGTTGAACTCGCGTTTTTGTTTTATTACACCGTAAGTAAGTGGCGAACCATACTTTTTTATCTGGATTTATTAAAAAAGTATGACAATAAGTATGGGGAAGAAAAACGGTTTATAAATGAAATGAAGCAAACTTATACAAAATGGGCTGATATTATCATTTCATTTTATAGTTAGTTTTAACTTTTATATCAGTTAGTTATAATTTAATAGGAGAGTATATAGAGAGGAGATATTGTGGAATTGCTAGAGGCAATTAAAATGGGGTGCCTGGTGGGCGTCCTGTGCCTTACAGCAACATTTCGCTCTATTGAACTAACCAAGTGTCTGATCGTTGCATTAATAGTAACAGTACTTACTGCAGCAGTGACATACAGACACTTCAAAATTAGTTCGAAATAATTCTTCTTAATAGGGCATCTGGGAATTACATTCTTAGATGCTCTCACTTTTACAGTGTTAAAATAGTACTAATGGATAAACCGACTAAACTACTTATTGCTTGCTTATTCAGCTTGATAGCCTTTGGCGTTTTCTTAAATGTAAGGCAAGAATCAGCGATAGATAATTCCAAAATCCCTGAAAAAGTTGAGACTAATCGCGGCTTTCAAAGATGGATTACTAACCTAAAAAATAAAGGCTTTGAAGTAGAAGCAGACGAGTTTAGGCTAGTTGAAGAAAACGAGATTTATAACACCAAGTGGATGACTATCTATTCTATTGATGAAAAAGGGAAAAAAGAAGAGTTTGACCAAACTTTGGCCGCACATAAAGACATTGAGAGAGTAACATTTTCACCTAGTGAAAGGATTTTTATAGACTATAGAAACATCGAAAGAGAGAATTATGCCTACAATGAAGTGCACTTATATGGTCTGAAAGATGACAAGATAATCGATGCAAGAATTTTGGAATGTTCCATGCGCGCAAATTGCTACTTTGATAGAGCTTATTTTTTGGATAATGATGTGTTTGTTATCTCGGAATTTTCTGAAACACTTGAAAAGAACGGTGAGGATCCGATTTGTAACGTAGATGAGTTGTGTGAATATTCAATAAAGTTACATGTGATTGATTTGATAAACAATAGCAGGTTAGTGTACGAATCCAAGCCGTTTGAGATTGTGCTGCAGGATGTTATTCCGGAATTATAAAGTGAATAGTGTTAAAATAACGGAGATTTCGGGGTGTAGCTCAGTTGGCTAGAGTGCGCGGTTTGGGACCGTGAGGTCGCAGGTTCGAGTCCTGTCACCCCGACCACTCTTCTTCACTTGACAAGCTTAGGAAAGTTTACATACATTCGCATATTGCAACAGAAATTGCTGTGTGCTAAGTTATATTAGATGGCCCAAATCAACCCTTCAAAAATCCCATTCCAAGATATAGTTACTAAACTAGATAAACATGAGAAATATATAAAGTTAATTCCTGAAATGGCAGTGAAGCTAGATAAGGCTATAGCACAGATAGAAAAGAACAACCAATTGATAATTAGCAACTATCAAAGAACAGCTAAGCTGGAGATCAAGGTAGACGAAATTGATAAGAGAACTAAGTTTCTTCCTAAACTGTACGATGCAATAGACCTCTTTATGGGAGAGATTAGGGAAAATCGGCAGGAAAGGGTTTTTTTGGAAAGACGAGTGGAAAGGTTGGAAGAATCAGTTGGCCTAGACAATCAACCTGTATAGACTCTAAAATTATTGCCTGGAATGTCAACATCCTGTAACATCCACATGTGGATCAGACAGACAAAAACCTCGTTTTTCTATTCGACCTAGACAACACTCTAATTAACAGCGAACAAATTCTTATCAATCTTAAGGAGGCTCTTCTGATTACAATCGGAAAAGACCAAACCAGGTACTTCTGGAGCGACATTGCACGTATAGGGAATCCGGACAAAGGCAAGAACATAAACGAAGCTATAACGCAATATTTCCAAAATGACCCCGAAAAGATAGAAAACTTATGGCGGATACTTGCTTTCAGAGCATGTCTTTTTCCAAACGTTATTGAAGTACTGGAAAAATTGGGTGCCCTTGGGAAAGTATGTTTATTTACGCAAGGTAATGTAGAATGGCAAAAAGTAAAAGTGAAGTATTCTGGCATAAAAAATTCTTTTATAGCGCAGTATATCTACGAAGATAAGTTGGCACATCTTGAGAAAATTGCTAGCACGTACAAAAATCACCGTTTGTACTTTTTTGATGATAAGCCAAAGTACTTGCAAAAGATAAAAGCCACACTCCCGCAGACAACTACAGTTTGGGTCAAGCAAGGCAAGCACGCAGAAAATATAACAAAAGTAACAGATATTGATTATGCAGTAGACAGAATTGGAGACTTACTAACACTTGAAACTATTCTCAGCTAAAATTCAGAAAACCTACTATAATGCACCATAGATGCGCATACTCATAGTAGAAGACGAGCACAAAATTGCCAATTCCATTAAACAAGGCCTGCAACAAGAAGGGTACATTTCAGATGTTGCTTATACAGGAACAGAAGGTTATGACCTAGCCTCTTCAGAACCGTACGATCTTATCATTCTAGATCTCATGTTGCCGGGGCTGACAGGTTTAGAAATAACAACAAAATTAAGACAAGCGGAAAATCACATACCCATCCTAATACTGACAGCAAAAAACGAACTGGAAGACAAACTACGTGGCTTTGATTACGGTGCAGATGATTATCTTACAAAACCCTTTGCCTTCACCGAACTACTTGCCAGAACTAGAGCCCTACTTAGAAGACCCAAAAATCTATCCTCGGAAGAACTAACATGTTCAGACCTGACAATGAATATAAAGACATTTACCGTAACGAGAAATGGCCAAACTATAGACTTATCAAAAACGGAATTTTCGCTCCTAGAGTATCTACTAAGAAACAAGAATACAGTAATAACAAAGGAAAGATTAATTGAACACGTTTGGAACTATGATGCAGACATTCTTCCAAATACTGTAGAAGTTTATATTGGATATTTACGCTCAAAAATAGATAAACCCTTCAGACACCAGCCAAGATTAATCAAAACCATAAGGGGTTTTGGTTACAAATTAGAGGAACCTAATGTTTAGACAAGCAAGACTTAAACTAACCGCTTGGTACGTATTAATTCTGATGGCTGTAACACTCACCTTAAGCAGCATTTTTTATGCAGGCGTTATGCGATCCACAAAACAAGCACTACTGCAGCATAATAGGCGAGTAGAACTTAGATTGCGGGAAGTACGCGATATACCGCAACCACTGGCAAAATTCCAAGATGTAATTAACCAGGAAGCTATGCAAGCTGTACGTATTTCTACATTAACACTATTAGGTACAATCAACCTTATCATACTGGCATTTGCTAGCAGTCTTAGCTACTTGCTTGCAGGAGTAACACTACAACCTATCCAAGCAATGGTGGAAAAGCAAAAGCAGTTTGTAGCAGATGCATCACATGAATTAAAAACACCACTAACAGCAATCAAAACCAATTTGGAAGTTAATCTTCGCAACAAAACTTTGTCGATAGATCAAGTAAAGGCTATTCTAGCAGATACAGTTAAAGATATAGACGCATTAACCAGTCTTACAAATACCTTGTTAAAAGAGAGCAGATATAATAGTAGTGTGAAAACAGAGATAGTAAACCTGAAACAATTAACAGAAACCGTAGTAAAAAAATACAAAGTGCTTGCTAAAGAACACAATATAAAATTGGAAACAGATGTGCAGGATATAACGGCTAAAGCAGATAAGGCTTCTGTTGAAGAATTGATAGCTATTTTGATTGACAATGCTATTAAATTCAACAAAGAAAACGGAAAAGTGCAAATTAGAGTGTTTATGGAAAATAAAAATGCAGTAATAGAAGTTTCGGACACAGGAATAGGCATCGATGAGAAAAGTCTACCTTATATTTTCGACAGATTTTTTAAAGCTGATACTGCAAGAACAAAACAAAATCATGACGGGTTTGGGCTAGGGTTGTCTATTGCAAAAGAGATTGTAGAAATTAACAAAGGAAGCATTGAAGTGACAAGCAAACTTGGCGAAAGTACTACGTTTACAGTAAAACTACCCGCAGACTCTAAGCAACCTCTCAGCAAACTTCAGTAAAGTAACACCATCATAAAATTTCTACCAGGAGGTGAAACCTAATGTTTAAAAAGACTCTAGTAATTGTGGCAATCACAGCTTTAGCTGGCTTAAGTATTGCAAGCGTGTCAAAAGTCTATGCTCAAGAAAGCAGTACTAACGTACCTTGGGGCATGCAAGGAATTGCCAAAAAATTCAACCTTGATGAGAACGAAGTAGCTCAATATATGCAAGAACAAAGGGCTGCAAGGCAGCAACAGATGCGCACAAACATGGAAGAAAAACTTAACGAAGCCGTTGAAAGCGGAAAACTAACACAAGAGCAGAAAACCAAGCTCTTGGACAAAATAGAGGAACACGAGCAAGAAAGACAAAGCCACAGAACAGAGATGCAAGCATGGGCGGAGGAAAACGGAATAGATATGCAGGAACTTGGCCTGTGCAGGCAAGGGGGTGGCCGCGGATACAACAGAAATAGACTAGCAGAATAAGAAATAACCGCACAACTAGTATAAAAAGGCCCTGGAAACAGGGCCTTTTTTGTACCTAAAGCGATTCTCAGGTACCTCTCAGGTTCATTAGTTAAGTTATAGAAATGAAGAAGCTAATACTAACCCTAACGAAACGTAAATTACCAATAATTCTTATGATCATAGCTTTGGTAGGCATGGGCATCGCATATAATGTTAAGAGTAAAACCTCTGTGGCACAAAGCCAAACAAGGAATACCATGATAGCTACTGTTGAAAAAGGCACTATTAGGGAATCTATATCTGCTTCAGGCCAAGTTGAAACCGCTAACTATCTTCCCATAACTACTAGTGTGAACGGCATTGTGGAAGAAGTTTATGTTAGTGAAGGAGACGAAGTAACTAAAGGCCAAAATATAATGAGAATAAAATTAAACTCTGATGGTGAAGAAAGCCTGGCACAAGCATGGAGTTCATATCTATCGGCACAAGCTGGTGTAACAAAAGCCAAAAATGATTTACTAGCAAAAGAATCAGCAAAACTACAAGCAGAAGAGGATTTCCAAGCAGAAAAAGAACGTAATAGCTACCAAACCCACGATGAGAGACTCGCCTATAAACTAGCCGAAAATGAGTATAAACAAGCTGTTGCAGCCTACGATGACCAGCAAAATACGATAAAACAAGCAGAAGCAGCTGTGAGCAAAGCCTGGTACGCTTATCAGGCACAATCACCAATAGTAGTAGCACCGGATAGCGGCACCATAGCAAATATTCTAGTAGTAGAAGGCATGGACATCTCCAATTCGCTTTCGGAAAAAACTTCGGCGTCTGTTGCTTCTATAAAAAAAGAGGGTACACCAATAGCGTCACTTAATGTTAATGAACTAGACATAAATAGCGTTAAAGTGGGCCAGAAAGTTTATGTTAGTTTAAGCAGTGTGGAGAATACTATGTTTATTGGAACAGTTGTAGGCATAGACAAGATAGGCACCAGCCAAAGTGGCGTTGCTAACTACCCGGTAATAGTAAAATTCGATGACGATTCAGAACAAGTGTTGCCAAACATGGGAGTGGAAGCGGAAATAATTGTGCAGGAAAAAGCCGACATATTATACATACCAACCGCTGCGTTACAAACCAGGAACAGGAAAACACTTGTGACCACAAGCGACAATAGACAAGTAGAAGTGACAACAGGCATATCAGATGGCCAAAACACTGAAGTGCTTTCAGGGCTTGCCGAAGGCGATAGCGTAATGGTTGAAGCATTGCCTACAACAGGGTTTACTGAAGCACAAAACCAAACCCAACAAAGAAGACCGGACTTTGGTGGCCCAGGGGGCATGATAGTAAGATAAATGCTTGAACTCACTAATATCTCAAAAACATACGTTAATGGAAGCATAGTAACAACGGCATTGGACAATGTCTCTTTTAAAATACACCAGGGTGAGTTTGTTTCAATAGTAGGCCCTTCCGGATCAGGTAAATCTACACTAATGCACATATTAGGTGCGCTAGACATACCAACCTCAGGCAGTTATAGCATTAACGGAACAAACACAGAAAAGATGAAAGATGATCAACTGGCGGAAATTCGCAATAAAGAAATCGGCTTTATTTTCCAAGCATATAATCTGCTACCAAGAACTTCGGCACTTAAAAACGTTATGCTGCCAATGGCTTATGCGGGGGTATCAAAAACAAAAAGAGAGCAAAGAGCTAAGGAGTTGCTAGAAGCTGTTGGGCTAGGAGATAAACTCACAAATACCCCAAATCAACTCTCAGGCGGCCAGAAACAAAGGGTTGCTATTGCCAGAGCGCTTGCCATGAACCCAACGCTATTGCTGGCAGATGAACCTACAGGTAACTTACCAACAAATCAAAGCGTTGAAATAATGGATATTTTCCAACAATTAAATAATGAGGGCCACACTGTAGTTGTTATCACACACGAAGAAGCAATCGCAGCAAGAACAAAGAGAATGATCACACTAGTTGACGGTAAGATTATTTCGGATGAGGATTTAATATGAAATTACAAGAGTTGGTTGGAGAAAGCTTAACAGTCTTGAAGGTAAATAAAATGCGCACCGGTTTGTCTATTTTAGGCATAATTATCGGTATTGGATCAGTTATTGCACTTATGACTCTGGGCGAAGCCAGTCAACAAAGCGTAAAGCAAAGAATTGAAGCCTTGGGCTCCAACTTACTAGTTATAAGGCCTGGCTCCAGCAGTTCAGGCTTTTTACGAGGAGGCGGGGGAGATGTAAGTACACTTAAACTTGCCGACGCACAGGCCATTGCGGATTCCAACAGAATTAACACCGTGGAAAACGTTGCGGCCGAATATACTTCAGCAGTTCAGGCTGCCTATGGCAAAAACAATACTAGGGTAACAGTAGCCGGTGTAACACCTAACTATTTTTCCATCAGAAACATAGAACTCACACTAGGTAGATCTATCAGCCAATCAGATATAGACCTGTTAACTAAAGTGGCAGTTATAAGCCCCACAACAGCGGAAGAGTTATTCGGACAAACAACAAGATATCTTGGCCAAACTATCAAACTAGACGGCAATACCTTCACTATTGTAGGTGTAACAGAAGCAACTGGTTCAACAGGGAGGTCTAGTGGCAGTGAAACAGTTTACGTACCACTTAGCACAGCACAACGCATTTTGTTTGGAGTATCACACATAAGTTCTATATATGTGCAGGCAAGAAATGAAGATGTAATGGCAGCAGCACATAACCAAATAGGCTATTTACTATTGGAAAGGCACAAACTAAAGACACCGGCAGATGCAGATTTCTCCATAACCTCACAGGCAGATCTTTTGGAGACTGTAACAGAAGTAACAGAAACATTTACTATGCTCCTAACCGGCATAGCAGCAATTTCCCTAATTGTTGGGGGTATTGGCATTATGAACATCATGCTTATTACTGTCACAGAACGTACACGCGAAATTGGCATCAGGAAAGCCTTAGGAGCTAAGAAAAAAACCATTATTTTGCAATTTTTAATAGAGTCTATAATTCTAACCGTTATGGGAGGCATCATGGGCGTAGGGCTAGGATTAGGGGTGTCTGTCTTGCTAACTCACTTAATGAGTCTGCCAACAATCATCGCCTACAACTCCATTATGTTAGCTGTAGTTGTAGCATGCTGTATCGGGCTGGTTTTTGGCTGGTACCCGGCACAAAAAGCTGCAAAACTCCAGCCAATCGAGGCATTAAGATACGAATAAGCTATTTTAGTTTCTCTACTACATACACACTTGAAACCGTATCGCCTTTAGCATTTTTAAATCTCTGTAAAAGCTCTTTATCCTCTATATAAGAAAACCTGGTATCATTAACAAAATTGTACGGATGCTTCACTGCAATAACGAATGCATGCTCAGAAAGTTCCGGCTCTAGCCCTACATAATAATTGGCAATACTTGTAACTTCGTTAGTGTGATAGCCGAACGCTGTACCCTCAGGGATACTGTAGTTACGCACAAGCTCACCAACTTCCCGCCATCGTCTGTTTATGGGAAACCCTAAGATATTGTTTTTTAGGTTTTCGTGAGAATACTTTACTGTTTCATATCTTTCCAGACCAAACAGCTTTTCTCTTTCCCATGGATATTCCCGGGAAACATCTACAAACAACACATAAGACTGATACCATAAAACCCCAATTCCCGTAACGAGAAATGCCGTGAGCACAGCAGAAACAACTTTTGGTAGCTTGGCAAGAACTTGCGCTAACACTAAGGCAACAACTACAGCAAAAGGCAGCAGCACATTGTATAAATGTGTACCAGACCGCTTTACAAAAAATAGAAATACTCCAAGCGTACCAACATACCAAAGAAAGTACACTAGGCGCTTCCTTATCACTAGAACTGATAGAACAGTAAAAACCATAAAAGTCGCAGTAAAGAAAAACGGATTATGTAATTCCGAATAAAAACGATAATACTCAACGCGCTCAAACGGCTGCAAATTAGTAAAACCCACGCGGGAAGAAATATAAGCCACAAAATCCGGCCGATTTACTAAGTTTGCCACAAAGGGCATTATAAAAGGCAGTAACACAACAAGAGCTAACCCAAAAATAAGTACAAGGCGCTTAATACTTGTACCTTTAACAAGATAAAAGCCCACTAGCGGCAGAAATAACAAAGCGTCCCAATGAGCCAAGAAAGAAAAACAATAAGCCAAAGTGCCAAATAAAGCAAACTTTAGCACTTTTTTGCGGGCATACAATTCCAAAAAGAACAGTGCACTAATTGTAAAAAGTAGGTTTAGGCTTTGATACTGCACGATTCGGCCAAAAGCTACTATAAAGCCATTAACCCCAAAAAGAGCCGCACCTAACAGGCTGGCCAACTTATTGCCGGAAACATTTACTAAGTAAAAGTACAGCATAACTACAGCCATAACATTAAAAATCGCAAAAGGAATTCTAAAAGGCAGTTCGTAGTATGGATCAGAAATAAATGGGCTTACAGCGGCAGCTAACCAAAACTGCAAAGGCCCTTTATTTTGTGCCAGTACAAACTCTTTGGCAAATACGTTAACCTTATCTCTAATAGGGGACATAACGGTGGTTTCATCAATAATAAAATTAGAGTGGCCTAGGTTGCCAAAGCGTAGATAGCTAACACTCAGTAAAGAAACTATAACTAAACTATAAAAAAGAAAGGACTTTGCAGACATACAAAAATTATATACGAACAAAGTGCGGGAGGCACTGACAGAATCAATACCTCCCTAATAGCTACTTGTTAAGCCGGAGTAGGTTTGCTCGCACAACCTCACCAACCGAAGTGGGGTTTCCGTGCCAATCCTCAACAAGAGAAGGGAAACCAGGACCATCTGGGTAATATGCCCAGCTAATCCAAGGAATACTGTGCTTCTCCGCGAAATCGATAACTTTCTGATAGAACTCTGGGTGATAGGCGACTTCATCTACATAACCAAATTCGGTGATAATAACAGGCTTACCTTGATCTAGTAGATGCCCAAAAGCTTCTTGCCATTCATGTTCTTCATCTCTGTGATCAGAATTGCCATAGATGTGCACTCCATATATCAAATTGGAACCTTCAAGACTAGGTAAATTCCTGTGATCAAAACTCCAATCTAGACCACTTATAACAATATAGTTTTTCGCACCGGTTTCACGAATGGTATCTACTAAATCTTGCATGCCAACCGCTACAAAATCTGATACTTCTACAGGGCCACCATACGCCCATACTTCTGGCGAGACGTTGTGAGGCTCATTGTAGAGTTCAAACCAAATGTTCATATTGTTACCATAGGTCTGGGCAATTTCCCGCCAAAATTCCAAAGACCTTTTGTCTGGCATTTCGTGCTGCCTAACGTCATCTGCCGGGCCGATTGGGTCACCTCCCTCAGACCAGTGTAAGTCTAGGACTACAGCCATGCCAAATTCCTGGCACCAGCCAACTACCGCTTCTACAGTTCTACGGTAATGAGTATTGTCAAGCCAGTATCGTTGATTCAGAGGTAGTCTTACAATGTTCACGCCCCAACTACGCATTATTCTAAAGCTGTTTTTATTGATTTCTTCAAAGCCCCATTCCGGACGCCACCATTCCATCGAAGGGCGTGATACGCCTCGAAAGCCGTAGATGTCTTGTTGCTTAAGTGCAGATTTGCAACTAACCAAAAGTACTAGAACACAAGCTGCAGCTAGTAGCTTTTTCACAGCTCCCCTTTCTTAGGGTACACAGGTTATCAAGGTACAAGATATATTGGAATTTTAGGGTTTTTGTGTTTTAGGGGGGTTGGAAAGGGGTAAGAAAATTTTATGAGCAGAAAAAGTTGTGGGGATGCTCCGTGCGGTACTGTATCGATAGTACGATAGGCACGTTCACCCCCAAACGATCAGAGTGAACAGAGTTCTTTGACCAACTCCAAAACCATCCACCCCATGGAAACAGCACTAAGACCTCCATAAATGGACATTAGTACAATTTCCAGAGGCGTCAGCTCCTGGGGGGTATAATGCCAACCCTCCGCAGGCACATCATCAGTAGTTGCAGCCATGGATCTCCTTTCCTATCTTCCTAGAAGTACGCCTCTATCCAATGCAATGTACATTGTAGCATCTATGCTATGACAAGAAAACAGGGGAGATGAACCAGGCGGCAGCCCACCTCCCCACTAATCTATACGTGAAGTTTATACAGCCTAGATTCTTTGTCCTGCCATTCGAACAGCATAAAGCCGTCTCCTGACACAACAGGCTGCAAGGCGCTCTTGTGACAAATGCGTTTCATATGCCCAGACTGAAGTAAAACAAAGTCACCACGATAGTCATGGATGACTGTGAATAGGGTATTCTCGTCGTTAAAACGCACTTTGTCTCCTACCCAAGGCTCTCTAACCTGCTCCTTCGATAACGGGATCCTCATAAAAGGACTGTGGGAGCTAAACAACCCTCTAAGAGGATAAACCTCCATACCAAGCAAAGTCATCGCTCGTCTCCTTTCAATGCACAAAGCCGAACCAATGCCCCAAACACGAATCCAAACGAAGCTTTATGTTAAAAGTTGTGCCTGATTTGGGCGCAACTTTGACAGTGTAAATTCTCAAAGAACTTACTAAATCTGATTCTAGCATTTTGAAATTAAAAAGTTTAATATCATAATCTTTTCCGCACCACAGAAACCTTTCGCATCCCAAGCATACAATTTATTACAACTTTCTTACACACGTATTAACATTATTATGTATAATTTGAATTTGTCATTGGAATCCGATACATACAAAGGAGGGAGCAAGGTGACAGCATTCAATATAGTCTTTAATGAATTAACAGCTCAGGGTAAGGTACAGCTACCGCTACGTAGAGGAGACAATATTACAACGCTCTGGACATACCCAAGTAATGGAGTAGTCCTGCGAGGCAACATAGTAGATCGGATCGAACTACCACTATTTGGCTGGGTAACAGCACGGGGTATATATAACATAGCTGCTCCTTATGCAGATGGCTATATATGGTTCAAGCATTACTATAGCCATAAACCCCTCTGCGAATACGTGAATTTTTGTGGCAGGATAGCCAAAGTAACCATAGACGAAGGATTTCACGTAAACATAATGGACCCAGATGCTATTACAGCGGAGATTGCCGAGCTAAAGAAACAAATAGCTGCTATAGACCAGCAGCTTCTAAAGTACTGTAACTAGTGAGTGAGGGGGGACCGATTGACTTACAAGCCCGTCGGCCTCCCACCCGTCCCTGCCAGACCATGCCACTTGCCCGCCAAAGCCTTCCTATGCTACGCTTAACACAACATGCGAAAGACCGCCAAAAACCTATTCACCAAAAACGGCAGGGTACTCAAAAAACAACAAGACATTGAAGCCATTACCACACTTGGCTTTCAAACAACTCAGAAAGTAGAATCCATAACTACAATAGAATATGCAACTCCTGATAAATCAGCTAGCAAAAAACCAAAATTCAACTTCATAAACTACATAAATCCCGCCCAGTTTTTTCAAACAGCTAAAAATGAATTTGCCACACTTAAAAAATCCAGGGTGTCTCTACTACCATCACTCTGGCTTACCTCTAACTTAGGCCTAACAGCATTAATCTTATTTCTGCTGTTTTCAGGATTCTCATCAAAACGAGTTACAGTCAGTAACAGATACTCAATCTTCTCTTCAAAGCCACTGAAAGTGCACTCTATGGTGGCAAGACTATTTGGGGATAAATCAGAAGGCGTACTCATTGATAAAGTTTTCGAGAGCTACAACTGTCCGCTAACAGGGACGGGTGAAACTATTGCCAGAGAAGCCAAGAAAAACAATATTCCATATTGGATAGTAGCAGCTATTTCATTCCAGGAATCAAACTGCGGTAAAAAGACACCAAGGGTAGATGGTGAAGAGAGCTACAATGCCTGGGGCTGGGGTGTTTGGGGAACTAACGTTAAAACTTTCGATAGTTGGGAAGACGGTATTGCCGCTGTATCAAGATATCTGAGCACTAGATTTTATTCACAAGGAATTACAGATCCCTGTGACATAATGAAAATTTACACACCTCCATCAGACGGCTCCTGGTGTGAAGGGGTAAAATATTTCGGAAATATCATCCAAAACTATCAATCTCCTGATAATTACTAGAATTATTGTTATAATATCCACCCATGGGAACTATATTAAGTGCCCTCATATCAACCGTTTTGCCAATAAGCTTATCACTTAGAAACCCCAGTGCATATTATGTGGCAATTCCAAAAGCCGAACCAATGGAGGAACAGAGTGCTATTTCATTCAAACAAGTAAATAGAGCAAGAGTGCTGGAACAGTTTTTTGCACAATTTGAGTCACCGCTGCAATCGAATGCCCAAACTTTTGTGGGAGTTGCGGATAAATATGGGCTAGACTATAGAATTTTACCCGCAATTTCATGCATTGAATCAACGTGTGGCAAATACATTGTTCCAGGGTCATATAACCCATTTGGTTGGGGCATTTATGGTGGAAAGGTGACAACTTTTGAAAGTTTTGACCAAGCTATTGAAAGGGTTGGAAGGGGCATTAGCGAGAATTATGTTGCTAGAGGATATGATACGTTACAAGAAATGGCGCCAATTTATACGCCGTCAAATCACGTGAAGTGGCTAGCGAGCGTGACTTTTTTCATGAATGAGATGGATGAGATAGCTTTGTACTAAACAATACGCCCCCCTAAGCCAAAATTTGATATACTACAGGGCAGATGACTTCTGAGTAACAAAGGAGGCGAGACATGAGTGGTGCAACAAGCGTTGCAAAACCCTCTTCGGTCAGTGGAGTACTAGTGAAAGCTATGGTGTGTATAATAATCCTGTTTCTGTTAGCGGCTATGTGCAGTACCGCAGTGACCGTGCCAGACACAGCAGGACCGGGTGATAGTGGGAAGTCACAATTCCCGCGCAACTACTGTGGACAGGATACCCAGAAATACTATGCCCTCAGACTTCTAGACGAGACATTAGCTAATCTCGAACAAGCAGGTGTGATAGAACTGTTTGGAAGCAGTACAATCCTGGATGGCTGGGACAATGGGGGCTATGCCTCTCAAACAAGACAGATTGTTGAGGAGTGGCACAATAGAAACTGTTGGGATATCCAAGGGACTTCACCATTCGACGAGTACAAAAGATTGAGGGAAGTACATAACAGCAACTCCGTAAGAAAGGAATGGCTGAAACAGTTCAGTGCGGACATGAGCATTGAGGACGCCTACCAGATATGCCAGAGAGTCGTCCAAAATTGGTTCTGAGTATTCAAGGGGTTAGGAAAAGTCATCATTCCTAGCCTCTTTTTCGTTTTTTCGGCAAAAAAACCTGATATACTACAGTAACTTAGGGCGAGTGGCGGAATTGGTATACGCGTACGGCTTAGAACCGTATTCCTTACGGATTGAGGGTTCGAGTCCCTCCTCGCCCACCAAACAACACCTTGCAAACATAAGCAAATAATCCGGAACTGCTATACTAACTATTATGGAAAAACCTAGCCTTAGGAAAATACTTGTGCCCTTTCTAGCTCTGATCATATTTGTTTCAATCCTAAAATACTTGGGAACAGGAGTCACTACAGACAGAATAGAGAACCTCATTAAGCCCTTTGGCATCTATGCGCCAATAGTCTTTGTAATCTTCATGATGACAACTAACATACTCCCACCCATTCCTGTAGTACCATTCTGGATTGTGGCCATAGTATCCTTTCCAAAACCTATTGCCTGCGCAGCAATCATTATTGCTAACATTTTAGGTAATACTATGAATTTTCTGATAGCCAGATATCTTGGGGAACCTGCAGTAAAAAGATTAGCCGGCAAAGACAGCTTAACGAAAATTCAGAAATTTGTAGGCATTTCAGATTTCAAAACCTTCGCATTAATACGATTTTTTGGCACAGCACTAACCGATTACATTTCATACGCTGCAGGCTTCTCTAGGTTATCATTAGGAAAATATGTTTTAGCTACAGTACTTGCACTAACACCATTAACACTGCTTGCATTCGTAATAATTTCCAATGGCCTTACCGGGAATTTTGCTGAAACTGCCACAGCATTTGGCACAGTGTATGCGATCAATTATGGCGTAACACTGTTACTTCCCTACATATATATTAAAAATAAGCATAAATTCAAAAACAGTTAGTTTATCACTAAATGATTTTATGTGATAAAATGTCCCAGTTATGCAAACTAAACTAAACAAATTGCCTAAGGCAACAATAGAACTTGAAGTAACAGTACCTGTTTCCGATGTTAAAAATCTCTACGAAGAGGTAATTAAAGAAAAAATAAGCACAACCGAACTTAAGGGCTTTCGTAAAGGAACAGCCCCTAGAAACCTGGTAGAAGAAAGCTTAGATACATCGGAACTATACGGGGAAATCATCAATAAGCTGTTACAAAAATACTATCCTCAAGCAATTAAGGAAAACCATATAGAAGTTATTGCTAACCCTAAGGTTGAGGTAAAAGAATTTGCCCTAGACAAAGACTTTGTTTTCACTGCAACAGTTGCCACCAGACCGGAAGTAAAAGTAGGGGACTTTAGAAAAGGCATTAAAGAACAGTACGAAAAACAAAAGGAAACTGCAAAAGCACAGAATGCTGAGAAGCTAAAAGCGGGAGAAAAAATAGAATCTGATCACATACACTTAAACCCAAACACAGTAGTTGAAGAAATTATTAAGGTGACTCAGGTTGAGGTACCAGATCTACTAATTGACGAAGAAGCAGACAGAATAACCTCAAGATTAGTTGATCAGGCACAGGCTGTGGGCATTTCACTAGATCAATACTTGAAGGCAAATAATAAGACTGCGGAAGATTTACGAAAAGAGCATAAAGCATTAGCAGAAAGAAATTTAATAGCAGAATTTGCTTTAAATCACTTGTTGAAACAGGAAAAAATTGAAGCCACAGAGCAAGAAATTGAAGAAACCGCAAAAGCAACAGGTGACCCGGAAGCAATAGAAAGCATTAAAGATCCGCTTCAGAAGTGGTACATAAAAAATATTTTGGAAAAGAATATGCTCATTAATAAGTTAATTGAAGAGGTTGAAGGAGAACACACACATGAATAATGTATTAGTGCCGGTTGTTATTGAAAAAGAACCCGGTGGCTACGAAAGATCTTACGATATCTACTCCAGACTTCTTAAAGATAATATTGTATTTGTAACCGGCCCAATTGATATGGCCATGGCAAATACATTTGTCGCACAACTCTTATTCCTGGAAAACCAGGATGAAAACAAAGACATCAATATCTATATAAACTCACCCGGTGGGGAAGTTTATGCAGGTAGAGCAATGTTCGATACCATGCAGCACGTTAAAAACGACGTGGTAACTATTAACGTCGGCTTGGCGGCATCTGCCGCAGCTATGATCCTTGCAGGTGGAACAAAAGGGAAGAGGTTTACACTTCCCGGGGCATATTCTTTAATTCACCAGGTTCTTGGTGGTGTGGAAGGTCAGGCAACAGATGTTGAAATTACCGCCCGCCATATGATAGAACTTAAAAATCAGTATGCAAAGATTTTAGCTGAACGAACAGGACAAGAGCTTGAAACTGTAAAGAAGGATATTGAAAGGGATAAGTGGATGAGCGCACAAGAGTCTCTGGATTATGGTATTGTAGACAAGATTATGGAACCTAAGGCTAAACAAGCCTAAGGTATAACTTCCATGGCCCTTTTGGGCCATGGGAGACTTAGGGGCTCCTAGCTCCCTTCTGCGTCCGCCTACGCCAAAAGGCTTCGGCGGACTACGCAGGGCAAGCAGTTGGTTAGTGACTTAAAAAGCTGTACAAAAGTGTGCTTTGAAGATAATTTTGGGCTCCTAGCTCAGTTGGTTAGAGCGTCGCAGTGACATTGCGGAGGTCACAGGTTCGAGACCTGTGGAGCCCACCACGCTAAGCGTGGTGGAGGCTCGCTAAGCGAGCCCACCAGAAAAGTTCCCTGCAGGCAGATGCCCTTACCTCCCCCGCAGCACCACATTCAGCGGGACACCAAAACGGGTCACCTCAAACACAGTCTTACCAGAAAACCCTTCCTTCCTTAAATTATCCCAATCACACACCACAAAATCCGCCTCACTAGAGGATCCTACCATCTCAAATTTGCCTTCCGAATAATACTGCATAGCAGCAGGTACATTGCAGGCATATACCTTAGAAAAAGGCTGAGTCCTCAACCATTCGGCTGCTTCTTTATAACTTGCTCCCCAATAATCCAGCTCATAAACATCACTTGCACCCTTAAGCCCCCCAACCAACTCGTTAAAGTACACATACTGATACGGATGCAGCCGGATTACTGCACAGCAAACCAACACAAAGTTAAGAAGCGCAAAAGCAAGAACAGGCAGCCGAAACTTGCTCTTTATACTAAAAAGTTCTGCAAAAAAAAGCGTTGCGGCAAAAACAATAACAGGTAGTAGATACAAAAAATGTCTTAACCCATTATAAATAACGGGATCTAGCGCAAAATAGAGCCCAAAATTCACAACAACACATAACCAAAGCAATTGCAAAAATCTAGATACTTTAGCGTAGTAACTACTTAGCAAAAAGCCCACCAAAACATAAAGAGGTGTAGTAATAATAAGCCATAACGGTAAATAACTTAACGGCCGGTCATACTTCGTGAGAAAACTACCCATAAACAAAATTGTATTATCCCAAGCACCAAACCTTTGGGCATTGTAAATTAATTCCAATGCATTTCTAACCACATTCGCTCCCACATATGGAAAAGTCAACACAGTAGCAAACCCGGAAACACAAGCCACAATAATAACATCCACCAACTTCTGGCCTAAATTTTTATTTTGCAATAGTTCAAAAAGCAAAAAGATAAGTAGTAAAGACGCGCCAATAATGCGCAAGCTTTGGGTAAGCCCAAACAATACACCTAATACCAAATACTTGGCAGGAGTTTTTTTAGTGGAAAAAAGATAAATCGCTGCCAAGGAGATGAAGTATAAAACCGCAAATGGCATATCTTTAGGATTAGCCGGCACATGCCCCAGCCAGCGAGGCGTGGTAAATAGCATAACTACAGCCAAGATCGCAAAGCATACTTTCCCTGATAAATGGTAAGCGAGATAGTAAAAACAAGCAAAAAGAATAAATCCAAAGGCCATATTAAGCAGGTGATACCATTCGTAATAATTCTTACCATTCACTACTGAAAGCGCTGCACTATAAATTCTATTGTGTTTATCCAGTAGGGGAGAGTCTTGGGCAGCTGTAACTTCCCGTTCCAAAACATCTTCATAGAAGGGAGTTCTGAAATAAGTAGCCCAAATACAACCTTTTCGATAATTCAATTCTTCGTCTGCCGTAATACCGTAATCTTTGTAAGTACTAAGCGCAAATAAGGTATACAGACTTGCAATAAGCAGGAAAACAAGATGCACATAGTGTTTTCTCATATATAATGATTGTACATGCAAAAAATCAAGAAAAAAACCTGGGGCATACTTACTGCACTTTGCTTGTTCGCACTAATGCTTCAGCTAACTAAACACGTTACATTCATGCAAAACGATGATTGGTACTACTACAGGGAAGTTACAAAGTTTCTAGCCGGAGACTTTGTTCTAGACAAAGATATAGCACCCACCTTTTACTTACAGGGAATAATGGCAATGCCTTTCGCTAAAGCTCTTGGTATAAGCAAACTTCCGGTGCTAACTCTGGCAGTGGCAGTATTGAATTTTTATTTACTCTACATAATCTTAGTGGAACCCTACAAAAAAGGGGTTGTTCAAGCGCTTTTGGTTGCATTACTGTTCTTTGTTACACCTCTGAATATTTATACGGTACTGGGGTTTATGACCGAACAATATTTTTTACTTTTTATGCTTTTGGCCATCTACTGCTTTAGGCAATATGATCAAACGCAAAGTACCAAGTGGCTGGGCGGGTTTCTGCTGGCTGTAATAGCCAGTTTTTTTGTTAGGCAAATTGGCTTGTTACTACCAATAACTGCCGGCATGTACTGGCTGATTAAGAAGCAATATACGCACGCACTTAAAGCGCTTGCAGTAACACTAGTTTTGGGGCTATTCTATGCATTTATCTTCCCCAAAACTCCAGAAATGCAAGGCAAAACTTTGGACTTTACTAACCTTACAAAGTTTGATTACAGCTATGCGATTATTTATGGCTCGTTAGTCTATCTTGCTGCGGTTACTTTGCCGCTAGTAGCCATCTTTATGTCCAAAAGCCTAAACCGGAAACTTTTGGTAACTATTGCGGTGGCTGTTGGTCTATACTTTGCACTCCAACAACCGTTTAAACCTATGACAGTTTCGTGGGGGGAATTTCCGTATTTCGAAAACACCTGGGAAAGAACGGGCTTTATGGCCAGGGAAATTCACGGTACAAAGTATCAATTTAAGGGCATTTATGACTTGTATTTGCACTGGGATACTTTGGCGAAAATTGGCGTTGCACTTCTTCTGGCAAGCTTACTGTTTTCCGGAAAGCTAAAACATAACCTATTTTGTATACTATTTAGCACAGGTTATCTGGGCATTATGCTTTTAACACACACTTTTTACGATAGATATGTGTTAATTCTAGTCCCCATCTTCTTGATGCTACTAGCAGGCTCTATCAACTTGGGACTATTCGGAAAACTCACACTGATGGCATTCACCGGCTTTATTGCTTTTTATTCATATACACTGGCAACTGACTATGTACTTGCAGAAGCCTACGTATGGAACAAAGCTACACAATTAACAAACCAGCAAGCATTAGCTCCAAAAACGATTTTTGCCACCGGTGCCTGGCAAGAACAACATGGCACAGCAGGACCGGAAACAAAGTTTATTTTTAGCTATGATTCACCTCACATCAATCAGGACCAATTGGCTAACTACAAACTAAAAGAACAAAAGGCTATCGACTATCCATTTAATATCCATATTAATCCGGCTATCTATTTATATGAAAAAACTAATTAGCAACCACAGGCTATTTATTTTCTTTGCAGTTAGCTATTTGGTAGTTGGCTTACTAACATATAAAGACTTTGGCCCCACATTCGACGAAGTCACCGAGTACACAGCCGGATCTTACCTATATAAATATTACGTAACACCTACCAGCCAAGCCTCAGTACAAGCTTTATTTACCGAAAAACCGGAAGATGTTGAAACAAGGCATCTGCCCTTATTCAGCGTTTACTCCAGGATCTACCCAATGCTGCTTAGTCTGGCTAATCCCCAAGGCTATTTCGAGTGGTATCACTTAAGTAATATATTCTTTGGCTTTGGGCTATTTGTATTCGCGTACCTTTTGTTATTGGAAGCAACAGGTAATCCGAAAAAGGCTATTCTGGGACCAATAGCTTTAGTGCTTACGCCATACCTAACGGGACATATTCCAGGAAATCCAAAAGACATTCCTTTTGCTACTGCTTATCTGGCAAGTATGTATATAATCTACTTACTATGCAAGCGAAATAGTGACACAAGGGCTAGAGTACTAGCTTTGGGCATAACGTTTGGTGTTACGATGGCACTAAGGGCAGTAGGAATTACTTTACTGGGTATTTACACAATCTACGCTCTGGCACAACACAAACTTAAACTAAAGGACTGTGTACTGGAAACTATACTTATTGCTATAGTAGCTATTTTAGTCTGGGCAATATTACTGCCTTTTATTGGTGCAAATCTGCCAACTAATCTGGTTGAAGTTATATTTAACGCGGCCAATTACAGTGAATGGAACGGCATTATTTACTATTTGGGAGAATATTTGAGCAAAGAACAAAGGCCCTGGCACTACTTGTTTATATTGATGGCAGTAAAATTACCTATAGCTACTTTAGCTTTATTCGCAGGAAAAATAGCCAGCGTATTTAAAAAGCCAAAAGTACGAGACATAAATCTACTCCTATTGCTGGCAATCTCCACAAATCTAGCACTCTACTTGGTGACTAAACCTGTGATTTACAACGGAGCTAGACATTTCTTATATTTGATTGTACTGATTACGCTAGTTGCGACACTACAGCTAGTGGCTCTCCAGCACAAAGCTTTGGTAGGAATTATTATTGTTTATGGCATTTTTACTATGTACAGAATGGTAAAGTTGCACCCATACGAATACGTGTACTTCAATGAACTTACTTTTGGATTGAGCAATGCGCAACACTTGTTTCAATTGGATTACTGGGGAGCTTCATATAAAGAGGCAGCTGAGTATATTAGAGATTATGCAAGAACTAATAAGCTAGAACACCTAAAAATATTTACCTGCGATAACCCATTTGCTGTTGTTTATTACTCCGAATTTGCATTTGACTTAGTTGGCAGTCCAAAAGAGGCTAATCTGCTAATCTGCGATACTTTCAGAGACGCTATAAGAAACTTTGACAATAGGTATCCGATTTTTCACACTATTAACCGTGAACATACACCTTTAACATACATCAGGCTTAGACAAGCATGGGATTAGCTGTGCTAGAATAAAGTAGTGAGGAGTACAGCCCATATCATCAAATACACCATAATTAGTGCATTCCTGGTATTACTTTCTACATTACTATCCTTGAACCTCGTAAATTATGTATTGGCACAGGATTATTTCACCCCACCTGCTACAGTAGTTGCAAAGATAACAGCCCTTTTACTCGGGATTGCTTATGCTAATGCTTTAACAGTAGGTGCTTGGGGTAAATGGGAACACTATGTATTCTTTCCGGGAAGTATTGCTGCTGGTGTTTATCTAGTATTAGTAAATGTTAACCAAACACACGCAGTAAATTTTGCCGCGTTAACATTATGCATTTTGTTATACCAAACTATAAAGGCTACTGCCCTAAAAGGGCTGTTTGTCAAATTCCAGCCGCGCTTTGTTTACAAATCATCAACCAAAGGTATCTTTTTGGTGTTCTCACTATTAGCAGCCTCTACTATCTTGATTAGCCCACAAGCAGAAGCCCCGATAGACTTGGGTCAGAAAATCGCAGAAACTACTGTTAAACAGGCCATAAATTTAACCGAAGCAGATATTTCGCTAAAAACACTCTTGCAAGATAGTATTATTGGGCTTAACATGCAGAATCAGATCAGAGACCAAGTAAATTCCTTATTACAACCCTACAGAAGTTTCTTAACCCCATTAATTGCGGTAGCAGTGTTTTCTCTAGTTCAAGCGTTAGGAGTACTGGTCTACCTGGTGTTTAGTATTACAATTAGTGCCTTTTTATGGATAATGCGCAAATCAGGAATATTAAAAGTGGAATACCAAACTACTCAACAAGAGATTCTATCGTTCTAGCATCTTCTATCTTAAAGTCACCAATTCTAGTGCGCACTAAATGCAAAAGAACTCCCCCCACACCAAGCTTTTCACCTAAATCGTAAGCAATAGATCTTATGTAAGTACCACTGCTGCACGTTATAGTACAATCTAAAACCAGCAAATTGTGACCGGAGACGGGTTTCTCGTCAAGGGAATTCACCTGAATATTTTTAACTGTGACCTTCTTGGTGGGTAGCTTATCTAAATTCAGTTTCCCCTTACGGGAAAGTTTATACATTCGCTTGCCATCGATTTTTTTGGCAGAGTAGGGGGGAACTGTTTGCTCAATCTCACCAACAAAAAAAGGTAACGCATTTTCTACTTGTTGTTTTAGCTCAGTTACTGACGATAGTGGATTGAATGAGAGTGAACCTTCTAGATCATAGGTGGGAGAAGTAGCACCAAAACCAATTTCCGCCCTGTATTCTTTTTCCAGTTGCATAAAGTCTTGTTGCTTTTTTGTGTCCTGATCAGTAAGAATTATGAGTACGCCTTCAGCCAAAGGGTCTAAGGTACCGGCATGACCAACTTTTTTGGTGTGCAAGAGGTTGCGCACTTTTGCCACTACGTCAAAACTCGTCCAATCCTTGGGTTTATAAATGTTTATGATCATTAAGCCAATGATAGCATAGGATCGGAGGTCGGACCCGGCACCGGGTCCGACCTCCCAACATTGTTAATTGTCAATAAATGCTTTACAATAGGAAAAACATGTATACAAACGAGGACTTAATAAAACTCAGGCACTCTACCGAACATGTGGCGCAAACAGCCATCAGAAAAATATTTCCTGATATTAAAAATGTGGTAGGGCCAGCAATAGAGAATGGCTTTTTCTTTGACTTTGCAACAAGCGAAAAAATCACACCAGAGTTATTTCCAAGAATAGAAACAGAAATGCAGAAAATAATAGATGCGGATCTACCAATAACCTGCAAAGAAATAAGCTATGAAGAAGCTAAACAACTCTTCGTGGATAATCCATACAAGCAAGAAAAAATTGAAGAAATAAAAACCTCTGCAGAACCATTTATAGTTTATGAAATTGGCACTGCGGAAAGTGAATACTACAACGTAGACTTATGTGCGGGGCCACATCTTGAGAGTACTGGCCAGATAAAGGCATTTAAACTGCTGAGCGTGGCAGGAGCTTATTACAAAGGCAGCGAAGAAAATGAAATGTTGACCAGAATTTACGGCACCGCTTTTTATTCCAAGGAAGAACTTGATAACTATTTAAGACTTTTGGAAGAAGCAAAAGCCAGGGATCACAGAAAATTAGGCGCCGAACTAGACTTATTTGTGTTTTCGGAACTTGTAGGTCCCGGATTACCATTATTTACCCCGAAAGGTACAGTTATAAAAGAGGAGCTACAAAAATACGTAGAAAAAATCTGCAGAACTTACGGCTTTGACAAAGTTATCACACCACATTTGGCAAAAATAGAATTATATGAGCTTTCGGGGCATGCCAAAAAATTCGCAGATGAATTATTCCATGTAACTTCCATCAAAGGCCACGAATTTGTCATGAAACCAGTACAATGCCCGCATCAGACTCAAATTTATGCGTCTAGACCAAGATCATATAGAGAATTGCCAATAAGATACATGGAATCGGAAAAACAGTATAGGGCCGAAAAACCAGGGGAAGTAAGTGGACTTTCCAGAGTTTACGCCATTACAGTAGAAGACGGTCACTCTTTCTGCACTGTTGACCAGGTAAGGGATGAAGTTAAAGGCATGGTTAACATCATTAAAGAGTTCTACAGCGTACTGGGGTTATGGGGTAACCACTGGGTATCCTTGTCTGTAAGAGATTATAAACACCCGGAAAAATATATTGGTGAACCGGAGGACTGGAATGTATGTGAAAAAATGCTGCAAGAAGTTTCCGACGAAATGGGATTAGATGCCATCAGAAAAGAAGGCGAAGCGGCACTCTACGGACCAAAACTAGATTTCATGTTTAAAGACGCATTAGGTAAAGAAATTCAAATTCCCACTGTGCAACTAGACTTTGCAACACCAAAAAGATTTGAGCTAAACTATATTGACAGTAGCGGTGAGAAACAGTACCCGGTTATGGTGCATCGCGCAATTTTAGGCTCATACGAACGCTTCATGGCACTGATTATTGAACACTTTGCCGGGGCATTTCCCGTATGGCTGGCGCCAGTACAAGTGGAAATAATTCCCATTAGCGAAACCCAGATGGAATATGCGCAAGAAGTGAAAAAGATTCTTCTAGCAAGTGACCTAAGGGCAGAAATTGACACTAAAGACGCCACCATGCAGTCTAAGATTAGAGATGCACAACTTTTAAAAATTCCTTATATGGTTATAGTAGGGGATAAAGAAAAGCAAAATAACACTGTAAGTGTAAGATTAAGAGACGGTACGCAGCAAAATAATGTAACTCTTGCTGAATTTGTGGATAGAATCAACAATATCTATTTGACCAAAAGCCTAGGTTTATGGTAACTTAGTTGAGTTTCGGAGGATAACAGTTATACCAAAGTATTACAAAACAAATTACAGTATAAAAGAACCACAAGTTAGGGTAATTAAAGCAAACGGGGAGAACTTAGGAGTTTTAGACACGCGACAAGCTATAAGGCTTGCAGAGAATGAAGGTAAAGATCTGGTTTTAATCGCAGAAGAAGCAAATCCGCCGGTAGCCAAAATCTTAGAGTTTAACAAGTTTTTATACGATGAACGTAAAAAGGAATCACAGGCGAAAGCCAGATCTAAAAAGAGTGAACTGAAGGAATTAAGATTAGGCCCATCCATTGGCGAGGGTGATCTGCAGATTAGAATCAAAAGGGCAAGAGAGTTCTTGGAAGAAGGAAATACTGTAAGGTTGACGGTAGAATTACGCGGCAGAGAAAAAGCCTACCCTGAAATCGGCAGGGAGAAACTTGAGAGAATAACGCGAGAACTTGAAGATATAGCTAAACCGGATAAAGATATTGAGCTAAAGGGCAATAGAATGATGGTAGTTTTAATAAGAAAGTAATATATGCCAAAATTAAAAACTAAAAAGACATTATTAAAAAGAGTAAAAATAACCAAGTCAGGTAAAATCTTGAAAAAACAGATTAGAATTGGACATTTGCGTAGAAAGTGGAGTGCCAATAAAAAAAGTAGAAAGTTACGAATAGAAGAACAAGATAATACAGGGCACAAAAAGATGTTTAGAGCCTTGCTTGCTAAGCATGGAAAGGGAATATAATGCCAAGAGTTAAAGGCGGGCCTAGGGCTCATGCTAAACACAAGAAAATATTAAAACTTGCTAAGGGGTATAGAGGAACCAGAAGTAAGTTGTTTAAGCGTGCTAACGAAGCAGTGCTTAGAGCAGGGGAACATGCCTTTGCCGGCAGAAAACAGCGCAGAAGAGATTTAAGAAGACTGTGGATTACCAGGATTAGTGCTGCGTTGACTAATAATAAGCTTAATTACAGCAGGTTTGTTGCAGGACTTAAAAAGGCAAATATTAGTTTGAATAGAAAAATGTTAAGTGAATTAGCAATTGCTGACCCTAAAGCTTTTGAGGAAGTAGTAAACAAAGTTAATTCTACAAAATAGCGATATCTCCCGAAGGCTAAAGCATTCGGTTAATAGAAATTGTTAACCCGAGACTTTAGTCTCGGGTTTTTATCACAGCGTAATTCCAAACCTCTCACCTAAAACCCTAACAATCTCACCCCTAATACCTTTAGTATCCTCGGAGGTGATTTGGCGGGAAGTATCCAAAAACTCCAGACTAACAGTTAACTTGTTTTCATAAAAATCTTTGTACAATACATTAACTACTCTTGGGTCAACGGCACAAATAACCTCTTCAATCAAAGGATAAGGCACCCCTTGAGGTAAAACCAGTGTAAGATCCTCCTTAATAGCATTAAATCCGGTAATTGGTGTATAACTTTTAACTTTAGATGCCTTGATCACAAGCTCATCAAAGTTCAGCTCCGCATACACCACATTTGTCTTAGTTACTTCAACACTAAAAGGGGGATAATCTTTTATGCCAAAATCTTCAAATAAACCCTCAATAAAGCCTTTAAACTTCAAATAATCTTCTCCGGCAGCAGCTACAGCCAAATGCAACGGTTGATCAGGAAGCCCGGATTTTGTAGGTAGGTAGACAACAGCCAATTCAAACACTTTGAGATGCTCTCTTAGGCCTCTATTCCGTTCAACTACGTCTATTAACTGCGACGTTAGCGTAGTTCGTAAAAACCTGAAGTCTTCAGACAACGGGTTGGAAAGTTCTATTGCGTTGTTTCCTGCGAGTTCCTTGGAAGTAGCAGATGTAGTATAAACTTCGTAAAAGCCCATGTACTTTAGATAATCTTTCGTCCTATCTTCCCAATAAAATGTCTTATCTTCACAGACATTTGGGATTTCACCAGTAGGAATGTTGTCTGGAATATTGTAGTAGCCATAAATTCTAATAACTTCTTCTGCTATGTCTTCAATAAGTGCGATATCGCCTTTTCGCCAGGAAGGAACCTTTACAGTGGCGTCTTCCAACTCAAAACCTAAATCTACTAATGTTCTATCAACTATTTCTTTTGGAATATCCACACCGGCTACAGCACTAATCTTGGCATAATCTAGTTCAACAGTATCAGTTGTATAGGGAATATTGACTATATCAATAAGCGCAGAAGAGGGAACAACTCCCAAACTTTCCTGCAACATCTGTACACCCGCATAAAGCCCCGGAATAACCCCTTCAAAATCAATGCCTTTTTCAAAACGTAACGCAGCATCCGTTCTGTGCCCTAGGGTCATAGAGGCTTTGCGAATTTTCACCGGGTCATAAACTTGCACAAAAAACAGCACTTTCTGGGTAGTTTCGTCTACATCACTATTTTCTGCACCCATAATGCCGCATAAATCTATTAGCCTGCCACTTCCGTCTTCGATTACAATTACGCCTTCGGGAAGTTTGCGCTCTACACCATCTAGTGTAGTTAGAACCTCCCCTTCTTTAGATTCCCGCACAATCATTTTGGCACCTTCAATCTTGTCGTAATCAAAAACGTGCATGGGCTGGCCAAGCTCAATCATCAAGTAATTGGTCATGTCTACCACAGCATTTATTGGTCTAATGCCAACTTTTTGTAGTCTTGATTGAATTAGTTCTGAAGAAGGCACTATTTTGATATTTTCCAGCACAACCGCACTAAATCTGGGAACTAAGGCTTTATTCGCAATTACTACTTCAAGACTATCTTGAATGCCAGGGGAAAATACAGGAAATGTTTTTGGCTGCCATGCTACACTAAAACCACTCCTAGGCAAGATAGCACGCAATTCTCTGGCAATACCTACAACCGACAGTGCGTCTCCGCGGTTGGGCGTAGTTTCTATTTCGTAAATCACATCACCGTCCTTAGTAGTTTCCATTTTTTCCACACTAAACGCATGCAAAGATAAAGCTTTGGCAATATCTTTAGGTGTCGCATCGGTTTTTATGTAGTCTCTAAGCCAGGAATCCGGAAGTAGTATGTTCATATTAAAATTGCTCCAAGAACCTCACATCATTGGCAAATAAGTGTCTGATATCATCAATTTGCGTACCAGATTTCATCATATACGTGCGTTCAACACCCCAGCCAAACGCAAAGCCGGAATATTCTTTAGAGTCAATACCGCCATACTCCAAAACTTTAGGATGTACAACCCCGGCGCCCCCAAGTTCCATCCAACCTTCTTTACACAAAGAACACCCCGCACCTAAGCAGTTGCTGCATAACACATCAACTTCAAAACTAGGTTCGGTAAATCTAAAGTCATATGGCCTAAGTCTTATTTCACGTTCGGGGCCATAGAAGTTTTTCACAAAATAGTTTAAGACCCCTTTCAAGTGAGAAATATTTATACCCTTATCTACCACTAAACCTTCAAACTGGTAAAAAGTAGGCAAGTGCCTAACATCAGCCTGTCGTCTACCACAGCGTGAAATATTTAGCATTCTAATGGGCAAGTTGCCTTTTAGCATCTCGCGAACCTGACCACTGGAGGTATGAGGAGTAATTACTGTCCTACCGTATTTCTCATCACGGGAAATATCTACAAAGAAGGTTTCCCACTCATCCCTAGCGGGATGCTCTTCTGGAATATTTAATGCTTCAAAGACAAAATATTCCCAATCAATTTCCGGATACCTAACACGCGTAAACCCAAGGGGTTTAAAAATATCTACAATTTCTCTTATGGCCTGCGTAATAACATGTAAATGACCTATCTCTGGTCTTGTACCAGGCAGTGACTTATAAAACTCTGGAAGTTGCGAGGGGATGGACTTTTCAAGTTCAAGCTTTTTACTTTCCATAGATCCCTGGATAACAGATTTAACTTCATTTAATGCTCTACCTAACGCTTTTTTCTCATCGGCACCAAGGCTGACAATGTCTTTCGTAACAACCGTAACCAAGCCCTTTTTTCCAAAGTATTTGACACGAAATTCTTCTAATTTAGTTAATGAATCTACCAGATCAAGATCGGTTAAGGCTTGGGTTTTAAGTTTTTCTACTTCCAAAAGATCCATAAATTAAGGTAGACTATCTCAGCTTTTGGTTACTGCGTCAAGACTCCGTATTGCCAATAGTTACTTTAATGGTTTTAGTTCCATCTCTGCCGTCTTCATCCACAGCTTTGGCAGAGAACTCTACTGTTTTGCCAACATCACCAGGGCTAAATTCGAAAGTATAGCCGTAGGGAGCAGACTTGTCTTCAGTTACGCGCTCACCATTTTTATAAATCGAAACCTTTTCTATGTCATCAACAGCCGATATTTCCACCTGTAACCTGTACTTAAGAGGAATAGTATCACCATTGTCCAAACCAGTAAATTCCAGCTTGGGATCCATGTCTTTTGGATCATCACCATCAAATTCCACTCGCGAAGTCATAGTAGGCGGAAAATACTTGGAATCTTTGTAATTGTCTTTTACCCACTGATCAACCGCATTTTGCCACTCGGGCTTTTCGGCAGTAATCTTCACAAAGGTTTTTTCTGCAGTCTTATCAGCATCTCTACACGCCTTACTGGCAAGCCGTCCATCAACCTTACAGATTTCCAACTTTTGATACCAACTGCTTCGGGCTGTTGGCTCTGTGCCTTTGATAAACCACTCGGCGCGGGTAGGGAAGTCTTCAAACGGGAGCATTCCGGTGAGCTCGTCTATAGTAACTTTATGCACTGTTGAGGGCACCGGAAAATCTTGCGGCTCTTTGTCTTCCAAATAGGCCATCATAAAATCCCGCCAAATAGGCGTAGCACCTGTAATACCTGAAGCAATATACGGGTTCATCTCGTCATTGTTGTTATTACCAACCCATACACCTGCCACTAACGATGGGGTGTAGCCAATGGCATAGTTATCACGCTTATCGTCTGTAGTTCCGGTTTTTACTGCCACCCTGTGCCCAGGTATATTAAGCAAGCTATTGGCACCAAAAGCCGCGGAACGGGCACCGTCGTCGGACAAAATGTCATTAATTAAAAAGGCTACTTCTGGTTCCAATGCAGACTTGCCACCTGTGTCTCGATATTTATAAAGAACGTTGCCATGCGCATCTCTTACTTCCAAAAAGGGTGTAGGCTGCCTAAACCTGCCTTGCGCTGGAAACACGCTATAAGCACCGGTTAACTCCAGTAGACTTACCTCACCACCCCCTAAAGTTAACGCCAGTCCAAAGCGAGATCTATCACCAAATGAAGTAATTCCCATCTTTTCAGCCTGATCAATCATGCTATCGATACCTACAATACTTAAGGCCTTAACGGCAGGAATATTAAGTGAGTTACCTAAAGATTTGCGCAAAGACATGGGTCCTCGGAAAATACCATCATAGTTTTCTGGTATATATGGTTTATCTGGGCGGGAACCGGGGAATTCTGTTTCCACATCTAAAAATGGAAAAGCTGCAGTATAACCCTGAGAAAGCATGGTAGCGTAAGTAATAGGCTTAATTGATGATCCTGGCTGCCTGTGAGCCATTGTAACGTTTAAATGAGGTTCAAACGTACAACTGTTTTCACCAGTAATACCCGATATACATCCGGTGGGTTCAGACTCTAGAAAGTAACCTTTAGAACCAACCATTGCTAAAATCTGGCCGGTTTGCGGATCTAACGCCACTAATGAACCGTTGCCCACATTATAGCTTTTGCTAGCTTCCACATTGTCATAAACAATTTCCTGTGCTTGCATTTGTAAATCTAAATCCAACGTAGTGGTCACCTGTAAGCCGCGTTGTTCAACCACATCTTCACCAAACATATCTGCTAACAAACGCTTTACGTAAAATACAAAATGAGGTGCTTCAAACGAGATGGCTGCCGACTGAAAGTCTAGGGGAGCTTCTTTGGCTACTTCATACTCCTCGTCACTGATATATCTGCGAACTCCGTTACTGTCAAGCCAACCACGCTCATTCATTAAATATAATATATAGTTTTTACGCTCTATACCTGCTTCAGGATTTGAACCAAATTGTGAATAATAACTTGGGCTTTGAGGCAAGCCTGCCAAATAAGCAGCTTCTTCTAAATTTAACTCAGAGGGTAATTTATTGAAATAAGCCTTCGATGCGGTGTAAATACCATAGTTTTGGCCACCATAGGGTGTTTCATTAAGATACATTTGTAGAATTTGGTCTTTGGTGTACTTGTTCTCAAGCTGCAGTGATAAAATCATTTCTTTAATTTTTCTGGAAATGGTACGATCTTGCGTTAGCAAAGCATTTTTAACTGACTGCTGTGTGATTGTAGAGCCACCCTGTAAACCTTCTCCTGTGGCAGTATTTCTAATAGCCCTAAGCATACCCCTAATAGAAAAGCCGCTATGATGATAAAAATCTGCATCCTCCGCAGCTAAAGTAGCGTGAATAATGTGTGACGAAACATCATCTATAGAAACAAGAACACGGTTTTTTTCGCCGTATACTTCGAGAATTGGAGTGCCTTTACGGTCATAAATTTTGGTAGAAAGTTCTTCGCTACGCTCCAGTAAGCGGTTGGGGTTGGGAAGGTCGCGTGAGTAGCTGACAAAGACTATTACTACACCTACTGCGGCCACAATAATGAAGAATAATGCCAGGTAGGCGAGTGTGACTAGGACTTTTAGTTTGGCAGGACTAAGTTTTAACTTTAATTTTGGGTTGGGAAGTTTTATGTTTGGTTTTGACGGGAAGCTTTTCCCAAAGCTTTTTTTCCACTTTTTTACCATAGAGAGATTATAGCAGATATGTTAGGGGAGGGTCCGACCCTCCGGATAAAGTTTTGACTGATAGTTGCCACTAGACAAACCAGAAAGGTCCGACCTTCCAAAAAATTGTTATCGTGATAAAATCATCTTATGCCAGAAATCATTACAGACGAGCAGAAAATCGACGAAATTCTCACCCGGGGAGTGCACGAGATCTTTGTTAAAGAAGAACTCAAAAAGAAACTCATGAGCGGCAAACAACTGCATCTGAAACTAGGTGTAGACGTAACAGGCCCAAACTTACACTTAGGCCACACAGTAATCCAAAGAAAAATCCGAGACTTCCAGGAGCTGGGACACAGAGTTACACTCATCATAGGTGATTTTACAACCTTAGTAGGCGACCATTCCGATAAAGTCGATATGCGAGGAGAGATAACACAAGAACAAATAAAACATAATGAAGAACACTTTCAAGACCAATTCTTCAAAACCGTTATAAAGGATCAGGCTGAAGTTCGCCACAACTCGGAATGGCTAAGCAAACTAAGCTTTGCAGATGTAATAGAACTGGCTAAACAATTCACTGTAGCCCAAATGCTAGACAGGGAAACTTTCCTTTTAAGATACCAAGCTAAAAAGCCAATTGGCCTAGATGAATTTCTGTATCCCCTTATGCAAGGCTACGATTCTGTGGCGCTAACTAGCGACGTGGAATTTGGCGGTACAGATCAAACCTTTAATTTACTGGCCGGCAGAAAACTCATGGAGTATTTTGGCAAACCGCCGCAAGACGCCGTTGTCATGAAACTGCTTACTGGCAGTGATGGCAGACCTATGGGTAAAAGCCTCATGAACTTTATTCCGGTATTAGATACTGCAGAAGATATGTATGGAAAGATTATGGCAATTGTAGATGAGGTGATTTTTGAGTATTTTGAACTGGTGACACGAGTACCCGTGCCGGAAATTGAGGAAATGCGGAAAGCGGTAACCGAAGGTGCCAACCCAATGGAATTTAAGAAACGTTTAGCAAATGAAATTGTGGAATTTTACCACGGCAAAGAGGCAGCAACAGAAGCACAAGAATACTTTGAACAAACAGTACAACAAGGTATGACCCCACAAAATATTCCAGAAATAGCTTTGCCCGAAAACACCCAAACTCTTGAGGTAGCGTCACTAATTTCTAAAACGTCAAGATCTGAAACCAGAAGAGTTATTGAGCAAGGCGGGTTTAGTGTAAACAACACAAAAATAACAGATCCACAACAACTACTGGAGTTAAAGACAGGCGATATTATAAAGTTCGGTAAGCGAGAATTTGCAAAAGTAAAATGAAACTTAAACTACCGTGGCAGAAACAATGCCCTATAACAAACAAGCTAGGCAAAGTATTTAGAAAACTGAAAAAACCCTTTAAAAAGAAAGATTTTATGCTTAAACTTTTTACTATACTGATGGCACTAGCTTTTCTGGCAAGTTCTATTTTGCCTTATATTTTGCGCTAAATGCTGGAACTATCATCACCGGTAAATGCTATTCCAAAAATAGGTTCACGCTATAAATTCCTGCTGAGTAAACTAAATATCAATACAGTAGGTGATTTGCTACACCATTTTCCATCTAGATACGAAGACTTTTCACAAACCAAAAAAATAAAAGATATACAGCCAGGGGAAACAATTACACTAGAAGTAACATTACTAGATGCGCAAAACATTTTCACCCGAAATCACAAAAAACTTACTGTGGCTAAAGTAGAAGACAAAACAGGAAGCATGAAGCTAGTGTGGTTTAACCAGCACTACATTAAAGCTCAACTACTGCCGGGGTTAACATACAGATTTTCCGGTAAGGTGACTACATATCAGAACAAACTTTCTATGTATAACCCTAGATATGAAATAGAAGACAAAGAAGCTACAAAAACCGGCAAGCTTATACCTGTATACCCGGAAACAGAGGGAATAGCGTCAACATGGCTGGCATCCAGAATTAACGACGTTTTAACTCAGCTGAAAGATGCCGAAGAACTAGGTGAATATTTACCAAAGAAATTAGTAAAAGATAAGAATTTTCCGGAATATAAATACGCAATAAAAGCAATACATTTTCCGTCAAGCAATTCGGAAATGGAATCAGCAAAAGCGCGATTGGCTTTTGAAGAATTATTTTTGGAACTACTCAAAGTGGAATACAGGAAAAATCAATGGTCAAAAAAAACTCAGGCCCCGGCTATGCAGGAAAAACCAGAGGTTGAAAAATTCATAGAGACCTTGCCATTCACACTTACAAAGTCACAACAGGCGGCATTACAAGAGATTCTGGCAGATTTACAAACAACTCAACCTATGAACAGGCTGCTGGAAGGGGACGTAGGTACCGGAAAAACTATTGTAGCTATTATTGCTGCTTACTTGGCATATCTAAACGGTTATAAAACAATCTATATGGCGCCAACAGAAATTCTGGCCAACCAGCATTACAAAACGTTCAAAACATTTCTAGCGAATACTTATACGGATATTAAACTAGTAACAGGTACTAAAAAAGCAGAAAACCTTGAAGAGACAGACATTATTGTTGGAACGCACGCACTGCTCTTCCAAAAAGAACTAGCTGATGTTGGGCTCATTATCATTGATGAACAGCACAGGTTTGGAGTGGAACAAAGAACCCAGGTTTTACGAATGCATAAGTCACCACATTTGTTGACAATGACGGCTACCCCAATTCCTAGAACTCTGGCTCTTACTCTATACGGAGATCTGGATATTTCGGTTTTAAAAGAAACACCAAACAAAACTAAAAAAATTACTACTAAAGTTATCCCGGAAAAATTAAGACAACAAGCTTATTCCTGGATTAAAGCAAAAGGTGAACCCACTTTTATTGTATGCCCGTTAATTGAGGAAAGCGAAAACGAAGGGTTCGAAAATATTAAAGCCGCTACTGCAGAATTCGAAACGTTAAGAAATGGGACGTTTAAAGACGTGCAAATAGGGTTGTTGCACGGCAAAATGAAGGCTAAAGAAAAGCAAGAAGTTATTGAACGGTTTAAAAATGGGAAACTTCAGATATTAGTGTCGACCCCGGTAATAGAAGTGGGTATTGATGTACCAGAAGCAAGTGTAATGGTTATTGAAAGCGCGGAAAGATATGGGTTGGCGTCTTTGCATCAGCTTAGGGGTAGAGTGGGTAGGGGAGATAAAGAAGGCTTTTGTTTTGTGTTCATGTCTAGTAATTCAAGAGCAGGCTATGCAAGGCTTAAGCATTTGGAAACAATATCAGAAGGCCTGAAGCTGGCAGAAATTGATATGGCAACCAGAGGCCAAGGAGATATTTATGGAGTAATGCAACATGGCTTTAAGGAATTTAAATTGGCAGATATACAGAACCTGGAATTGTTGGAAGAGGTAAAACTATGGGCACATAAGATATTTCCAGATCTGGATAAGTATCCAAGGTTAAAAAGGCGAGTGGAAGAAGTTGGGGGCAATTACGCGAGTAACAATTAACCGTCAGACAGGGCCTCCGGGGCATTCCAACGGCGATACGTTACTCGAGGCTAAAGCCACGGACTAGAGCAAGGTAGCACCTTTGTGGCTGAGAATATCACCATGCACAGTTTCACAGCAGTTTTAAAAAACTCACCACCGAACTACCAAACCTCCGCTCATCTAGCACCTTAAGTTCCGTGTTCTTAACAATACCCTGTACATCCACACCCTCTGCGTGCAAATACACAATAACACCACCTTCCGCTAACGCGTCTTCCAAATTCTCAAATAAAAAACTCTGTGCCGTGTCTTCATAAAATGGGTCTAAAAACACTATGTTGTACTTCGTGGGAGTCTCTGCAGCGAATTTCACAGCGTTTTGTTTGTGTACCACAGCTTTGTCGGCCAGGCCGGTATTGCGCAAGTTCTCAATAATAGTTTTTTCAGACTCATAGCTTTGGTCTACAAAATCACAATAAATAGCACCACGGCTTAAAGCTTCAATGCCAAGGTTACCACTACCGGAAAACAGGTCTAGGCAGGTGGCACCTTGCACTCTTTCATGGCCTAGAATGGAAAATATGGCAAGTTTGGCTTTCTCCTGCACGGCTCTGAAGCCGCTGACTTTAGGGACTTTGAGTTTTTTGTTTTTGGCTGTGCCACTGGTGACCCTAAGTTGTGTCATGGGGATATTGTACTATAAAGGAATGGGAAAGGTCGGACCTTTCTTGACATACACCTTCTGATCTCCTATAGTACCCAGGTTATTGATTGCTATACCAAATTAAGGATAAAATAAACACATGCCAGTACCAAAAAGAAAACTCTCTAAGAGTAGAACAAGACAAAAAAGAAACAAAAAAGTGGAAATGCGCACAACTATAGTTAAGGTAGTTAAAAAAGACGGTAGCAAGGCCTATAAAAGGCCACATATTGAAGAACATATTGAATTATAGTATGCCTACAACTGATTCTAGACATGAAGCAAGAAAACTAGCCTTAGGTACATTGTATTGTTGGCTCTTTGCAGAAATCGATGAGGAGCAGTGCAAACTACTAACAAAGGAACTGATAACAGGAGAAGGGGTAGACCAAGTATTAGCAGAAGACATCATAAGAGGAGTAAAAGAAAATATAGACTACATTGACAGTCTGGTAGAAAAGCACGCACCCGAGTGGCCTATTGACAAAATATCAAAAATTGATTTAGTAATACTGCGGATTGCAATATTTGAACTCTTGTTCAAAGAAAACATTCCGGAAAAGGTTGCCATTGACGAAGCAGTGGAACTTGCTAAAGAATTTGGCAATGAAACATCTAGCAAATTTGTAAATGGGGTTTTAGGCACTATTGCCGAGGAGAAAAAAGATGAATGATTATTTGACAGAAGTAAAAGAAGTGATTGCAGAAAAGACCGGTGTAGAAATAGAGGAGATCAGTAATGATGCGTATTTCGAGGAAGATCTTAATATTTCTGAATTAGAGCTAATTGATATCGTTACCGAACTGGAAGAAAAATACCAAGTAGAACTTATTGACGATATGGAAGAAGTCACGTCGGTGCAAGAGTTAGCAGATTTACTAGTGGAAAAAATAGAGTAGGCATGAGTATAGATATTAACAAACTTGAACAAATCTTAGGTATTGACATAAAAGATATTACGCTCTTCACAACCGCATTTACACATAGATCTTTCTTGAACGAGCATCCCGACTATGAAAACCCTTCAAATGAAAGGTTGGAATTTTTAGGGGACGCGGTATTGCAACTAATATCTTCCGAATATTTATATGAAAAGTACCCCAGTTCACCTGAAGGAGATCTAACAAACTATAGAGCCGCAATTGTGTGCACAACTTCTCTGGCAGAAGAAGCGCGAAGGCTTGGCTACGGAGAGCTTTTGCTGTTATCCAAAGGCGAAGAAGCAACCGGTGGCAGAGACAGAGAATATATTTTAGCCAATACCTTCGAAGCAGTATTAGGGGCAATGTATTTGGCAAAAGGGTTGACAGCGTGCAAGGAGTTCGTGGCGAGAGAGCTTTTGCATAAAGTGAACAGAATTGTGGCAGAACAAAGCTATAAAGATGCCAAATCACTTTTCCAGGAGCTAGCACAGGAAAAACTAGCGGTTACACCGGTTTATAAAGTTATTGATTCGTGGGGGCTTGACCATGAAAAAACCTTCAGGGTAGCTGTATATGTAGGGGAGAAGGAATACGGCACCGGCGAGGGCGGCAGTAAGCAAAAAGCAGAGCAAGATGCCGCAGAAAAAGCATTGGACAAGCTTAAATCTCTTTGATAGAATCCAGTCTATGTCGATTACAATTAGATTAGCAAGATTTGGAAAGAAAAACGCCCCGGCCTACAAGGTTGTTGTGGCACAAACCCGTAGTAAGAGAAACGGTAAGTTTATTGATGTATTAGGTTACTACAATCCATCGGAAGATCCAAACAATTTTGAACTGGATAAAGAAAAATTTGAAGACTGGAAAGCTAAAGGCGCACTTACTACTGACGCGGTAGAACAATTAGTTAATGGTACTTATACTTACACAAAGTATAAACCTAAGAAAAAAGGAGAGGCTGCCCCCGCTGCAGTAGAAACTGCTGCTGCTCCGGAGACACCTGCTGAAGCATAATGCGTGACTTCGTAGAATACCTTTTAACCCAAATTGTAACTAAACCTGAAGAGGTTGAAGTAACAGAAGACTCTCAAGATGGAAATGTGGACATTAAAATTAAAGTAGCTCCGGAAGATATGGGGCTTGTCATCGGTAAAGAGGGTAAGAATATAAGAAGCCTCAGGGCTCTGGCAAAAGCAAAGGCTATTAGAGAAAATGTTAGAGTAAATATTCAGCTTCTTGAATCAAAAGAAGAACAAACTGAGTAATGCTGAAATTTGATGTAATAACGCTTTTTCCACAGCTTTTTGAACCTTTTATGGCAACCTTGCCATTAAAAAGAGCCCTGGAAAAAGAATTGATTGCAGTTAACCTGCACAATTTAAGAGATTTTTCCAAAGATAGCTATAAAACTGTAGATGATAAGCCCTACGGGGGAGGAGTGGGCATGGTGCTAATGATTGAACCAATTTTTGATGCGCTTGAGAACATTAAGGCTAAGCAGGAAATTGTGCTACTGTCACCATCCGGCAGAAAGTTTACCCAAAGTATTGCCAGAGACTATGCTAACAAGGAACAAATCACATTGATTTGCGGGAGGTATGAAGGTGTAGATGCCAGAGTACAAGAGCACCTGGTTACGGATGTACTTTCATTAGGAGATTTTGTGCTTTCGGGGGGTGAAATACCGGCACTTGCCGTTATTGAAAGTGTAACCCGGCTGCTTCCGGGAGTTTTGGAAAAAGAAGAGGCTGCAGTTTTGGAGTCGTTCTCGGAAGGGCAGGAAACAACTATTGAGTATCCGCAGTATACTAGGCCAGAAGAGTTTAAGGGCATGAAAGTGCCCGAAGTGCTTCTTTCAGGGAATCATAAAGAAATTGAGAAGTGGCGCAAGGATAACAGTAGGTTAACGACTGACCTGCCTGCGCAGGCAGGCTGCTAACTACTAACGACTAACAAAAACATTCTTGTCAGCAGTTAGAAGTCAGTCGTTAGTTGTCAGAGAACGCTCCCGGGCTTTCGACACCATAACACAAAGCTAGATTCGGGTTTCCTGTGTGCAAACCCCAGTAATTCAAATTACTGCACTCATGCCCAACATTACTACTTTCAACCTGCATCTGCGTGTACAAAATATAAACATCCCGTTCTGCAGTTGTAGCATAAGTAAAATCGCTAGGATTAATCTTTCCTGAATACAAAGAATTGTCTGAAACATCAAACACATTAATAAAACCACCATTTGTTAGATCAGCAACCCAAGTACTTGAGCTAGGATAAATGCGATTAACACTAAAGTATTTTTCCAGCGCAGTCTGAATAGTGCGCAATTCCGAAACTCTTGCGGAATCTCGCATCTTCGCTCTTATATTAGGGTAATTTATTAAAGAAACAGCAACCGCTGCCAAAACACCAATGAGTGCTACTACAACTAAAATCTCAACTAGTGTAAACCCTCGAGTTTTCATTCACTGCTTTCTTCACCTTCAACCACTTCGATTTCTTCTGATGGCTCAGACTCTTCCTTAGCAATTTCAGGCATGTCATCTGCCGTTACTTCGTAAAACCTCAAATCTTTCAACACATTAATAAGATTAGTAAAGGATTTGTCTGTGATGTCTAAAGTGACTGCCTCATCAGTTACCGCGCTTGACTCTACAAATAAATAAGGAGAGGAGAGTAAGAAGTTTATGTTTAGTGCTGCAGAATCCTCATCAGCTGTGTATCTTACATCTTCAACCGTAATAAGCCTGGCGGCATTTTCTAAGCTTTCCAAGAAAGCTTTCAACTGGCTGTAAGTACCTGTACTACCCAAGGAGACCTCTACTGTTTCATACAAATTAGCACTTGGGGTTTCTGTAGAAGCTTTGGCCACCTTGGAACTGAAAGAATAGTTTAGCTTTGTAACAGATAAGCCATTTTCTACGGCAATTAAATTAATTTGGGCAAGCAGTTCGGGTACTTTTGCCTCGGAAGAAAGTACTTTATCAAATAAATCCGAATCCTCCGCAACAACATTCCTAAAATCCAACAGCTTTTCCAAATGAGCTTTTTTAGTAGTAAGCTGATTGTCCAATTTCTGTGCTTCGGCCAATTCCTGCTGTTTAGCCGGTAAATTTCGAAGAGCAGGCATTATCCAAAGAAGACCCACTAATGTCGTAATTACAAGGCAAATAAGCGGAACTAAAAAATTAATTAGTGTCTCTTTAAATGCTGTGGTACTTATGTTTACCTGGGCAGTGTCTTTTAGATTCATTTGCGTAGGTCTCCTTGTGTGTATTTAGAAGTTATGAAATATTTCACATTGTTATTTCTATTTTCCAACTGCACGCTATTTAAAGTCACATCTGTAAATAACCCTTCCATGCCTTCGGTTGCAACTTCCTTGGATGGTCTACCCAGATTCGCTAGGAAACTGGATATAGCAATATAGTTATCGCCAGAACCAGAGATGCTCACTTCACTGGTTTTTGACATAGAGAAATCAAGAATCTGAACATATGGGGGAACACGTTTCTCAAGTTCGGCAAAGAGCTTAGAATAATAAGAACGAGAAGTCAGGATACTAGATACTGCTTTATATTTTTTATCTAGATTGCGCGCCACAATTTCAATATCTGCAAGCTCGTTAATATCAGCACGCAGACCTGCAATATTTGATTTGTGTTCAGTAAGTTGGGTTTCAAGCTGTACCTGTTGATAATATAAATACCCACCAGCACCTAACACACACAGTAACAAGAAAATTGTAAACACAGTACTTGCTCTAATAACACGTTTCTTTGCTTGTTCGCGTTTTTCTGATTGGGGTACAAGGTTAATACTTTGCGCCATGTTAAAGTTCCTTTAGGGCTAAACCAACCGGAATGGAAAATAGAGGCCCGAGGTGCAGAAATTTATCTTTTTGGGACTCAAGTCTAGAAGCGATATTCAGCTGCTTCCATGGATCAGCAAGTTCAACCTCGGCATCAAGGTGGTTGACCATGTAAATAAATAATCCTGGCATTAGGGCAGTTCCTCCAGAAACAATTACCTTATCTATCTTAACATTAGGGTTTCTGGTTGTGAAGAATATCTTGGAACGCTTAATTTCTTCAATGATATTATCAAAAACAGGTGTAAGAGCCTGGGAAACCTTACCATCAGCTTGAGTTTCATCAAGGCCATAAGTTTTCTTGTACTCTTCGGCCTGATCATAATCTAAAGACAGGCTTTGGGAAACTGCGCGAGTTAAAACGTCACCGCCAACAGATAAACTACGCGTAAGCCGGACAAACCCGTGATAAGCCACAACTAATAGAGTGTTAGCGGTATTAATGTTCACAATAATAGTAGCATTTGGGCTTTGTGGATTATCTCCAAGACTACGGCTAATAGACAGTGTCTCCGGTTCAAGAGCTCTAGGCGTTAAATGCGCCTTTTTGAGTATTTCAATATAGCGGGAAATTATGCTTTTCTTGGCAGCCACTAAAAGTACATTCATCTTTTCTTTCTCGGTAATATCAATATCCATTTTCTGAAAGGATAGGGTTACATCATCTATGGGTAGGGGAATGTACTGTTCAGCCTCAAATCTAACTGAACTCTCCAGTTCCTTGTCACTCATAACGGGAACCTTAATAGTTCTAATGAAAACCTGGTCTTCGGGTAAACTTGCTACAACATTTCTGCGATCAAACTCTTTTTCCGTAAAGAAAGTGTCTAGCGCCGAAGCATAGTCCCCAATTTCATTAGGAGCCGCAGTCTCTAAATTTATGCGGGGAATGCTATAACTGCCAACTTTGGTGAGGGTCTTATCATCTTTACCTACATCAACCTCAACTGCCCTAAAATTTGTGCTCCCTAAACTTAGTCCCACTACATTCATACTAAAATTCTACAGTTTGCCCCCTAATTTGCCAAGTAATTTGTTAAAGGTTCAGTTTCGGATGTTTGATAGATTAAGTAATCGAACATAGCCGGAACCGCAGACTTAGTGCGCAAGACCTTCACTAACTTTTGTACAGTGCCCGCTTTACCATAAGATTCAAGCAATATTCCCTGAGAAGGGATAGACTGGCCGGAGGCGGGCACAACATAAGCAGTTACATCGCCATATACAGATTTAAGCCTAAGCACCCCAGGATTGCTGCGGGCAGAGATAGTAAAACAGTTGTCAAAGCCGTGGGCCGCAACTGCTTCGTCAAACCCGTTAGTAGAATACATAGACCCGGCAGAATTGTAAGCATAAGCATCAGTAGCGTAACTACCAGGCTGACCATAAATAAACAGTGCAACTATAGATGGAATATTCACAGTGTTATCCCAACAAATATATACAGGAGCACTGCCAGAATACCCAGCTAAAGAGACCTCAGACGTGGTTGCTGTAGTAAGGTCAATCGGAAAGGGCTCCGCAGAAGATCCTAAAAAAGACAACACAATATCTGTGCGAGCAGTAATACCATCATCTCCGGTAATCTCCAGTATACAAGCACTGGCACAGTTATTGTTATTGATATAACCTTCCAGAACAGAAAAATCTTCAGCCAACAACCTCTCAATACCTGCTTCAGCTATGGCAATAGCCCTACTGGCAAAATCTACTTCTTTGGAAGTACGTAGACTTTTTATAAGGTTGGTGGAAAGACCAATACCAAGTATTAAGGAAATAGTTAATAGCACCAAAACAGCCACAGCTGCCTGGCCAAAGCTTTTTTTTGGCATCTAGTAGCTACTCCTTACAACTACAGCAGAATCAATTTTCACGCTTCCAGTATAAGCCTTTCTATTAGAAGAACTTGCCTGCTCAAAAACAAGCTGGATTTTGATAACATCCACACTCCCGGTACCAATATTACTAAAGCAAGCGCCACCACCACCAAGGCACGAAATAGTAATACCACCGACACCAGTAGTAGAGCCAGTGCTACTTAGTGGTACGGTATTGCGCCTCAAAATACCATCAGTGCCTAAGGCATAAGTAATAACATTGTTGTTAGTATCTCTAAACACAAGAGTTTTACTGCCAGCTGGCGGAAGAGGATCCACAGAAGCGGCGTTGCGGAGTTCTTTCTCCATCTTCATAAACACAAAATTTGCGGTCTGCTCAATTTGGTTAGTGATTTGGGATTTATTATAGCTACTCACCAAACTAATAATAATATCTGTAGAAATCCCTACAGTAATAATGATGAGTGCTATTACCAGTACAAGCTCAATAAGCGTAAAACCTTTTTGGTTCACTGCGCCCTCCAGCTAGATAAATCTGTATAATTTCTAACTGCCAAACCATCTCCCCAGGTAGCTACTACCGAAATACGCATCACATCGCTATCTATAGGGGTAGCCTGAAAATAGTATGCCACAGCTTCAGGCCCGGTACCGTCTGTAGCGGGTGAGGCTGAACCTAATACCGCAAGACTACCACCGGTAGTGATAGTACAATACGTAGAACCAGTACAATCATCTACAGAATCTACAAAACCCGCCCAATTCTCACCCATGGAGTCCCTATATGCCCTAACAAGTTCTAGCTGGCCAGTGGCCAAATTATTTGCTCTTAACATCAATTTGCTATTTAGAGAAGACCTAAGAGTATAAAGCGTAAGTGAAACCAGGGAAGTCACAATTATGACAGAAATTCCCAAGGTAAAAATAACTTCAATTAAGCCAATACCTTTTTGATACTTCATATGCATGATGAAGCAGTACCTTTCGAAATAAACCCAGCACCGTTAACAATTATTTCCATGCATCCAGAATCACCTGTAGATGGGCCTACCCGAACACTACAATTGCTGGGACTGCAAGTAACGGCATTGCCGTTTTGTAGACTGAATAAAATGTCTACAGAAGTTCTTACAACAATGTTGTTAGGTAACTGTTCACTAGTCTGGGAATTAATATATGAAGAACAATCAGGGTCACCTAAGGCATCTTCACCACAAGAAATAAATGTGTAGGTGGGGCTATTTGCCGTGAAACTGATTCCCCAGAACTTCAAATTCTGATTTGTAGCACCTACACCAGACAAAGCTCTGTTTAAGGCTGTATACAAATCACTTACTACCGTTTCCTGTGCCAATTTTACATTTTGATTGGAAATGTACTGGCTAAAGCTTGGCACTAACACACCAGATAAAATTGTAATAAGAGCAATAACAATTAAGAGTTCTACCAATGTAAAACCGGTATTACGGGCAGAAATATGCATACTCAAATGATATCATAATATAGTTAGGTCAGTGCCAATTTCATACCAGGAAGCGCTGTTCCCGCCGTCTTCTTCCATATAGCCGGTATAGTATTCCAGCCGGGCATTAAGTTCGTAGTTTGTGGTGGTGTGCTGATAAGCGTAATAGTAAGTACCATTATTTACAGGATCAATAGGCAATTTGGAAGTGTAGTAAGAAAGATCTGCGTCTAACCAACCATCTGTAATAAGTTCGTATGGCCCGGTATTACCCACGGGTAGGGAAGTACTGGTGCGCAGTGTATTAACAAGATCTGGGTATACATCGTTATCTATGCGATATTCCAGAATAGCTCTATCTAGAGTTGTTATATCTGCCAATCTTCTGTTGTCTCTAGCTTTGGCTTTTTGTTCTTCCGGCCGGGTAATTAGAAGTATTGTAGTGAAAATCAGCATTGTCACGGCTATGACAATAAGAAGCTCTATTAGAGTAAATCCAAAAGCCTTACGGGTTTGTGACAACATAACAAGGATCCCCACCGCACGTATTATTAGAAAACTGATCAGTTTCCATACCAGCAGTTAAATTGTATGTATGAAAAGGAGATGCAGACAAATAGGTATAATTCGTGCCAGAAGAAGGATCTGTGGGAAGCTGGTTGATGTATTGAGGCTGTAAATCACTAATCGTAGCGGGATAAGTTCCGTTATCACTGTAGTAAAGTTCAAGTGCAACCTGGATTTCCTTAAGATCAGAAACTCTACTTGCATCTCTAGCTTCAGCTTGAGTGCCGGGAATATCCAGTAAATTTAAGAGCACACCCGCTAGTGTGCCAATAACAGCAACTACCACTAAAATTTCTACTAATGTTAAGCCTCTTTGGTTTTTATAAGGGCGTACACCCTGTTTTATCGGCATTGTTTGCGCAACTTAGTGTACAACTATGTATATAACCCCAGCTGGAATGATATTTATAACACTGTCCAGCATATTCGGATTTTTCGACCCAAAGTACAAAAGTTCCGTCTACTAGTCTAGCATAATTATAATCACTAGTGGGCCAGTTCTTAACGTAATTAGAAGTAGTGGGATCTTCAGGATAACTCCCTTCCATAGCAGCATGAGTTTCTAGTGCAGTAACTAGAGAAGACATGGTGTTTTGTTTCACGCCGTCTTGGGCGCGAGCTCTTTGAACCGGAGCATTAATAACGCTCACAAGAATTCCAGCCAACACACCAATCAAAGTGATGACAACAAGTAATTCAATTAATGTAAAACCTTTTTGTTTCATGGTGCTACACAGTTAGTAGGAGGCAATGTTGCGTCACAGGTTTCTATTACACCCGCAGAACCATTATATCTAAATACTGTATTTGGTTTACCAGTTGATTTTGCGTAAATATAGTAATTTGCAGTGCCCGACGTACCCTCATAACGTATATTACAAGAAACATTTCCCGTACCAGTATAACGATTATAGACACCACCAGTTGAATGGCAATTGGAGGGGAGTCTATAATTATTCACCGAAAAAATACATATATAAGGATAAGTAGGGTGACCACCATCACAACCGGCACCGGACGAATGCCTAGCCACATTTACCATCCCATCAAAAAACTCAGTGGCATTGGGGACTACACCATTTAAAGCAATGTATTTATCTACAGTTAAAGCTGATTTTATTAAAAATGCTTGAATATTCGCGTCATTAACTCGGTTGCGTTGAGCTTGGGGGTTGATAACCGCAACCGTCACACCTGCCAAAACACCAATTACGGCTACCACCACCAAAAGCTCTATTAACGTAAACCCACTTGGATAAATCTTCTTCTTCATAAAGTAAAGACCATACTCCCCCCTGAAAGGAGGGGGGAGTAACCATCAAGCATTAAGGACAAACCGGAGTAGCAGCATCAGAACAGTTAACGATCTCGCCAGCCATATTGTCATACATAAACACGGTGTTCGCCATACCAAAGGACTTACCGTAGAGTCTAAAGTCTGCAGTAGTAGCATCTCCATCGGGGTTAGTGCCGTCATAGCGATAAGCACACTGCCCAGTACCATCACCGGTATAACCATTAGCAGCAGAACAAGTCGCCGGTAAAGCATTTCCTGTTACAGTGAAATGGCAGACGTAATCGCCAGCTGCAGCGGCATCTACACAGTCTGCACTTGCGTTATCCAAAGACCCGATAAACTGGGCATCAGTTGGGACAACACCATAAGCAGAAATGTAACCTTGTGTAGCAAGTGCCACCTTGTTCATAGTAGCCTTAACATTTGCGTCTTTAGCTCTATTCTGCTGAGCAGCAGGATCGATAACCGAAATCAACACACCGGCTAAAATACCAATAATAACGATAACAATCAAAAGCTCAATTAACGTAAAACCTCTTTCAAACCTTCTCATTCTTCTCATACTATCTACACCTCCTTTCCAAACACATACCAAAACTTAATATCTTCCTAGAACAAAAAAATAGGCAGAGCATAAAAACTTATAAAACTCCCTGCGCTCCATAAACTCCAAAGTCAAAAAATGCTGGCAAATAGGGAAGCGACCTTATAACAGACTTCTTTTCAGTAGCCTGAACTCTTCCGGCATTTCTAATTTCCCCATACGAAGTTATCTTATAGCCCTGCACAGGAAAAGTGCTGGAACCAACTGCATGCAAATTCGTATCACCTTTTAAGGCAATAAGTCTAAGCCCTAAGGGGTCTGCAACACCTGAAAAGTTTATGGAGTATCCGTGATCATAATCTGTACAATCTGCAAGCGTGGAAGTACTATCTGCGCCTTCAATATCGTCACAGGCAGAACCATCGCAAACAATGCCTTTTTCCAAATTACCATCACCGTACACATTGTAGTAAATAGCTACATCACCATTCCAACAAATGGTAACCCGGGAAGAGCCGTAGCCGTCTAGATTTATCTCTTTAAGGGCAGATTCTTCTAATTTTAAGTCAAGAGTAGAGTCATTACCGTGCTCTTCAACTGTCATATAGGCGACTGCCTCAATTGGGTCTCCCGCAGCGGCATCAGTAAAACTGACCTGACAAGCAGGTGTGGAACGTGCAACATCAAGACCGGCACACTGAGAGACATAATCATCCAGATCATCAACAGATTTTGCTAAAAACCTTTCTAAACCCCCTTCAGCTGCAGCAGCAACTCTGGAATAAGTGTCTGAGGTAGACACACGAGTAACAGAAGAAATATTGCGAAGAGCCAAATTAGCTACTACTGCCAATACAACCGTGCCGGCAACAATGAAAAAGGCCAACACCTGTCCGGATTCATACTTTGATACGTGATACTTCATAGTTATTTATCCTCCCAGGCAATATCTACCAGGTAAAGCCCCGGTAAGGTGCCTTCATTAACTCTACCTTGTTTAGTTAGCTCATACAAGTACATAGGATCATATACAACTACTTCGCCGGGATAATTGGCGTTAGCAGCTTCTAGATTACGCGCCAGAACTATAGTTGCATCTGTAGACACTAATAAACCTTGAACTACTAACGTAGTATCAGTAGTAGTGTCTGAGGGAGCAATAATATCTTCAGGCACAACAACTCCCGCCATGACCTGAGGACTTAGTGTAGGAGTAGTGGTTCCTAATTTGGTACCAAACCCGGCAGACACATCAGCCAGGCCCATAATGAGTAAACCGCCTTCCACACCACCGGACCTGACAAACTCTTTAGAAAAATCAATCTCAGTTTGATTGCCCGGTCCTCTTTCTACATAAATAACTGCCACACCGGGAGAAGCCAGGCTGTAACCAGTATGCGCGTTTATAAGGGAATTTAGTTTGCCAACTGTAGTTACGTAAGGAGTGGTTGGATCCAGGTTGGTTAATGAGTTAAGCTGCTGATAACTATCGGGCTTACGTACCTCGTAATTGGGAACGCGTAGTTCTTCCGTAAAGTTACGTACGTAACCACCATCATTCGTGGCAAAAACTCGCTGTGTACCACTTGTAGACTCCACTTCAAAGCTTTTACCAAAGCCGTAGCCATTATAATTTTCTTTTTGTAACAAATATCCGGTAAACACACCTAAGGGCGAGTTGGGTGTAGTAAAAGATACTGGCTGTGAACTATAAAAGTCACCATCAACTACCGTATACCAGCCATTAGTCATGCTGTCGGTAAGGGTATAACCAAAATTGACAGCTAGATTGGAGTTAAGCACATATGCACTGGCAGGCACATACAAACCGGAACCTCCGGTTGTAAAATCTACCCACACATTATCAGTAGAACAAACCGAAGTTAATGTTTTGCCATCAGGCACATCTACACCGGAAACACTAAAATAGTGAAGGGTACCCTCGGGAACATCTCTAAATTCAAAGTAGCCACTACTGGATACACCCGCATAACGAGTGCCAGCATCTGTTTCCAACAGTATAGTAGCGGCATCGGCGCCAGCTAGTGGATTGGTGGAAGGGTTTTCGGAACAGCTACCTCCAGTTTCAAACACATACCCGCTTATAGTATAGGTAGGTGTAGTGGCGGCTACGCTTACTGTATACACAGCATTGGGGTTGCAATGCAGAGAAGTTTTGCCATCGGGGGACCAGGGATAATCGGGGGCACAATAAGTAGCATCATAAATATTGGCCATTCCTGAACTGTCATAAGCAGACACAAATACATGCCACAAGCCTTGGTAAGAACTATCTATTGTATAGTTTACATTGGCAACTCTACTGCTAGTGGGGGAGAAGCTTACATCTTGAACTAAGATGCTAGTACCATAGTGTTGACCTTTCCAGCATGCCGTAGAGTCTGATACATTACAGCGCTTCATTTCAACCTTTACTCTAGAAAGGTTACTGTTGTCATCTGTTACGTTATACCCAATACGAATAGTTTCAGTGGCACCGGTCCCCGATAAACTTACGGAAGAAGGACTCACTGTAACAGCATTTATCGAAGGCCAGACAGGGACAGTGGAAGGGCTGCTTGCAGCCCGTGCATTACGTAAACTTATTCCTAAAAACACAATACTCATAACAACAAATAGCTTTTTCATTTAACAACTCCTCCTACCACAATAATTGAAAAGGGGTTTTGCTCATCGACGGTAAAAATAGCCTGGCGAGATACATCTGAAGCAATAAGTGTAGAGGCAATCCAGTTATTACCCGGTAAAGCGCGCAAGACGGTTACATCTGCTAAATCGTAAACAATCTCTTCACCTGTTTTTAGAAATCTAACGCGTACTTCCGTATCAGTCACAGCTACAATATCAACAGGTAAATAAATAGGGGAAGCTTGCATAGCATTGGCAATTCTAGGCAGTTTATTTTTAATAACCGGAACCGCAGAATAGTTTTCCGGAATTTGCTTCGATGGAGAAAAGAAACCAGTTTCATGACCAATAACAAAAATAAGGGTGCTTATGATAGTCATGAAAACAAGGATTAGCTTAACTGATAAAGGTTCGAGGTTACTTTTAGGCAGGTTACCACGCATATATAGTTATATTCTTGCATAGTTTGGCAACCTAATGCAAGACTTAATCTTCCCAATACACGTTCACCAATAACAAACCAGGCAAAGCTTCTTCGTTAGCTCGGCCAAATTTGGTTAGTTTGTATAGAACTTGCGGGTCATACTTTACTACTTCGCTGGGGTAATTATTAGAACCCCCCCTGTTACGGTTAAATCTTATTTCACCGTCTGTAGAAATGAGCTGGCCTTTTACTACCAGAGTACGTTCGTTGGTTGCCCGCGACGCAACATCTATGTGATGGGGTGTTATAACTACAGCATCTATCTGCGAGGTAAGTGGCGTAGGGTTATCAGTGCCCACATCAGCATCTATAGTAACAGTATCATCTGTTAAATCTATTAACACAAGATAACCTTGGCCAGAATTATTAGTGAACGCCTTCTTAAACTGGATAGAGCTGTTTGCTTCACCTTTAACAAAAACTACGGCTATGCCGTCACTGGACATAGAGTAGAATTGACGACTGTTTATTCTGGTGTTTAAGTCACTAACATCTGCCCAATAAACACCGGGAACAATGTTTTCAAAATCTGTAAGTTGAGTTGCGGGGGAACCAGAGAGTTCAAAATTGGTAGGCAATAAACTATCGGTAAAATTGCTTACATAGCCGCCGGCACCCGAAGCAACCACCCTGTCTGCACCGGAAACATTCTCAACATCATCAAAACTACTTCCAAAAGCAAAAGCACTAAAATTGTCTGTTTGCAGCAAAAAACCGGTAAAGCCACCTAAAGGGGCATCGGGAGTGATTTGGAAAGTAGCAAGCGGATTGTAAAAATCGCCATCAATAACTGTGTACCAACCGTCTGCCAACACATCCTCCTGGGTATATCCAAAATTAATTGCCAAGTCAGAATTTAATGTGTAGGTGCTAGTCGGCACAAATAATCCCTGATTACCTCCAGGTTCAAACGCTGTGGAACTAGTACAAACTGAGTTAGTTTCTTTTCCAGAAGCAGAAATATTTGAAATTTGGAACCGGTCTATAGAACCTTCTGCAACAGATAACGAAAAAGTACCAGCATCACTTATGGCACCAGAGTCGGTATGAGTAACACCGCAAGCATCGGTTGAAGTTACTGCTACGGTTTCACTACTTACCCCATCTAAAGATCCAACATCATCACATACAGAACCGCTGGTTCTAAACAGCTTTCCTGAAATGGTGTGTGTTGCCGGAGAACAGGTGGAAGTATAGCCAAAGTCTACATCCCAATCAGCATTCAAATAATAACCGGAAGAGACATTAAATCTGCCGCCTCCACTATAACTAACATTAGGATTGAAGCTGCAAGCAGGTGTCAACGTGTAACCATCTAGTGCTACACCTGAAATAGTGAAATATTGCATTTCCTCATTATCAGGAACATCGGGAATAGAGTAGTAACCATTAGTGTCAGCATACGCGCTGTAAGTGTTCGAATCGGTTGTAAGAGTGACCAAAGCATTAGCGCTACCATTAAGCGCCACGGGACTACCTTCTGTGCAAGTGCCACCAGTCTCAAAGATATTCCCTGAAGCTGTGTAATATTGGACTACCGGTGTAAATCTTATAGTGGCAGAGTCATTACCATTAAACGGGGCATTGCCATCACAAAAGTAACCAGAAGTGGCAAAGGGATCTCCGTGACACATAGTATAAGCAGGGCTTGTCCAATCTATAATGTCAATATAAACCTGAGCATAATTAGGCGCATAGCCTAACCCAAACCAGTGTCTGTATTCATAATCAAAATGTGAAACACCTCCCGGTACGCTAATACGGGTTAGACGAGTAGGCCCACTTAAGATTGTATTACAAGATTGATCTGCACAGACACGTTCGTATACATAAACATAGGTTCCTACTGAAGGGTTAACATCTGCAATAATACGAAATTTGATCTCAATATCTTCCGGTACAGTTGTATAAGCATGTAAAGCACCATCCAAGGGATTAACAATCCAGATTTCACCTGTAGGGGGAGCTTGTGCGTGTGTTTTTGGAGAAAGAAAAATACTACCAGTAAAACACAAAGTCAGTATAAATAAATATCGTAGTCTTCTGGTCATATAACGTTAAAATATATTCAAATACCAGTTTAGAATAAATTCACCCGCAAAGAAAGTAATAAAGCTGCCGGTAATCAAAAACGGGCCAAATGGAATAGTATCTTTCATGGACTTCTTTCCCATAGCTATAAGAAATAAACTATAGACACTTCCCACTAAAAAGCCCAAGAAAATTGCCAGCAAATTATGAGGAAAGCCATTAAACAGCCCGATTAAAAAACCCAATTTCACATCGCCATAACCCATGCCTCTACCTTTTGTAATAAAAATAAGAAACAGGAAAAATAAAGAAATAGCTAGAGAAGAAAGTAATAAAGTACCGATATTTTTCAAAACAGTTACCAGTTGATCTGTAAAATATCCAACCTGTAACATAAAAACGCCAAACTTGTCATTAGCTAAAAATGAGCGCAAATTTGTTAGATAATAAGCGTTTACAAATACCAGGTAACCCAAGGTTAACACTACCGCGGGTATGAGCACTTTGTCGGGGATGATTCTATATTTTGCATCTGTAAGCAAAATAATAATAAACATGCTTGTTATTACCAACAAATATATAAATCGCAGCCACATGGGTAATTGCCAGGTCGGAAAAGTTTCAAACTTTAGATAGTAGGCAATACCAAAAAAGGCCATGCCTGTGAGAAACTCAGATAGGGGATAGTAGATAGAAAGTTTTTCATTGCAGTATCTGCATCTGCCTTTTAGCAGCCCAAAAGAAATAATAGGTAATAAATCTTTTATAGAAAGTTTGTGTTTGCAAAAATCACAGTGCGACCTGCCAAATAGAAATGATTCTGAAGAAACAAGCCTATCGGCAATAAGGTTTATAAATGACCCCGTAAATAAGCCAAAGATGAAAAGGGTTACGTATAGCATAGTTAAATGATAGCAGATAGGGAAGGTAACTTCTAACCCGCCTTCGTCAAGACTTCGGCGGGCAGGCTTCTAGCAAAAAATGTCAGTGGTTAACAATCACGGGCTAATAATAGTCAACGAGGTACCAACCTCATAAGCAGTATCTGAATCACCACCATCTGTGGTCATCTTCGTAGCATTATCAGGAGACTCTAAAACAGCATTCAACTCATAATTTGTGCCATTAGACGCATACGAATAAACATTAGATCCAGTATTGAGCGGATCATACGGCAACGCTGCAAGATACTTCGTTAAACCGGTCTTGCCAACTATAGTAGTATAAGAAATCCAACCGTTACCGCTGGCAGATTGGGAATTAGCCTCACCGCTATTTCCTATAGTAGGAGCATCTACAGTTCCGGATAGTGCAATTTCACCATCGGCCAGCGCTAATGCGATAGCCTTATTCAATGTATCAATGTCTTCCATACGCTTAGCATCCCTACCTTTGGCAAGCAAAGCCGCGGGATTTATTGCTACAATCAAAACTCCTGCCAGAATAGAAATAATGGCGATTACTACTACAAGTTCTATAAGTGTAAAGCCTCTTTGTTTAGACATAAGTATAGTTACCTCACTAATACCTGCTTTAAATTGCAGAAGTAATTTTATAAATAGGTGTGATTATGGAAACTATTAAGACACCAACCATACCACCAAGCATAACTAAAATAACAGGCTCAAGAGCGGAAGACAACCCTTTGATAGAGTTACTGGTCTCGCCATCAAAAAAGTCTGCCACTCTATCTAGTACTTCATCCATCTGTCCAGTTTCTTCACCCACACTTGCCATTTGGCCAAACAGCGGGGGAAAATTTTTATCATTCCTGAAATATTCTGCCAGTGAATTACCTTTCTCTACTGAACGTGCGGCAGCTAGCGCGGCGTTTTTATACTCCATATTTTGCATAATTTGCGAAATGATATTAAGAGCTTCCACAATAGGAATAGCAGCTGAAATAAGCAGGCTTAAGGTACGCGCAAACGTGGTTATTTCTTTCTCACGGTTAATCTTCCCAAAAATAGGTACACCAAATAACAAAGAATTAGTCAGTGTCTTACCTTCAGTAGTAGACATAAACCATTTCATAAATACAAACAAACCTGCTACAACAAGTACCACAATTAGTGTGTGTTTGGTAAATAACTCTGAGATGCTAATCATAGCCTGAGTAGCGGCCGGAAGTTCTACATCCAAGCTTTCATACATAGAAGCAAGTTTGGGAATAACAAAAACCATAAGGAGCACAAATACACCAACCATAGCCAGTAAAACAATTGCTGGGTAAATCATAGCACTTTTAAGGCGAGATTTGAGCTCTCTATCAGCTTCCATCGTTGCCGCAAGCCGTTGTAAAATCTCATCAAGCCGTCCGCTGGCCTCACCCGCCCTAACTAAAGCTCTATAAGTAGGGGAAAACACACTGTCGTGCCTACCCATCGCCTGTGAAAGCGATGAACCCCCTTCCACATCCCGCAATACATCCATAATCACTTTGCGGAACTTCGCATTAGTGGTCTGATCTGCCAACACTTCTAACGCGCGGGAAATAGGCAACCCCGCGGAAATCATAGTGGAGAACTGCCGGGTAAATGTTACAATTTCCGTACCCGAAATACCTCTTATTTCCAACAGAGAATCTAGAAAAGAAGTCCGCTTCTGCTCCAGACTTACTACAAATAAGCCCTGGTTTTTCAGCAGTTCAACTGCCAGACCCTCACTTTTAGCATCAACCGTGCCTACGCGCCGTCCACCCGATTTATCTTTTGCAGTATACGAATATAAAGCCATATTACTTTAACAACCTTCTAAACTCATCCGGCTTAAGGGCAAACTTGATAGCTTCTGCTTCATCTACTTTATTATCTACTACAAGTTGCGCCAAGCTACGTTCAAGGGAAACCATACCCAAATTGGAGCTTGTGTTAATTATATTGTCCAAATGCTGGGTTTTACCTTCTCTAATTAGATTTTTCACAGCTTCGCTGGCCAACATAATTTCCACTGCGGGTAATACACTCCCGTCTTTGGCGGGTACTAACCTTAATGACAAAACAACTTCCAAAATTTGGGCTAACTGCAACTGAATTTCCGCACGCCTGCCTTCCGGGAAAGTGCCAATAATTCTTTCCATGGTTTGCGAGGCTGAATTAGTGTGCAGCGTAGCCAAAACTAAATGTCCGGTTTCAGCAACATTCAACGCGGCGGCCATTGTCTCATAGTCGCGCATTTCTCCAAGCATCACCACGTTCGGATCTTGCCTGAGTACAGCCCGTAGGGCCAGATCCCATGAAGAGGTATCCGTGTGCATTTCCCTTTGCTCAATAAGAGACTTTTTGTTCGTAAAAATAAATTCAATAGGATCTTCTATTGTAATAATGTGTTCAGCTCTCAATTCATTTATACGATCTAAAATTGATGCCACAGTTGTAGTTTTACCATGGCCGGTGGGTCCCACTACCAATACCAAGCCTTGCCTCAATTCGCATAAAGAAGAAATTATGGGTGGCATATTAAGCTGATCAAGTGTGGGGATAACCATAGGAACATGTCTTAACGATACGGACGGATAGCCTTTTTGATAAAAAGCGTTTACCCTAAAGCGTGCCTTAGTGCCAAGTGCAACAGAAAAATCAAGCTCTCTATTCACATCAAAGATGTCTTTCTGCTCTGGTTCCAATACTTGAGATAAAAAGGCTTCAATGTCTTCTACAGTTAGAGAACTGTAATCTGACAATGTACTAAGCTGTCTGTTAATGCGCACAACAGGAGGAACTCCTACAGTTAAGTGTAAATCCGAGGCGTCAAGTGAAACTACTCGTTCTAAAATACCTGTTACATTAAAATTTGCATTACTCATTTTGCTACCCTCAAAACTTCTTCCAAAGTTGTGGCACCCTCAAGCACACGTAAGGCACCATCTTGTAATAAGGTTAACATACCTTCTTGCACTGCGACAGACTGAATTTGGTCGGCAGTGCCCCTTTCAATAACTAAGTGCGACACGTCATTGCTCATTTCTAATACTTCAAAAATGCCAACTCTGCCCTTATAACCGGTGCCACCACAGTGGTCACATCCTTTGCCCTTATATAGCTTTGTAATGCCTTCTTTCATTTTCTTAATAGACTCAGCTATAGTGGGATCTTTTTCGATAATAATTTTCGAACCGGCCACTGGCTCAAGAATCTTTCTAATATCTTCCTTAACTTCTTCCGGAGGAGCATATTCTTCCTTACACTCGTTACAAACTCTTCTGACAAGTCTTTGGGCCACTATGGCGTTAACTGTAGAAGCAAGCAAGAAACTTTCAACTCCCATGTCCAAGAGCCTGGGTAAAGCACCCGACGCAGAGTTTGTATGAAGCGTGGACAGTACCAAGTGGCCAGTTAGGGCGGCATGAATAGCGAGCTCCGCGGTTTCATTATCACGAATTTCGCCGACCATGATGATGTTGGGATCTTGCCTTAGGAAAGAGCGTAAGCCTGTGGCAAATGTAAGACCGGCTTGGGGATTTACCTGCACTTGGTTTATTCCTGGAATTCTAATTTCAACCGGATCTTCGAGTGTAGAAATGTTTACTCTAATAGTATTAAGCTTACTTAAGGCCGAGGCCAAAGTAACAGTTTTGCCTGAACCTGTAGGCCCTGTAACTAAGATCATACCTGTAGGCTTTAAGATAGATTCTTCTAACCGGCGTAACGATAATCCGCGCAGCCCCAAATCTTTAAACGAAAATACTGCACCTTCCTCTTTCAAAAGCCTGATCACTACTTTTTCTCCATTTACTGTTGGAAGTGTAGACACACGTAAATCTGTAGTAGTTTTGCCCACCAATACTTTGAACCGACCATCTAATGGTAACCTTTTCTCGTCAATCTTCATTTTCGCTAGAATTTTGATTCTTGCAACAATGGAATCATGCATCTCTTTTGGAAGAGTGCGCTTTTCTTCTAACACACCATCTATACGATATCTAAGCCTGGTCTTATCTTCGAAGGGTTCTATATGAATATCGGATGCGCCTACTTTTACAGCAGTCTCCAAAATCATACCCACAATACGGGCGATAGGCGCGTCGCGCAAAGTAGCGTCAGAGATTTCCTCAGCGTTTTCTTCTATTTTTAAGGTAGTTTGGTTAATCTCTTCCAAGGCTGCTGTAATTTCCTCACCAATAGCTTTACCTTGCATATCTTCAATAACATGCTGAATACTACTTGGCGTGCTAACAAAAGGAATAACTCTATAGCCAGACTTTTTTTCTACAAACTCAATGGTAGGAAGATCAAGCGGGTCAATCATAGCCAGGGAAAGTTTGCTATCTTCCAGGGAAAAGGGGACTATGTTTAGCTTCTTCGCGATATTAATAGGAACAATATCCAACAGGGAAGGGTCTACTTTAACAGTTGCCAGATCTATAAAATCAATGCCATAGGATTCACCATAGGCTTTAACAAGTTCTTCTTCGCTCACGTAACCGCGTTCCTGGATTATTTCACGTTCGGGTTTACCTGTATTGACGTGCTCAAATTTGATAGCAGAAAGTTGATCCGCAGTAATGAGGTTTTTTTCGTATAGAACTTCTTCAATTGATTTTTTGCCAAGGGCTGTCATAGGGCAGGATTAATTTACTAGGGAAATGATAGCAGTATGGGGGGAAGTTGGCAATGTAAGGAGGGTCGGACCTTTCCGGCAAGAGCGCATAATGTGTACTCCTCATTGCTCTCTATGTCTCTAGCAGACAAACATTAGTTACTTTAGCTATGAGATACGATTGGAAAAGGTAGCATCTTAAAACTAATAGTCTGTGATTGTGAGTAATTCTCCGAGGGTCCGACCTTTCCGGATAATATTCTATGACAGTTGTGTAGATTTTTGGTTTGGAAGGTCTGACCCTGATTAAGGGATTAGAATCACGTAGATAGTTCCGAGTGGAAAGGAACTATCTGAATGCCAGATCAGACTTTACGCTAGCTTTAGTAACTTGTGTTTTAAACACCTTCCAACTATCATAACCTCACCATGCATGGAGCAATACTAATATATGGGGCAAACCAACAAACAAGACTGGAAAAACTAGATGAACTTACCCCAAGAGTCAAACCAGTAGACTTCCTAGAAATAAAGCCCTCGGAAGACAAGCCAAGCATTGGCATCGAACAAGTTCGAGAAATGATAGCTTTTGTTCACGAAAAACCACTGGAGTCAAAAAACAAACTAGTAACCATATTGAAAGCGCACACTTTGACCATTCCAGCCCAAAATGCACTGCTAAAAACACTCGAAGAACCACCAACCTACGCAATAATTATACTAGAAGCCAAAAATGAACAGACCCTTCTGCCAACAGTAGTTTCTCGCTGCCAAAGAATACAGCTGCATATGAATATATCTACAGAGAAAACAACCGAAGAGTTGGCAATCATACTTAAAATGACTCACGGCGAAAGGCTGGACTGGGTAACAGACAAAGAAAATCAGAGTAGGGAAGGAATAGTCGCAATTTTTGATAGCTGGATTAATGAGGAAAGAAGTAGACTCCCGGATAGAGACGCAGTAGCAAATATTGAGTTAATTAGTAGAGTGAAAGAGGATGTTGAAAGCACTAATGTGAATTTGAAGCTGGCGCTGGAGTTTTTGGTACTGGGACTAGGGGAATAGGCAAAGAAAGGTCCGACCTTTCTTAGCTGTTATCTCATCATATTCTAGTTAAACTAGAATATACCTCCTTGAAAAATACAATTTACGTTGTAATTTTATACCCATGCCAAGAAAGCATGTTGTTAAAGAATACGAAGCAGGTGGGATTTACCACATTCACAATCTATGCATTTGCGGAGCACAAATTCTGTATGTAGAAGAGGATTACGAGTACTTGATGTATCTACTAGAGGAAGCCCTAACGGAAAACCCAAGCACTAAAGCTAAAGCGCCCAAAAACTTCCACAGCAGAATTGACATTTTTTGCTTTATTTTGCAGAACAACCATTGGCATTTTGAAATAAAGCAAAACGATAAAACAGCCATGGCAGAGTTCATGCAAAGTTTAACTATCAGGTTCACTATGAAGATGAACAAAAAATATAAAAGATCTGGGCCTCTTTTCCATTCCAGGTATCAGGCACGTAAAATCGAGTCAGTAGAAGACGCCATTAATGTTTCAAAGTACATACATTTAAATCCAACTCATGGGGAAGACCTACGAAAGGACCTTACTTATCCATATTCTAGCGTAACCAGTTATCTTTCAGAGAAACAGAAAGGTCCAACCTTCCTGGACACAAATCACATACTAGAGCTGTTTGATTTTGATAGGCATAGATACCTGAAATTCCTTATGGAAAGATAAGGTCCGACCCTCCCACGCGCCCCGAATCAAGCCCGAAACTCCATGACATTCGTTGCTTGAAAATAACAAGGCAATCCATTACAATGTTTCAGTTATGGCAAATCCCGCACAAAACAAGCGATATTCTGACTACACAGCTGAGGATATTCAAGTACTCGAAGGCTTAGAACCGGTAAGAAAACGTCCCGGCATGTATATAGGCTCCACTGGGGTAGAAGGGTTACAACACCTGGTTACTGAAATTGTAAACAACTCCATGGATGAAGCTATTGCCGGCTATGCTGATCATATCAGAGTGGAGTTTTTTGAAGACGGCTCCGTAGCTATTTATGACAACGGCCGTGGATGTCCCTATGAAATGAAAGAGGGTTACGGCGTAAGCGCGCTAGAACTTGCGTATGCCAGACTCCACGCAGGTGGAAAGTTTGGTGGCAAGGGATATAAAGTATCCAGTGGTTTGCACGGTGTGGGTGCCAGCGTTGTTAACGCCCTTTCTGAGTGGTGCCGAGTTGTAGTCAGAAGAGGGGATGATTTAGTAATTCAGGAATACCAGAATGGCGGAAACGTGGTCAGACCGGTTGAATCGCTAGATGTTAAAAATCCCACAAAACTAAAGGATGCCAAATGGGGTATTGATTTAGACAACTGGAAATATGAATCCGGAACAATTGCACACTTTAAACCAGATGGCACTATTTTTGAAACTACAGATTTTCCTCTGAAATTTTTCATCAGCCAACTCAGGGAATATGCGTACCTAACTGCAGGCATAAAGTTCGAACTTATAGATCACAGATCAAATGATCACTTCAATTTTTACTTTGAGGGAGGCGTTAAGACGTTTCTTAAGGATCTAAACAGAAACAAGGCTCCGGTCAACGAAAATGTGTTTCACGTAAGAAAAACTGAAGACGAAGTGGAAGTAGAAGTAGCCATGCAGTATAACGATTCCTATTCAGAAAACATTCTCTGTTTTGCTAACCACATCAAAAACAGTGAGGGCGGTACACATTCCACAGGCTTTAGATCTGCCTTAACTAGAACTGTAAACGATTACGCGAGGAACAATAATTTGCTCAAAGACAAAGACCCTAACCTTACAAGCGACGACTTGAGAGAAGGCTTAACAGCAATAATTTCCGTTAAACTAGATTCTGCCGCTTTACAATTTGAAGGCCAGACAAAGGCTAAACTTGGCAACTCCAATGTTAGAACCGTAGTAGAAAGCGTAGTAAAAGATGCCCTAACAACCTTTTTTGAAGAACACCCTAAAGACGCACAAGCAATAATTGAGAAAAACATTTTGTCATTTAAGGCCAGAATGGCTGCTAAAGCCGCTAGAGACACCGTTATAAGAAAAAGCGCCTTAGAAGGTGGGGGCGTATTGCCAGGTAAATTAGCAGATTGTTCGGAAAAAGATAATACTAAAACGGAACTTTTTATAGTTGAGGGAGATTCTGCAGGCGGTACTGCAAAACAGGCTAGAGATAGTAAAATTCAAGCTATTCTTCCGCTGTTTGGAAAGGTTTTGAACACAGAACGCGCGAGGCTGGACAAAATAGTAGATTCCGATAAGTTCAAACCACTAATTATTGCTATAGGAGCAGGCATTGGTGAGCAATACACCCCAAAAAGGCTAAGGTACAGTAAACTGATTATCATGGCAGATGCGGATTCGGATGGTATGCATATTATGACCCTATACTTAACCTTCTTTTATAGACACATGACAGAACTTGTTAATAACGGCCATATTTATGTGGCTGTGCCGCCACTATTCAAGGCAACCTGGGGCAAGAATAAGAAATACCTGTTTGACGAAAAAGAGCGAAATGATTTCCTAAAAACTGCAGATGGCAAAAAAGCAATAATTCAGAGATTTAAAGGATTAGGCGAAATGAATGCCGAAGAACTCTGGGAAACAACTATGAACCCCCAGACCAGGCGCTTAAAGCTAATTAGCGTGGAAGACGCTGCACAAGCCGATGAGGTGTTTTCCAAACTAATGGGAAGCGAAGTGGCGCCGAGGAAAAGATTTATTCAGACTAACGCCAAACAGGCAGTCTTAGACGTAACATGAACATATATGTAATCGGGCATATCAACCCGGATCTAGATAGTATAGTTGCTGCTCACACATATGCAGAATTTTTAAAACATACCGACAGATATAAAGGTATGGAAGTTATACCCCTGCGCACAGACGGGTGTAACCGGGAAACTACTACAGTTTTTGAAAAATTTAATACCCCGTTACCTCAACATATTGATGAAGTAAAGATCGGAGAAACCGACGCTTTTGTTCTAGTAGATCACAATGAAGAAGCGCAAAGACACGAAAAAATTCCTGCAGAGCAAGTAGTGGAAATCCTGGACCACCACAAAAGCAACTTAAACTTTAATACACCTTTACGTATAGACTTTAAGCCATTGGGTGCTACAAGTTCTTTAGTATATGAACATTTTAAAATGTATGGCTACGACATGACTAAAGAGAATAAAGCACTTATTTTGGCAGCCATACTTTCAGACACACAGGGGCTAAAATCGAGTACAACTACTGGTATGGATTCGCAGTTTGCCCATGAAATAGGGGAAGAACTGGGGTTAGATCTTAATGCCCTTACCTTCGAAATTTTTAGAGCAAAATCTGATATCGAAGGATTGTCTGTGGAAGAGCTCGTTACTAAGGATTACAAAATATTTAAATACGGCGAAATTGAAGTGTTTATCGACCAGATAGAAACAGTCGAACCGGATAAATTGCTGAATCAAAAAGACGCATTGCTTGATACACTAAAAGAAACCAAGGCTAAACTGGGAGTAGGGCAAGCATATGTTGTGATAACAGATATTCTGGAAGTTAATTCGTTTGCACTATACACTACTGAAGAAGAAAAAAGAGTACTGGAAAAAGCCTTTTTGGCCGAAGGCGAAGATGGAATTATGGATATTGGCCCAAGGCTCAGCAGGAAAAAAGACATTGCGCCTAAAATAGAAGAAATAATATTATCGGAATAATTTATGGCTGAAGAAATAACTGCACTAACAACTGAAGATAACGAAAACTTACCAGAGGGCATTATAAAAGCCAATATCACTGATGAAATGGAAAAAGCGTACTTGGATTACGCCATGAGTGTTATTGTTTCCCGAGCACTTCCGGACGTTAAGGATGGCTTAAAACCTGTTCAAAGAAGAATAATCTATGCTATGCAAGACCAGGGTATGACTGCTTCCGGAAAGTTTAACAAGTGTGCTGCGGTTATTGGCGAAGTACTCAAGAAATACCACCCGCATGGTGATACATCGGTTTATGATGCACTGGTGAGAATGGCGCAAGACTTTTCCATGCGATATCCAGTCATTACGCCTCAAGGTAACTTTGGAAACATCGATGGCGATGCTCCGGCAGCCATGAGATACACCGAATGTAAATTGGCACCTATTGCTGAAGAACTCTATAGAGATATAGACAAAGAGACAGTAGATTTTGAAATAAATGACTTGCAGAACGAAGAACCCGTATACTTGCCTTCATTATTACCCAATCTACTGCTAAATGGCGGTGTTGGTATTGCAGTGGGGATGGCAACAAACATTCCGCCACATAATTTAGTGGAAGTAATAGACGGCATCAACGTACTAATAGAAAAAGCAGACAACATTGGTAAAGCTCCGGCTAAAGATAGTGAAAACCAAGTGACACAAGTAGATTTTTCTTCGGAAGCTACTGTGGAAGACCTCGTGGAACACATTAAAGGACCGGACTTTCCAACCGGAGGCATTATTTACGACAGAAAAGAAATTTTACAGATGTACGCTACCGGCAAAGGCAGGGTTGTGACCAGAGCAAAAGTAGATATTGAAGAAACTAAGGGCAAGACCAGAATCGTAGTCACAGAAATTCCGTATCAGGTAAATAAATCTACACTGGTAGCAAAAATCGCAGATGCCATAAGGTCAAAAAGAATAGAAGGTGTATCCGATCTTAGAGATGAATCAAGCCGCGGTGGTATTCGGATAGTTATTGAACTTAAAAAAGAAGCTATTCCCAAAAAAGTAGAGAATGCACTATATAAATATACTCAATTGCAAGACACATTTAATGGCAATATGGTGGCTTTAGTAAACGGCGAGCCTAAGCTACTAACACTAAAAACAATATTGGAAGAGTTTGTAAAGCACAGACAAAATGTAGTAGTCAAAAGAACCATTTATTTACTCAGAAAAGCCAAAGAACGCGAACATATCTTGCAAGGACTAAAAATAGCTTTGGACAACCTGGACGCGGTAATAAAACTTATTAGGAACAGTCCGGATGCCGATAAAGCTAAAGAAGGGCTGGTGAAACAGTTTGGCCTTTCCGAAATACAAGCACAAGCCATTTTAGATATGCAGCTTAGAAGATTGGCAGCATTGGAGAGGCAAAAGATAGAAGATGAGCTAAAAGAGATTATTGCCACTATTAAAGATTTCGAAGGCATACTAGCTTCGCCTGTGCACATTATAGAAATAGTCCAAAAAGAGCTCTCGGAGCTTAAAACAAAGTTTGGGGACGAAAGAAAAACTAAAGTAGTAAAAGGCAAGGTAGGGGAAATATCGGAAGAAGATTTAGTTGTTAATGAGCCATGCATTGTTACTATTTCGCACAGTGGCTATATAAAGAGGCTAAAAGACGATACCTACAAAACGCAAGCCCGCGGAGGAAAGGGCGTTAAGGGACAAGAACTCAAGGATGAGGACACTATTGCCTCTATCAGGACCTGTAATACACATGACTATGCATTTTTCTTTACTAATACAGGAAAGGTGTATAAACTGCGTATCTGGGAAATTCCAGAGTCTTCACGAACTGCCAAAGGTACAGCTCTGGTTAATTTCCTAAACATCAGTCAAGATGAAGCAGTACAGGCTTTTTTGACCATGCCCGCCGAAGCACTGGTAAATGCAGATGGCTACATTATGCTGGGCACTAACCAGGGCTTTGTTAAAAAAACACCATTGGCAGATTTTGAGAATATCAGGTCTTCGGGCATTATGGCTATTTACCTTTCCGACGGTGACAATCTGGCCTGGGCCAGAGAAACTACAGGCAATAGTGAGGTACTCATAACAACTTCTTTGGGCCAGTCAATCAGATTCAAAGAAACCGAAGTCAGACCAATGGGCAGAAATGCCAGGGGTGTCAGGGGGATTAAGCTGCAAAGCGATGACTATGTTGTTGGAATGGTCATTATTCCCAAAGATGAAAAAGAGTACGACTTGGTAGTAGTTTCGAAAAATGGTTATGGCAAGAAAACAGGTTTGGATGAGTACAAAACGCAGGGTAGAGGAGGCAGCGGTATTAGAACATATAGTAAGAGGTCTATTGGCAAAACAGGGAAGTTGATCAGCGCGCAGATTCAAAAAAAGTCGGAAGACAATGATATGCTGATTGCCACTTCAAGCGGCCAGATAATTAGAATTTGCACCGATGAAATTCCAAGGCAAGGCAGAGATACGCTTGGGGTAAGGTTGATTAGATTGAATAAGGGTGATGAAGCAACGTCTGTGGCGCTGTTGGAAGAAAATCCAGAGGTTGTGGAAAAGTAGAAGGGAAGGGTCCGACCCTTATTTTATACCGTTACAAGGGAATTCCTGACAGAAATCCAAGCGTATTTTCTCCAACGCGAGAACAATTACTATGAAATTTGTACCTCAAATTGCGTAAAAACAACCCAGGAGAAAGGTCCGACCTTTCCTTCTAACGGCCGAAACGAATCTGGTGTCACCTGGAACAATCAAAATCAAACAAGCAACAATCGCTGCTATGGCTATAGCAGTCCAGGCAATACCAATGTTGCCAAACCAACGGTTGTATCTGCAGGTAGAACGAACAAGAGCAAGTATGCTTGACCTAAACCTCCTTTCTTGTACCTGTAGAAGGCGGAATATTCGGCTTAGCGTAATCACTTTCTAGAGCACCTATACACAAGAAAAAGAGAGGTTGCTTCGGCACTTCTCTTTTTCCCTCCATTTCCAACATAAGCTATAATATCCCCATAGCCCACACACTGGGTGTGGAGAATGAATGGAGGGATCATCAATGCAGGTAATAAAAATCCTTGAACAGACGGGGAAGGGACATCTAGTCATATGCGTTTTTGCTGTTTCTAAGCAGAGTGACATTGCCGCCACAAAAGTAGCTATTGACGTCGCTTTGGATAGTTGGGAACGTCCACAACAATACCAAGAGGTGTCTATTATCATAGAAGCATCTGACCTTGCTGCGGAAGCACTTAGACACTCAATCAACAGCTCCCTACACCTTAGGAAAAAACTCCGCAGTATATTACTTGTAGGGAGTCCAACACAAATCACGGCTACAGTCGAGAAGCTACAGGGATATGCAGACGAGCGTACAGGGAGATACATACCAGTAGTCTCAGCCATCGAGAGACTCCCAATAATCGCTGAGTAACCCATCGTAATACTAGGACAGGGGTGATGTCAAGGTCTGACCTTACACCACCTCTGTCACCCCAAACAATCCCTAGAATCCCCATATAAGCTATAATCAATAACAGAGTACCCGCCGCCAAATACGCGGCTAGAAAGGCGTGAGAAAGAATGAGGAGCAAAAGGGGTGAAAGGCCACAGATCGTGGTCTTAAACACCTCTCCGATGGCAAAAGAGATTTTCCATCTGCTCCAATACACTTCACTGAATGCAGTCTTAGCACATCCAGAGGAACCACAAGATGGCTGTCAAAATGCAATAGCCATCTTGCATCTGCATGGCAGCACACAGGTACAGCAAGAACTGGTTGGAAACTTCGAAAAAATTATAGTTCTTGTTACAGGAGTGCCCGATATAGAGCAAGAAAGCACAGAAACAATCAATTTTCTAGCTTTAGACATAAGTGCTGAAGGCTTCCTCGGACTACGTAACTACATTGCAAATCTACCAAACTAGCATCTCACCAGGCTTGGTTCCAAAACACTGGGATCAGGCCTTTTCTTGTGGAGGGTCGGACCCTGATTTAAAAGGTCAGACCTTTCTGACAACCGGCAAGCAACCTTTTCTTACGAATGCTAAAATCAACCCATGCCAAAACTTCCACTGACTCAATTCGAAATAGCCCTCTGGCAAACCGGTATAGACTACATAGCTGGGGTAGATGAAGTGGGTAGGGGATCACTTGCAGGTCCCTTGGTCGTAGGAGCAGTAATATTAAACAAACAACACCTACTTACAAATAGCGACGTCGCGCCAGAAATTTTTGAACTTTATGCGGCAGTTGACGATTCCAAGAAATTATCTCCTAGAAAAAGGGAGCAGTTGGCCAAATTTATAAAAAACCAAGCAATGGCCCATGCAATTTTTGAAATACCCCCGCATGAAATAGACAAATTTGGCATAGCACAAGCTACACAAAACGCGTTTTTTGGAAGCATTCGGCAACTGGCTATAAAACCCCAGCACATCTTAACAGACACCTTCGCAATAAAAGAATATCCAGAACAAATTCAGACCAATATAATAAAAGGCGATCAAAAGAGCATAACTATCGCAGCAGCTTCAATTGTGGCCAAAGTATACAGAGATAACTTGATGGTGGAATATCACAAGATCTACAAAAACTACTGTTTCGACGCGCACAAAGGTTATGGCACTAAGAGACATAAAGAAGCAATTGAAAAATATGGGCCTTGTGACTTGCACAGGAAAAGTTTTGAACCTATCCGATCGTATCTACAAGATCATCACTAACATCCTCATCATCTAGTTCTACATCTTTGTGAAATTTTTTGTGCACATCCTTAAGTTGCTTATTTGTAACATGTGTATAAATTTGCGTAGTTGCTACATTAGAGTGACCCAAAAGCTCCTGAACAGAGCGCAGATCAGCCCCCTCCCGCAGTAACCCGGTTGCAAAGGTATGCCTTAAAGTATGGGGGGTAGCATCAACACTTAACCCGGCTCGTAAAACATATTTTTTTACAAGCCGTTGCACACTGCGGGCAGTTAACCGTAAGGATTCGCCATCAACGTCATCAGATTCCATTCTTTTCCCGGAATAACGCAAGAATAGGGGAATGAAGTTATCGCTTCTCGTAGATAAATAACGACGTATCCACTCGCGCGCTGAAGCGCTTAGATAGACTGTTCTAACTTTCCTGCCTTTGCCTAGCACACTAAACTCTCCGGAATCCAGATTAATATCATCTATATTTAGGGCTACTAATTCACTAACACGCAAGCCTGTACTGAACAAGGTTTCCAGAATAGCTCTATCTCTAATACCAGAGCGTTTGCTAAGGTCTTGGGTTTCAAATAGCCTGCGCAGCTGGTCTTCGTTTAAGACTTTGGGGTTACGGTCATCAGATCGCCCAAGAATGATTTGTTCTGGCGCAACTACTTCTAAGCCTTCTTCCACAATTAAGTATTTTAGAAAAGCTCTGATAGCCACCAAAAATGTTTTCTGTGTGGACTTCTTGAATTCTTCATTAGATTTGGAACTTATGCGTCGATTTAAATTAATTCTGTACTTTCTAATTAGTTCTGGTTCTAAATCATCTGGATGTAGCTCATCTTTATCTAAAGTTTCACAAGACCATTGAATAAAGTCTGTTAAATAGAAATGGTACATACGAATGGTACTTTGAGAAAGGTTCTTTTCGATCTCGCAGTGCTCCAAATATCGCGTCACTAGACCTCTTATGGTGTTATTGGATGATGTTGTAGTCATGTGTGTATTAAAGATCGATCCTAGGGCCTTCCAGGGGCTCTAATTGTAGCTGAAGGAAATTAACCAGCTACATTATAAATTTTATCACATATGAGACATTCAAGATGCGGGATTTGTTAGCAGTCAGTTGTCAGAAGTCATTCACCGGAGTAGGCAAGCAAGGAAAACCCGCAACAGAACATATCCACAAATAAATTAATAAATAGTTTCGGAAGTAACTTGTGTATAAAAGAAAACAGAAAATAGAAGCAGGGGAGAAAAAGTCGAGAGAAACGATACGTCGTATAATGTATGTTTAACGACATACCAGGTTGATTTTCCGCACACCCACAGTAAAGGGAGACATATACAAACAAATAGGGTGCGGCATGTTTAAATTCCAAAAAATAATGCAAATTAAATAAATAATTATTGTTTAATTACAGTCCATTTCCCTAAATTAAGCAGTATTTTAAGCCAGGGCATGCTGCGCCGTAGCAAAGCGAAGGCGAGATATCCACAATGCAGGAATAAAAACTATGACAAACCTACAAACAGAGAATATGACAACCCTACCCTATAGGAAATATGACAAACTTACAAAAAACTTATTATCACTTAATGCTATAGGGTGATATACTAGAAAGGGCGACTCCCCTCTCCTCTACTTCATGGGGTATGGGTTATCACAAAAACTTAAGGTTTAAAAATGAGTACTAAAGCTAGGAAGAACAAAAAAATAAATCCATACTCTAACAACGTGCTTTTAACTAAAGTATTTTTTAAATGCGAATTTAAGTAGTTCAAACCAAACATCAGTACCGATGAACACAGCAATGATCTTAAGAAGGATTCGGAAGGAATAAAAGAAACGCTAAACCCTATAGCAAGAACAAGAAGAGACACAAAAAGCCCGAGCATAATCGCCTCCCCTACCCCAACTGTCCTAATTTCGTTATCAAAACTAAACGTCCAAAGAATGTACTGCACAAAAAGAAAAGCAGAAAAACCAATAATCAGGTTCTGAAGCAAGGGAGCGCTGTTTATTTTAAAAACACCTGCAAAGTATGGAATAGAGATTATGACAATTAAGATCTGGCTCCAAGTTGTAGCCACACGGTACAGTGGTATTTTCTCACTTTTGTCTTCAACAACAACAAAAATGTTGTTCACCAAGCTAATAATGTATAAAAGCGCCCCCACTGCCCCTAAAGATATAAATTTGAATACTATACTCAAATTTGGAAAAAACATTAGCGCAAAAACTGCTCCTAAAACCAAATGCAGCGGAAGTAAAATAAGTGAGAAACTATTGCGAAAACTTATGCCGGGATACTGAGTAATAACAACGCCGGTTAAGGTGGCCAGGAAAAGCCAGAAGAACGTACTAAATGAGTCAACACCTTCTATAAGAGCTGCAGAAGACTTTAAAAGCAAAAAGAACACCACCAGAGAGTAAATTACATATTTATATCGTTTTGCCATAGCGAATTTCATTTAGGCAGTGCTGTAATTGGAGTATACAGCGGTAACATCATCGTGCTCATCCAGTTCATCGTACAACGCCACAACCTTGTCTTTTTGGTCACTGTCAAGCGAAATGGAAAAATTAGGATTCTCGGGATCAGGTGAAAAAATGTAAGCAGTACTCCCCGACTCTCCTAAAGAACCGTTGTGCCGGCTAAAAATGTTTCTTAGTTCAGAAACCGTGCGATTTTTATTATCCGTTAAAGTAGATACTAAAAAAGCCACGCCGTACGGACCATAACCTTCATATACAACATCTTCAAGTTTGCCCTCCATGCCAATTCCGAGACCTTTATTAACAGCTCTTTGAATATTATCCTTAGGCATACTGGCAGCCTTGGCTTTATCAATAGCAAGCCTAAGCGCAGGATTAGCATCGGGGTCACCACCACCCTCACGGGCAGCCACCATAATGACTCTGCTGAGTTTAGAAAATGCCTGGCTCTTTTTCGAATCAGCCACAGCTTTATCTCTTTTAATTTTTGACCATTTATTGTGTCCACTCATGGAGTGTATGATACCACACCCAGGCTATAGGAGTATTGACAAATCCGGGGAATCTGATATTTTCTACCTCATGCAGAAGAATCAAGCTCTGCTGAGTAAAAAAGCCATAGAGGCTGCTTTACGAGGCAACTGGAAAGAGGCTATAGAGCTAAACAAACAAATACTCGAATTAAACCCCAGTGACATCGATACCAAAGCAAGATTGGGTAAGGCTTATCTCCAAACCAAAGATTTCACAAAAGCTAAAAAGTGTTTTAAAGAAGTTCTAGATGTAGATCCAATTAATTCAATTGCTAAAAAAAATTATGAACTGGCAAAAGACAAGGTAGCTATTAAAGCAAAAACTGCGCTTGACGCCAAAGCATTAGTAAAAGAACCGGGTATAAGTACAATAATAGACGTTATCTTACTAAAAGGTACGGCGGAAGATTACGTATACGGCCAAGAACTAAAGTTTCGAGTAAATAAGTCATCTGTTAAGTTCGTGGACGGGTCAAAAGAAGTAGCTGAATACACTGGTACCGAGTTGGTGAAAAGTTTGCACGCAGCGAAGAATGAAAGGATAAAAGTTGAAACATTCTTTGCCGGAGGGAACGGTAAGAGCGCTAAATTAATCTTAAAGGCTGCGTCCCCTGTATTTAAGGCAGAACGTCAGGTAGTGAAACCTTATATTAAAAAAGGTACACTAAAAGAACCTGAAATAGAGCTTACTGAAATAGAAGAAGAACAAGAATAATTAACGTAAATCGTCGGTTCCCAATGAGATGCTGTTCACTTCTTCTGTCTCTGTGGAAGGTTGCGCATCAGACATAGGCTCTTTTGCAGGTTTTGGCTGTGGCCTTTTACTCTTTTCCCTCTTCTTAGGCTTATCAGAAGTATTACTCTTTTGCTGTGGTTTTTCTTGTTTGGGATCAGGTGTATTGGCGGGTTTCTCGGAAACAGGCTTAATTACCTTTTTAAGCGCAGCAAAAGGGGCATGTAAATTATCTTCAGGAATAAGCGCTGTAGCTTCTGCATTTTGGAAAGCTCCTTGGAAAGCAGCAGCAGCCTCCGAGATCTTATAAGATCCTGAATCAGCTAAGATATACCATTTGCCTTCTTTTTTGGACAAAATGCCTTCTACTTCTTTCCCTTTAACTTTACTAATATTCTTGAAGTAACTACGTCCATCCAGATCTATCATCTTCAAGCGCGTACCATAAAGCAAAAGAGATTTTGCCGCATAATTTTCCGGTACCTTATACTTCTCCCCATTCTCGGTCACCATATCTGACCCATCAAAAGTACCTTCAACGCCGGGCATGTTTTCATAGTCTAGTTGATCATCGCTACCCATTTCTTCCAAAATCTTTTTGATAAACTTTAGGTGTCTTTCTATTTCCCCTATTTGGTTCTTTAACTTTTTAGTGTTTGTTTTTTTCATAAAAACTCAAACCTCCTTATCTTTTAATTTTCTTTGCTCCTCTGCTATTGCCATACCTTTATCAAATCTTGTGTCTAACCATCTGTGAACCTTATCTTCAACATAAGTATTATCTACACCGTACTTCTGTCTACTCAACTCCAGCACCTTTTGTTTATTGGGTGTTTTGGGTACAACACATGTTCGAGGATCCCATGGTAATAATATTCTAGCAGAAAATGGCAATGAGGTCATACCATCAATCATGAGCTTTAAGTAGATATGAAACCTCTCTAGCGAAATTATGTCTGTGTCGTCAAAAAACGGAGCAAATTCATTAGCCAAGGCCTTAGCATCCGGGGCGCCTAAGGAAAATGTGGCAATAGTGCCCACGTTACCAAACACAGCCTTAAGGAGCTCTTCAGGAAGCTGTGCAGTGTACTGATGAGTAAGATAAAGCCCCAATTTGTATTTTCTAGACTCAGACAGAATAGTTTCAAAGCTTCCGGTGGCAAAATTCTGGAACTCATCTACATATAAATAGAAAGGGCGTCTATCTTCATATGGTATTCTTGCTCGTTGCAGTGCCATGAATTGAATTCTGGATACAAGTAGGGCGCCTAATAGATTGGCATTATCCTCCCCTACCTTACCTTTGGACAAGTTCATAAGTAGGATCTTGCCGTCATTCATAATATTCCATATATCAATAGTAGAATTGCGCTGGCCTAGAATATTCCTAATGGTGGTGGAAGCCAAAAATCTATTTACCTTGTTCTGAATTGGCGCGATAGCCTCGGTGACAAGCTTTTGGTTTCCTTTCATAGCCTTGTACTCAGAATCCCAAAACTTTTGTACCATAGGATCTTTTACAAAATGTAGTATATACTTTAGGTAGTTGTCATCTTCCAACAACCTTGTAATACCAAGCATAGTAGTACCTGGAACTTCAAGTAGAGTCAATAAACAGTAGTTGAGTAAATATTCTAAGCGAGGTCCCCATGAATAGTCGAAATGCTGCTTAATGGCAGAAACAAGTGCCGAAGCCATAAGGTTCTTCTGAGATAAATCTTCCATCTCCAATAAATTTAGGCCAACAGGACGCTCTGAATCTGAAGGATCCACGATAACTACATCATCAAGACGCTCATCAGGGATATGATCAAGTACTTTATCTATGGTTTCGCCGTGCGGATCTAATACACCTACTCCAAACCCATTTTTTATATCCTGAGTAATCATTGTTTCCAAAAGTGTTGATTTACCTGTACCAGACTTTCCTATAAGATACATGTGGCGCAGCCTGTCGTCACCGTTTTTGAGTCCAAAACGTACCTGCTTACTTCTAAAGATGGTTTCCCCCATATAAGTACAATCAGAAGTTGGAAGTGTTGGAGGTGGTTCAGACTTTTTGGAATAAAGCCAGGAAATATTAGGAGTACCCAGCTCAGACGAAGGTAAGTGGAAAACAGTAGCAAGTTCTTCTACAGTAAGAATATGAGTACATGCCGAATCTATAAAGCGTGCCCGAAATTCTTCAAGCGCGCCTGAAGTGGCGTCAACCTCAGTAGGCCTAAAACTATTGGTATAAGAGGAATAAAACTGATTAAATGAGGCAGTTAGGGCCCTGAAGTTACTCTGAATTCGCTCAGGGGTTTGCGCAGTAGAAAGCACACGCATCTGAACACAAAAACCCATCTTAGATAGTTTATTTTCTATAGCAGTCACCTCAAGTTCTTGTGAGGAACTAAGTTCAACCGGCTTGGGTTTATCAACATAACCCCCTGCCGTGGCAGGTTGAGGCGGAGCAAACACAGAAGTAAGTACCTCCACAACAATTTCTTTTACTTCATTTAATATTGCCTTAATAATTTCGGAAAACTCCTGGCCGAGTTTAAAAGACTTATCATAAGAACTGCCCGTTTTAATGCTTTCTATATACGCATAACCATCAGCTTGCCAACCATCGGGCACAGGCATAGCTAAAAGTTGGAGCCATACCTGCTCACCATCAGCTAGTTCGGAAAGTGAAGATGTAATACCAGACAAGGGATCTACCTCAAAGTCCCTAAAGGATTTTATGGGGAAAAAAACTTCTTTAATGGGCACAAAAGAAACCACTTCAAATTGATTGCCCTCAGGAATGCTTTGAGTATAGTCTTCAACCAACTTCATTATTGCCCGGGGATACTGAGCATAAATTTGGCTTTCAACAAATTTTAAGATGGCCAGAGGGGCTGCCACATAAAAACGGATACCACCATTGCCGGAAAAAGCAATTTCAAAGGAAAAGTGTTCCTGGTCATCAGAATTTTCAGTAAGCAATCCATGTAACGCAGCGAACATGCCTTCTGCAGCCAAGGCAGACTCATTGCCACTACTCTGATCTTCATTATTACGGGGAACCTGTATTTCTAATATCTGAAAATCTTTTTCTAGACTTTCTGTGGTCTTACTCTTAGCAAGCCTGGAAATAAGTTTTACTACTGCTAGAAGTAGTAGTGCAATAATTAGAACGTAGAAAAATATAGTCATTAAAAACCACTAAAACCCCCGCCCTGATTTGGGGCGGGGGTTAAGAAAGGAGAGAGACAATGTGATTATATTCTCACAGTTTGCCCGAAATGTCAAATCCTAAGATTAAAGTTATGTCTGCCCTATCAACCACACTCTCAAGTAGATTTAGCGCATCCTTCTTGTGAATAATATTTGTAATTCCAAAGAATCTTGCTAAATATGCAACCGTCTCGGAAGACGGGTCATCAACAACTAGCGTACTTTCATCATAAATCTCGACAGTGTTACCTAACGCAATAGACCTGCCACCAATGTTTTCAACAACCCTGCCACCAAAAGCCGCCATTCCAGCAATATCAGTGCCGTTTAGAATAGCTACACTCTTTTTCTCGGCAGCAATGGCCGAATTAAAAGTCTGCTCACGCAGGAACTCATCAAAATCGCTGGCGTCATAGAATGTATACTGCTTTTTTTCTAGTTCTCTGGCCAAAGAAATAATTGTAGATAGTTCGGCAAGTGTTGTATTAGTCTTGAAAGATCCCGGCAAATTTTGTAACAAATCCAGCTGCAGAAACAGACTGGAACTGCCATTAGCCAGCCAAGCCTCAAGCTTTTCGGCAGCAGTACCTGAAATAAGAATATATCTATCAACAGTAACACCCAGCAATTTTTGAATACTCATCTGAGCAAGCTCTGCAGAACCCTCCTCCCCCATTAAACTGCCCAATGCCCATATTTTACTGACGGATTCAACACCAAATTTACCTGGAATATCAAGCTCTAAAGTTACGGGAATTTCATGGAAAGTTATAATTTGATCCCTGATATCGATTGTCACCAGACTTACTCTATCTAGCAATACGGGATCCGCATTAATATCAGGCAAAGACATGTATAAAAGCGTATATATCTCCCTGTCGGCAAGGTCACACGTGGCAGGAGAAAAAGCAGAAGTGTATCTTTTGGTTAAAGTACGATAACCCAATAAGCCTATGAGAAATATAATACAAAATATAAGCGCAACAACTAAATGTAAACTTCTGGATACAGTTTTTGCACGTCTGGTGGTAACTTTAGTGCGTCTTTTTGTTGATCTGGTTCGTTTTTTGGTAGGCATAAGGCAGCTGGTATGATTGTATCAAAGTAGATGGCTACTTGGCTAGCAACTAGAGGCCAGAAGCTACAAGCTAAACTCTTCTGGTGCAGGAACAGATAAAGTCATCTGCTTTTTAGTTTCAGGATGCGTAAACTTAATCTCTAAAGCATGCAACATCAGCCGGAAAAATCTGCCTTGCCACTTCTCCTGCAAAGTCCTAGAACCATAAACACAGTCGCCCACTACCGGAAAATTCAAGGCTGCCAAATGAACACGGATCTGATGCGTTCTACCAGTTTTAGGGTAAGCATAAACCAAAGTAAAACTATCCTCTACAACCTTGATACGCTCCACGCGGGTTAGCGCCTCTCTGCCATTTTCTACCACTGCAAACTTAAGCCTATTCTGAGGATTTCTGGCAATCGGAGCATTGATTTCCAGAAGTTCATCTTCCAAAACCCCATCTACCAGAGCAATATATGTTTTAGTAATCTTCCTGTTTTTAAATTGCTCCTTTAAGTACTCAAAACAGCCAAATGTCTTGGCCACAAGTAAAATTCCTGAAGTAGACTTATCTAGCCTGTGTACAATACCAGCCCTCTGATAGAATTCTGTTTCGGAGGGTTTAAGTTTAAGATAACCGTATAAAAAATCTTGCAGTGTTCCGGAAACAGCCGTTTGAGACAAGTTTACAACAAGCCCTACCGGCTTATTTACAGCCAAAAGGCAGTCGTCTTCATAGATAATATCAGGCATCATTCGGAGTAAAGTACTTGGCTACAACTGTAAGTAAGTCACCAGGTACAATATTGGATTTAAGCAGGAACTCTTTTGCACCTGCTCCAAGACATGCGTCTATAACTTTTTGATCCTCTAAGTTACTTATTATAATAATTGGCTTAGCAGCCAAACTTGGGTTTTCTTTAATTCCTGTAAGAACTTTTAGCCCGTCTAGCCGCGGAAGCATGATATCAAGCAGTAACAAGTCCCATACGCCCTCATTAATTTTGGCAAGAGCTGTTTCACCGTCTGCTGCTTGATCAACCTGATAACCTGCGCTAGCTAGAAATTCCGCATACAAATCCCTAATACTGGTTTCATCTTCAACCAGAAGTATGTTTTTCGACATATTATTCCTCCAAAAAAGCTTGTACTTCCGACACAATTTTATCGGATGTGATTTCAGATTTTATCAAATAACCATCAGCACCATATGAGAAGCACGTATTTATAATGTTTTCGCTACCTAAGTTAGTAAGCAAGATCACCGGTTTGCCTTCGCCAACCTTTTCTTCCTGCATCTTCTTAAGAATTTGCACACCATCTCTTCCAGGAAGCATTATGTCTAGCAATAATAAATCCCAGCTATCTTCCAAAATCAAATCTAGTCCAGTATCACCATCCAACGCAGTCACAACTGTATAGCCGGCATCTTCCAAAACTTCTTTATATAACATTGAGATATCCGGTTCGTCCTCTACTAACAATACTCGCTTAGTTTCGTCTTGCAATTCCACCACCTCCTTTAACAATTATACGGCTTATAAGCATAAGCAACAAGCCCATAAAAATTGCAATATCCGCAACATTTATGTAGGAAACACCTGTGAAGATTGGATCAGCAACACAACTCTGCTGCAGTCGATATAGCAAGTTGTAAACTCCTCCGCCAGTAAAAACCCCTAAACCTACAATAGATAACCAACTGGAATATAAAGATCGAAAAAATACCAACAAAAAAAGTAAATAGAGTACAAAACAGAGTAAACCAAACTGCTTTACAGTTAATAGTGAATCAAGAAAGTAGGAACAATTAAGAATTGGGCCCGTCACTTTTACTATTACAAGAAGTACAGGTTGTGGCCTCCGGATAAATCTCTAGCCTGGCTTGTTCAATCGGCTGGCCACAAACTTCGCAGATACCGTACTTCCCAATCTTAAACCTGGCTAAGGCTTTTCTAACCTGAGTCATCGCCTTTGCCAGCGAAGATCTTTGGACAGCTTTAATCTCATGGCCGGTGTCTTCTAGCACCACTTCATCCATATCTTCAGCGTTGCCAATATCTCTACCTAGCTGCATATATGGATCTTCCCGAATAAGCCGCTGTTGCTGTTTTCTTAATAACAAATCTTTCTGGATTAATCTCTTTCTGAATTTTTCTAGAATTTGTGCTGGTAATGTTTGTATCTTTTTCATAGAACCTCGCAGTCTAAACCCTAAATTAAGTATGCTAATTGTAAACAACGCAAGTGCAAATGGCAAATTTTTTAGGAATAGCAGGGCTAAAACGCCACCTAACAGCAGGAATGCTGAAAATGTAAGCCCCGAAAGATACTGTTTTTTTCGCAAAAAGTATAGAAAAGCGTGTACTAATAGAAAGAACGAAAAGAGAAAGAGCAACTTGAAGTCTTTCTGCAGAGCTAATATTCCTAAACAAACAATAGAAAAACCAAAAGATAGGGCCAGTGCTGTAATATCCAAAATGCGAAAAACAGACCAATTATGCCTTTTAGCAAAGAAAATTGTACCTGCAATAAATGGGAAAAGTAAAACCCACAGATTGAAGCCAGGAGTCCAAAAACGAGTGACATGAAAAAAACTCCCATACCAACCATAGTGGCCACTAACAGCAAAAATAACTCTGGATAGAAGCAATGAAAAAATAGCGGAAATGAAAAACAGATCAAACAAGTGCTCAACATCAAACCCATCTTTTCTCCCCTCTTGCCAAAATACAAATAGAGAGAAAAAAGAAGCCACCACTAAGAAGATGCCGAAAGTATTTATCTGTAAGTTAAATAGGTGTATTACTTCAGGCAATTCCATAATTAGGCTTTGGAAACATACTCCCCCGTTCGGGTATCTACTCTAATTGTATCTCCAATTTTAATAAATGGCGGAACTTTTACAACCAGGCCAGTGGTCATAGTAGCATCTTTTAAAACATTAGTTACAGTATTGCCTCTAAACCCAGGCTCAGTGTACTCGACTTCAAACACCATGTTATTGGGAAGATCTACAGATACCGGGTTGCCTTCAAAATATAAAACCGACACTTCTTCTCCTTCCAATAAATACGATTGTTGTTCTTCCAGAAGATCCTCCGGTATTTGAAACTGGACATACGTCTCAGGGTCCATAAATACATAACCGGAAGCATCGTGATAGAGGTACTGGGCATTTTTTCTGTAGACATCCGCAGCCTCCACCTTGTCACCTGAAATGTAGCTCTTTTCCAAAACATGACCATCAATAAGATCCCGCACTCTAACTCGTACGTTGGCACTACCCCGTGAAGTTTTTATGTGTGAATACTTCAGAACCAGTAGCGGGCGGGCGTTTTCTTTATAGACGGCTCCTGTTTTTAAGTCTGTTGCAATCATAAGTGCTATTGTAGCATATGGGACGAGTAGGGAGGAACAACGGGACCGTCCTCGAGGAAATTTCCAGAATTGCTGTCTTTAGAACAAAACCGGAGAAAACATTGGGGACCGTCCCCAGGTGCACTGCCAAAACAGATTGTTGTATCAATCAAAGGCACGTTTGACATAAGGGACCATCCTCAATTTTATGGGATAGTCTAGACATTGCATAGGAAGGTCGGACCTTGAATGGTAATATCTGACAACTGTGTGATAGAATCTGATGGTATTTGCCACGGTGGCGGAACTGGTATACGCGTTGGTCTCAAAAACCAATGGAAGGCGACTTTCGTGTGGGTTCGATTCCCACCCGTGGCACCAATCTAATCAACCTTGGCCTTGAGCTACTTCGTAAAACTGCGTTCTATTAAGCTTGAAGAACAATGGGATTTCCCCTGTCGGACCGTTTCTATGCTTAGCAACTATCAGAAAATAATTTTCTCTATCTTCTTCATCCGGCCGATATAAAAACATGACCACATCCGCATCCTGCTCAATAGAACCCGAATCACGTAGGTCTGACAACTGAGGTCTCTTATCTCCACCACGCTGCTCAACTGCACGCGACAGCTGAGATAACGCCAACACCGGCACTTTTAATTCCCTGGCCAAATTCTTTAACGCCTGCGAAATCTCCGAAACTTCCTGCACCCTGCTATCCAGATTCCTTCCTCTAACAAGCTGTAAATAATCAACTACAATAAGGTCAATATCATGCTCAAGCTGAAGCCTGCGAGCCTTAGTTCGCATTTCCATAACACTTATTCCTGGAGTGTCATCAATATAAATGGGTGCTTCGGCCAACTCCCCTGCGGCCACACCGTACTTCTCAAAATCCTCAGCTTCTAGATTCCCTGTAGTTATCCTCCAGTTATCAATATCCCCTTGAGAAGCTATCATTCTATCTACAATAGACTCTCTGCCCATTTCCAGCGAGAAAAACCCCACACCCTTGCCATGTACGACAGCGGCGTGCTGCGCGATATTGATAGCCAAGGAAGATTTACCCACGGAGGGACGGGCCGCAAGTATAATAAGGTTCTCACGTTGCAAACCAGAAAGCATAGAATCAAGTGTTTTTAGCCCCGAGGGTACCCCCCGCAGAGCGCCTCTGGTTTTACTTAACTCATCAAGCCTTTCGAAAGTAATTTCCAAAGTTTCTCTCACAGGAACAAAGTCCTGGTGTGTCCTATCTTTTGCTACTGAGTACAGCATTTGCTCAGATCTATCCAGTAGCATATCCAGGTCATTTTCTTCATAGACCAGTTCACTCATTCGGGAAGCGCTTTGCAGTAGATTTCTTTTTACAGCTGCGTCTCTAATAATACGCGCATAATACTCAACATTAGAAGCAGTAGGTACAGAAGAAACAAGCTCCGACAGGTATGCGGCACCTTCTGTAGCGTTGTCTTTTCCTAACGCGCGCAGCTCACCTGAAACGGTAATAAGGTCTGCAGGTTCTCTTTTCTCATACAGATTCATAATAGCCAAGTAAATATCTGCATGGGAAGAACGATAAAAGTGTTCGGGTCGCAAGAATTCAACCACTTTCACAATGGCATCAGAATCAATAAGAAGTGCCCCCAAAACAGATTTTTCGGCATCCAAATCGTGGGGTGGTACCCTAGATTTATCAACTGCTTTCCTTTGATCTAACATATTCCTTTAATGATGGGGCTTCAGAAGTACTACTTCAGTTTCTTCGGAAATGTCACTAGCGCTTGTCAACTTCAAATTTTCCTGTTCCTTAACATCCGAAACACCCATCTCATCCAAGAACTCATTTACCGGTTTAATATCGTCTTTAAATGCTAAATCTTCTGTGGCATAGTGCATGGGAATAACAAGCCCCGGTTCAATGGCCGAAATAACCTTAGAAGCTTTCTCCTCGTCAATAGTATATTTGCCGCCAACAGGCACCATAAGAACATCTACTTTGTCTATATTCTCCAAAGTGCTTTCAGATAGCTCGTGACCCAAATCTCCAAGGTGTAATACAGTAAAGCCGTCGATATCAACCAAATAGATGGTATTAATCCCGCGTTCTTCTCCTTCATCAGTGTCGTGGAAAGCTGAATAACCGAAAATGAATACATCGTTTGTTTCATATTCACCCGGAGCATTGATTAGTAGTCTGTAGTCGGCAACACCTTCGGCGTAGTTATGATCGGCATGATCATGCGTAACAAGTACTACATCCGCCTTAAGTTTTGGCAATTTATAACCGGTCTTTTTTGGGTCATAGGGATCAATGATTATATTTATGGTACTACCCTTTAGTTGAAAGCAGGAGTGACCAATATATGTAATTTCCATGGCAGTATGATAACACAGATGGGAATTACTAACTACTAACGACTGACAACTAACAGTATAATGACAACAATGCTTTGTAGATCATATTTAGCGTAGTTAAAACAATTTGAGGAGTTAACCAACCTTCCTGAAACTCTCAAGTATATTATGTATAAACGGAAGGTCAGACCTTCCAATACAATTAGTAACAAGTCAATACCCACATCTTTAGCTTATTGAAAGGTATATAATGCAAACTAGAACTTGCCCCATAGCTTGGAAAGGAGACAACTGTATACATGCTCTGAATGTGGTGCAGTATTGGTAAAGAGGTCAACACCTGCACAAGAAGAACGCCTTGGCTACAGTATCTGGGTTCATCGCCAGCCACACCTGAAACGTACCTGGAACGCCTTGCACGGGAGCATACTGGGGGCTCCATTTGTTCTCAGATAAATGACGACTTTCCAAAACCTCTGGAAAAAAGCGAAGAGTAAATTATCACTTAGTGCACCAGACAACAGGAAGGGGCGGACCCTTCCCTAACCCACCCTCTTTCCTGTATCATTACCCTGTGTTCCTAAAAAAACGCAATATAAAACACCTGGCCTATATTGCCCTGCTCTTAACCACCATCATTTGGGCAGCTGCCGGCCCTGTCATAAAACTCACACTTGAGTACATTCCACCCATCTCCTTCCTGTTTTATCGATTCTTAATAGTGTGCGTAATCGTTCTTCCCTTTTTCATCTGGGAACTCAAAAAAGAACCTATCGCTAAACAAGATCTACCTAACCTCATTGTACTAGGCTTACTAAGCCAAACGGTCCTTATTATTTGTTTTTTGGGCTACAATTTCACTAACACTATTGAAGCTTCCCTCATCTCTGTTATGTACCCAATCATTGCCATTGCAGCTGCCAGTTATTTTTATAAAGAAACTGTAGGCAAGATGGAAAAGGTGGGGGTGATAATAGCCACATTCGGAGCTATTGTGGTTATCTTCGAGCCATTGTTGTCTGGAAATCACATCACCGAAGCTTCAAATTACAGACTGCTGGGCAACCTTCTAATCCTTTTGTACCAATTCGCCTGGCTGGTATATATCATCTGGTCTAAAAGAATCATGGGCAAAAAATCTTCCAAACTAACCAAGACCTCCAAGATCTTGCACATCAAACCCATGAGCAAAGATTATTCCCCCACCGTCATAACCCTATTCACATTTTACGTAGGCCTAGCCTCCTTTATTCCGCTAGTACTAATGGAAGCAGCGGGGCTATTTGGCGCAACCTATTTTTCTATTACTAGAATAGGCATTACCGGGCTGCTGGGACTTTTGTATATGGCGATTTTGTCTTCCATTGTGGCTTGCATATTATTTCAGTGGGGTCTTGACAAGGCCGAAGTAACAGATACAGCTTTATTTACTTATCTTGGCCCAGTATTCACCTTTCCAGTGGCGTTTATGCTCTTAAGCGAAATCCCTACGCTAACTGTTGTCTTGGGGGCAGCAATTATTGCCAGCGGAGTGTTAATTGCCGAAAGATATAAATCTTGATATACTCCTTGCGTTATGAAAAAGAATGTACACCCACAAGTTCATAAAAATGCGGTTGTTAAGTGCGCCTGCGGTAATACTTTTACGACTATTTCAACCCAACAGAGCATAACTGTTGATATTTGTAGTGCTTGTCACCCTTACTTTACCGGTCAGCAGAAGTTTGTTGATACAGAGGGAAGAATTGAGAAATTCCAGAAGAAATTCGAGCTTTCCAAACAAAAAAAGGCTGAACTTGAAGCAAAGAAACAGGCAAAAAAAGCCAAAGTTCAGCCAAAAGCTGAATCTGTTAAGGCCCCTACTCTCAAAGAGCTATTAGAAGAAACCCAGAACCAAGAACAAACTAATCAATAGCTCTCCATGAACCAAGTAATTACTAACTTACAGATTCAAATAGCAGAATTGGAGTCTCAGGTAGCTGAGAGCAACAATTTATTGGCTCAAAACCCCACTCCCGAGATGAAAACACTAGTAGAAGAAGAGCTTATTTCCCTTCAAACCCAAATAGCAAACCTGAAACAAACTATTTCGGCACTGCAAAACCCACAAGAAGACCTTACTAATGAATCAACCACCGCAGAAGACATAGACCCAAACAAAGCTATTCTGGAAATTAGGGCGGGCACAGGCGGAGACGAAGCGGGGCTTTTTGCTTATGACTTATACAAAATGTACTCAAGATATGCAGAAATGCAAAATTGGAAAGTGCAGGAAGATTTTATTTCTAAGAACACCTCTGGGGGCATCAAAACTGTGCAAGCCACTATTGAGGGTAAAGATGTGTATAAGAAGTTGCAGTTTGAGTCTGGTGTACATAGAGTACAAAGAGTACCTGTAACCGAGGCCAGCGGCAGGATTCACACATCTACCGCCACAGTGGCAGTACTGCCAAAGTTAGGCAAGATTGAGATAGAGATACGGCCAGAAGATATACAAGAAGACTTTTTCCGCGCAGGCGGCCATGGCGGCCAGAATGTAAACAAAGTGTCTACTGCCGTAAGAGTGACACATATTCCAACCGGCATAGTTGTAGAATGCCAGGAAGAAAGGTCTCAGCTGAAAAACCGGCTTAAGGCTATGGATGTGCTAAAGTCTAAGTTATATACACTGATGCAGGAACAGAAAGTACAGAATATTTCAGAGCTTAGGGCTAATCAAGTTGGCTCCGCCGAGAGAAGTGAAAAAATCAGAACGTATAACTTTCCTCAGGATAGGATTACAGATCATAGAATTAATAGATCCTGGCATAATATGGAGAGTATTTTGGTGGGAAATATTGATAAGATGTTGGAAGATGTATCGGCCGAATTAATAGCTAAAGACTAACTTTAGTTGTCCCCGCAGGCTAAAGCCTGCGGTTAAGGTGCAAAAGAATGTTCCTCCTAACCCGAGGCTTTAGCCTCGGGGGCACATAGCGGCTAAAAACTATCCGGAGTTTCGGCCAACACTACAGACGTATCAAACCTATTTCCATTCCGATCAATCACCAAATCTACTCTATCCCCTACCTTAAAACTCGCTATAGCGCGCGATAATGGATAATCTTCCGACAGATCTTTATCTTCAAACCTAACAATAATATCTCCTCTGGTGAGCCCTGCTTCTGCTGCAGGTGAGTCTGGAAGAACTCTTTGTACAAATGCGCCTTCAGGCAAATCTCTTAACGTAGATACTTCTTGCGAAATCATGGAATAAACTACACCCATATATGGCCGTACAATCCTGCCTTCCTTAAGATAGCTCTGCAAAATAGGCTTTAAAACATTAACAGGAATAGCAAAACCAATATTATCGGCGCCACGGGTAGTAGCAACATTAATACCAATCACCTGCCCGGAAAGGTTAAGCAGTGGCCCACCGCTATTACCGGGGTTAATGGCAGCATCGGTCTGAATAGCTGATTCATAGGTTTTCACTTCGCCACCAAGGCCGGATGATGCAGTTAACTCTCTGGAAACACCGGAAATTATTCCTAAAGTAACTGTGTTTTGGAATCTACCTAATGCATTGCCAATAGCAATAGCCTTTTGACCTACTTTAATACTCTCGGAGTCACCCAATTTGACGGTTGGCAGGTTGCGGGCAGTAATTTCTAAAATAGCAAGATCTGAAACTTCATCTAGATCTATTTTTGTAACGTCATACGTATCACCATTTTTTAATACAACAGAATATTCGCCATTCGGGTTTTCTACCACATGGCTGTTAGTTATAATAATGCCGCTCTCGTCTACAATAAACCCTGTACCAACCCCAGATTCAGACATAATTGGGCCACTGTAAAAATCAAATTCCAGACTCTTCACTAAAATAGACACAACTGCAGGAGAAACCTCCTCTACAGCATTTATTACAGCAGATTCTTCTTCAATAAGTTCGTGGGTTTTAATAGTAGTACTGGTACCTCCCCTACCCAAAGCTCTCTCCACATAATTTTCCACTTTTTCAAAAGCGGAATTAAACTGGGAAAATCCTCCTGTGAAGGTAATGAGGACTACAATAAATAAGCCAAAGGCAACTGCACCAAGTACTTTTTTCATATTAAATCTCCTTTGCTAATTTTAATGCTTCTTCTAGTTGAGCGTCAAAACCATCTGCAATAGCATCTTCCGTAATTTCCACCGGTATATCAGGCTCTAAACCCTTGTCATGTATCCACACTTTTTCAGGGGTCAACCACTTGGCAATTGTAATATGTAAACCTGAGCCATCGCTGAAGTTTTGGGCATCTTGGATAGTTCCCTTACCAAAGGATTTTGCACCAACTAACGTAGCATTTATATGGTGCTTCAAAGCAGCTGCCAAGATTTCGGAAGCCGATGCGCTACCTTCATCGATTAGAATAAAAACAGCCGGAATCCGTTCAAAAGCCCCCAGCCTATTAGTATAATGTGGTACAGAATTGCCTAAGGCATCTTCCTGAAATAATACAACTTCCCTACCCTTTACAAATTCCCCGGCAATAAAGACCGCGGAATCCATATAGCCTCCGGGATTTCCTCGCAAATCTAGAACTATAGCATCTAATTCATTCATATCCACATTTACTTCAGAAGCTACTTTACTCCAATCTTCATTTGTTTCGCCACCAAACCGGGAAATTCTTATATAGGCAGTTCCATCGCCCTTGTCTTCCCAAGTAACACTTTCTACTGTAATAACACCTCTTCTGATTTGCACAATAAAGGGGTCACCACCATCGCGGCGTAAAGTTAAAGAAATAAGAGTGCCGGCATCACCTCTTATTTTGGAAACAGCCTCTGTCACTGAAATTCCCGCAGTGCTCGTGCCTTCTATTTCCAGAATTTCATCTCCAGCCTTAACTCCGGAAGCTTTAGCCGGCGATCCATCTAACGGCGCGACTACAATCAACTGATTTTCTTTTAAACCCAACTCCGCACCAATACCCTGATATTCTCCATTAATAGCACTTTTAACCGCCTCATTTACTTCTGGTGGCAAAAAGGAAGTATAAGGGTCACCAACTGCCTTCACCATACCCTCTATGGCACCCCAAACCATCTCTTGAGCATTTACCGGGCGCAGCAGATACTTTGTTTCAAGCGTGGTCCATACATCCCAAAATAAACCAAAATCTACCTCGGAAGGAACTGTATTCTTGTTGATAATCTCAACCTCTAAAGGGGTTTTCTTGATATCAATTTCATAACCTCTTTTACCAAAGTAATAGCCACCATAAAAAAAGGAAACGCTTAACAAAAAGATTATTAAAATGGTCTGAAATTTTTTAAACGTTGTCACACTAATAACTAAGCTAGAGCAACCAAAGCTCGCTCGGATACTTCTATACTCCTGTCATTTTTCTCGAGCTTAACCACTATACTAGTTTTTCCCAACTTTTCAACTACACCTACACTACCAAAATCAGGCTCGGTAAACACTAAAACTCTTAAACCCTTAACTACTTTCTTGATATAGTGTCTATAAGGTTTTTTTATTAAGAATGGCTCAGGCATAGGTACTCTGATCATGTTTTTATCCCCTTGAACAAACACAAACCGGTTGGAAACATTAGATAAAATGCTAAATACGTCTGTAGGAGTGGGTATATTGCCAAACCCTGAGAATACTCCCAAGAACACACCATGCTGCTTAGCTAACAAAAACGTTTCCCTTGGGGCGCTACCCGCTAAAACCGCGCCCACACCATATTCAATAGCACTTTGCATAAATTCGCTGTCCACATAATCTCCCACATATATAACTTTGCGATAAACATTTTTGAAATATTGGCGTAAATACTGAAGCCTTAAAATATCTGTAGGATTTGGAAAGACTATAAGCTCCCCCTCGATAAATCCAGGAGTACAGGCCATTAGATGTATATCGGTTGTTTGGGTTCTAATAAGAACGGCATTACGCTCAATACAATCTACCACTTCGCCCCAAACACCGGAAAGTAACGTAAAGTCTTCTTTTTCAGACAGCAAAAACCTATTACTATCTTTCATTTCAATGAAACCGCTAAACGGAGCCCTAAAGGCTCTAAGTCCAGACCTGCCTAATAAGGTGCCTTCTGATACTCTAGAGCCCTGCTTTAGTTTTTTGTGAAGCTTTACACTTGCATCTATTTTCACAATTTTGGAGGCATATTTGCAAAAACCTACCTCACTAAATGCTTCAACTTTATCCCCTACCGATACTCGTAAGCCCCCTTCACTGGGTAGTGCTCTTTCTAACAAAACGCCATTGGTATGCTTTACTTTTTCCATTACAGGTATGTAATTCATAGTCTTGCTAGCGCCTCCTCGATCGGAGCTGCCCAATTGTGGTGTTTATGGGAAATATCATCAAGTAACCCGGAAACAGCGGCATGTCTTTTCTCAAACCGTGTGTCTACGATAAAACCCAGAGAACCACCCGTAACTGTACCTTCCACTTGTTTAAATAATGTGTTTTTTAACATTACTTTGGCCGTATCAGCCTCTTTTAACGGAACAATTACCAAAGAGTCGTCGGCAATATCAAAAAACTGGGAAGTCCCCACTTCTGTTTCAAACAGACATTCTACATTGTTGCGGGTTTTGAAAATGGTACCAACTGTTGTAAGAGGCGCTTCACTAAGTGCCTTACGATAAAGCCTCTTACTATGGAGACTTAATAGCGTAAGAGGCATTAATACGCCTTTATTATCTATTTGTAGCACAAAAATGCCGGAGGATTCCAATAAATTTAGCGCAAGTAAATACATTTCCGAAGTCAGATCACCCATAAAGATATCCCCTGTTACTATTATTGGTGCTTCTGTTGCTTCCGGAACATTATTAATTTCGTTATTTTGCTCTATGGTAGTATAAACAAAGTTCCTGTGCGAACTCTCAAAACCTTCTGTACTGGGAACTAGCGCTTTATTAGACAGAAAATTACTTAGTGCATCGTCTTCTAAAGCCTTAAGTGAACACGAGTGCATACCATTAATATATAAAATCCTGCTTTCTACCGCTTCCTGTAAGAGAAAAAAAACACTAGTATTGATCTTTGTCTTTAGTTTTAGTGGCACCGGCCCCTGCGAACCGCAAACCAGAATGGTACAGGCATTAGGATCTAATTTATATTTTTTAAGAACCAACTGGAAAATATCCGTATAAAAGTCTTCTGCAGTAACAAAATGTCCAAAAAGCTGAGAATTGTATGCAAAAGGAAAATGTACTAGTGAAAAACCTTTGTCATCAAGACCCACTAAAAAAGTTAAGTTAGTATCACTTACATGGGCAGCTATAACTGACATGAGATTATGATATCACACACTGTTTACAATGCGTGCCGGTCTGTGTAAGGAAGAAGTGCCATATAGCGAGCTTTTTTGATGGCACTAGAAAGCTTACGTTGATTCTTAGCCGTTAGGCCGGTAATGCTGTTGTGCAGAATCTTGCCTCTATCGGAAATAAATCTGCGCAGAATTAGCACATCTTTGTAATCGGGGGTAGTACCACTTCGACTGAAGTAGCATTTGGTTGAGACTTTTCTACTATCTTTCTTGTTTTTCTTCCTTACAAATTTTGCCATATGTATTTAAACTAAAGCTTACTCTTCAGTACCTTCTTCATCTAAAGAAGTACTGGAAAGCAATTCATCTAAATCAATTTCTTCTTCCGAAGAACTCATGTCACTCACGTCTTGATCTTCTGACTGAGAATCGCCGTCTGCACCGGATCTACCTGAGGACAACAGGATCATCTGATCTATTACTACCTCAGTTTTGTATCTTTTTTCACCATTGTTATTCTGCCAATCTCTGGTTTGTAATCTACCTTCTACATAAACTTTACTACCTTTGGCTAGTAACTGGGAGCAAAGTTCGGCTAGTTTATTCCAAGCTACTACATTATGAAAATCAGCAGCCTCTTTCTTCTGGCCTTCTGAAACCCATTCTCTATTGGTTGCTAAACCGAAGCTTGCTACAGCAGTACCTTGAGGAGTGTACCTAAGTTCCGGATCTCTGGTAAGATTCCCAATTAATATAACTTTGTTAACGCTTCGTGCAGACATTACGTTTACTCCTTCTCTTCAGCCTGATTGCTGAGTGTAATTAAATACCTTACTAAACCATCTGTCATGTTCAAACGGGACTTTAATTGTTCCACGTTTGCACTATCTAGCTCAAATGTTAGTACATCGTAATAACCCTCGGTATCCGAACCGATAGGATAGGCAAGACCCCTTTTACCCCAATATTTAGTTTCCATAATAGAACCACCTAGGGAGGTTACTATTTCCTGGATTTCTGCCGAAAGCTTTTTTGCGCCTTCCTCACCCAGGTTTTGTTCTGCTATTGTCATTAATTCGTATGACTGTTTCATATAAGTTTTGTATAACCTTTTATAACGCGGGCATTATACTAACATGTAAATATCTTGTCTACAACCAAAATTCTAGTTTAACTAGAATATGCTCGGTTAGACAGATGGCTACCGGATTATTAGGAGGATTAGGAGGGTCCGACCTGCACTCATCTCAATCCTTCACCTACAATAAAGAGTATGGGAAATGTTATTCCAATCTATTCCAGCTAGCCCAATCAATTTCCCTACGTAGAGGGGAAAATATACACACAACCTAAACACTGGGATTCATCTGGCTTGACTACAGTATAAGTAAAAGACGAGCGTGTCTGAAATTCTTTACGGCATCGTAGTCCATAACCACATCACGTACGCTAAGCATTCTTAGCCGAAACTGAACTGAGGTGTTTCTAGGCTTTCCGGAACAGTAAAATCATCTGGTACTAGCTTCTGCATACTAGTATTTTACAATAAAAAAGGTGGGAAGGGTCCAACCTTTCCTGGTAGCAGACGGGATTTTATTATCATAGCAACAAATAATGCACAGGGAGCCTTTGATTTTAATAACAGTATTTTGTCTAGTTAACGTAGAAGATTGCTTTAGCAAAGGACTCCAGCAGGGTCGAACCCTTCCCCTCTACTTCTCTTTTCCCACCTAAACACTAAACCTAAACTCCACCACGTCCCCATCCCTCATCACATACTCCTTACCCTCTATTCTAATAAGGCCTAATTCTTTGGCTTTCTTCCAACCGCCGGCAGACACCAGCTCATTTACACCAATAACTTCAGCGCTAATAAAACCCCGTTCAAAATCCGTGTGAATCTTCCCGGCTGCTTGCGGTGCTTTTGTACCTTTTGTAATAGTCCAGGCGTGCACTTCTTTAGGCCCGGCAGTAAAGAAAGTTTGTAAATTGAGTAACTCATAGCCCCTTTTAATAACTTTATCAAGCCCTGAAGCATGAATTCCTAACTCCTGCATATACTCAGCACGTTCCTCATCACTTAGGTTAACCAGTTCTTCCTCCAACCTAGCTGATAAGTAAATAGATTCTTTACCCGATTCTCTATCTTTGGGCTTCATTAGGCTAGCTTCGGACACATTATATACAAACATTGCAGGCTTTAAGGTAAGCAGATTAAGGTCTTTAATAAGTAAGAGTTCTTCCTCAGAAAGCTCAACACTAGAGGCAAGATTACCACTATTAAGAACTACGGAAAGCTTCTCATACACTCTTAAGCGTTCGAAACTTTCTTTGTTGCCTCCCCTAGCCAACTTTTGTTCATTTTCTATTTTTTTCTCAAGAAGCTGAAGATCTGCAAGTATAAGTTCGGTGTTTATTACTGCTATATCACTCTCAGGGTCAGTGGAACCTGCCCTAACTACGTTGTCATCTTCAAAGGCTCTAACAACGTGTACAATTGCGTCAACTTCCCTGATGTGGCTTAAAAACTTATTACCTAAACCCTCACCTTGGGAAGCACCTTTAACAAGCCCTGCTATATCAATAAATTTTATAACAGCTGGCACCATTTTGGCCGGGTCTTTTTTGTACTCTGTTCTGACAACATCCGCTAACTTGTCCATTCTGTCGTCGGGAACATCCACTACGCCGATATTTGGTTCGATAGTAGCAAACGGATAGTTGGCCGCTAAGGCAGCCTGTCTTTTTAGTAATGCGTTAAAGAGTGTGGACTTGCCTACGTTAGGCAACCCTACAATTCCAATAGATATGCTCATAGGAGTGATTGTAGCAGTAATTGTGAAAATGTGGAATCAGCTCGGCAAAGCAAAACTTAATAAACCATATCAGAACACTGGGCGATACGAACCTTCCCGAAATAGCCTAACTTCAATAAACCATTGTCTTTTGTTATAAACACGTCGCAGCTAGCATCTGATGCTGAATGTAGTTGGATGTTATCTTCATAATCATCAGTTGGTCCAAGAAAGCTTTTCTGAGCTATGGCCGCAGTAGTATCAATAAAGTTGAATGTATTAAACAAAGTTTCGAATTTACTATCAGGAACAGTATGCTTATACACATAAACCCATGTACCTAAAGAAGCAACCGACACGTATAAAACGTGCCCAGCAACAGCTTCCACTATTGAAGCATCCCTGTCCTCACTCAAATCGATAAAAGCGTTTGTATCAAGAAACACTCTTGCCATACTTATCCTCTAAATGTGCTTGATAGAGTTCTCTTCTTTGGCTGTCAGGAATATGATCTTTTGACGAAAAAGCTGAGATGAATTTGCGTAATTGCTTGAGTGTAGCTGGTTTATCCTCTTGAATGTATGGCTCGACCACACCAATTACTTTTGAGCGGTGCAATAGGTAAACACTCTCGCCACGCCTTAGTGAATCCTTAAGCACTGAAGCTTTTTTTCGTAGTTCTGTAGTAGAGATGTAATTCATATTTGTAATTATATGTATATTTAAGTGTATTGTAAAGTGTACATATAATCACCAGTAACCTTAATAGTACACAACACAAAAGTAACTCGTCGTTTCAACAGTATCATCCCCTAGCAACTCCCCTGAGTTCGTGTGATGTAAAACCTCCATAGAGGTAGCATCTACATTTTGCATGATCATCAGTAAAGCCACAATGGCAGGTGGACTATCTGTATACTCACTATTTAGCGAGAGTATTTGAGCATAATCAAAATTGTTCATAAACTGAAGTGTTTTAGCATCACGTTCTTTAGCTTCAGCACTAGTTAGATAATGAGAAAAATCTACAGACGCGACTACCACAGTGTCTGAAGTTACATAAGTACTGAGCTGATTAGCCAACTTTTGAATTGCCTCCCGGTGCATGTAACCACTAAGTAACACCGGAACTACCTGCACGTCTGGTAGGTAGTACCTAATAAAGGGCATCAATTCAGCCATAGCTGGGTCTTGCACTACCACTTCTTGCGTATCTTCGGTTATGCCACCGTCTGTCAGCGACCTAACAAGTGCATAATCCGCTGCCACTGTGCCATAGGGTGTTTGCCAAGTGAGGTTACCGGTTAACATTAAGCTACCTCCTTGTTCTAAATGGTTTGGTCCAAGAATAATAAGGGTTTTCGGGCTCTGTTTAGCCAAGGTGGTAAAAAAATCCGCCAAAATAAACCGTGGTAAGGTATGATGTGGCACTATACCCCCTGCGATATGCCGAGTTTGCACTACATAACTAGAAGGTTTAGTACGACATAGAAACAATAGGCCAACAAATACACCAGCAAGTACTACTAAAGTCTTAGTGATCTTCATTACGCTTAAAGGGTAACCGTCGGTTTTTGACATAGAAAATAGCCAACCATACCAAAATTCCGACTAGCACACTCGAGCCAAGTTGAGCAATACCTAGTCTGCCAGTTTGATGATACCGAGCAAACCCGGTAGGTAATTTTCCAGGAACAACAGCGGACACTTTATCGGTCTGAACGGTCTGTACAGCACTTCTACCATTTATTTCAGGCGAGTACATTAAAGAAACTGCCGCAGGGGGCACAGTGAAAGTACCTTCAGACACAACTCTAGCTTTGTAAACATAGGTTTGTTCACCCGGATCTATACGATACAGGGTAAGAATGGCGCCATTTTGAGTATACTCACGGTCATATCGGCCATAATAGGAATAGCTGGGACTAGAACGGTTGTCTACTTCGTTCAAAAAAGTTTCATTTACAGGAACTAATCCTGCGGGTAATTCATCTTCTATAACGCCATAAACTTCTGTATTAGCTAGCCCTCCAACTTTAAGCGTTACCAACACAGTATCTCCAACCCCTAGTGTATAGTGGTTTCCTTTTTCGTTAATGTACTCTCTGGTAATATACAAACCATTGGTAACCGGTTGAGCACCTCTGTCAGTACGAAAATCGGTTTGCATATAAGTTGAGTACAATTGACCATCACCTTCTTTGGTTATAGTTAAGGAAGATCCTTCTGCCAGAATATCTGCAACAGGAACATCAACTGTAATAGGATCAGGAGAACTTGAGGTTACATTTCCTTGGGCAATATTCTTTCCATCTAGAGCCACTGAGTAAGCGTAATCAGGGGTTAGTTCATTGCCAGTCTTTGCAAATTCCACAATAGCTCGAACTACCTGAGCTGTAGCATAGCTGTTAGACCAATATCTGGCAACACGATTGCGCATTAGGTACCTTACTGCTTTTGCTGCTACTTCCCTATCCCCTTCTGCCATCAAAATAGCACGGACAGCTAAGGCAGTTGAGGCATCTTTTGACCCAAAGTTAGTTTTTGGCCCATTTTCCCAATATACTGAATCCCCCTGATCCTTGGCCATACCAATGAGCAAAGATAAACCGTTAGTAACAGAGTTATGATCACCATTCATGTAATTAGTCATTACCGCAAGTGAGAGAATATCGGGGGTTAGGCCAGCTAAATCTGGTACCGCAACAACTTTGTCCCTAGCGCCAAGTAACATTAACGCGTAGTTTTTGACAATGAGCTCTTCACGAGGAAACTCTTTAGGCTCACCTGTTGTAGCTAGATGATTTTCCAAATAGTTGCCAGCTTTCCATAGTAACTCGTCATCAACTTCAATACCTGCCTGGCGCGCCTGTAGTACATACTCAAGTACATATGCTGTAATAAATGCATTGGAATTACCGGAGTATCCCCAGTTCCAACTACCGTTTCCACTTTGCAACGCAGTAAGCCGGGCTATACCTTTCTCGATCATGGCGTCAACATCTTTTTCGGCTAAAACTTTACTAAACAATGCGGGGTTTTGCTTTGCGATTACTGCGGGTACAAACCGGCTGGTTGTCTGTTCAATACAACCATAAGGATAGTCAATTAAGTACTCCATTGCTGAAGGAAGTGTGCCCACTAGAGTAGAAGCTAAAGACAAAGTTACGGAAGATCTAGCCTGATCACTATCTGGATGCAATTTTACTCTGTACGTCGTTGTGCCTTCGGTAAACTGGGAACTTTGCTCCTCAAAACCAAAAGGAATTACCGGCAGCGTATGAGTTACTATATCCGCCAGGTCCTCATCTTTGCTGGAAGTAGCATCAAACGTAACTTGCGCTGCTTCATTGGCTTGCGTAGGAGTTACCTGCCACTCAAGTTGGTGAGTTTGATTAGTGCTAAGCACTAAATCCGAAATTACTTCTTGAGCAACTTCCCCGGCATCAAAAGTCAGCTTTACATCTAAAGGCTGCTCTTTAGGCGTGAAATTCTGTACTAGTGCTGTTAGTAATAAATTATCACCAACACGTAAAATGTTTGGAAGTATCGGCCTAATAATTAAGTCTTTCGTAACTACAATAGTTTCTGTAGTTTGGCCAACTTGAGTAGAAGGCGTAACAGCTACTGCAGCTACTACCCAGGTAGTTAAATTATCGGGAAATTTAAAGCTTACCTTAGCCTTGCCGTTTTTATCCGTTTTGACCAAAGGATTCCAATAAGCTGTATCTTTAAACACAGATCTACTGCCACCTTTTTGGTTGTGTACCCACGCTCCCCCAGCAAAATAGGCATGATAATCCTCTACTGTTAAGTTGTAAACAGTAAACTTACCGCGCTGCCATTCTAGGGAAGTAATAGGAACTTGGTTGTTAGCACTATCAACTAGTACATCACCAAGCTGGCTGGAACCGGCCGTCTGCCATTGTCCGTTAAGCCAAATAATATGGTCTGCCGTAACTTTTAAGTTGCCGTTGATAATCAAGTATCCGGTTTCTTCTGCAGAGTGCGTAGCCGTTACTCTGGCCTTCTTTAAAGTACTGTCATGCTCGGAACGGGTTAGGACATAGTCTCCAACTTTAACTGTGTCTATAGCTCTTAATGAGCCATTTGCCATTAATACTTGAGTACCCTTAGCAAAACAACCTCCACCCCCTTCAGCAGCAGAACCAATAGATATGCCGGAGAGTGAATGGCTGCTTGTGGTGGTGTTATACCTAGATTTCCAAAATGCTTCAAAAATATCACCTAGTTTAGAATCTGAAAGTTCAAAAATAGCCTGATCTACCGCCCAAAGGGTAACGTCAGCCGCGACAGGATTACCAGCTAAATCAGTAGTTGCAATATTTATCTGCGTAGTTTCTCCGGGGCCGTAACTGGCGCTATCGGGTGTAATAGCCACCTTGATTTTCTTAGTGTCAGCACCTACGGACAAATTTAACTGCTCTGTGTCTAGAGCATAATCAGAGAAACTTGAAGCCCTTATATAAACGTTTGGTATATCTGTCGAGGTCAAAGGAAGCGAAACCGTATCACTTGCTCCAGATAGTTTAACCACCTGAAATCTTTGAACTCTGCCACGCTCGAAAGTTAACAAAATGTCTCTATCAGGAATAGTAGAAAAGATATCAAGTTTGATCGTATCTGTGGGCTCATAGGTTTGCTTATCCGGAGCAAGAGTTATGTCTACAGCGGTAGTGTCAGCCGAATAGAACGGCTGATCTTTTGAGGAAACATAAGTATAAAAGGTTTTTACAATTTTATTACCCTGCTTGTCTTGTGCCTCTACAGTAATATCGTAAGAACCGGGCTGCGTAGGTGTAAAGGCTAGTGTAGTATTTCCCTGGGCATCGGTAGTTGCGGTTAACTGACTTAGTGATTCCTCTTCTCTTTTATAGGAAGAGTATTTGGCACCTTCCTTCCAATAGCTAGACCAGTAATAGCGCTTTACGCTTGCAGTAAGTGGTACATTCGCAATATTTGTATTGGCTCTATAAGGAAGTAACGTAATGGGCAGTTCAAATTTAGAGTCTACTGTACCCCTGTAATTTCCTTCTCTACGATAAATGCCAAATTCGCCCGGAAATACTAGTATGTTCTTTGAATCATATGAGCTACCGGACGAGTTAGCCGAAATGGTATAAATTTGGGGCTTACCTGGGGTTGCGCTAACCGTAGTAGGCATAGATATGGTTGCTTTTCCATACTGGTCAAGAGTGGCGGAACCCTCTGTAACACTAGTGTTGCCATACCAAAACCAGAACCTATAACTATAAGGGTTACCAAAGCTATGCCTTTGAGCATCAGACAAGTAGGTGTAATCGTGAAAGTTAACTGCTCTAACCCTATATTCTACTAATTGATTAGCAAGAGGCTGGCCGGAAAAGTAATTGCCTGTGATAGTAAACGAACTATGATCACCGGATACCAGGTCTGTGGAAGGAACAGAAACATCTATAGTGAATTCAGGTTTACGGAAGTATTCAACATCAAAGCTAGTGGTGTCCTCGCGCGCCCAAGGGTCATCTGAATCAGCATTAGGCATAGATACAACTAAAGTGTAATAACCAATCTTTGCTTTGTCGGAAAGCTGATAGTAGCCATCTATGGTGCCTGCAGAAGAAATAGAGTAATTTTTCTCAAAAACAGGCTTGGCATCACCATAGCGATAGCCATCGTAAATGCTTACCGTTACTTCCCCACTGGGAATTGTGTAACGAGCATCATCATCATCTCGTAAAATGGTTTTGAAATAAACGGTATCTCCAGGCTTATACAAGGGTCTATCGGTAAAAACAAAATACTTAGTAGCAACACTCTTGCGGTTAAAGCTGGTGTAGAATCTATAAGAGCTTAAGTGTGTGAGATTTATTGGAAGTAGTGCCACGTCATCGTCACGGTATACAAGTGCAACATCGGCCTGAGCGGAAAGCCGCGCTTTAGCAATACCCTCCGAATTAAACTCAAGGGTTTCCAGAATCTTTTTGCCGTTTTCCAGGTTATATATGTGAATAGTCCCATCTGAGACACTCCTTTTAGTAGTAAAATCCTGACCCCAGAAGATAAATTTATTATCCCCTTCTTTTACAATTACCCCCGTACCCGATCTAACAATAAAAGCATGGGCAGTAGTTTCACCAACAGAAAGTTTTAAATACCAAATACCGGTGCCTTCCAAAGGAAGTGGAACGCGGTCTTCGTAAGAAGATGCTAAATTGAGGGTATGCGTAACAGTAGTAACGTGGTGCAAAGTAGTAGTATCTATAGATTTGTTTAATTGATTCCCTGCTTCCCCATACACTAGATAATCTAGTAAAACCGTAGCTGAAGCCTCGTATATGTCAATGGTAAGCTCCCCCAATATCTTATAACCACCTATATCTATGGCAGACTCGTCGGTAGAAGCCAGCCCTATTATGGCACCGTTACTGATTTTTGCATCTCCATAAAAATAAATCTGCGGATTTACACGTGCCCCCATCACGTCTTGGGAAACTTCTTGAGGAGTAACAGTCTGAGGGGATGTAACTGGTGAAGGATTACGTAACTTGCCTAAATGGATACCATAACTGCCAGACAAACCGAAAATTAAGAAAATTAGAGTCAGTTTTAATAACAAATCGGAGGTTGGCTTCTGGTTTTGAGGGATTAGAGTGTCCATCAGCTTTTACAAACTTTGTGAGTTTAGTATATATCTTTTAGAAGGGGGTAACAATGGATAGACTAATTATAAGAACTAAGGCACCAACCTCTTTATACCGTCAAACCCATCTAGGTGTGAATCGTAAGAATAGATGGTCTCTATACCATACTTGCGGGCATAAGCAACAGTCAGACAGTCTTCAAAGTCGATATTCATTTCTGAATAGGTATTAAGTGCAGCTACAAAAGTGGCCTTACTGTCACATTTTACGTTCGCCAAGCTCACAATTGGTAACAAGATATTCTTAACTTCAGAGGGGGTCTTATTATAAAGCTTATTGGAGGAAAGCACATACACTAACTCACAAAGCACGTGTTCGGCAACCCTGAGTACTATTTCCTCTTGTTCAACTTTTTTCAGAAGTTTTCTCACTTGCCTAGACTTCTGGGCATCATCATTGACCAGATACCTTATGAAAATATTTGTATCTGCAAAATACTCCATATTAATCCAGGTGCTTTTGCATCCTTTCTTCCCGGGCAATTCTGCGCATCTCATCATCTGATATACCTAACGGCTCAAGAATTCCGTACACATCATCTAGAGTGTATTCTGGGGCTCTTAGGATTACTTTGTCATCTTGGATATCAAAAATAACACTTTTGCTTTTGGCTAGCTGCAATTTATCTCTTACAACTAGGGGAATTGTTACCTGTCCCTGGGAGCTAACAGGCCTAAGATAGATATCATTCTGTTTATTTTTAGATTTTGACATAGTTAAAGAATATCAAAAAACTAAAGATTTTCAAGGAAATAAATCTTTTGCTGGGAAATTGGTCATTAAAGGCCACCCCCCATTCACTTCGGAGAGTGGCCTCCCATCCAGAAAAGCCCGCCTTCACCCTCGACTTGCTCGGGTTATGGCGAGGTAAAACCCTCTTGCGCGCCTGCCTTCGCACAGAGAGTAAAGGCCGGTCAAAAGGCCACAGGAACCCCATATAACCCACGGTCTCATAACCAACCCTATAAATAGTAATAAAATTGCTTTAAAGTTGTGTAAGAGGAAAGTTAGAAACAAGTAGGAGACGGTTCGTGATAGTGGTTAATCAGGAACCGTCCCATCTTTGCTCTTTTCCATCTAGTCTCTTCTGCGGTGGTTGCCCAAGAAGGGTGAGGTAAAAACTATCTAAACAGCGTCATAATCCCCCAGCACCAACCCCGCCTCATCATCCCTCTCAATACCCAACAACCTCTCAGACGCAACCATTTCATCCTCTATAGCGAAAGCAACCTCCCTGGCCTCCTCCGGCGACTTAGCAGAATAGACTTTTCCCATATAGGTAACAGGCCTCCCCTGGAAAAGTGCGCGTAGAATCCGCACGGCTACTTCCGAAGATCGCCAGTTAAATGCTTCTTCGTCAGTTGCTTGAGAATAGTCGATTTCCCAATTCCAGCCATGTGAGACTAAATTGGCAAATACTTCATCCGGATCTTCCAGGCTGACATCTTGCATCTGTCCAGAAAATTTACCGGAAGTGATTTTTAGCAGAATCATCCCCCACTCCTTTCTATGAGGGTAGTTTAGAAGGAAGATGTTTGAGTGGTGTTAGAAAGGGGTAAAAAGTGGGGACCTCGCCCCCTAACCCCCCGGCCCCCTCTC